>PXRI01000011.1 GCA_003021005.1 Halobacteriales archaeon QS_1_69_70 | reverse complement strand
GCACGGAGCGGGGAGGTGCCGAACAGGACCGCGCCGGTCGCCAGGAGGAGGTGCGTGGGGCTGACAAGCGCCTCGATGTCCGCCTCTGCGCCGAACGTCGTGTGCCAGAGGAGATCGCCGGGGCCGCCGAGGATGAACAGTCCCAACCCCACGAACCCGAGGCCGTAGCCCTCGGGGACCGCGGCGACCCAACCAGCCGACTCGCGACCCCGTGCGACCGTGACGACCACGACGAGAACATCGGCCAGGGCGACGCCGCCGTAAATGACGGTGTGTTCCGGCGTGGCGAAGCCCTCCTCGGCGAAGTCGAGGCCGGCCATATGCGACCGGACGTCCAGCAGGAAGCCGACGACCGAGAGGAGCACGAGCGCCGTCACGGCCGCGTCGAGGCGCGGCCCGACCAGGGAAGCGACCCGTTGGGCGGCGTCTGTGACCGCACCGGACGCGGACGGCTCCGCCCCTGTTCCCTCCATACGGGGCAACCGCGAGGGACCGGCATCAAGGTTCCCCCGGTGTCGCCGGGTCAGGTCCCGGTGCAAGCGACGGTTTGAAACCGGCCGGGGGCGACCGTCTGGTAATGACGCTGCGAGTGCTGAACACGCTCTCCGGGGAGCGCGAGGTGTTCGAGCCCGCCGACCCCGACGAGGTCCTCCTGTACTACTGCGGCCTGACGGTCTCCGACGACCCCCACCTCGGACACGCGCGCACGTGGGTCCACGTCGACGTCATCCACCGGTGGCTCGAGCACCTGGGGTACGGCGTCCGCCACGTCGAGAACGTCACCGACGTCAACGAGAAGATCGTCGCCCGCGTCGGCGAGCGGGCCGGTGACGGGACGGTCGGCGACTCCGAGCGCGACGTCGCCCGGCGGTTCATCGACCGGTTGTTGACCGACATGCGTTCGTTGAACCTCGAGCGGGCGGAGGTGTACCCCCGCGTCACCGAGCACGTCCCGGAGATCATCGAGCTGGTCGAAACGCTCGTCGAGGAGGGTTACGCCTACGAGTCCGGCGGCTCCGTCTACTTCGACGTCACCGCGTTCCCGGACTACGGCGCGCTGTCGAACCAGCGCGTCGAGGACCTGGAGCCCCAGGGCCCCGAGGCCGAACGCGCCGAGAAGCACAACCCCGCTGACTTCGCTCTATGGAAGGCCGGCGGCGTCGAGCCGACGGCGATCGTGGAGCACCGCCACGAGGCCCGGACCTACGACGCCGACGAGCCGGAGGGCGAGACGTGGGACTCCCCGTGGGGCGAGGGCCGGCCGGGCTGGCACGTCGAGTGTTCGGCGATGTCGATGGCCCACCTCGGGGCGACCATCGACGTCCACATGGGCGGCCGGGATCTCGTCTTCCCGCACCACGAGAACGAGATCGCCCAGAGCGAGGCGGCCACCGGCCAGCAGTTCGCCCGGTACTGGCTCCACGCCGACCTGCTCGGGGTGGACGACGAGAAGATGTCCTCCAGCCGCGGCAACTTCATCCCGGTCGCCGAGGCGGTCGACCGCTTCGGCGTCGATCCGCTCCGGATGTTCTTCCTGTCGGCGTCGTACAACTCCACCCAGACCTACAGCGAGGCCGCCATCGAGGAGGCCAAAGAGCGCTGGGACCGCCTCCGGACCGCCCACGACCGGGCGGTCGAGGCCGCCGCCGAACCCGCCGCCCGGACCAAGGTCGACTCCGACCTCCGGGACCGGGCCGACGCCACGCGCGAGGCGTTCGCCGACGCGATGAACGACGACTTCAACACCCGGGAGGCGCTTTCGGCGCTGTTCGAGTTGGCCGGCGCGGTCAACAGCTACCTCGACGACGACGAGCCCTACGACTACCGCGGCCTCCGGGCCACGGTCGAGGTATTCGAGAACCTCGGCGGGGGAGTGCTTGGCTTCGAGTTCACCGGCGAGGCCGACGGCGAGGTCACGCTGGCCGGGGACCTCGTGGAACTTGTCCTGGACGTCCGGGAGCGGGAGCGCGAGGCGGGCAACTACGAGCGGGCCGACGCGCTCAGAGACGACCTCGAGGCGCTCGGCGTCGAGGTCCAGGACACCGACGAGGGACCAGCGTACGAGCTGTAGCCGTCCGACCCGGGGTCAGTCCGGCCCCAGGTAGTCCTGTGGCGTGGTTCCGCCGAGGCGGTCGAACCCGCGGAGCACGAGGCCGTGGAAGAGGACCAGGAGCAAGATGCTGCCGACGATGATGCCGACCCGGAGCGGCGTCGGGAGCAGGGCCAGCGAGACGATGAGTGTTCTCGCACACGCCGGCGGGTGGATGGTGTCCGTCGCGAGCATCACCCAGGTCGTCGGCACGATCGAGGCTGTCGCGCTCGCCGCGAGCCGGAAGCCGCCGGCGGAACACGCCACCGGTGTCGCGGTGAGGGGCCAGCGCCTGCCAGGCGGCCCACCCGGCACCCCCGCCGATCAGGTGGCTCCCGACGACCCGGCGGGCGGGGATCCGTTCGCTCCGTCGGTCGAACGCCAGTACGAAGTCCGTGGGCCCGAGGCTCGGGAAGATGAAGGGCTGTCAGCTCGCCCCGGCGATGGCGCCGAGCAGCGGAATAGGAGGCCCGCGTAGCGACTCGTGCCGACACGCCCTCGCATCACCGGGTCCTCCAGGCGCAAGCGGTATATCCCGCCGTTCTGAGGAGGCCGCCCGCGGCCTGCGTCGCGAACGGCCGAATGACTGGCTGCCGGGCCCGTTCACTGCGTCGAAGAACACACCGCGGCCGTCGCAGCGTGGTGGGCCATCCCCTCCCCGTCGTCGTTACTCGTCGCCGATGTCCTCGAGCGCCCGCTGGAAGAGCTGTCCCATCGCGCGGTGCTGTCGTGCGGCCTCCCGGAGCGCCTGCGCCGCGGCCCCCTCGTCGTCGATGAGGTACTCCTTCGTCTGGACGAGTTCGTGGACGTCCAACAGCCCGCGCTCTTCGAGGTCGTGGAGCGTCGGGTAGACGGTGCCGGGACTCGGCTGCACACCCAGGAACCGGTCGAGGTCCTCCATGATGCCTTTCCCGCTGGCGTCGTTCGTCCGCAGGCCGACGAGCATCAAAAGCAGTTCCTCGAGGGACTGCGTGACGAGGCCGTGGTCGACCTGGAGCGGGTCGGCGTCATCGATGGACCGTTCGGTCTCGGTCAGTATCTCGGCGGTCACGGCCGCCGGGTCCTCCTCGGCAGCGTCGTGGGACCTGAGCGTGTCGAGGAGGGCAGCAGCGGTCTCGTCGGCGGTCTCTTCGAGTCGTTGGTGGCTCACGGGGCCGTCACCCGGTGCATGGCTTTCCTTGCCGCCGGACCCTACATAAAATGCACGACGGTTGGAGACAGAAATCTATGGTTAGAGAACCTGAAAAAGCCATTAACGACATATTAACGGTTTCGGTATCCGTCGAACGTCTGGTTAAATCGGGACCCGGGAATGGGTCCCCGGCCAGGTGACTTATGCGGGTCGGGGCGGAAGCGCCGGTCATGAGACGCCGCACCGTCGTTGCCGCCGTCCCCATGGCGGCCCTGCTCGGGGGCTGTACCGAGATCCTGACCCAGGACCGGACGACGTTCGAGGCAGAGCGGGGCGTCGTCACCGAGTCGGCGCGCGCCGAGACGGACTACAGCGAGGTCGACCGGTCGGAGACCAGGTCCGAACAGGACTACGACAACGTCGACCGGACCGTCGTCGTCATCAACAAGCTGACCGAGTACGCGCGTTCGATAGACCTCCCGGTTTTGGGCGGCGGCCGGCTCGGCCGGTTCACCGTGCTGGCCACGCCCGAAGTGACCGTCGTCCCCGGGGAGCCGGCCAACCCGGTCGTCGACATGGACAACGACGAACTCGCGAAAACGGTCCAGGATAGGTACAGCGGCATCGAGAACGTCCGGTCGGTCGACGAGCGGGAGGCCGACCTCCTCGGGGCGACGGTCACGGTCGGTCGGTACCGGGCCGACGCCGAGACGGACGGGGAGTCCACCGAGGTCCACCTCCACATCGCACAGCGCGAGAGCCAGCGCAGCGGTGACGACGGCACCGACGTCGTCGTCTGCGTCGGCATCAACCCCGCCGACATCGACGAACGGGACCGGATCGACCGGCTCCTTGCCGGCGTCAGGCACCCGGCCTGACGACGCGGTCGAGTCCCCCGACCGACCGCTCGCGGCGCCGTGTGGGCGCCCGCGCCGTCCACTACCCGACGACCAGCGGGCCGAACAGCACGCCCATCAGCGAGGCCCGGCGGGCGCGGAACCGCGGCGGCACCAGTCCGATGACCGCGGCGGCGAGGTACGCGAGGACGCCGATCCGGCCCGCGAACAGGTACGACAGGCCCGCCAGTCCCGCGAGGATCGCCACCGACAGGGCGGTCGGGTCCAGCCGCCCGACGACGGCCAGATACCGGTCGCCGAGTGCGAGAACGAGGACGAACCCAACGGCGCCCGCGGTGGCCACGGCGACGAGCAGGTGCGGGAGCGAGACCGGCCCGCCCACGGCCTCGACGGCGACGAGGACGCCGGTCCGCGGCGACCCGATGGCGATCAGCGCGAACAGCGCGAAGATGGCGTTCGCGGTGTTGACGCCCGAGGTGGCGATCAGAAAGCCACGGGCGCCGTAGCGGCCGGGCACCGCCAGGAGCGCGCCGGTGGCCGCGACGGCGCTCGAGACCGCCGGGACGTAGCCGACGACGGCACCGGCGACGGTGCCGACGCCGGTCAGGCCCGCGGCCTCCCGCCCCGAGACGGCGATCCCGGGGTCGCCCTGCGGCGGGATGCCGGTCCCGCCGATGGCGTCGACGAGGACGGGCGCGCCGAACAGTCCGGCGAAAAGCGGCACGAGCAGCCCGCCGGCCGACAGCGGCGCGTCCGGCGAGAGTTGCAGCGTCGCGAGGCCGAGGAGCCCGCTCGCGAGCAGGGAAACGGCCGCGCCGGCCATCGCCATCGGGGAGCCCTCCGTGACCACGAGGCCGACGGCGACGGCCAGGATGACCACCGTCAGGTGGGCGCGGACTATCGGCCACGCCGCAGTCATGATCCGCGTGACGGGGACGGCGAGCGGGACCGCGAGCACGACGGCGCCGCCGCTTCCGACGGCCGACAGCCGGAGCGCCTCCCGGCCGCGCCCCGCCAGGACGAGCCGGTGGCCGGGCAGCGCGACGGCCGCCATCGCGGCGTCGGGGACCCCGATCGCCAGCGACGGCACGACGTCGAGGAACGTGTGGACGACGCCGGCGGCGAGCATCGCCATCGCGACGTACAGGCGGGGCCCGGGCACCGACGGCGCCACGCCCGCCAGGAGGAACGCCATGTTGTTCGCGTGGAGGCCGGGCAGCAGGCCGCTGACGGTGCCCAGGGCGATGCCTCCGGCGACGAAGGCGACCGCGACGGCGGCCTCGGCCTCCAGCATCCTCGCGACGGAATGGGCCCGGTATCCTACTTGAATCCCGGGACCGGCCGGACCGGGGGCGAGGTACCCGACGGAGCGCTCTCCGGAGACCGGTATGGCTCATACCGATGGCGGCGTCTCACCGGCGAGCACCTCGGGCACCCCTGTGAATCTGTAGGCGCGGACCGTTAGCCGACGGTCAACGATACGGGGCCGTCCGGCCCGCCGACGCGGACGTACTCGTCGCGGGTCACCGTCTCCGGACGGGTCACGAGCCGCGGTGATGGCTACCGGTCCGTCGGGCCGGTACCGATCCGTATCTGCAGGAAGGTACGCTCGGCAGTATCAGCCGAACAGCTCGCCGAGGCCCTCGCCGCCGTCGCCGCCCCCGTCATCGTCGTCCGCTTCCTCGTCGTCGGCCGCTTCGTCTTCGTCTCCTTCGGCCTCCTCGGCCGGCGCTTCGTCCGCGTCGGCCTCGGCCGCGGCCGCGCCGCCCGCTGCGGCACCGCCCCCGCCACCGCCGGCGGGGACCGCGGCGGCTGTCTCGATGGCCTCCTCGACGTCGACGTCCTCCAGCGCCGCGACCAGGGCCTTGACGCGTGACTGCTCCACGTCGACCCCGCCCGCCTCGAGGACGTCCGTCAGGTTCTCTTCGTTGATCTCTTCGTCGGTCTCGTGCAGGATGAGTGCTGCGTATACGTATTCCATCGTGGGTCACCCGAACATGTCGCCGAGTGCCTCGCCGCCATCGTCGTCCGCATCGGCGTCGGCCTCGGCGTCCGCCGGTTCGTCGTCGCTCGATTCGTCGTCGGCCTCGTCATCGCTCGATCCGTCGTCGGTCTCGTCGATGTCGTCCGCATCGGCCTCGTCGTCGTCAGCGTCTGCCTCGTCCCCTGTCGTGGGTTCGGCGCCGGTAGCCGGCCCGTCGACCTCGCGGAGTTCCTCGGGGAGCGCCTCCTCGTGGTCGATCGCCCCCGCCAGCGCCCGGACCCGGGCGTCCGCCGTCCGGACCAGGTCGTCGGTCAGCGAGGGGCTCTCGACGGCCGCCGAGACGCCGACGGCCGTCGCGTCGCCGGCCGCCTGCGACAGCAGCGCGGCGACGGTCCGGTCCGTCGGGTACTCGGCGTCGACCGAGAGGTTGCGGCCGGCGGCCGCCGCCGACTCCAGGTCCGCGCGGTAGGCGGCGACGTCGATTGCCAGCTCCTCCGGGGCGAACAGCACGCCGTCGGAGTGGACGCTCCGGAGGTCGAGGCCGACCTCCTTCGGCTCGATGCCGAGTTCGCTCAGGACGTTCGCCAGGTCCGCGGAGACCTCCTGGCCGCTTTCGAGCACGGTGGAGTCTTCGACGACCTGTATCGAGCCGCCCTCGATCCGGGCGTTCGCGCCGACCTGCTGGAGGTCGCCGACGAACGGCCCGGGGTCGATGCCGGTGTCGCCCTCGGGGATGACGACGTCGTCGGACGCGACCTCGCCGGCGTTGATCGGCGCCGGGGTTTTCGAGGCCTCGAGCTGCCGGTAGAGGCCGAACGGGTTGTCGTTCGTCCCGACCAGGCCGACCTGGCCGGCGACGTGCTCGACCAGGTCCTCGAGGTCCGCCTCGACCGCCTCGAGGGCCCGCCTGATGAGCGTGTTCCGGGAGATGCGGAGCGCCGCCGTGCCGTGGAGGTCCCGGCGCATGGCCTGGAGCTGGCGGCTCGGGATGCCGGTGACGTCGACGACCCCGACGGAGTCGTACCGCCCGATGAACGCGACGACGTCGTCGACCTCCTCGCGCTTCCACTCGGGGACGGTCTCGGTCTGCCGGTCGGACCCGGTGCTCATGCGGGCACCTCCACGGCCGGCCCCATCGTCGTCTTGACGTACACCCCGTCGATGTTCTGCGGCCCCTTCTCGAGGTCCGTGAACAGCCGACGGAGGATGACGTCGATGTTGTCCGAGATCTCGTCGGCCGACATGTCGGCCGCGCCGACGCGCGTGTGGAACGTCCGGCGGTCCCGGGAGCGCACCTGGACGGTGTTCGTCATCCGGGTGACCGTCTCGACGACGTCGTCGTCGGGCTGCAGCGGCGTCGGCATCTTCCCCCGGGGACCGAGCACGGTCCCGAGGTACCGGCCGATGTCCTGCATCATCTCGGCCTCCGCGATGAAGAAGTCCGTCTCGTCGGCGAGGTCCTTCGCCGCGTCATCGTCGTCGCCGAGGTCCTCGAGGTCCTCGCCGTCGAGCACCTCGTCCGCCACCTCGTCCGCCCGAAGGGCGGTCTCGCCCTCGGCGAAGACGACGATATGCGTGTCCTGGCCCGTACCCGACGGTAGGACGATGCTCTCGTCCACCCGGTTGTTGGGGTCCTCTAGGTCCAGATCGCGCAGGTTGATCGCGAGGTCC
>PXRI01000010.1:107493-124241 GCA_003021005.1 Halobacteriales archaeon QS_1_69_70 | reverse complement strand
TCGTTGAACGTGGGGCCGCCGTGGAGGTCGGCGCCGTAGTTGAGGTTCTCGTAGGTGGAGAAGAAGTCGACGAGCGCCTTCGCGTCCGGCACCTTCTCGTGGACGAACGACGGGGTCTCCTCCTCGCTGCTCTTCGGGTCGTTCGGCTGGGCCGGGAAGTGGCTCGGCCGGAGGTAGCCGACGATGGGGTACTGCCGGTTCGTGTCGAACACCTCGGCGTTGCCGCGCTCGTGCAGCGGCGCGAACGGCACGTCGTCGATGTTCAGCTGCCAGCTACTGTCGTACTGTGGGTTCCGCGCCACCCAGCCGTCGGGGTTGGTAAAGCCCATGATGACGACGGCGTCGTCGAGGTACGGCTCGATCTTCTCCTCGTCGTCGATGACGTCCTTCTCCGAGGAGCGGGCGACGTTCTCGAGGACGCGGGCAGCCGTCTCGCGGCTCGCCATCTCGAGGCCGTGCAGCGAACAGGAGAAGAACACATTCTCCTTGTCCTCGAAGTCGGTCTCGGAGTCGAAGTTCGTCAGCTCGGCCACGTACATCCCCTTCGGGTCCTCCCGATCAGTGGCGTTGTTGTAGTGGCCGGGCGACCTGCCGACGTTCTTCACGCGGATGCGGTCAGGGTACCGCCGTTCGAGCACCTCGAGTCCGTCCTTCAGCTGCTCGAAGCCGATGTAATCGACGGACCGCCGGGGCTCGGGGAACACGCCCAGCGGGTAGTAGCCGATGCGCCAGAACGGGTTCGACCCCGGCGCGAACTGGAAGGTGCTCGCCTCCGGGAGGTCGGCGACCGCCCGTGCCTGTGGCGACGTCAGCTTGCCGTAGGCGGCCGGCTCCGGCTCGGTCGTGGTGATCACCTCCGTCCCCACCGCGGCCTCCATCGCCGCGGGGCCGTCGGCGTCGTCGAACTGTACCAGGGTCGGGACGGCGTGGTCGGCCGGGGTGTGGTTCAGGACGTACTCGTACTCCTCGGTGAACTTCCCGGAGGTGGTCGCCGCCGTCGCGTTGCCGGGCAACGCGAGCGCCGCGCCCGTGGCGCCCGACAGCTGGAAGAACCGGCGCCGGGAGATCGGTGCGTCATCGAACCTGTCATCGTTGCTCATGGGTATGCCTCACGACGGGGACAACCACCCGTCCGGTACAAAAGGTTGTGACAAACCCGTCCAAAGGTGCAACAAACCGGTCGCCCGAATCGGGGCCTCGACCCGGGTGTCGATGCCACGGCCGCCCCGTCTCGGGTCGAGGGTCACCACTGCGATCTCGATGGCAACCCCGCCGTCGTGGACGGCCCCCTGGCGCGTCACCCGCGAGCGCAGGATCCGGCGGATAGGTGTGGTCGGCGCCCCGGCGGGCTCCCGGGCTACCCGTGGGGAATGGTCCAGGTACACGCCACAGAACCCAGTCCCGGCGGGCCCCGAGGGGTCGCGCCGGCACCGATACCAGCCATCGTGGCGGCCGCGCCGGCCGGACGTGTCACGACCACGGCCGGCGGCGGGCCGCCGCGACAGGTTTACCACCGGCGGCGCGGAACGTCCGGCGATGCTCGACGACGTCCGCGTCGCGCTGGGGGTTACCGGCTCGATCGCCGCCGTCACGACGGTCGAACTCGCCCACGAACTCCGGCGCCACGGCGCCGAGGTCCGGGCGGTGACCACCGACGCGGCCCGCTCGATCGTCCACCCGTGGGCGCTGGAGTACGCGACGGACAACCCAGTCGTCACGGAGATCACGGGGTCGGTCGAACACGTCGAGCTGTGCGGGGACGAGGGCTGGGCGGACGTCCTCCTGGTCGCGCCCTCGACGGCCAACACCGTCGGGAAGATGGCGGCCGCCATCGACGACACGCCGGTCACTACGACGGCCACGACGGCGTTCGGCGCGGACGTCCCGGTCGTGGTCGCGCCGGCGATGCACGAGCCGATGTACGACCACCCCGGCGTCCTCGAGGCAATCGAGACCCTCGAGGGGTGGGGCGTCTCGTTCGTCGAGCCCCGCCTCGAGGAGGGGAAGGCCAAGATCGCCGGCCAGCAAGCCATCGCCCTTGAGACCGCCCGGGCCGCCGGCGACCGCCCGCTGTCCGAGGCCCACGTCGTGGTCACCAGCGGCGCGACGAGCGAACCGATCGATCCCGTCCGCGTCCTGACAAACCGGGCGTCCGGCCGGACCGGCCGCGCCGTCGCGAGGGGGTGCTACGCACGAGGCGCCGACGTCACGCTCGTCCACGACGGCAACGAGGTCCCCCATGCCGACACCCGCCGCGTCGAGACCGCCGCGGACATGCGGGAGGCCACCCTGGCGGCCTGCGAGGAGGCCGACGCGCTCGTGTCGGCGGCCGCCATCGGCGACTACACGGTCGAGGCGGCCGACGAGAAGATCCGGTCCGGCCGGGAGCTCACCCTCGACCTCGAGCCGACGCCGAAGGTCATCGATGCGGTCCGGGAGCGCCACCCGGAGTTGCCGGTCGTGGGGTTCAAACTCGAGACCGGCGACGACGGCGAACTGATCGCGGCCGCCCGCGAACAGCTAGAGCGGTCCGGCCTCGCGTTCGTCGTCGCCAACGACGCCGCCGTCATGGGCGAGACCGACACCCGCGTGCTCCTCGTCGGGCCCGAGGAGGCGACCGAGGTCGTCGGCTCGAAGGCCGACGTCGGCGTCCGGATCGCCGACGAACTGGCGGCGCGAGGCCGAACGCAGTGAGGCCTCGGAACGAGCGAGCGGCGGGCGGCCGACCATCGGGAGGCCGCCGGATGTGCGAGCGGTGAGCGGAGCGACCGACGACACGCGAGCCGCGAGGCCGACCGAAGGGAGGCCTCGGAATGAGCGGGCGGGGAGCGAAGCGACCCGTGAGCAGCGAGACCTCTAAGGGGCGAGCGGCGACCCGGGAGCCGCGAGCGAGGCGACCCATGAGCCGCAAGCACCGCCCGACCCGAGAAGCCGGTGGCTTGCGTCCACCGGAGTATTACTCAACGTGTTAACTGAACACCGCCCAGGCCCCCGGCGACGCGTTTATGGCTCCGGCACCACTCGCCTGGGTCGATGCGAGCCGATCGGGCCGTCGTCGCCGGGACCGTCGTCCTGCTCGTCGGGACTTCGGTGGCAGCGGGCCCGCTCGTCGGACTCCCCCTCCTCGAGCCGGAGCCCGCCGACCCCGGGACCGGCTCCGTCGAGGCGACCGTGGCGGACCCGCCGGCCCGAGTCACACTCGAAGCGACGGACTTCGGCGCCGGCTACGACCTCCGCGGCCCGCCCGTCCCCGTGACGCTCTCGGAGGTCGCGGGCCGGCCGTACCTCTCCTACACGGTCGCGGTCCCTGCCCTGGGCCACCAGACGACGAGCCTCACGGTCGTCGAGGCCGACGGCCGAATGCGGCTCACGATGACCCCGTCGACGCTGTCGGAGGCGGCGGTCGACGCGGACAGCTACGAGGGCCGCGTCGCCATCCACGCCATCGACGACGACGGCCGCCGGGTCGTCGCCGAGACGGAGGTCACCGTCGAGGTGCGTGAATGAGGGGCCGTGGGCGACGGCTCGCCCGGGCGGTGGTCGGCGACCGGTACGGCGCCATCGTCCTCCTCGCGGCAGTCGCGACCTACCTCCTCTGCTGGCGGGTCGGCATCCTGATCACCGACACCTACACCGTCGCGAACACGCTCGTCGCCGTCGCCGATGGCCACCTGTTCGTCGACCGGGCGGTGTACGGCCCCGGACTCCGCACGCCCGGCATGGGCCTCCGCGACGGGCAGTTCTACGGCCGCAACTACGGCCAGGTGATGCTCGCACTCCCCGTGCTGGCCGCACTGGAGGCGGTCGCGGCCGTCGCCTCGCTCCGCGTGGCGCTGGCCGCACTCTGGGGCCTCTCGATCGTCGGCCTCGCGCGTCTCGTCGGCCGCGAAGTCGGCCGCCCGGCGCTCGGCGCCTACGCGGGCAGCGGGTTCGCCATCGTCGCATTCGCCGCGGCCGTCCACGGCGCCACCCCCATCGAGCCGGCCGAACGGTACCTCATCGCGCTCCAGCTCCAGACGATGGGTGCGGCCGCGCTCGTCGGCGTGTTCGTCTACCGGCTCCTCACCCGTGCCTACGGGACGACGGTCGGGGTCGCCGCCGGCCTCGCGACCGCGCTGGCGACGCCGGTCGGGGTCTGGGCGCAGTTCCCGAAGCGCCACGTCCTCGTGACGCTGTGTGCGGTCGGGACCGCGTACCTGCTGTACCGGAGCCGGGAGGACGGGGGCGTCGACACCCGCTATCGGGCGCTCGCGTACGTCCCCGTCGGCGTTGCCGCCTGGGTGAGCGCCGCCGAGGGCGCCGTCCTCCTCGTGGCCCTCCTGGTCGTCGACGTCCCGACCGGCGGCCGGGACGTCCGGTCCATCGCGGCGGCCGGGGCGACGGCCGTGGTCGCGGCGCTCCCCATGGTCGTAACGAACTACCTCGTGACCGGCAACGCCGGCGAACCGCCCCGGACCCTCTCGGCCGGCGGCAGCGGCAGCCTGGCCGAGCGGGGCTCGACTTCCACAGGAGCCGACGGCGGCGAGGCGAGCGGGGCCAGCGGGGACGCGGGCGGCGGCAGCGCCGACCCGACCGCCGCGGGTGACACCGGCGGCAGCGAGACGCTAGATGCGTTCGTCGGTGCCGTCGAGTTCCTGTTCGAACTCCTCTGGCGGGGCCTGCGAACGCTCCTCCGGGAGCCCGAGACGCTTTTCGTCACGTTCGTCCGGGGCGGCTACGTCGCCGGGGTCGCCGAGCGGGACGCCGGCGAGGCGATCCGGCTGACCGTTCTGGAGGCGATGCCGCTGGCGGCCGGGCTCGTCGCCGTGCCGGTCGTCGCCGCGCGGCTCGACCTCCGGGAGCGGGCGGCGGCGTTCCGGCGGCGGCCGTGGCCGCGCCCGTCGGCACTGCGGACGGTCGACGCGTTCGCCGTCGTCTACACCGTGGCACTGCTCCTCGTGTACCTCCCGCGACTCCCGGTCCACGCGAGCCTCACGGTCCGGTACCTGCTTGCCTGCTATCCGATGGCGGTCTACGGGCTCGCGCGACTGCCGTCTGTCCGCCGGGTCCTGCGGGAACGGACGCGGCTCTGTGCGGCCACGGTCGCATCGGCACTGCTCGTGGGCGGCCAACTGCTGGTGTTGTACCAGTGGGCCATCGACGCGACGATGGGCGAGGCGGTCCAGACCCACGCGCTGGTGGGGCTGGCGACGGCGGGCCTGCTCGCCGCGTGGGCGGTGGCCGACGGCCTCGGGTGGCGCCGGGACCGCCTCGGGGCGGTGGCGCTGGGCCTCGCGGCCGCCGCCGGGGCCGCGTTCGTCCTCCTCGCGGGGCTGTGGCACTTCGCCTTCGTGGGCCCGCGGGCGCTCCCGCTCTGGTAACGACCGCCAGCTTTTATTTCCCGGCTCGGAGTACCCGTCGCATGGACCAGCTCCAGCAGTCGCTTCTGGAGGCGCCGATCGTCGAGAAGGACGGGTACCACTACTTCGTCCACCCGATCAGCGACGGCGTCCCGATGCTCAAGCCGAGCCTGCTGCGGGAGATCGTGATCGGGATCATCCGGAAGGCCCACCTGGAGGACGTCGACAAGATCGTCACGCCGGCGGCAATGGGCATCCACATCTCGACGGCCGAACGACGTCTCGGCCGGCGACAGCGTCCTCGTGCTGGACGACGTGCTCTCGACCGGCGGCACACTGACGGCGATCTGCGACGCCCTCCAGGAGATCGGCGCGACCCTCACCGACGTCGTGGCCGTGATCAAGAAGGTCGGCGGCGACAACGAGCTGGCCGCCTCGCCGCACTCGGCGAAGACGCTGATCAACGTCGACGTCGTCGACGGCGAGGTCGTCATCGTCGACCCGCAGGGCGACGACTGACGCCGCCTGTCGCCTATATATACATATTTATGTATATTCATATAACTATATAAATAGATATTAATACATATACATATATATCTACCACTCACAGACCGGTCGTCCGTTACGATCGCCCGGACGCGTGGCCCGGTGGAGATACAGATGGGTGCGGAACGTTCGTCCGGCAGTGTGACGTGGCCATGGACGGGCCGGGGACGGGCCGGGCGGGGGCCCGGGCCGACCGACGCGGGGTCACTCGAGCCGCGATTCGTCGACGTAGAAGACGAAGGGGGTGTCGGTCGCTCGCATGCGATGGACCCTCGCGGCGTAGTGGTCGTCGAGCCGCTCGTCGACGGGACCGCGCTCGTCCGCGTGGGCGACGACGACCGGCGGATCGGTCTCGAGGGCGGCCGAAAGCATCGAGGCGTTCTTCGCACAGTCGGCGGAGACGTCGCCGGCCTCGAAGTACCACGGGAGCGGCAGCCCGTTGAACCAGTTCGAGCAGGTCGGGCGGCGCTCCAGTTCCTCGTCGACCGGGTTGTACAGGTGCTCACCGTACAGGACGACGTCCGTCCCATCGTTCCGGTCGGCGAGGGCGTGGATGTCATCGATGGTGGGCTCGAGGTCGCCGGCCGGCTGGGCGTACTGGACGAGCGGGTTGTCGGGCGACTGCGGGTTCGCGTAGCTGGTCGCGTAGGCGGTCCCCGCCATGGACCCGACGAGCACGACGACCAGGGCACCCACGAGCGCAAGGTTGAGGTGGTCCCGGTCGACGCCGGCCTCCCGACCCCAGCGGACCAGGACGCCGAGGGCGACCGCGGCCGGGAGGGTGAGCGGGAGGACGACGTGGACGGCGAGCCAGCCAGCGAGGATATCGGTGATAAAGGGGTACCCGACGAGCGAGGCGGCGCCCCAGTAGAAGCCGAACGCGGGGAGGTCGTCCGGTCGGTCGCCGGCGTACAGTGAGCCGAGGAACCCGGCGACCGCGAGGAGGATCAGTGCCGTCGACGACTGGACCGTCAGCACACCGAGTCGCCCGAAGAACGCGAGGTACTGGCTCGGGTCGTCCGTCGCCGGCGTGATCCAATGGCAGTAGTTCAGTTCCACCGTCGTCCCGAGCGTGAACACGGCCAGTTCCGGGAGCCGGAGCGGGTTCGCGAGCGCGCCGCCGAGCGTGGGCGCGGTGGCAACGTCGAAGGACGGCTCGTAGGGGGGGTTGAGACAGGAGAAGTAGTAGGTCCGGCGGGACGGCAGGCTCCCTCGTGGGGCGTACAGGAAGACGACCGTTGCGAGGAAGGCGACGACGCTGCCGGCGATGCTCCCGGCGTGTCGTCGGACGCCCCCGCCGGCCCGACGCAGGTGTGCCAGGAGGGTGTCGAGCGGCGTCCGGTCGGTGAACCGCGCGAACAGGAGCCGATGGTGGAGGAGGAGGACGGACGCCCCCAGGAAGGCGGCCCCGTAGGCGAGCACGTTCTCCTTCGCCCCGAGGCCGATCGCCAGCGAAATCGTCGCGGCGTAGAGATAGCGGCGGTCGTCGAAGTCGACCGCCCTGACGAAACAGGCGAACGCGAGAAACGAGAACCCGCCGACCAGGATGTCCCCGCGCATGAACCGCGAGTAGTACAGCAACGCTGGGTTCAATGCGAGCAGGAACGCCAGCGAGACGACCGCCTCGTCCCGGAGCCGGTGGCGGAACGTGAGCGCCACGAGCGGGAGGAGGCCGCCCACGAGGGCCGGCACGAGCCGCATCGCCAGGTCCGTGTGGCCGAGCATGCCGAAGACGTAGTTATTGACGAGATGGAGCAACGGCCCGTGGATGACGGGGCGGTAGAACAGCACGCCGGTCTCGTGGTACTCGACGATCCAGTAGGCAACGCGGGCCTCGTCGAAGTGGGCGACGCGGTGGCCGAGACGTGCCAGCCGCAGAACGAGCGCGAGGACGGTCAGACCCGCCACGGCCTGGACGGCCCGGTCGCGACGCAGGTCCATCGGCGGGTACTGTACCCGGCGGGGGTAGAAGCCTTCCGATTGCCGGGTCGGCGCCGTCGTGTCGCCCGTCCGTGGCCGCCGCGACGGTGGGATGTGGTACCGAACGACAAGATTCAAGCCGGTGGCGTGCGTGTATCGCCAGGACGATGACCGGCCGACGACCGACGTTCGAGACGAAGGACCGCGAACGGCTCTACGCGTTCATCGAGGAGCGGGGCGGCGCCACCCACGAGGAACTCGTGGAGGCGGACCTGCTGACGGACCCGGCCCGGTACCGGCAGCTGGTGGCGGTGATGAAACGGGACGGCGTCCTCGACGAGGTCGAGGGGGTACTGCGGCCGGCCGTCGACGCCGCGGGTACCGAGAGCCACACCATCGACGGCACGGAGGTCGCCATCAGGCCGGCCCGCCAGGAGGACATCTCGGGCATCATCGGCGTGATGAAACAGGTCGCCGACGAGCGGCGCTACATCGTGGCCGAGGACGTCGCCGACCAGCTGTCCGGCGACAGCGCCCTGATGCGGCAGGACCTGGAGGACCGGCGGTTCTTCGTCGGCACGGTCGATGATGAGGTCGTGGCGTGGTGTGGGGTCGAACAGCCGAGCCTGGAGAAGCTCGCCCACAACGCCGAACTCACGCTCGGCGTCCTCGAGGAGTACCGCGGCAGCGGCATCGGCAGCCGCCTCATGGAGCGTGGCCTCTCGTGGGCCGAGGAGTCCGGGTTCCATAAGGTGTACAACAGCGTCCCGGCGACGAACCAGGACGGCATCGAGTTCCTCGAAGACCACGGCTGGACCACCGAGGCCGTCCGCCGGGACCACTACCGCATCGACGGCGAGTTCGTCGACGAGGTGATGTTGGCGGTCGAACTCGGGGACTGACGCCGCGCCGGAGAGCCTTCCGCGGCGCCCGATCGCGCTCGTCGAGGACGGCGACCCGGTCGTCGTCGACGTGCCGTACCGACGCTACGTGTTACCCGCGACGCGGCGATCCGGCCCCCCTTCGAGCAGTGCGAAACGTCCGACCCCCTGCCCGCGTCCGCGCCGGGAGCGCGGATCCGAACTCCCGATGGGCGAACGCCGTCCGACCCGGGCGGTCAGCCGAACATCTCGACGAGGTCCGGCACGACGCCGAGACGGACGGCCGCGCCCATCGCGCCGAAGAAAAGCACCGCGACGAGGCTGCACACGTAGTAGACGTTCCAGGTCGTGCTCGGGTGGAACTCCTCGGGCAGGTTGTTCGTGACGACGTACCAGTTCGCCGGGTAGAAGAGGATCTCCGTGACGGCCAGGAGTGCAGCGATGTAGACGACGAACGTCACCGGGATGTTGCCGAGGACGAGCACCGTGGCGCTGCTGACGACGACGATGAGCGAAAGGACCGCCCGGCGGATGGGTTCGGTGTCCATGCTCTCGTCGTCCATCGCCATCGGGAGGACGTCACCGACGGCCCGCGACGCGCCGTCGAGCAGCGTGATGACCGTCGAGTACAGCGCCGCGAACGCACCGAGTATCATCGCCCAGTAGGACCACTCGCCGAAGGATTCCGAGAGGATCTCGCCGATGGCGAGGGCGAAGTTGGCGTCGCCCGGCGGGTCCGGATAGAGGACGTTCGACGCCAGGATCACCATCGCCGCCACGAGGACGAAGCTGAACGCATAGCCGATGTTGAAGTCCCGGCGCCCCGTCGCGATCCACGCGCGGATGTAGTCGTGGTACTGCGGGTCCTCCGGGTCGAGGCCCTGCGCTTCGAGCTGGCTCGCCCCTTCCCCCTTGGCCATGCTCCAGGAGCCGATCAGCACGCTCGTGCTGAACCCGGTTGGCGCAAAGCCCGCCGCGGCCGCGAACAGGGCGACGAACGCGACCGTCCGACCGCCGCCGAGGTCGACCGAGAAGGCGGTCTCGGCGATGACCTCGCCGGCCGGTGGACCGACGATGACGCCGAGGACGAGCAGGATACCCAGCGCGACGGTGAAGCCGATCAGGATCGTCTCGAGGAGACTGTACCGCGAGACGAACACGAGCACCCCGGCGCCCCCGACCAGCAGGACGAACAGGACGGGGACGTCAACGCCCGTGATGGGCGCGACCAGCGCCGCCGTGCTCATCCCGACCGCCCCGGTGATAGCGGCGTAGAACACCCCGAAGATGAGAACCGTGAACCACTGCATCCAGTTTTTGGGTCCCGGGAGCTGGTCGTACGCCTCGACGGGGTTGCCGCCGGCGCCGTAGTTGTAACGGATGCCCAGCTCCCAGCACCCGTACTTCGCGAGGTAGATGAGTCCGAACATCCAGACGGCGGAGATCCCGAACGTGCCGCCGAGTTCCGGGCCCAACACGATGTGGCTGCCGCCGATGCTGATCAGTGCCCACAGCATCGACGGACCGAAATGATTCCGGAAGAATCCGGCCCAGCCGGCGGCCGGGTACGTCAGGTCGGCGGCCGTCTCGTCGGCGTCGGGGGCCTCACCGGCCATCGGCGAACCCTCCCGCCGGCCTCGTACGGTTCGGTCCTCCCCGCCGCCGCGGCCCGGCTGTCCCTCCGCCTTCGTGCGCCGCGCTGTCGTCTCTCATGAGCGATACGCGGTGGTATCGAGCCGACGGTATATAGTACGGGGGAGGCGAGCGCCGACCCACCGGGGAGACCACGCCGATCCCGACGCCGGCGTACCGGGTGGACGCCACGCTCGGTTCCGGCAGGTCTTTCACCGGCCGTCGCGCACCGACAGCCATGGTATCGCTCGGACTGGTGGTCGCGCAGTTCAACAAGGAGCGACCCATCACGCCCGAGATGGCGGCACGGGGTCGGGAGGCGGCCGCCGAGGCCGGCGCCGAGATCGTCGAGACCATCGAGGTGCCCGGGACCTACGACGCGCCGCTGGCGGCCGACCGGCTGGCGCGGCGCGACGACGTCGACGCCGTCGCCGTCATCGGCGCCATCGTCAGCGGCGACACCGACCACGACCAGGTCATCGCCGACGCCGCCGCCCGGGGGCTGACCGACGTGTCGCTGGAGCGGGACACGCCGGTCACGTTCGGCGTCACGGGGCCGGGGATGAGCGCCGCCGAGGCCGACGAGCGGATCGACAAGGGCGCGGCCGCCGTCGAGAGCGCCATCGCCCTGGCCGAGGAACTCCGATCATGACCATGAACTTCGCGGACCGCCTCGAGCGCGTCGAGCCGAGCGCGACGCTCGCCATCAGCAACCTCGCCGCCGACCTCGAGGCCGACGGCGTCGACGTCGTCGACCTCTCGGTCGGCGAACCGGACTTCCCGACGCCCGACCACGTCGTCGAGGCCGGCCGGGAGGCGATCGAGGCCGGCCACACGACCTACACCCCCTCGAACGGCATCCCCGAACTCAAGACGGCCATCGTCGAGACCCTCGCCGGCAACGGCCTCGAGTACACCACCGACGAGGTCATCGTGACGCCGGGCGCCAAGCAGGCGCTCTACGAAACGTTCCAGGCGCTCGTCGACCCCGGCGACGAGGTGGTGCTGCTCGACCCGGCGTGGGTGAGCTACGAGGCGATGGCGAAGATGGCCGGCGCCGACCTCTCCCGGGTCGACCTGGCTCGGCAGGACTTCCAGCTCGAGCCGTCGCTCGACGCGCTCGGCGAGACCGTCTCCGACGACACCGACCTCCTGGTCGTGAACTCGCCGTCGAACCCCTCCGGCGCCGTCTTCGCCGACGCGGCCCTGGAAGGCGTTCGCGACCTCGCCGTCGACCACGACGTCACCGTGGTCTCCGACGAGATCTACGAGGCCATCACCTACGACGTCGAGCAGACGTCCCTCGGCACCCTCGACGGCATGGCCGACCGCACCGTCACCATAAACGGATTCTCGAAGGCCTACGCGATGACGGGCTGGCGGCTCGGCTACCTCGCCGGCCCGGCGTCGCTGGTCGAGCAGGCCGGGAAGCTACACTCACACTCGGTGTCATGTGCCGCGAACTTCGTCCAGCACGCCGGCGTCGCCGCCCTGGAGGGCCCGGACGGGCCCGTCGCCGAGATGCGCGAGGCGTTCCGGGCGCGCCGCGACATGCTCCTCGACCGGTTCGCCGAGTTCGGGATCGACGTCCCGGTGCCGGACGGCGCGTTCTATCTAATGTTGCCCATCGACGGGGACTGCGACGCCCTGGACGGGAGTCGCGGCGGTGACGGCGAAGCCGTCGACCGGGCCTGGTGTGAGGGCGCCATCGAGGAGGCCCACGTCGCAACCGTCCCCGGGAGCGCCTTCGGCACGCCTGGCTACGCGCGGCTCTCGTATGCGGCGAGCGAGGAGCGGCTGGCGGCCGGCGTCGATCGGCTTGCCGACGCCGGCTACCTCTGAAGTATCGGGGTCGAGAGAGTGGTTCCGAGACCGGTTCGTCGCCGCGGCGGTCGGGGCGCTGTTTCTCCACAGCGGCGGACCGGGACCGGCGACCGGTGGCCCCTTTCGGGCCACTATCGAGAACTCCTCGGAGGCCCTCGTGCTCCCGCTGGTCGGCCGCGGCTCGCGGCTCACTACGTTCGCCGCTCGCTCGTCCGGCGACCCTCCCTCCGGTCGGGTCGCCCGGCTCGCGTGTCGTTGGTCGCTCCGCTCACTGCTCGCGGCTCGTTTCACTCGCCGCTCGCTCCCATCCGAGGCGCTCCCGTCGGTCGCGCCTCGCGCCTCCCGCTCGCCCGTTCCGAGGCGCTCCCGGTGGTCGCGCCTCGCGGTCAGTCCTCGAGCGCGTCGGCGATCCGCTCGAGTTCGCGCCGGACGTCGTGGAGTTCGTCCCGGACCTTCCCGACCTCCCGGACCAGTTCCTCGTTGTCGGACTCGCCGCCGGGGCCCCCGCCCATGGCGCCGCCGGGGCCGCCACCACCCATCATGCCGCCCATCATCTGGGCGAACGGGCTCCCCCCGCCGCCCCCCATGCCGCCGCCGGGGCCGCCGCCACCCATCATCTCCTCCATACGCTCCTCGCGACCGGGGGACTCGCCCTCCTCGCCCTCGCGGTCCTCGGCGCGCTCCTGGCGGATCTCCTCGACCCGCTCGCGGAACGACGTCTCCTCCTCTCCGTCCTCAGCTTCATCGGTACTCTCATCGTCGTGTGCGTCTTCCTCGTCCGTCATGCCCTGGGGTTCCGGCTCCCGCGGGAAAAGTCCCCAGGTCTCGCGGGCGGGCTACAGCCGGCGGAGGAGGAAGGCTATCCCGGCCGCTGCGGCGCACAGCACGGCGAAGTTCAACACGGCGCGGGCGAGTGGCCGGTACCGGTCGCCGATCCAGACGTCGATGAGCGACGAGAGGCTCGTGTAGAGACCGGCCGCGGCGACGACCGCGAGCACGGCGAGGCCGGCAATGGCGCCCCACAGGAGGTAGGTGGTCAGCTTCCCGGCGTCGAGGACGGACGCCCGACCGGGCGCCACGGCCGAGGCGTCGGCGTCCCGGTCCGGATCGCCGACGCCGGTGGCCACCGCGTCGTCCGTCGGATTGCCGTCGTCCGCCGGGTCGGCATCGTTCGTCGGGTCGACGTCGTTCATCGATTCGGCGTCGTTCGTCGATTCGGCATCATCTGCTGGCTCGGCATCGTCGCCGACCCGGTCGTCGTTGGGGTCGCTCACGCCGACCACCGCCGGGACGCCAGCAGGCCGGTGAGCAGCGCCATCACGGTCGCCGCGGCACCCATGCCGGGCCCCTCACCCGACGCTTCGGCCTCCATCGGCGTGCCGGTCCGGCTCCCCGGCCCGCCGGTCTCGAAGTCGCTGGCCTCGAAGCCGACCTCCCGCCGGGTCTCGTTGACCGACAGGGTCTCCTCGGGGTCGAGGTTTGCCGCCGCCCGGGTCGTGTCGATGATGACACCGTCGCGCCACAGCGTCACGTCGAGGTAGTAGTTGTAGCCGTCGGGCACCGTCAGGCGGACGTTCGGCCGGGCGGTCCGACCGGCCGCGAGGTCGCCGAGGCGGGCCTCACTCCGGTCGGCGACGACGTCTGAGTCGGCCTGGCGGGCGATGACCTCGAGGCGGAGGCCGGACTCGGGGTCGTCGCCGCCGTTCGTGAGGTAGCTAGTCACGTTCAGCGTCGCGCGGCCGTCGTCGACGGACGCTACCCGGTATTCGACCGACGGCCGGTCGGGGAACTCGTGGAACCGGGCGGTGGATTCGGCGTGCGGCGGCGTGAGCGCGCCGACGCCGCGGACGCTCGCGCTGGCGTCGTCGACGCGCTCGCCGTCGACGTACAAGAGCGTCGTGACCTCGTAGCCGCCCTCTCGGGGGACCGTCACCGGGAGGGAAACCTCCCGCTCGCCCAGGTTCTCGACGGTGCCGAGGTCCCGCCGGGTCGTATCGGCGACGAGGCCGCTGTCGGCGTCGGTCGCGCGCACCTCGACGCTGACGTTGTCGGCGCTGCCGCCGTGGTGCCGGAGGAAGACGGTGGTTTCGAGGGTCGCCGTCTCGCCGGTCACCGCGCCGGCGGACAGCGTCATCTCGGTGACGTCGAGTCTGGCGGGCGGTTCGTCCGGTTCGGGGGCCGGGGCGCTGACGAACCCGGGCACGAACACCGCGAGCGCGACGGCCACCAGCACGCCGGCCGCCGCCGCGCCCCCGAGGAGGGCTTCGGGACGCATGCCATCGCCTGGCACGTCCGGTGGTAAGTGCTTTCCCCTCCAGGAGGTGGAAGAAGGCGCCATCGGGGGCGCTGTCGGGCCGGGCCGCGGCCCCGGTCAGCCGAAGGCGCCGAGACTGGACTGGACGTCCCGGGAGGAGACACCCTCCCGGAGTTCGTGTCCCAGGAGGTCCCGCATGTCGACCGCGACCGTGCCGCCGGCCCGGTCGAGGACCAGAAGGCGGCCCTTCGTTCCCCGAACTGTGCCCGAGGCGACGGTGTCGGGTACCGGCGCCGCCCCGATGTCGAGGCCGTAGTCGAACCGGTGGCGGCCCTGGACGTCGAACCCTTCGAGCAGCCGGTCCCAGGCGGTCTCGTCGACGTCCCGGGCCATGCCTTCGACCTTGGCGTCGGCGCGGACCGCGTCCGGGACGGGCACCGACTCGGCGAGGTTGGCCTCGATCTCGCGGGCGATCCGGCCGTTCGCGACGGTGTAGATCCGGGCGCCGCGGTCGGCGCCCTGCTCGCGGAGCCGCGTCTCCAGCCGCGGCCGCGTCGTCACCCCGACCTTGAACGTGGCCGGCGCGAAGGCGGCGAGGTAGACGGCGTGCACGGTGTGGCAGTCCATCTCGGCCTTCAGGCAGGTGCCGGTGCACTTCGCGCAGATCCACGTCGAGTCGTGGGCCCCGCAGTACGGCGCCGTCGGGTCGTCGCAGGCGTGGTGGTCGGTGCCGGAGAGGTCGCCCGCACACCGGCGCTCCCCGAGCGTGTAGGCGAGTTCGCGGCCCGTCGGGAGCGGCTCGCGGTCGACAGCGCCGTCCCGGACGATATACAGCGCCGGCTCACGGTCTGTGCCGACGCCCGTGTCGTACCCGACGACCTGCACGACTCGGCGTACGCTACGCGGCGGTTTAGGCGTTGTTCCTCGCCCGTGGTTTTATAAATTACCGTGTAGTAACGGGAAAACTTCCTTTGGAACTCCCTACTCAATCGCTGCCATGTCTTCGCGTACAGGTGTATCCCGGCGCAGAGCGCTCCAACTGGCCGGTGGTAGCCTCTCGAGCGGGGTGGTCACCGGCATCGCGGCCGGGACGGACGGCGGTGACGACACCGTCCGCGTCAACGTCGGCTACGCGAGCGCGAGCGGTCGGAGGGCCGCAGCTGACCGCGCCGAGGCGATCTTCCACGACCTCCAGATCGACGTCCTCACGATCGGGGTTGACCGGAATGCCATCCCCGGCCTGCGGCAGCGCCGGGATATCCGGTTCGTGGAGGACGACGTCGAACTCGAGGCCATCGCCCAGGAGACGCCGTGGGGCATCGACCGGGTCGACGCCGAGGTGGCCCACGCCAACGGCGACACCGGGGATGGCGTCGACGTCGCGATCATCGACACCGGGATCGACCGGGACCACCCCGATCTCGCGGCCAACGTCGGCGAAGGCGTCACTATCGTCGCAGGGACCACCACGCTGAACGGGGACGATGACAACGGTCACGGCACCCACTGTGCGGGGATCGCCGACGCGGTCGACAACTCCGAGGGCGTCGTCGGCGTCTCCACGACTGCGACCCTCCACCCCGTGAAGGTCCTGTCGGCCACCGGGACCGGACTGACCTCCGACGTCGCGAAGGGCATCGAGTACACCGCCGACCAGGGCTGGGACGTCGGCTCGCTGTCGCTCGGCGGCGGCGACTCCCGGACGCTCGAGGATGCGTGCAGGTATGCCTACTCGAAGAACGTGGTGCTCGTCGCGGCAGCCGGCAACGATGGTCCCTGCAGCGACTGTGTCTCCTATCCAGCGGCCTACAGCGAGTGCATCGCGGTCTCTGCCACCTCGAAGGACGACTCGCTTGCGGGCTTTTCGTCCGCCGGTCCGGAAGTGGAGCTCGCCGCCCCCGGCGACGGGATCTACTCGACCTATCTGGGCGGGTACGAGACGCTGTCGGGGACCAGCATGGCGTGTCCCCACGTCTCCGGCGCCGCAGCCCAGGCCATCGCCGACGGAACGACCGACAACGACACGGTCCGCTCGGAGCTGAAAGACGCCGCCGAGGACGTCGGGCTCTCCAGCAACGAGGCCGGCGCGGGCCTCCTGGACGTCGCCGCCGTCCTGGCCCCCGACTCCTCCGACGGCCTGTAGCGCTCCTACCTGACCCGAACCGAGGTCCAAACGGCCGTCGCGCCGGCGCTCGGGCTCCGAGGTAACGCTATAGGGCCGGAGCGACAAGTGGTCACATGCTCGATGCCTCGCTGGAGGTGACGGTCGGGGACGGCGTCGCCTTCACCTTCACCGTCGAGAACGGCGGCGACCGCCCGGTCGAACTCACGTTCCGGGACGCCTGCAAG
>PXRI01000010.1:0-107444 GCA_003021005.1 Halobacteriales archaeon QS_1_69_70 | reverse complement strand
CGGCGAGTCCGCGGCCTTCGAGGAGACCTGGCCGGACCCGGCGCCCGGCGACTACACGGCCGAGGCGACGCTCCGGGTCACCGAACACGAGATCACCGCCCGGACGCCGTTCTCGGTCTGAACCGCCCGGGGGAGTGCCGGACTCTCCTCGACCCGTCGGTGCGGATCAGCCAGGCTCCGCGTCCAGAAGCTCCCGGGCCGCCCGCCGGACCGCCTCGCCGGAGGAGTGGGTCGGCTCGAACCCGAGCCCGGCGAGCTTCTCGACCGAGAGCCGCATCCGGGGGACGTCGCCCGTCCAGCCGCGCTCGCCGCCAGTGAACTCGTATTCTGGGTCGACGCCCATCTCGTCGGCCACGATGTCGGCGATGGTCCTGACCGACGTGGTCGTCCGCGTCCCCAGGTTGTAGGTGTTTACGGGGGCGTCGGCGTGCTCGACGACGTGGACCATCGCCTCGATGCACTCGTCGATGTGCATGTATGACTTCTCCTGGCGGCCGTCGCCGAGGATCTCCAGGGTCGTGGGGTCCCGGCGGAGCTTGTCCAGACGGTAACGTCGTGGCTGTGGGCGTACACCGACAGCAGCGACTCCTCGGCGAGCTTCGCCGCGCCGTACATGCTGATGGGCTCCAGCGGCGCGTAGTCCTCCGGCGTCGGCCGCGGCGCCTCGCCGTACACCGTCGACGAGGAGGTGAAGGCGACGTTGCGACAGCCGACCGCGTCCATCCGCTCGGCGACGTTCGCCGTCAGCGCGATGTTGCGCCGGAACTGCTCGTCGGGGTCGTCGGCGTCGATGCGCTTGTCGGCCGCAACGTGGAAGACGACGTCCGTCTCCGTGTCCATGGCCTCGGCGACGACCGCCGGGTCTTGAAGGTCGCCCTCGACGACCGTCGCGCCGTCCGGGACCCACTCTCGGCGGCCGGCCCCGAACCGGTCGGCGACGACGACGTCGTTGTCGGCGACGAGTCGGTCAGCGAGGTGCGAGCCGACGAACCCGCCGCCGCCCGTGATGCAGACGCGACGCCCGGACAGCTCCATTGGCGGTCCTGCGACCGGACGTGGTTTGGTCGTTACGGGTTCGGCCGGGAACCGGTCCGCCCGCCCTGTCCGAGGAGGCGACCGCTCCCGCCGGCGACGCAGCCACCCGGTCGCATCGAAACCCCCTAACGGCCGCCCCGCCAAGACCAGCCGTGCAGGGCACGAACGACGTCGTGGTCCTCCGGCTCGGCCACCGGCCCGGCCGCGACGAGCGGATGACGACCCACGTCGGGCTGACGGCGCGGGCGCTCGGCGCCGACCGCGTCGTCATCGCGGGCGAGGCCGCCGAGCCGGCGTCGACCATCGAGGGGGTCGTCGAGCGGTTCGGCGGCCCGTTCGAGGTGTCGGTCGTGGCCGACCACGGCGGGGTCATCCGGGCGTGGGACGGTGCCGTCGTCCACCTCACGATGTACGGGCTGCCGATCCATGAGGTCGCGGCGGACGTCCGGGAGGCCCACGACGCGTCGCCACTGCTCGTCGTGGTCGGCTCCGAGAAGGTCCCGTTCGACGTCTACGAGGCCGCCGACCACAACGTCGCCGTGACGAGCCAGCCACACTCGGAGGTGGCGGGGCTGGCCGTGTTCCTCGACCGGCTGTTCGAGGGCCGGGAGCTAGACCGGGACTGGCGCGACGCCACCCACCAGGTCGTCCCGCAGGCCACCGGCAAGCGGGTCGAACCGGTCGAGGGGGACGCCGGCGAGCGGCCGCCCGAGTAGCGCCGCCGGCGTCACCCGAGTTCGCCCCACACCGCGAGAATGACGCCGACGCCGAACCCCGTCGTCGACCATACGAAGCCGATGCCGGCCAGCGACCCCGCCACCACGGCGGCCGCCGCGTCACCGGCGAACACAACGACGTCGAACGGGCGGGCGACGGCGACCAGTCCGGCGAGCACGACGCCGGGGGCGAGGCCGGCGGCGACGGCCGCCGGGTAGCCGCAGTACCGGTAGCCACACGCACCGCCGGCGACCGCCGGAACGGGGCCGAACAGCGCCAGGAAGGCCGCGTCGCGGACACCTGCCGATAGGGCGGGGCCGGCGGCGCGGAGCGCCACCAGCCAGAGGACCGACAGCGCGAGGACGCCCGCCACGACCGCGCCGCCGAGCCGGCGCTGGTCGCCCACGGCGATGGCACCGACGTCGACCGCCTGAATGTCGTCCACACTGGCGGTGGGGGCGTCCGGCCGATAAAGACGGCGGCGAGCCGCGCCGGGCCGGTGCCCGCGTCGGGCCGATATCCGCGCCGCCGTAGCCTGGGCCGCGAACGGAGCGTTGAAGGGGCTCCGAGGCGGACAGAGGGGTAATGGCTTTTGAGGAACTACTGGCCGACCCGGTGATTCAGAAGTACCTCCACGAACTCGTCGGCCCGACGGGGATGCCTGTCGCCGCCGCGCCCCCGGACGGCGAGGTGACCGACGAGGAACTCGCCGAGGAGCTGGGCCTCGAACTGAACGACGTCCGGCGGGCGCTTTTCATCCTCTACGAGAACGACCTGGCGACCTACCGCCGGCTGCGGGACGAGGACTCGGGGTGGCTCACCTACCTGTGGACCTTCGAGTACGGGAACGTCCCCGAGCAGCTCGAGGCGGAGATGCACAGGCTGCTGGAGGCGCTCGACGAGCGCCGCGAGTACGAGCGGGACAACGAGTTCTACCTCTGTGGCCAGTGTCAGCTCCGGTTCGAGTTCGGCGAGGCGATGGAGTTCGGCTTCGAGTGCCCCCAGTGTGGCGCCCAGCTCGAGACGATGGACAACCAGCGGCTCGTCGCCGCGATGGATGACCGCATCGCGGCGCTCCGCGAGGAACTGAACCTCGACCGGGAGCCGCTCGAAGCCTGATGGTCGTCCTCGCCACGAAGGTCTACGTCGACGGCGAGGCCCGCGAACGGGCGCTCGACGGCCTGGAGACGCTCGTCGCCGACGCCATCGCCGACCTCGACGTCGAATTCACGCTCGGGCTGCGGGACGACGGCTTCCCCTCGGTCACCGTCACCGGCGCGGACGCCACCGCCGCGCGGAACCTCCTGGCGGCGGAGTGGGGCGCCGTCACGCCGCACCGGGAGCCCGGCGAGACCCACGTCGGGACGCTCGAATCGTGGGACGACGAGGGCTTCGTCCTCGACGCCGGCGAGGACGTCCGCGTCCCGGCCGACGGCCTCGGCCTCGGCCAGGGGACGCCCGCCCAGATCCGCACGCGGTTCGGGCTCGTCCAGCACCTGCCGCTCCGGTTCCACGAGCCGGCCGAGGCGGACGACCCCCGGCGGCTGGCCGACACCGAACGGGACCGGCTCTACGAGTGGACCCGAGGGACCGACCGCCTGAACGTCAACAGTGCGACGCGGGCGGAGGTCCGCGCGACCGTCAACCGCGCCGGTCACGCCGACGACGTCGTCACCGTCGAGCGGCTCGGCCTCCTCGAGCAGAGCGTCGTCTGCCGGGAAGGTACCGACGCGCCGGGCCTGCTCGCCGAGGTCGGTCCCCACCTCCGGTCGGAACTGCTCGCCGTCGTGCCCTGACATGACCCGCCGCGTCCTCGCCGCCGTCGCCGTCGTCGCCCTCCTAACGCTTTCGGGCTGTACCACCTTCTTCGGTGACGAGGCCGCCACCTCGGAGGACCTCTCGGCGGAGGCCACGTACGATTTCGACACCGACCGGGGCGGCTACGTCGTGGTCAACGAGGACAACTACACCGCCGTCTACGACCTCGCCAACCGGACCGGCGAGACCATCGACCTCTACACCACCGACTCGCTGTCCGTCGAACAGCCGCTTTCGATCCGCGGGCTCCGGTACCGGTACGCCGACGAGACGCGGTTCCCCGACGGCACCATGCTCCGGTACGCCGACGCGAACGCCACCAACGCGACCCGGGTGTACCCGAACGGCACCACCGAGTCCGTCGCGGCGCTGCAGGTATCGACCACCCGGAAACGAACGAGAGTCACGCTCCCCGACGAGCCGGGGAAGCTGGCCTTCACCGCGCCGAAGGAGGGCAAGGAACTCGCCCTCCGGCCGCCGGTCAACGGCTCGTTCGAACTGGTCCTGCCGCCCGGTACCGACGCCCGCCTCCCGCTTCTGTCCCAGGTCCGGCCGTCCAACGACTGCCGGAACGTCGAGGACGGCCGCGTGCACCTCACCTGGCAGGGGCTGGACACCTCCGTGCTGGTCGTCCGGTGGTACCTCGACCGGGACCTCTGGCTGTTCGGCGGGCTCGCCCTGGTGGGCCTTTCTGTCGGCCTGCTTGGCGTGGGGTACTACTACATCCAGGTCCAGCGGGCGAAAAAGCGCCGGCAGGCGGAGGGGATCGACGTGGACTACGACGACGATGACCGGCGCGATCCGCCGCCGGGGATGGGGTAGGGCGGGCGGCGCGAGCGAAGCGAGCGCCGCCGGATGGGCGAGCGGGAGGAGGGAGCGCAGCGACCGACGACACGCGAGCCGGGCGGCGCGACGCGGGCGGCCGACCGTAGGGAGGCCGCCGAACGGGCGAACGGTGAACGAAGTGAACCGTGAGCCAGCGAGCGCCGCCGGATGGGCGAGCGGGAGGCGCGAGGCGCGACCGAAGGGAGCGCCTCGGACAGGCGAGCGGCGAGCGGAGTGAGCCGCGAGCAGGGAGCGCAGCGACCGACGACACGCGAGCCGGGCGGGGGAGCTTCGCGAGCCGCGATGCCGGGCGTATCGCCCCCCGTCAGCGACGCGTGGTCAACCCCACCGGGTCGGCGACCGAGCCCTGAGTCCTATCGCCTGCTGAGAGCCGTGCGGTTAACACGCCGGCGGCCCAACCTCCGCCCATGGAGGTCGCGCTGGTATGTGTCGGCGACGAGTTGCTCGCCGGCGACACCGTCAACACGAACGCCGCCTGGCTGGGCGAGCGGCTCACCGAGCGGGGCGTCGACGTCGACCGCGTGACCGTCGTTCCCGACCGCGTCGCCGAGATTGCCCGCACCGTCAACGAGGACCGGGCCCGCCACGACGCGGTCGTCGTCACCGGCGGCCTGGGCCCCACCCACGACGACCGGACGATGGCGGGCGTCGCGGCGGCCGTCGGCCGGTCGCTCGCGGCGAGCGACGCGGTCTTGGACCGGCTGACGACCGAGGGTGGGTACGCGACCGGGGACCTCGCCGACGGCACGACCCACATCCCCGAGGGCGCCCGTCCGCTGCACAACCCGGAGGGCGTCGCGCCCGGCTGCGTCGTCGAGAACGTCTACGTCCTCCCCGGGGTCCCCGCGGAGATGGAGGCGATGTTCGAGACCGTCGCCGGGGAGTTCGAGGGCGAGCGACACCACGTCGGCTCCGTCGCCGTCGACGAACCGGAGAGCGCGCTCGTCGACCGGCTCGCGACGCTGCAGGAGCGGTTCGACGTCACGGTCGGCAGCTACCCCGGGGAGGACGTCCGGGTGAAACTCGAGTCCGCCGACGAGGCGGAACTGGAGGCGGCCCTCGAGTGGCTGCGGGCGAACGTCGAGGAGGCGTAGCTACCGGTAGAGGTACCGAATCCAGGCGCCGGTGATGGCGAGACTCGACAGCAACACCAGCCACCCGGCCGCCGAGATGACGCCGGGCCGGACGCCCTCCTGCAGGACCGGGAGCATTGGCGGGGGTTGTGCCGCCGAGGTCTTAATCGGTTCGCCAGGGCGGGTGGGGCGGCGCGACCGGTAGGGAGCGCCGCCTAATGGGCGATCGGGAGGAGTGACCAGCGGGAACGACGACACGCGAGCCGGGCGAGGCGAACGAAGGCCTACACTGCAGCACCCCGGAAGTTAATCAACCGGCGGACGTACCCCCTACCATGGTAATTCTCATCGGCACTCGCGATGGCGTCTACCGCACTGCAACCGTCCCCGTTGAAGATGTCGACCACGTTCTCGACAGCGGTGACACCCCTCGCGTCCGTACGTTTCCCGCCGTCGACGGCGTGTTCGCCGCATCGAAGTCGGGGCTATACCGGTCCACAGACGAAGGGCAGACGTGGGAGAATCTAGGTGTTCCGCGGGAGGAGGTGTACTCAGTCGTCGCGGGTTCAGATGGCGAGCGCCTCTATGCGGGAACTCACCCGGCGCGACTCTATGTCTCGAGCGACGATGGCGAAACGTGGGACGAACTCGAGGGCTTCCAAGATCTCCCATCTCGAGACCGGTGGCATACCCCGCGCCACCGCAACGAGGCCCACGCCCGGAGTCTCGGCGTGCATCCGGACGCGCCCGACCGCGTGATCGCCGGCGTCGAGGTCGGCGGCGTCCACGTTAGCGACGATCGAGGCGAGATCTGGACCGAGCGCCGCGACGGCGTGCACGACGATGTTCACCACGTGTTCATCACCGGGCCGGACGAGTACGTCGCTTCTACCGGTGATGGACTCTACCGAACACGCGATGCGGGGCAGTCCTGGACGCGCCTCGACACGGACCTCGACCACCGATACTTCCGCGAAGCCTTCGCGCTGGATGGCCGGACCTACGCGGCCGCTGCCCGAAACTCGCCGGGAACGTGGAGCGGTGTAGATGGCGCCGACGCGATACTAGTCGAGTCGACGGACACAGGCGAGACGCTCGAGACGGTCTCATATCCCGGCGGGCCGGAGGAGGTCGTTCTCGCGTGGACGGCCGTCGGCGGGACTGTGCTATCTGGCACGAACGATGGCCGCCTCATCAGCCGTGATTCGGATGGCTCTTGGAATGATGCAGGACAGATTCCAGCAGGGATTCGATCGCTCGCTATCCGCTGAGTATATCGCTGTGCCCGGTTGCCGTTCACTCATCCAGCGGCCTCCCTGCGGTCGGCCGCCCGCCGCTCGCGGCCTCGCCGCTCGCACAGTCCGAGGCCTCACTTCGATCGGCCTCGCGGCCCGCGTGTCGTCGCTCCCGCTGGTCGCTCCTCCCGCTCGCTCGTTCGGCGGCGCTCGCTTGCTCACGGCTCCCCCGCCGCTCGCGCCGCCCGGCTCGCGTGTCGTCGGTCGCTCCGCTCCCTGCTCGCGGCTCACTCCGCTCGCCGCTCGCCTGTCCGAGGCGCTCCCTTCGGTCGCGCCTCGCGCCTCCCGCTCGCCCATCCGGCGGCGCTCCCGTTGGTCGCGCCGCCCAACTCCCACCCGAGGCGCTTTTCCCAACGGCGGACCGCACGCCGGTATGCGACGCGTCGGCCTGGTCGTCAACCCCATCGCCGGCATGGGGGGCCGCGTGGGGCTGAAGGGCACCGACAACAAGGTCGAGGAGGCCCGGCGCCGCGGCGCCGAGCCGCGCTCGCCCTCGCGGGCCCTGGAAGCACTGGAGCACCTCCACGAACAGTCCGTCGACGTCACCCTCTACACCTACGGCGGCCAGATGGGCGAGGAGGAGGCCGTCGCCGCCGGCTTCGACCCCGACGTCGTCGGCCACCCCGAAGGCGAGGACACCACGGCGTCCGACACCCGGGAGGCCGTCCGCCGGCTCGTCGAGGCCGACGTCGACCTCGTACTCTTCGTCGGCGGCGACGGTACCGCCGTCGACGTCGCCGAGACGCTTGAGGCGCTGGACGCCGACGTCCCCATCCTCGGGGTGCCCGGCGGCGTGAAGGTCTACTCGTCGGTGTTCGCCGTGACGCCCCGGGCAGCCGGCCGGATCGCCGCCGCCTTCGACCGCACGGAGACCCGGGAGGTCAACGACATCGACGAGGACGCCTACCGCGGCGGCGACGTCCGGACGGATCTGCAGGCCCTCGCGGAGGTGCCTGTCGGCGAGGAGGTCCAGTCGTCGAAACAGATCGGCGGCGGCACCGTCGAGGCGCTCGCGGCGGCCGTCGCCGGCGACATCCGGGACGAGGACGGCACGTACGTCCTCGGGCCGGGCTCGACCGTCGACGCCGTCAAGGCCGAACTCGGTTTCGACGGCACGCCCCTCGGCGTGGACGTCTGGCGCGACGGCGCGGTCGTCGCCGCCGACGCCGCCGAGTCCGACATCCTCGACGCCCTCGGCGACCGGAACGTCGTCGTCGTCTCGCCCATCGGCGGCCAGGGGTTCGTCGTCGGCCGCGGCAACGACCAGGTCTCGCCCGCGGTGCTCCGCCGCTCGACGATGGCGGTCATCGCCTCCAGGCAGAAACTCGACGACATCGGCGTCCTGCGCGTCGACACCGGCGACCCGGGCCTCGACGAGGAGCTGCGAGGCTGGCAGCGCGTCCGCGTCGGCAAGTTCGAGCGCCGGCTCCTGAAGGTCGTCTGAACGGCCCTCGCGCGCGGAGGTATCCTTTACGCCTCCGTCCGGCCGACACCGACGCGGAGACGAAACTCCGAACACTCCTCGACCGTTCCTGTCGGGACGACGTGGTCGACCCATTGCGACCGGTCCTGCCCCGACTCCGGGCGCTCATCGCGGACCGGGGCGTCGACGGCCCGACCCCGGTGCTTGCAGCCGTGGCGCTCGGGTGGGCCCTCTCGATCGGCGTCCGCTTCGTCTACCCCGCCCTCGTCCCGTTGCTGCGGGCCGAGTTCGGCTTCGGCCTGTCTGCGGTCGGCCTGTTGCTCTCGCTTCTGTGGGGGGCCTACGCCGCCGGCCACGTCCCGGGGGGCGCTCTCGGCGACCGCCTCGGGGAGGGTCGCGTGCTGGTCGTGAGCGCAGTCGTATCGACTGCGGCGATGGCGGCCGTCGCGGGCGCGACCGGCTCCGTCGTGCTGTTCGCGGCCACGGTCGCGTTCGGGCTGGCGACGGCGCTGTACGGCCCCACACGGTTCACCGTCCTGACGGACCTCTTTCCCGACGACCCGGGGTCGGCGGTCGGGCTCACGATGGCCGCGGGCAACGTCGGCAACGCCGTCCTCCCGGTGGCCGCGACGGCGCTCGCCGCCGCGCTCACGTGGCGGGCCGGCTTCGGCGCGTTCGTGCCCTGCTTCGGGCTGGCGGCCCTCGCCCTCCACGTCGCGGTCCCGTCGCGGACGGGCGCCGCGACGCCTGCCGTCGGCGTGGGCGAGACGGTCGGCCGACTCCGGGTCGCGCTCCGCGGCGGCGCGATCCCGACGGTCGTCGCCGTCCAGGTCTCGCTCAGCTTCCTCATCCAGGGCTTTGCCTCCTTTTACCCGGCGTACCTGACGACGACGAAGGGTCTCTCGCCGGCGGTCGCGGCAACGCTGTTCGGGGCGTTCTTCGCGCTCGGCGCCGTCGTCCAGCCGGCCGCGGGCGCACTCATGGACGGGGTCGGGGTCCGGCCCACCCTGCTGGGCTGCTTTGGAACGTCTCTCGCGGCACTGTGGGCGCTCCCCTTCGTCGACGGCCTCGTCCCGATCGCCGCGCTCACCGCGCTGTTCGCCACCTGGAACGGGACCATCGTGGTCACCCAGACGTACATCGCCGACACACTGCCTGCGGCGCTCCAGGGAACCGGCTTCGGGACGCTGAAGGCCGGCTGGATGCTGGTCGGCGCCACGGCACCGCTCGTCGTCGGGGTGATGGCCGATGCCGGCCTGTTCGACGAGGCCTTCATGCTTCTGGGCGCGGTCGGCGGCGTGGGCCTGGCCGTCGCTGTGCTCAGGCTCTGATCGGCTCGACGGGGTGTCAGACCGGCTGTTCGTCGTCTGCGGAGCGGAGCCACGGCCCGCGCGCGAGCCGCGAGACCGAACGAAGTGAGGCCTCGAACTGAGCGAGCGGGAGGCACGAGGGGCGACCCGGGCGGCACGAGCGGAGCGAGTGCCGCCGAACGTGCGAACGGCGTCCTCGCGAGCGAAGCGAGCGAGGGCTCGGCAGAGCGAAGCTCTGGCGGCGAACGGAGTGAGCCGTGAGCAAGGGAGCGCCTCGGATAGGCGAGCGGCGTCCTCGCGAGCGAAGCGAGCGAGGGCTCGGCAGAGCGAAGCTCTGGCGGCGAGCGGAGTGAGCCGCGAGCAGGGAGCGGAGCGACCGACGACACGCGAGCCGGGCGGCGCGAGCGAAGCGAGCGCCGCCGGATGTGCGAGCGGCGAAGCCGCGAGCCGCGAGGCGCGACCGTTAGGGAGCGCCTCGGACTGAGCGAGCGGGAGGACTGACCGGAGGAGGGACGACACGCGAGCCGCGTCGGCGACCGAGCCGGCTACAGTCCCAGTTCCCGCCCCAACACGAGGTGCTGGATCTCGCTCGTGCCCTCGCCGATCTCCATCAGCTTCGCGTCGCGGTAGAACCGCTGGGGCGCGAAGTCCGTCGTGTACCCGTAGCCGCCCAGAACCTGGACTGCGTCCTCGGCGACCTCGCGGCTGATCTCGGAGGCGTCGAGCTTCGCCAGCGAGGACAGCCGCGTGACGTCCTCGCCGTCGTCGTACATCGTCGCTGCCTTGTGCGTCAGGAGGCGGGCGCGCTCGATCTTGCGGTCCATCGAGACGATCATGTCGCGCACTGCGTCGAACTCCGAGATGGGCTGGTCGAACTGCTCGCGGTCGGTGGCGTACTCGCGGGCGGCCTCGAAGGCGCCCTGGGCGAGCCCGGTCGACAGCGCCGCGATGGAGATGCGGCCGCCGTCCAGCGTCTTCCTGGTCTGGTCCCAGCCGTCGCCCTCCTCGCCGAGCAGCCGGTCCTCGGGGACGTGGACGTCGTCGAGCTGGATCTCGCAGGTCGGGGAGGCGTTCAGCCCCATCTTGTCCCAGACGGTCGAGACCTCGAAGCCGTCGTCCGTGTCCGGGTCCACGATGAACGTGGAGATGCCGTCGTAGCCCGCGTCCGGGTCGGTGACGGCCTTCACCAGGACGCTGTTCGCCACGTTGGCGTTGGTGATGAACTGCTTCGTGCCGTCGAGGACGTACTCGTCGCCCGCTTTCGTCGCCGTTGTGTCCATGTCGGAGGCGTCCGAGCCGGAGGAGGGCTCGGTCAGCGCCCACGCGCCGATGCCCTCGCCCGTCGCCAGCGGACGGCCCCACTCCTCGATCTGCTCGTCGGTGCCGAAGTTGACGATCGGCATCATGCCGAGCGACGTGTGGGCGACGTAGGAGAGCCCGACCGATCCGGAGACCCGGCCGAGTTCCTCGGCGACGAGGGCGTACATGAGGTAGTCGCCGCCGGCGCCGCCCCGGTCTGCGGCGACGGGGACGCCCATCAGGTCCAGCTCGCCCAGTTCCGCGAAGATCTCCTCGGGGAACCGGTGGTCGTCTTCGATCTCCTGGGCGATCGGCGCCAGCTCCGCCTCGCAGAAGTCACGAACCACGCCCTGGATCATCTCGTGTTCGTCGGGGAGCGTGAAATCCATACACGCGTCTACGAGCACTCCCGGATAAACGTGCTGGGACGCGGTGCCACTGCTGGGGCGGGACCGAGGCTGGGCGAGTTCGGACATGCATCACGGCCCAACCCGGGGGTGGGCACCGCACCGATGACACGACTTAAGACCGGCGGCCCGCTACCCCGAGTGGATGCCACTTCGCCGGCTCCTCCGCGCGAGCGTCCCCGAGGAGGCCCTCGTCGAGGTCGCCGAGGAGGTCGTGGGCCGCTACGGGGGTGGCGGGGCGGAGTTCCACCGGCTCGAGGCCGACAACTGGCTGTCGGTCCCGCTGGTTGTCGACGACAGGTGGTTCGTGAAGGTGATCGGCCAGCAGCATTCGCTGGTCCACGGGGTGCTGACGACCGGCCGGAACATCGGTGCCTTTTCCTCCGGGACGGAGGGGTTCTTCGAGCACTTCTCCACGCCGGTCGAGATGGCCGAACACGAACTGGCGGCGACCCGGTCGATGCGCGAGCTGGGGCTGAACGTCCCCGAGCCGCGGGCCGCCTTCGAGCACGACGGCCTCGGCGTCCTCGTGATGGAGTACCTCCCGGCGTTCCGGACGCTCGAGGACCTCCCGGACGACGAGATAGCGGCGTGGGCGCCGACGCTCTTCGAGCACCTGGCCCGGATGCACGACGCCCAGCTCGCCCACGGCGACCTCAGGGCGGAGAACGTCCTTGTCGCGACGGCCGACGACGGCGAGCCGGCGCTGTACTTCATCGACGCGACCCGCGTCCAGGCCATCGAGGACGCGAAGGCATACGACCTCGCGTGCGCGCTGGCGGCGCTCGCGCCCCGGATCGACGCCCGCCCGGCCGTCGACGCGGCGCTGTCGCAGTACTCGACCGAGTCGCTGCTCGCCGCGCGGGAGTTCCTCGACTTCGTGAACCTCCGGCCGGACCACCGGTTCGAGGCGGCCGCCGTGAAGGGCGAGATCGAGCGGGTGGCGGTCTGAGGGCTGGCGGGTCGTCGGTCGCTCATTCATACCTCCTTTCGGTCGGCCTCGCGGCTCGCGGGTCGCTTCGCTCCCGCTCTCTCGTTCCGCGGCCTCCCTACCGGTCGGCCGCGCGGCTTCGCCGGTCGCCCATGCCGAGATCTCCCTCCGGTCGGGTCGGCCGCCCGGCTCGCGTGTCGTCCCTCCCGCTGGTCGGTCCTCCCGCTCGCCCGTCCGGCGGCGCTCGCTCCGCTCGCGCCGCCCGGGTCGCGCCGCCCGGCTCGCGTGTCGTCCCTCCCGCTGGTCGGTCCTCCCGCTCGCCATTTCGGCGACGCTCACTTCGTTCGCGTCGCCCTACCCCTCGAAGTTCTCGTCGATGAACTCGTGGGCGTCCTCGAGGATCTCGCGGGGACCGTCCTGCGTGATGGTGTTTATCGCCTGGTCGTAGTCGCGCCACTGCATGTCGCGGTGTTCCTCGGACAGCTCCGCAGAGGCCTCGTGGGACCTGGCGACGAACAGGTGTACCGTCTTGTGGATGGTGTCGCCGCTGGCCTCGAAGACGTAGTCGTAGTCCTCCCGGAAGCCGTCCAGGAGCCGGAAGTCGGAGATTCCGGCCTCCTCTCTCACTTCGCGGATCGCGGTCTGCTGGAGTTCCTCGCCGTCCTCGACGCCCCCTTTCGGGAACTCCCAGTCGCCGGGTCGGGACTTCAACAGCAGGTACTCGCGCCGGCCACGCGTGTCGCGAAAGAGGATCGCTCCCGCGCTCGTGGCCTCTATCATACGCGCTACGTACAGGGTCGGGCTGTAAAGGGATATCGGACCCCGGACGAGCCACGAACCGGTGATCCAGTGAATGCGGTGGCTGTGTTCCAATAGGACCGCCCGCAGTCTGGTCCGACTCTCGGCCGTCACGATAGGTGCGTTTTTACAGTTCGGGCGACCAATGACGGACGTGCCATTCGTCACCACCCTGACGCTCGAGAGCGGTGATCGGGCTGTCCTCGAGCGGGTGGTGGGCGACGTCAAGCGGCGGGCCGAACGGAAGGGCGTCGAGCTGAAGGGCCCCCACGCGGAGACGCCGGTCGAACGGAGCGTCCCCCAGGCCAAGCGCTGTGACCCCGATAGCCCACGGTTCTCCCCGTGGCGGTACACGATCTACGTCCGGCGGCTGGAGGTCGTCGGCCACGACGAGTTCGCCCGCTCGGTCGCCGAGGAGCCGCTCCCCGAGGGCATCCACCTCGACGTCGAGGTCGACCGGGTCTCCACACCGGACGGGCGGTAGCGGCTCGGTTCCCGTGGAGCGTTCCGACCCACGTTCGCCGTCGACGCTGTACCTCCGGCAGGCAGACGCTCCCGTGGCCCCGCACCCATCAGTCGATCCGCCCGGACCGGACGCCGGAGGCTTAAGCCGCCTCGCCGTCTGGGTCCGGGCATGCCAACGACCGACGACGACCACCTGGTCGCGTTGCGACGCGACCTGCACCGCCACCCCGAACCCGCCTGGCGCGAGTTCCGGACGACCGCCCGCGTCGTCGAGGAACTGGACCGGATCGGCGTCGAGGAGGTCCACGTCGGCCCGGACGCCCTGGCCGACGCGCGGCTGTCGGTGCCCGACGCGGACGACCTGTCGGCGTGGCGGACGCGGGCCCGCGAGGCCGGCGCCGACGCCGACCTCCTGGCGGCCATGGACGGCGGCTGGACCGGCTGTGTCGCCGTCCTCGAACAGGGCGAGGGCCCCACGGTCGGCCTCCGCGTCGACATCGACGGGCTCCCCCGCGAGGAGTCGACCGACGACGACCACGTCCCCGCCCGGGAGGGGTTCCGCTCGGAGACCGGCGCGATGCACGCCTGCGGCCACGACGCCCACGCCACCATCGGCGTGGGCGTCCTCGAGGCCGTCACACGAAGCGACTTTTCCGGGACGCTGAAGGTGTTCTTCCAGCCCGCCGAGGAGGTCATCGGCGGCGGCAGGGCGGTCGCGGAGTCCGGCCACCTCGACGACGTCGACTACCTGTATGCAGTCCACGTCGGCCTCGACTACCCGACCGGCGAGGTGGTGGCCGGCGTCGGCGACTTCCTCGCGGTCACCCAGTTCCACGCGACGTTCACCGGCGAGCCGGCCCACGCCGGCGCCGCCCCCGAGGCGGGCCACAACGCCGTCCAGGCGATGGCGACGGCGGTCACGGACCTCTACGGTATCCCGCGGCACGGCGACGGCGACTCCCGGATCAACGCGGGCCGGGTCGGCGGCGGCACCGCCTCGAACATCGTCCCCGAGGAGGCGTTCATCCAGGGAGAGGCCCGCGGCGCGACGACGGAGATCCGCGACTTCGTCTTCGACCGCGCCCGGCAGGCGATGGAGGGCGCCGCCCTGGCACACGGCTGCGAAGTCGACGTCGACGTGGAGGGGGAGGCGCCATCCGCCGACAGCGACGACGAACTGGTCGACGTCGTCCACGCCGCCGCGAGCGACCATCCGGCCGTCTCGCGGCCGACCCGCCGCGGCTCGCTCGGCGGCAGCGAGGACGCGACCTACCTCATGCAGCACGTCCAGGCCCGCGGCGGCCACGCGACGTACGTCGGCGTCGGGACGGACCACCCCGGCGGCCACCACACCGCGACGTTCGACGTGGACGAGGCTTCCATCGGCATAGGGGTCGACGTGCTCAGCGAGGCCATCGTCCGGACGAGTCGGAGCCCGCCCTGAGGTCGAGCGCCGCGGTCCGCCGGCGGTCGCCGAGCGGCTGGCACGCTGGTCGACCGCGTCGGCGGTCGAGCCCCGTGGAACGTGACGTTCGTCTTATACTAACGGGGTCCGGGCGGCGCCGTCCGGCGGCTCGAACCGGTTAGAGGACCGATACGTCCCCCGGTATTTATAAGTAGGTTCCGGATGGAGGTGTCTCCATGTCGTCCATAGAGGAGGCGATCACGTACCCGACCGAGAGCGACGACTGGATCGTCACCGTCCTCATCGGCGGCGTCCTGACGCTTCTCAGCATCCTGATCATCCCGGCGTTCATCGTCTACGGATACCTCGTTCGGGCCATCCGTGCGAACCTCGATGGCGAACCGGAACCGCCGACGTTCGGCGACTGGGGCGAACTCGTCGTGGACGGCATCAAGCTCGTGGTCGTCGGGTTCGTCTACATGATCGTTCCTATCATGGTAATGTCCGTCACCGTCGGCACGGCAGTTTTGGCGATCCTCAGCGGCGGCGAAGGCGGGGCGGCCGCAGGCGTCGGCACCCTCGTCGTCGGCATGTTCGCCACCTTCGTCCTCGCGCTCGTGTTCGGCTACTTCGCGGTGGTCGGCATCGTCAACCTCGCCAGGGAGGACCGGTTCGGCGCCGCCTTCGACCTCGGCACCATCCGGTCGGTCGGCCTCGACGGCGAGTTCGCCGTCCCGTGGTTGATCTCCGTGGGCATCTTCATCGGCATCGGCATCGTCGTCAGCGTCCTCAACATCGTCCCGGGTCTCGGGGCACTCGTCGGCGCGTTCCTCAACTTCTACGGCCTGATTGTGGCGGCGAACCTCTGGGCGGACGGCTTCCTCGCCGCCACCGAGGGCGGCGACCCCGGGGGCCGGCCAGGGGTCGAGGAGACGCCTGTATAAGCTACAGCAGGAACCGCTCCACGTCGTCGCTCATGTCGACGAAGTCGTCGGCGGCCGCGACCAGTTCCTCGGCCGTCGAGGACTCGAAGCCGATCACCTCGGTGCGCACCCCTTCGTGGCGGAGGTGGGTACAGAGCCGCTCGAAGTCGCCGTCGCCGCTTGCCAGCACGACGGTGTCGACCTTCGAGGCCAGCGTGACGGCGTCCAGACACATCCCGAGGTCCCAGTTGGCCTTCTGGCTGCCGTCGGCGAACGTCTTGATCTCCTTGATCTTCGTCTCGAAGCCGATGTCCCGCAATGCCTCGAAGAAATCCTCCTCGGCCGGGGACTCCGCGCGGATGACGTAGGCGATCGCGCGGACGAGTTCGCGGCCGTCCACCGCGGCCTCGAGCAGGGCCGTGTAGTCGAGGTTCCGGGAGTGGAGACTGTGAGCCGTGTGATAGAGGTTCTGGGAGTCGGCGATGACCGCCACCCGCTGGCGGTCGTGGATCGGCGCCATACCGGCCGTCGTTCGCGCTGGGTCAAAGGCCTTGGTATCCCGTCAGGCGGTATACTGTCCGCTCATCCGAGCGCTACCAGCAGGTCGTCTACCTGGGCTCCGAGCAATCGTAGTACTCGACCGGCCCCCGCAACTCCGGTCCCGTGCCGATTATGAAGCTACAGTCGTCGGCGACGCCGACGGTCACCGTGTCGCCCTCGACGACGGCTGGGCCGCCGCCCCTTGGCGCCCGTCCGGTCGCCTCGCCAGCCCACGGGCCCGGTTCTGTCTGGTCGGCGGCCTCGACGTCGGCGAATCCCTCCCCACGGATATCGAGTCGGTCCACCGGTGCTGGCTCGCCGCCGGCGTGTTCGACGACGAGCAGTCGGCCGTCGTCGGTCGTCCGCTCCTCGAACTCAAGGTCGACGTCCGGCGTGGTGTCCGTCGTGTGCTCGTCCGCGAATCCCGGCGCAGCGACCAGGGCGCCGAGGACCCCGGCGGAGAACACGCCGAGGACGGCGATGTTGAGCACGAACACCCACCGCGTCTTTCGGTTCGGTGGGCCGACCCGTTCGGCGGCTAGCGCACCGCCCCCGAGGGCGGCCACGAGCGCGGCGGCGGCTCCAACGAGGCGAGGGAGGACTCCGGGGACCCCGGAGGTCCGTTCGAGCGCCCAGGCGATCGCGAGCGGGGTCAGGACCGGCATCAGGATGGCGGCCACCGCGACGCCGCCGTAGGCGAGCGGGTGTCCGTTCTCCCGGACGAATACGGCCGCTGCGACGACCGGGAGAGCCACGTAGAGACAGACGAAAACGGCCAGCAGGGCCAGCATGACCGTCCGCCCGAACCGGGCTTCCAGAAGAGAGTGTGAGTAGTCCATCGGGAAGACCATCTGCAGCAGTAACCCGGCCAGCAGGCCCACCGCCAGCGTCAGGCCGGCGGCGAACGCTACGATCCGCCGTCGGGCGCTCCGCGTCATGGGAACAGCGCGAACACGACGAGGGCTAAGAGCGGCGCGACGAAGAGCGCCAGCACGGTCAGGTACGACAGCGTCGCCCGCCGCTTGAGCGCGTTGTCGGGGAACGCGTCGCCGACGAGCCGGTAGCCGACGTACTCGATGGCGCCCGCCGCCGCGAGCCCGACGACCGAGGCCACGGCCCCGGCGACCCAACAGGGCACCGGCCCACAGGTGGTGGCGAACTGGACGCCGCCCGGGTACGTCGGCTGGATCCGCGCGGCCTCCTCGCGCGTGAGGCCGTTGGCCTCGACCCACTCGACGACCGGGTGGTCGTCGGGCAGGTCCTCGATGCGGACCGTCGGCTCCTCGGCCTTCACCGCCGTGACGAGGTCCTCGCGGCCGTCCTCACCGAGGAGGTGGGCCATCGCACACGGCGTGCCGTCGTCGCCGACGAACAGCGGGACGCGCTCCGGCTCCGTCCGGTTGGTGGGGACCTCGCCCCGCGCCCGGTAGGCGGCCAGGCGGTCGAGGTGGCGCTCGCGGCGGCGGCGCCGTTCGCGCGAGAGGTCGTGCTCGGCGCTCCGGAGTGCGGACTCCGCCCGGCGGAGGTGCTCGCGAACCCGGACGTCGTCGACGGCCCGGCGGAGCCGTTCTAGGCGATGGGCCGGCCGGGAGGACGACCGTTCGAACGATTCGGGCATCGTGGTTGCCGGCCGCCGTCCCGTCGGCTACTGGAACCCGCGGATGGGCTGGGCCGCCGTGCTCTCGTCGCCACCGTCCTGCAGCTGTTTCGCCATCTGTTCCCGCGCCTGCTGTATCTCGTCGGCCTGCTCGACCAGGGCCGACGTGTCGACGTCGACGTCGGCGATGGGGCCGACGCCGTGCTCGAGGATGGCGCGGGCGGCCTCCGGGTCGGGGAACTGCGGGTTGGTCTGGACGATGAGGCCGGCGGCGTCCAGGCCGGTCTCGCCGGCCGCCGCGATGAGCGCGCCGGTCGGCCCCGACACGAGCCCGCTTTCCCGCGGGGGCACGAGCCCCGCCCGGTCGATGACCGACTCGGCGTCGCCGGTCGCGACGCCGTACAGCTCCGGGACGCCCTCCTTGTCCTCGGCGAGGCCGCTGAGGTACAGCGGGAAGACGTCGTGGTCGTCCAGCCAGGCGGTGACGCAGTCTGCGAACTCGGGCGCGCCGGACGGCGACACCGGGACGTCGCTCTGGAGGACGAGGAGGTCCCGCGACTCGTCGGCGTACAGCCGGACCGGCGGGATGACGTCCGAGGAGTCGCCGCGGTAGACGGCGACGTCCGGGAGGCCATCGCAGCGTACCGATCCGTAGTGGGCCATCCCGTAGGCGTCGACGAGGTGGTCGGCGGCGATCTTTCCAACCAGTCCCGCGCCGGGGAGCCCTTCGACGAGGACGGGTGGGTAGTTGACCGCACCGCGGTTCGCCGACGCGGGGAACCGACACCGACAAACCCGCGGCCGACGGAGGCCCGCCATGGACCCCCTGGCCCGGTACGATCCCCTGGTGGACGACCCGGCGGCGTTCCACGCGGCCTGCGACCGGCCGCTCCCGTCGGTGGTCCGCGTCAACGGGCTCGAGGCGACGCCAGACCGCGTCCGTCGGGCCTTCGACGAGGCCGGTGTGGGCTACGAGCCGGTCGGCTGGCACGACGGCCTGTTCCGGCTCGCCGACGACGTCTCGCCGGGCAACACCTGGCCGTTCGTCCACGGGTGGGTGTACGGCCAGGAGGAGGTCTCGGCGGTTCCCGCGCTGGCGCTCGACCCCGAGCCCGGCGAGCGGGTGTTCGACTCCTGTGCGGCGCCCGGGAGCAAGACCACCCAGGTGGCGGCGCTGATGGACGACCGGGGACTGCTCGTCGCCAACGACAACGACCTGGGTCGGCTGTCGGCGCTGCGGGCCAACGTTGAGCGCTGTGGGGTCACGAACGTCGCCGTCACCCGGCGCGATGCCCGCAACTTCTCGCTGTCGCCGGTCGGGGGCGAGCGGTTCGACCGGGCGCTCGTCGACGTCCCCTGTTCGTGTGAGGGGACGATCCGGAAGAACCCGGATGCCCTCGAGGCGTGGTCGCTCGACCACGTCGAGGGTATCGCGGGCGTCCAGACGGCTATCCTGGGCCGCGCCCTGGAGGTCACCCGGGCGGGCGGCACCGTCGTCTACGCCACCTGCACGTTCGCCCCCGAGGAGAACGAGGCCGTCCTCCACCACGCCCTCGAGGAGAACGACTGCGACGTCGTCGACTTCGAGTTGGCCCTAGAGCACGCCCCTGGTGTCACGGAGTGGCGGGGCGAGAGCTACGACGACGCAGTCCGGCGGGCAAAGCGCGTCTACCCGCACCACAACGACACCGGCGGGTTCTTCTGTGCCAAGGTGGAGGTCGGCGCGTGACCGACGACCGCCTCGACGGTGACGGCCAGGGCCGGGACGGCACCGCAGCACGTGACGCTGGCGACGGCGGCACCGACGCGCCGACCAACGACGGCCAGCGGTTCGACCGCCTGCCCGGGACGGCCGACGACCGAGTCGTGGCGGGCCGGGCGACCCGTCGCGAGGTGGTCGACTGGTGGGTCGACCGGTTCGGCCTCGAGGCCGCGACGTTCGACTCGCACACGTTCTGGGAGAAGGGCGCCGGGAAGGTGTGGGCGTTCGCCGGGGACGTCGACTCGCCGGCCGGCGTCGAGGGCCTGGGGATGACGTTCCTCCGGACCCGCCAGAAGCACTGGAAGCCGACGACGAACGCCGTCCAGCGGTTCGGCCGCGCGGCGACGCGGAACGTGGTCGTGCTGGAGGAGGCCGACGCGACGGCCTTCCTCGCCGGCGAGACCACCGAACCCGCGTGGGACGGCGACTGGGGCTACCTCGTCGCCGCCCACGACGTCGCCGGCGGCGTCGAGCCCATTGGCGTCGGGCTGTACGTCCACGACGAGCTGCGCTCGCGGATGCCGAAGGGTCGGCGGCGGGAGCCGTGACCCGCTACCTCCTCGCCGACACCCACTTCGGCGACCCCGACGTGCTTTCCTACACCGACCGGCCGTTCGGCTCGCTCGCCGAGATGAACGACGCGCTGGTCGCCGGCTGGAACGGTGCCGTCGACGCTGACGACACCGTCGTCTTCGTCGGCGACTTCGCCGTCCCCTCGGAGCCGACGACGGTCCGCCGGTGGCTGCACCGGGTGGCCGGCGACGTCGTCTTCGTCGCGGGCGACCACGACGAGGGCGCCCGACGGACCCGCGCGGTCTCCGTCCGTGCGTCGTACTCGCTCGAGGTCGGCGACCGCACGCTCCACTGCGTCCACGACCCCGCGGACGCCCCGCCGGACCACGAGGGGTGGGTCGTCCACGGCCACCACCACGACATGCGACCCGACGCGTACCCGTTCGTCGACCCCGACGCCCGCCGGGCGAACGTCGGCGTCGAACTGCTCGACTACCTGCCGATCCCGGTCACGGAACTCGCCGGCTTCCTCGACCGTGGCACGTACCTCGCGGAACGTCCCCGACGGGAGAGCTGACGCGTGGCGGCGAGCGGCCCGTCACAGCAGGCCGAGTAGCCACAGCGCGAGCAGGCCAGCGAGTAGCGAGTAGGTGAAATTCACGAGCGTGCCGGCCAGGTAGAAGAGGCTGTTCTGTTTCATGTCCTCACGCCGGACGATGCTCTTCGCCGCGAAGATGATCGAGAGGGCCACGTAGGCGTCCACCAGCACGAAGGTGAACACGAGGACGTTCTCGGTCTTGCCGACGATGGCACCGACGTCGAGTTCGCGCTGGCTCGGTTCCTCGCGGTCCCCGACGGAGTCGAGCACGGTCCTGTCGACGGCGCCGCTGGTGAGGACGAGTACGGCCCCGACCCCGGAACGACAGCGAGACGGACTGGCTCACGTGGCATCGGCGTACTCCTCGAGTGTCCGTTCCAGCCGACGCTCGATGCGGTCGACGAACGGCCAGCCCACGTCACGGAGTTCGTTCGACACGGCCTGCTGGGTGACCCCGAGGTCGGTCGCGGCGGCGGCCTGGGTTCCCCGCCGTTCGTACGCCCGGATGTACTCGGCCTGGCGTTCCGTGAGGCCGGCCCGCCAGCGCAACAGCAGGTTGACCTCGTCGGCTATCGCACGGTCCAGCGTCGACTCCGAGACCGCGAGGTCGAAAAGCAGGCCCGCGTCGGCGACCGACGCCAGCATCTCGTCGGCCCGGTGGAACGCCGGCCCGTCCATCGCCGGCACGCGCCCGCTCTCGACGCCCACGTCGATGTCGCCCGTGGCGGCCGCAAAGCGGACCCGGACGGGGTGGACGGCCTCGTAGAACCGCCGGACGACGCCGTATACCACCCGCCAATCCTCGAGGACGACGCCGACCTCGTCGACCCCCTTCAGCGGCGTCGCCGGCGCGATAACGGCGTCCGCGAAGGCCTCGTCGACCGAGCGACAGGCGGCCTCAAGCGACGTCCCGAAGACAGCGCGGTTCGACAGGTCCCGCGACCCGACAACGTCGCCGAGGAGCACGCAGGCATCCATGACTCGCCGTACGTTGTCACAACCGAAAAAGGTTGTTTCATATAAATACAACCAAATTAGGTTGTATCTATGCGGTACAACCAAACGCTTCTGTACCAGACAGGCTGCGTGTTCCGCTGCCAGGCCCTCCCGCTCGACGCTATATTGGATTCCGGCGAGGGCGGCGACCGGGCCTCGAAGGTGGCGTCCCTCTCGAGCAGCTTAGCGAACCTCCAGATAAGTCGCACTCGCCGGACTCCCCTTGCTTTCGTCGAGGAGAGAGTCCACTACCGCCCGTCCTCCCGGTATGGCCCTCGGCTGGTACTCGTCAGCCACGGCCGCCTCACCCGGGCGGAGGACCTGGAGCCGGGAGCCGGCACCGACGCTGGAGGTCCGGCGGCGGTCCGTCCTCGGCACTGTCCTGCCGCCCGGTGGACAGAACACCGCGTCCGACGTCCCCGGGACTCCCTTTCGGACCACGCGATTCAAGAGTCCCGGCGTTCGGCCTCCAGGTCGCGGGCCTCCGCCTCGAGCTCGCTCGTTGCCTCGTCGAGGTCGCCGACCTGCCCGCCGTGGCCGGCGATCACCGAGGCGTCGAGCCGCGAGGGTCTGTGGCCGCCAGCGTCGTCGGTGTCGGAGCCGTCGCCGGCATCACTATCACTCAGCCGGGCGAAGAATCGACCCAGAAGCGTCCCGAGCATACCCGATGGTAGCGAGCCCCGGCGGAAAAACTCTCGGCCGACCCCGGCACTCAGCGGTTGGTGTCGGGCGCCGCCGCGGGGTCTTCGACCACACCGGTCTCGGGGTAGACACCGACCTGGTCGCAGACGTCCGCCATCGGGCACGCCTCGGGGTCGTCCAGACACGCGGGACTGGGGGCGGTGCAGTACTCGCGGCCGAACTGGATCATTGCGGTGTGGCCGAAGCCGCACTTCCGCCCGGGCACGGCAGCCTCCAGGTGGTCGCGGACCGTCTCGTGGTCGGCGTCGGGCGGCGCGAGCCCGATGCGGCGGGCGATCCGGTGGACGTGGGTGTCCACGGGAAAGACGCCCTCGCGGCCGCCGGCGAACAGGAGGACGCAGTCGGCGGTCTTCGGCCCCACGCCCTTCATGTCGAGCAGGGCCTCCCGCACCGTCCCGGGGTCCGCCTCGCGGACGAACGCGTCGAAGCCGTCTGCACCGTCATACTCGTCGACCAAGCGGTCGGCGAGCCGGATGAGGGTCTCGGACTTCTGGTTGTGGAGGCCGGCGGGGGCGATGGTCTCGGCGAGGGCCTCGCGGTCGGCCGCCGAAAGCGCCGACGCGAGGTCGTGGTCGCTATCGTTGTCGTCCTCGCCGCCATCGCCGTCCTCGCCGCTCCCGTACCCGTCGGCTCCCGGCGGCTCGTCGCCGCTCGGCAGCTCCCCGTCGTCGTCTGACTCGTTACCGCTCGATGCGTCTTCGCCGTCGGTACCGTACCGCGCCACGAGGGCGTCGTGGGCCGGCTGGCTGGCGACGTCGGAGGTGTTCTGGCTCAGGACCGTCCGGACCAGACACTCGAAGGCGGCCCGGCCGCCGTAGGTCTTCTGCCAGTACAGCTCCCCGAGCCGGTCGACGACACGCTCGGCTCGCGTGTGGGCCTGGGCCGGGTCGAACCGTGCAGCGGCCCCGCCACCCGCGGCGCCCCCGGAGATGTTCTCGGCCGGTTCCTCGTCCATGTCGGTCCATCGACCGAGCCGGACACAAGGGTTTCGTCACCGGGACCGACGGCGAGGCCGCTACGTCGGCCGCGGCGGCGTCGGCGTCGACCATCACCGTCCGGTCGTCGACGTGGGTGCTCGTGCGGGCGACCAGGCTCCGGTCGCTCTCGAACGTGAGGTCGGGGTGGCCTCGGCCCTCGACGACCGTCGCGTGGTCGCCGGCGCGCAGCGTCGCAGTCACCATCGCGGCCCGCGACCGGCAGGCCGCGGCGAACTCGTCGTCGAACGCGGCCGGCACGGCGTCGGCATCGACGGCGAGGATGCAGTCGCCGGACGGCGTCATCCAGTCGTCGCTCGTCACCTCGAAGGTGCTCCCGTGGGCCGCGGTCACGTGCTCGTGGCCGCACGCCTGTACGCGGACCATTCGGTCCGCCGCGGCATCTCGCTCGCGGTCCATGTCGGTCGCCTCGCAGCCTGGCCACTTGAGTGCGTACGTCCACGGCCCCGGCACCACCCAGCGGGTTCGGTCCCGGTCCGATCCGGCCCCGACCCGCGAGTGATCGCCGGTCCCACGCCGCCTGCGAAGGTTCATCACGCGTGGCGGGTCGCTTCCCCCGGACGGCTAACCTGGTGGTTCGGGCGCCGTGGTAACTGTTTTCACGGGGGTTGCCTCCACAATTTTTATATGCGGCAAACCAGTACTGTCGCCCACCAGAACGCGTCCGGCGTTCGGCAGCATCGTCAGCCGACCAGCATGACAGGGAACCCTGCTTGTCCGGCGACAGCCGTCCCGCGAGCGACGGCCGTCGGCGCCGGAGCGTAATGGAGTAGAGAGACAACCATGCCAGAGTCAATCGACGAATCGGCGAACGTGGAACTGACGGACGAGGACCTCGAGAACGAATCGAAAGGACAGCTCATAAAGCGCGCCGGCCAGCTCCGGGACCGGCGGAACGACCTGAACCAGAAGGCCTCCGAGCGGGCCTCGAAGCGCGACGAACTCAACGCGAAGACGAGAGAGAAGGTCGACGAGGCCCAGACGCACCGCGAGAAGCGCGACGAGCTGAACGAGCAGGTCCAAGAGCACAAGGAGACCCGGAACGACCTCAACGCGAAGGCCAACGAGCTGTTCGACGAGGTCGACGAGATGAAGGCGGACCTCGAACTCGACGAGGGCAAGGGCGTAGACCAGCTCGAATCCGAGATCGAGGACCTGGAGTTCAAACAGCAGACCGAGGTGCTGTCGACGGACGACGAGCGCGAGCTGATCGAGACCATCGAGGGCAAACGCGAGAAGCTCGCAGACCGGAAGGCGAAGCTCGACCAGACCGGCGACCTCGAGTCGCTGAAGGAGGAGGCCCAGGAGGTTCGCGCCGAGGCCTCCGTTCGTCGAGGCCCAGGAGGCCGCCGACCGCCACCACGAGGACTTCGTCCGCGTCCAGAAGCGCCTGCGCGAACTCGACAAGGAAGAGGAAGAGGAGCGGAAGGACGAGCGCGCCGAGGAGCGCGAGGCCGCAAAGGAGGAAGCCGAGGAGATCTACCAGAAGTTCAAGGACGGCGAAACGCTGGACACCGAGGACCTGATGAAGCTACAGAAGGCCGGCAAGCTTTGACATCCTCCCCGCCCTGAAGGGCGAGGCTTTCTCCTCCAATTTACAAAAACCTCCGTGCGACCGATCGCGTCGCGACCGCGAGTCCTGCGATTTCGATCCGATCCGATCGACCCGTAGCGCGGCGACCGGACGAGGGACAGACAGCCCGAGGAGTTCCGTATTCAGCCCCTCGTGTCCTCGAGGTCGATAGTGACCACCACCACGTGGTCGACCACCTCCCGGAGCGCGGCCGCGTCGGGGACGGCCTCACCGTCGATTTTCAGGCCCGCCCTGCGGTCGGACCCGACGCCCTCGCGCCGGAAGTAGCCGTGGAGATACTCGGCGACCGCCTCGTCCTCGGCCTGGACCGTCGCGTGGCCGCTGCGGCGCTCGCCGCGGAGCAGGACCGTCACCTCGGCGCCGCCGTCGCGGAGGTTCATCCACCAGTTCGTCCCGTGGCTGATGACCGCCAGGGTGTCGTCGCGCTGCTCGTAGCCGACGGGGAAGGTGTACCGGGTTCCGGTCTTCCGTCCAGTGACCGTCAAAAGGAGGAGGTCGTCGCTGACGAGCGGATGGAGCGGCGACCGAAGCATCAGTTTCAGGACCGGGTTCACGACGCGGACGAGCGCGTCCGGCGGCGGGTCGGCGGGCTCGACACGGCCATCCCTCTCGGTGTCTGCGGGGCGACCGCCGTCCGTGACCGGGACGTCGTCGAAGACCGGGGTGTCGCGGTCGGACACCGGGGACTCGTCGGGCGGCGATGGCGTCGCCGCCTCGCTCGCCGGAGCGAACCGGTCGGCGTCGTCCCGGGCGGAGGTTCCGACGTCCGGCGGCGGCCGCCCGACCGCCCCGTCGCAGACGCGCGCGCCGGCCCGGTCGGGATTGGGAGTGCCGGCGAGCACGTCGGTTCCGCGGTCGATCATGTCGGCGACCACTTGGCGGCCGACGCTGCCGATCGCAGCGATGACGGGTACCCGACTCATCGGCTCTCACCCGGAAGCAGGGCCACGCAGGCCGCCGCGAAGACGGCGCTCTCGCCGAACACGGCGATTCGCATGGCCGCCGGTACGTCGCCCGGCATCAAATACTTGTAACTTCGATCCTTCGAAGTATGCGTAGCGAGTCGGCCGTTCGTTGGATAATACTGATACTATCCGAGCGGCCAGTCCATCGATGCGGATATTACCGACCGCCAGTGGTGCAGGAGCCGAATTCCGGGCTGTCCAGCGAGCAGGCCGAACGGCTCCGGTACTCCCTCGACCCCGGAGGAGCGCGGGCTCATCGAGTCCCTCCGTCACCCGCACGATTCTCTCGACGCGAGTAGGTTACATACCAAACACTTCCAAAGCGTCCGTTCCCAATGGGGATTTCGAGAACAGGGACACGACATCCCCCGGTTGAATGACGGTCTCTCCCTTCGGGGTGAGTACGTCTCCGTCCCGTTCGACGCCGACGACGAGGAGCTCCTCGGCCAGGAGGCCGTCACCGACGGCCCCTTCGATAGTCATGTTCGCTATGTCGGCACCCTCCGAGACGGTGAACTCGACGACTTCTGCGTCCCCGGCGAGACTCATGACGTCCGTCAACTTCGGCCCCGTCGGTACGTTCTCCGGGCCGAACGGCGTGTACGGCGTGTAGTATTCGCCTTCGATCACACTCTCGTCGACGATATCCAACCCGAGATCGGAGAGGTCGTGTGCGATCCGAGTGATCGCATCGGTGTCGGCCCCGACGGCGGTAATCACCAGGTTCGACGAGCCCGCCATCAACTCTCTGGCCCGTAGAACTCCGTGGATCTCCAGGGCGGACTGAGCGAGTCGCTCGCGGTCAGAAATGGCCGCCGTACACCTGAACTGGTATTTCACGTATGATTCGATGGCCTTGTAATCGATATCGGCGAGATACCCACGCAGGATTCCGTGCTCTTCGAGCTGCTCGATCCGATTCCTGATCGTTGCCGGGGTCACTTCGGCCTCTTCGGCGATATCTGACGTCGTCGTATTCCGGGCATCGACGGATAAATAATAGAGAATGCGCTTGTCGATCTCGTCGACGCGATGGGCCATACGGAAACCACGATCAGCGGTGATAAAGTGTCTTCCCCGCCACGTGGGGTCCTACCCCCGCAGTATCTCTACACGAGCCCCCTTCAGGTACGCATCGCGACGCCGGTTGGCTCCGCTCCGACACGCGCTACAGGAATGTGGCCAGCACAGTCGTGTAGGTCATCCGGATGATTCCGGCTCCGAAACCGAAGCCGACGAAGGCGGAGAGAATCGAGAGTTCGGTATGCATTCCGCCCTCGCCTTCCTCGAGGAACGCAAGTCCGATCAGGGATCCCGTTCCGACACAGATCGTGATACCCGAGCCGAACCCGAGCCACGCGAGATACACGTCCTCCGACGGAGAGAGGAATTCGTACTCCGGCGTCCACATTCCGACGGAGACCGCTGTATATCCGCCGGCGACGTAGAGGAAGAACAGACACCCGACCGGAACGAACAGCGGAATAGACCACCTGGCGGCGGTCGTACAGACTCGTTCGATGGCTCTGGCGGCCTGTCCGCGCCGCGTTTCGGTTGGGAGTTCGAACTCGTCGGATTCGATCGGCGGTTCCATTTCGCAATCACTCCCGCGCGAGGGGGAGTAGGATTTCACTTCAACTAAATCTAGGGGTGGAATATTTTTGCGTGACGAAATAGAAACCCAAGTTTTATCGCTGGGAGGAACGCACGACCGGATGCCCGGAATCGATACCGAACAGCCGTCCCGAGAAGCGCCCAAATCCGTCCGCCGTCCGTACACACCCAGATCAAAAACCCGATGGTTGCTACCCATACCGATCCGCCGGGAGACGTCCCCGAGGACCTCACCGCACGCGACCCGTTCGCCTACAGGACCGTATGGCAGCCCACTATCGACTATCATGGGGGTCGATATCGGGGGCCCAATCTCGGGGAGGTCGGTGGTGATCCCGGGGGTGGCCGTCATGACTGAACCGTTGTTCAGCCGGGTCGTCGTGCCGGTCGCCGACCGCGATGATGCCGCGTCCACGGCGGCCACACTCCGATCATACGTTGCCGGGGACTCGAGAGTGATCGCCGTCCACGTCCTCGAGAAGGCTGGTGGGCCCCCCGATAACGCATCCCTCGAGCAACGCGAACAGCGAGCCGTGGAGGTATTCTCGATCGTCACCGAGGGATTCGCTGATTCGGGTGTAGTCTTGGAGTCGGAACTCCGCTACGGGACCGATATCGCGTCGACGGTCGTCGATGCGGCGGACGATAGGAGCGCCAGGGGGATCGTCTTCACTCCTCGCGGTGGGCGCCGCTGGCGCAAGCTGTTGACCGGTGACGTCACGCACAACATCGTCCGAAGTAGTGGCATTCCGATCGTGGTTCTGCCGGACCGCGAGGAGCGTGAATCGTGAAGCCGACCAGCATGCCGTCTAAAAGACGGTAAAACTCACACTCGACACCACCCATGTACATGATCATCGTCGGAGCAGGCAACATCGGCACGCCGTTGATCGACACCGCGACTCGCCCCGGAAACGAGGTCGTCGTCATCGAACGAGACCCACGAAAGGCCGACGAAGCCGCCAGCGGCTTCGACTGCATGGTACTCAACGCGGACGCCACGGTGAAGGAGACGCTGGACGATGCCGGCGCCGGAGGGGCCGACGCGATCATCTCGACGACCGACCAGGACGCGACGAACGTCATGGTCTGTCTGCTCGCAACGGAGTTCGACATCCCGACTGTCACGTCGGTCGTGCACAACGCGGAGCACATGGACCTCTTCCGCCAGATCGGCGTGAACACGATCGAAAACCCCCAGCAACTCATCGCAGGTCACCTCTACCGGGCGGTCGCCAGGCCCGCGATCGTCGACTACATGCGGGTCGGCGATGAGGCAGAGGTCTTCGAGATCACGGTGATGGAAGGAGCTCGGATCGCCGGGAAGACGCTCACGAACGTCGGCACCGAAAACCTTCTGCCGGACGACGTCCTGATCGTCGCCATCGATCGAGACGACGAGGACGAGCCACTGACGCCCAGGGGAGACACCCGGATCGAGGCGAACGACCTGTTGACCGTCTACTCGGCACGGGGAGCGGAGCCGGAACTCACGGATATCTTCGGACACTTCGAAGATCGGACAGTGTGACTGCGAACTGAACGAGGAGATACTATACATGTCTACACGATCGACCGGCCGGCTCGGCGCTGTGACGGGATCGGCCTCGAACCACAATACGTTTTCAGGGCACGGGTAAACGACTGATCCAACATGTACGTCATCATCGTCGGTGCGGGCGACATCGGCACGCCGCTCATCGACATCGCGACCCGTTCCGGAAACGAGGTCGTCGTCGTCGAACGAGAGCCGGGAAAAGCCGACGAGATCGCCGGCGAGTACGACTGTATGGTACTCAATGCGGATGCGACCCTGAAGGACACGCTGGACGATGCCGGCGCCGGGCGGGCCGACGCGATCGTCTCGACGACCGACCAGGACGCGACGAACGTCATGGTCTGTCTGCTCGCCGAAGAGTACGACGTCCCGACGGTCACGTCCGTCGTTCACGATCCGGAGCACATGAACCTCTTCAGACGGATCGGGGTCAACACGATCGAGAACCCCCAACACCTCATCGCGGGGTATCTGTATCGGGCAGTCGCGAGGCCGGCCATCGTCGACTACATGCGGATCGGCGACGAGGCGGAGGTCTTCGAAATCACGGTGACCGAGGACGCCCCGATCGCCGGCAAGACACTCACAGAAGCGGGCGAGGAGAGCCTCCTTTCGGACGACGTCCTGATCGTCGCCATCGATCGCGAGGGCGAAGGGAAGCCACTGACGCCGCACGGAAACACGGAGATCAGGTCGAACGATCTGCTGACGGTGTACTCTGCGACCGGCGCGGAGCAGGAACTCACGGACGTCTTCGGCCACGACGAGGACCGGGAGGCGTGATCGATAGCATGAACGATCCGATCTGTCCACATGTCGCTGTGTTGGGACCGGCTGAAACCCATCCAGTGACCTCCAAGGATCACACCGTCGTGGCGACCGCGTGGCCATGATGCGGGTAGATATGGCCACGGTCGGCCGGGACGTCGGTCGTATCGTCCAGGCCGTCTCGCTACTGATCGTCGTCTCCATCGCCGTCGCCGCTATCAACGGCGAGTTCTACACGATTCCCGCCTTCGTGGTCTCCGCGCTCGTCATCGGCGGCATCGGGACGGGACTGGTCCGACGGTATCGGGACGCAGCACCACCGGAGAAACGCGAGGCGATGGTCACCGCGGCGACGGCGTGGGGCGTCATCGGTGTCCTGGGCAGTCTCCCCTTCCTTCTTATCGCCTGGACCATCCAGGTCGACCCGTACCCGGCCTGGACGAACACGCCGCCGATGGATTCGACCACGGCGGTCTTCCTCCACCCGCTCGATGCGGTGTTCGAGAGCATGAGCGGGTTCACCGGCACTGGCCTCACGATGGCCGCCGTGGAGGACGAACTCCCGCGGGCGCTGCACTGGTGGCGGTCGTTGAGCGAGTGGATCGGCGGCGTCGGCGTCATCGTGCTGACTGTCGCGATCCTCAGGCGGAGCGGCGGTGCCGGCTCGTACACGCTCTACGAGAGCGAAGCACGCTCGGAGAAGATCCACCCGAGCATCGTGACGACGGTGCGGGAGATATGGAAGATCTTCGTCGGGCTCACCCTCGGCTCGATCGCGCTGTTTCTCCTCGTCGGCATGCCGCTCTGGGACGCGATCAATCACGGCATGACCGGCATCGCGACCGGCGGATTCTCCGTCCACGCCGAGTCGATCGGACACTACGACAGCCCGCTCATCGAGTACGCGACGGTGCCGGTGATGGTCGCGGGGAGCATCGCCTTTCCCGTCCACTACCTGATCGCGAACGGCGAGGTCCGGAACTTCTATGCGGACCTCCAGACCCGGTGGGTGTTCATCTGGTTCTCCGTCGGGTCGCTCGTGATGATCGGGATACTGCACGCGAACGGTCAGTACGCGACCATAGAGGAGACCGTCCGCCTGGGGCTGTTCCAGTTCGTCTCCGCGACCTCGAACACGGGCTTCGGGACGGCGACCATCGGCGGGGGGACCGAACAGGTCTGGAGCGCCGGCGCGACGCTACTCGCCTGCCTGGGGATGCTCACCGGGGCGGCGGCCGGGTCGACGGTGAGCGGCCTCAAGCTGATCCGGGTGATCACGCTCCTCAAAGGGACCGCCTGGCAGATCCGGAAGGTGTTCCAGCCGGATTCGGCGATCCGGTATCTGGAACTCGGCGAGCGAAACCTGGACGAGACCCAGGCCCAACGGGAGTACACCGAAGCGACGGTCGTGTTCGTCCTCTGGCTCATCTTTCTGGCGGTCGGCGTCGCCGTCCTCCTCCGCGTCCTCTCGCCGGCACATCCACTCGAGTACGTGATCTTCGACGTCATGAGTGCCCAGAGCAATGTCGGGCTGGACGCAGGCATCACCGGGCCGACGATGCCCGGGACCGCCAAGGCGATGTTGATCCTCAACATGTGGGTCGGCCGGCTCGAGATCATCCCCGTCGCCGTCCTGCTGGGGTCCGTCCTCCAGCGGCTCGATCTCTACAGGTGACGGCACTCCCACTCGTTCCGGCGGCGTGGCGGCGATGGGGTGACGGCCATCCGCTCGCCGCTCACGCGGATCCGACCTTCGGCATCTCGCCGACGTACAGGTCGTCCTCCAGGCAGTCGAGGATGAAGGCCGCGACATCGGGGCGGTCGATGGTGTCGAAACCGAGTCGTATGTCGCCGGCGCGGTACTCGCCCGTGCCGTCGCCGTCATTCAGTCGGGGTGCACGGACGACGGTCCACTCGAGATCAGTGTCGCGGGTGCGCCGGACGTGCTCCTCGGCGTCGGCGAGGACCTCGCGGGCGAACAGCCGCAGCGCGGCGCCCACGACCTTCCCGGCGAGCGGCACGGATTCGCCCTCCTCCCGGACGCCGGCGCCGACGAGCGTGACGAACCGGTCGACGTCTGCCTCCGCCATCGCGTCGAAGTGGTGGTCGCCGGCGACTGTCAGGAGGTCGTCCGGGCCCGAGTCGGTCTGGCCGAGGACCGACACGACGGCGTCGGCCCCGGTGACCGGGTGAGCGGGCGAACGCGACGACGTCGTGCCCCCGGTCGATCGCCTGCCGGACGAGGGGCCGGCCGGTGCGGCCGGTCGCGCCGAAGACGGCGATTCGCATGGCCGCCGGTAGGTCGCCAGGCGACAAGTACGTGCAACTTCGAACCTTCGAAGTATCCGACTCGAGTTCGACGGTCGTGCTATACTACTGATATACAAGTATTTCAGCGGCCGGTCCCTCCCTACGGTCGTGACTGACCCGCCCGCGGTGCCGGAGCCGAGTGCCGGGCTGTCCCGCGAGCAGGCCGAGCGGCTCCGGGACTCGTTCGATCCCGAGGAGCGCGAGCGGATCGAGCGGACGGTCGCCGACCTGCTCGATCTGCTCGGGAAGACCGACGCGATGGCCGTCCTCAGCGAGTTCGCCTTCGCCGAGGGGTCGCTCCGGTTCTCGGACCTCGAGGCGGAACTCGAGGCGGCGCCGAATACGCTGTCGACGCGGCTCCGCGAGCTGACCGACGCCGGCCTCCTCGACCGGGAGGCGTTCGACGAAATCCCGCCCCGCGTCGAGTACACGCCCACGCCCAAGGCCGAGGCGCTGTTCCCCGTGTTCGCCCACCTGCACCACTGGGCCATCGACCACGACCTCTGACCCGGCGGGCGGTGGCCCTCGCCCGCTACAGGTTTTGAAGTTCTCATCCGCCGTCGAAGTTCCACGCTTTTGTCCGGCCAGCCGCAGGTGGCACGTATGACCAATTCGGAACGGGGGGCCGGTGAGGCGGCCCGCGACGGGCACAGACCGGCGGCCGGTGCCGACGGTCGCCCGGCCGTGACCGTCGAGGACCTCCGGCTGACGTACGGCGACGGGACCGAGGCCGTCCGCGGGGTCGACCTCCGGATCCCCCAGGGCGAGTTCTTCGGTTTCCTCGGCCCGAACGGCGCCGGCAAGACGACCACGATCAAGGTGCTTTCGACGCTCCTGTCGCCGACCGGCGGAACCGTCGGCGTCAACGGCTTCGACGTGACTGGAGTGCCCCGGAAGGTCCGGGAGTCCATCGGGTACATGGCACAGGAGACGAGCATCGACCCCGAGTTGACTGCCGAGGAGAACGTCCGGTTCGCGTGCGAGGCTTACGGTGTCCCCCGCGGGGACCGCCAGGACCGCATCGCCGAACTCCTCGAACTCGTTGAACTCGCTGCCGTCGCCGACAAGCGCGCCGAGGAGTTCTCCGGCGGCATGAAAAAGCGGTTGGACGCCGCGACCGCCCTGGTCCACGAACCGCCACTCGTCTTCCTCGACGAACCGACGACGGGGCTGGACCCCAAGGCACGAAATCGGCTCTGGGAGTACTTCGAGGCCATCAACGACCGCGGCACCACCATCCTCTTGACGACCCAGTACCTCGAGGAGGCCGACCGGCTCTGCGACCGGCTCGCGGTCATGCTCGACGGGGCCATCGTCGCCGAGGGGTCGCCGACCGAGCTGAAACGCCGGGTCGGCGGGGAGGTGCTCGACGTCGACCTGGAGGGCGGCGCCGACGCCCGACGGCGAGCCGCGACCATCGCCGGCGACTTCGACGCCTTCGCGGACGCCAGCGTCGAGGTGACCGACGAGGGCATAAGTGTCACGGCCCGCACCGCTCGCCAGCACGGCACGGATCTCCTCGTCGCACTCCGCGACGCGGGGCTAACTGTCACCGGCTTCAACGTCCGCGCACCGACGCTCGACGACGTCTTCCTCGCGATAACCGGCGACGGCCTCGACGACGACGCCGACGCGGTCTCCTCGGAGGTGTCGCCGTGAGCACGCCGACCACGGACGACGACAACGCGGCGTCCCCGGAGGTGTCGCCGTGAGCACGCCGACAGCGGAGGCCGACGGCGACGTCGCCCGCACCTCCAACACGTTCGCCGGGGACGCGTGGGTGAACTTCAGGCGCTGGAACCTGAAGGCCGTCCGGAACCCGTTCGTCCTCGTGGTCTCGCTCGTCCAACCGATCATCTTCCTGTTACTGTTCACGGAGGTGTTCGGCAACGTCGCATCGCCATCCAGGTGTCGCTTGCGGCCGCCGTCACCTCCGGCGTCGGCCTGGTCAACGACATCGAGAACGGCATGTTCGAGAAGGTGCTGGTGTCGCCGATGAACCGGACGGCGGTCTTCGTCGGCAAGACCGCCGCCGAGGTGTTCCGCATCGCCGTCCAGGTCGCCATCATCCTCGGGCTGGGCGTCGTCCTGGGGGCCGAGATCGCGACGGGGCTCGTCGGCGCAGCGGGGATCGTCGCGATCGGCATCCTGTTCTCGCTGTGGTTCGTGGCGCTCTCGAACGCGCTGGCGGTCCTCACCCGCGACCAGGAGTCGACCATCATCGGGGCGAACCTCCTCCAGTTCCCGCTTCTGTTCCTTTCGAGCGCCTTCCTCCCGCTCGCGGCGCTCCCGGAGTGGATCCAGACCGTCGCGATGGTGAACCCGGTCACCTACGGCGTGGACGCCGCCCGGGCCCTGATGTTGGACCGTGACGTGATGACCGTGATCGAGGTCACGGCGTTCGACGGAGCCCTGAACTCGGTCCTACCGGGCGTCGCCGTCCTGCTCGCGCTGGCGCTCGGCCTCGGCGCCGTCACCGTGACCCTGCTCACCCGGGCGACGAGTTCGGACGTGCGGTGACCGATTTCGTGCGTCACGACTCCCGGTCGGGAGTCCGAGGCGGGTGGAAGTTAACGGCTTGAACGACCACGGGAGTGTTCCCTGATCTTCCGAGACGACGATCGACTGGAATAACCCGACCCCCAACTCGAACGCCCTCGGCGCGCTCGCGGTCGCTGAGTAGGATAACTTCCCTCCGGTCGGATAGTACCTGCTGAGAGTCTTGCCAGGTTCTGATGATGTTTAGAACGCTATGTAAAGTGGTCGCGGACGGGCGCTGGAGCGGGCCGTCTCGGGCGCCGACGGCTCCACGGTCGATGGGGCGTGACGGACGACCAATACTGGTACGAGGGGGCATCCGTTGGCTCGATGGCAGCTTTCGAGCGATCCATGAAATGGGATCTCATTAACTTCCCTGAAACGAAGCGGGCGGTGAAGTCTTTGGAAGGTACGTGCGCTCGCCGGGAATTCGAATTCGTCTCGCTGCATCCAGTCTTTATATTCAGCAGCGACTCTTTCCTAAATCCAGATACGTGGCTGCGATTGTGCTGAATACACCAAGAGACCTCAATTTTGAGATGGCATATTGTCGGACGGTGAAGAAGAGGACCATCGGCCAGGCACTATCACCTATCTTCGGGTCAGTGGCGATGAGCAACCACGAGATGGCGTGAGTCTCAACACGCAGGAGGAGAAGCTTCGGGCATTGGTCGATGCAAAAGACTTCCGACTCCCCTACTATGGTGTTCGGGTTACTGTTCCATTGATAGCCGCCGCCGCAACGCCCCCTAATTTTATAATTCAGTTGACTAAGCGTATCCAAGATTCCTACGCGGTCCGTCTCTGGAACCCACAACCACCAGTCACCAAGTAGGATCGTGAGGGCAATTGGCCACTTTCACCCCAAGTTTTTAGAGGATCCTTAATGATAAACGGTGTATGTCCAGTGATGAACACGATGGCCCTCAAGGATTTACTATCCATAATGTTCATGATAGAGCATGGCGGAGTTAAAGAAATAAAATATGATTCCGTGGAATATCACAAACGAATTTAGCCAACGTGAGAAAGTCTTTCTTATCTTTTCAATCATATCTGGAATGCTCGGCCTTGCAATTGCAATTTCCATCGATTACAGATCCATACCGCTCGCAATTGCAATTATATTATTAATGATCCTCATACCGAACGTGCTTGGATATACGAATCAATCGTTTGGCGTTGCGATAGTTTCTAGCGCAATACCCGTCTGTCTAGTGTTCTGGGCACCATTCACGGAAGTTCCGATAAGCCAATCAACTATTCGGATCCACGCGAGTGTTTGGATTTTCGGTTTTGGCGCAGTACTCCCATTCGCCATGATAAGCTACATGGCTGGACTCTCACTCTATGACCGGTCCGCTCTCCGGGATAAATCTCGATACCTCATCATTCGCGTGTCAATAACCACACTCCTATTTCTGACTATCATGGCAGCGTATTTGCAGGGCATACTTGCGGCAGGAAGGGTAGATTAGGACATTTCGGACAGAGTTATTCGATAGCCGACTCGAAATAGTACTACATGCCTGCGGTCGCAAACGCCTCGTAGACGAAGGCGTGCTGGCTCCATCCTCTATATCTTGCACGGGTATTTCACAACTAGGTAGAAGTTCGTAGGTCTCTGCGTTACACCGTTGGCCCGTATTGACCGAAAGCAATGTGTTTCCACGAATCGGTTCGGACAGGCATCCCAGACCTACAGCAACTCGAACCCACACACAGATAGGATCCACCGACGGGACATTTCGAAGAATGCTCCCGAGGCGGTTCCCGGCGACGCGGGAGGCGAGTCATCGTTGCTCGGGTACGCCTACCGCGACGGACTGGGGCCCGACAGCCGTGGCTGTCGGTGACGGCGTCGGTCAGAAAGCCGTCGGTGGGGCGGCCTACTCCGAGTTGAGGGGCACGACGGACGCCGTGGTCGTCGCCTCGAAGTCCACGATGCCGACACGTCCCTGCCCACCTAGAGTGTAGTCCCCCGGCCAGACCATGTATTCGTTAGTCACATGCTCGCCGCTAGCGTTGAATCCATCGAACGCCCTCGGCTCGCTCGCGGTCGCAGATCACCCCACGTCCACCGTCCGCGCCTGAAACCAGAACCTGGAAGGCCCTCGGTGCGCTGGCGGTCGCTGAGTAGTATAATTTCTCTCCGGTCGGATAGTGCGTGCTGAGAGTCTTGCCAGTGTGTAAATCACCGACCAACCACTACAAATAATACCGCTGGGACGGAAGGCCCCGCTCTCCGAAATCAGAAGGTTTCTGGTGGCAGAGAAATAGTTTGTAGAGATATGAACCGCCCCTCATTGCACCGCGTCCAGACTGTGATTATTGGGGCGTATTTCCTGCTTATCCTGGTAGCATTAGCGATCATTATTACAAACGAGGGCGGAACCGTAATAGGGGGCGCCTTTATGGTTCTGTATTTGTCATGGGTGGTTGTTGGATTGGCCCTGTGTATGGGTATTCTCGTTCTCATTGCGAACGGACTGTATGGAGTTACGGACGGCCCTGATGGGGCGAGCGTCGCTCTCTCCGGTGCGATCGTCGTGAGTATCCTCGTTGCCACGTATCTAAACGCGTACGCTATCGGGCGTATTACGGCCGTACTCGTGATTACGCTTGGAATTTGGGGCGCCCTCGTGGGTCCGATTGCCCTCGCAGTGCACGTCTTTGAACCCTCCTCTATGAGATCACTTGCACGATAATACGTAGGACTAGTTCTTTTTGAATCACTAAAATAATAAAATCGAATAACGTGGTTCTACCTGACATGCTTTCTTCTGACAAAACGAGTGCGTCAAAGATTACCGGTTCAGCACGCTACCCATCGCTACAAATTGGATGATCTATTGGGTATAGCCTGGATGTGTTTCCCGAATCGGTTCGGACAGGCATTCCTAAACCTACAGTAACTCGAACCCACACGGAGGATCCGCCGAGGGGGTATTCGAAGAATGCTCCCGAGGCAGTTTCCGGCGACCCAGGAGGCGAGTCATCGTCGCTCGGGTACGTCTCCCGCGACGAACAGAGACCCGACAGCCGGGTCTGTCAGTGAGGGCGCCGTCGAGAAAGCCGTCGGTGGGGCGGGCTATTCCGAGTTGAGGGGCACGACGGACGCCGTAGCCGTCGCCTCGAAGTCCGCGATGCCGACGCGTCCCTGCACGCCCATGGTGTAGTCATCCGGGCCGACCGTGTAGTCGTTGGTCACGTCCTCGCCGCTGGCGTTGGATCCCTCGAACGTCCCCTCGCCCTGCACCGAGACCGAAACCGTGTTGGCTCCCTGCGGCGCGACGTCCTCGCCGGTCGCCTTCGCGATACAGCGACCGTCGAGACTGGTGCCCTCGTACAGGAACAGCCCGGCATTGGTCGGGCCGCTCTCGGTCGGGTTCCAGGACAGTTCCGCGTCGATGCGGTACGCATAACAGCCGCTGTTGTCCGGATCGGCGGTGAAGTCGCCGGCCTCCGCCGGAACGCTGAACGACTCGGTCGGGAAGGTGACGAGCAGGCCTGCACCCACGACGACCGGGAGTTCGTCGCCCTCCACCGTCGTCGGCCCCGAGTGTTCGGTCCGCGTGACCGACGTCAGTTCGAGCGGCTCGGACGGCGCGGTGCACTCCTCTTCGGCCGTCTGTCCGGTCACCGGTCCGGCCGCCACCGTCGACGCCGCGATCGTTCCGCCCGTCAGTCGGAGTACGCTTCGCCTGTCGAGTGTGGTGTCGTCCGTCATAGGTAACGTTCCTGTAGCGTCTCGGCATTCGCGCCGTCGTGTCGGGCGTGCCCGATGCTCACGACCCCGATGATAGCCCCGCTCGGTCGCCGGCTACCCGTCGGCGGCCGCCGACCGGACTCGACGGTAGCAAACGGCACGAAGTAGAACTCGTATTTTACAGCGGTCTGTTTATATATTTCGGTTTCTGACGCGTGGAAGGTTCGGTAGCGGGGTGCTTTCTTGTCGTCTGACGGGAGTACCGCCCTCCGCTGGTCGCCGGCGACCCCACAGCGGGCGCTATCCGCGACCGAGCGACGCGGGAGTTCCTCTGCGGTTTCACGACCGAGCCGGCGTCCGCGTCGAGGGCCCAGCACCCGGGCTCACGATACGAACTCAGTACTTCGGTTCCGCCCCGACCTCGGCGTAGATGTCGTCCATGATGCCGTCCCGCTCTGCCTGCCAGGTCGCGAAGCCGTCCGGACTCGAAGGGTAGTCCTCGTAGTGGGCGAGCAGGCGGTCAGCCAGACGCTTGGCGTCGTAGAGGTTCTTCAGCGTCCCCCAGTGGCCGAACGTCTCGTAGAGGACGCGGAGCTTCAGCCGGAGGTCGAACTCCGCCGACCCCGAGTACAGCGCCTCGGAGATGCGCTCGCCGGGCAGCGCGCCGATCAGGGCGAGCAGGTCGTCGAGGTCGTAGGCCGTCGAGAAGACGTTGTAGACGTCGAGGGCGGCGTACCGGCCGCCGAAGTGCTCCATGACGCGCTCGTTGTACCGCCAGAGGGCGGCCTCGCCGACGTCGCCCTCGGCGATGGCCTCGACGGCCTGGGTGCCGGCGTACTGGCCGGCGTAGGCGGCGCCGGCGATGCCGCCGCCGCTGATGGGGTTGACGTGGGCGGCGGCGTCCCCGATGGCCATGTAGCCCGGCGCGACCGCGGAGTCGTACGGCCGGCGGGTCGGGAGGGCGGCGCCGAGCTTGTCCTTGACGGTCGCGTCCTGCAGTTCCGGCCGGCGGGTGATGTCCTCCCGGAGGTCCGCGACCAGCTCCATCGGCTCGGCGTCCATCTGGAAGCCGAGTCCGACGTTTATCTCCGTCGCGGTCCGGGGGAAGTACCAGAGGTAGCCCGCAGAGCGCTTCGTGGGCTTGAACACCAGGGCGTCGGCCCACGCGACTGGCTCGTCGACCTCGATGATCTCCCGGTAGGCCGAGGAGAACTGCGAGTACCGGACGTTCGTGTCGAAGGTCGACCCGTCGAAGTCGGTCTTGTCCTGCAGGAGCGACAGCGCGCCGGCGGCGTCGATGACGACCTCGGCCTCGTAGGTACGGGGCTCGCCCGTCCGGGCGGCCTCGATGCCGTGGACGCGGCCCTCGTCGTCCTGCAGCACGTCCTGGACGACCGTGTCGTAGTGGAGGTCCGCGCCGGCCCGCTCGGCGCCGTCAATGATCAGCCGGCCGTACTCCCACCGGTCGATTACGGCCAGCTCCCCGGGGACCGGAATGTCCAGGACGGCGTCCTCGCGCGGGATCTCGAACTGCCCGTGGTCGACCTCGGTATTGGTGAACGCGTCGTCGATCTCGGCCTTCGGGATCGCCTCCGGGAAGTTGTTCGCGCCCTTCAGGGCGTCCCCGCAGGCGATGTGGCCCGCCTCGGTCTCGTCTTTCCGCTCTACGATGACGACGTCGTGGCCCGCGTTCGCGACCGTCGCGGCGGCGTAACACCCGGCCGTCCCGGCCCCGACGACGACGACGTCGTACTCGAAGATAGTCATGCCGGCCACTGGAGCCGCGGGCGGGAAAACGTTACCTCTTGGCCGGCCGGCAGTGTTCAGTTTACGCGTGGAGTAATTCTCCGGTGGACGCAAGCCCCCGGCTTCTCGGGTCGGGCGGTGCTCGCGGCTCACTACGTTCGCCGCTCGCCCGTCCGGCGGCCTCCTTTCAGTCGGCCGCCCGGCTCACGGCTCGCGTCGCTCGCGGCTCCCGCCGGTCGCCGCTCACCCCTGGAGGTCTCGCTTCGCTCGACCTCCCGCTCGCCGTTCGCACATCCGGCGGCCCTTCCCGCGGTCGGGCCGCCCGGCTCGGTCTGCTCGCGGCCATCGGCCGCTCGCACGGCCCGCGGCGCTTCGCGCCGCGCTGTTCGCCTCGCGTCGCTCGGCTCACCGTCGCCGGCCGTCCCCGAGCGGGTTGCCGGCAGCGCCGGCAACCGACAGGCGTCGCGGCGACGCCGCGACGCAGCCGGCCCCTTGCAGAGTCCCGCCCGAACTGATTGTCCGAGGGGCCGACTGAGGCCCTGAGTCCGGTGAGTCGAGCTGTCTGACGAACGGGATCCTAATCTGAACAGTGGCTGGCCGGCCGACCTCGGTCCCGGCGGTCGGGAGGTTTTTGTCGCCGATGGGCAAAGAGGGGGCCATGACCGATCACACCGTCGAGTTCGTCGGGACGGGCGAGACCATTACCGTCGCCGACACGGAGACGGTCCTCGCCCGCTGCATCGAGGAGGGGATCGCCCAGGAGTATTCATGCCGCGTCGGGATGTGTCTGGCCTGCTCGGCGGAGATCGTCGAGGGCGAGGTCACCCAGCCGGCGGCCCGTGGGCTCACGGACGCGGAGGCCGCCCGGTTCGCGCTCACCTGCATGGCGCGACCGACGACCGACCTGAAACTCGACCGCGGCGAGTACCCGCCGAGCATCGAGGACGCCGCAGCGGCCGACGCCGACGGCGGCGACGCCGCGGCGGCCGACGACTGAGGCCGGATTGCGACCGGCCGGCGAGTTACCTCAATCGGGCCCCGGCCGAAAACTGCCCGGGGGCGTCGCCACCGCCACCCGCGAGCCCGCATCGACTTTCGAGACTCGATACCGGTCGTGGGTGTTTATGAACGTACTCCCTAGGCCGGGTGATGGCATCAGGTCGACGGTCGGCGCTCCATCCCGGGATCGGGACGACGCTGCACGCCCGAGGCTCCCTGCTCGACGCGGGCCTCCTCGCCGCGGTCCCGTTCGCCCTCCTCGCCATGTTCTCGCTCCCGGCCGGCACGCGTGAGGCCTACGTCCTCCGGTATGCCGAGCCCACGCTGGTCACGATGTACGCCTCCCACTTCGTCCACCGGACCCCGATACATCTGGCGGCGAACGTTGCCGGCTACGCGGCCGTCGTCCCCGCGGCGTACCTCTCCTGTCTGCTCGCCGGCCGCCGGCGACTGTTCCGGGTCGCGTTCGTCTCCTCGCTCATTTCGCTCCCGCCGGGGCTCTCGGCGCTGAACCTCCTGTATTTCGAGCGGGCCGTCGCCTTCGGGTTCTCCGGCGTCCTCCTGGGCTTCTTCGGGCTGTTGGCGCTGTCTCTGTACCTCTATGCCGCCGACAGAGCGGCCACCGCCGGGGCCGACCGGCACGCCCCGGTCGCGTTCTTCCTCGCGGTCGCCACGATAAGCGTCGCCATCGCCCCGGCGACCCGGGAGAGCCTCGCCATCGGCGCCGCCGCGCTGCTCTGCTGTGGGCTCTACGTCCATCACCTCCCGGGCGTCAAGGTTGCCGTCCGTCGCCTCCGGGACGGCTTCGTCGGCACGCCACCCGGGTATCTCGAACTGGGTGCCGTCTCGACGCTCCTGTACTTCGGGTACCCGTTCGTGGCCTTCCCGGCGGACCCCACCCAGGGCGGTACCATCGTCAACCTCTACACGCACGTGCTCGGCTTCGCGCTCGGGTTCATCTCCGCGTTCACGTATCTCTTACTGCCGGGAACGGGCAGGTGACGGCGGGGAACGATCGTCCGTATCACGACTCCGGGTACTTCCACCCGGCAATGGCCTCTACGGCCGCCGCGACCTCGAGCAGCCGCGGCTCCCCGTACGCCGGGCCGACGACCTGCATGCCGACCGGGAGCCCGTCGACGGTGCCGGCGGGGACGTTGACGACGGGGTGGCCCGTCATGTTGAACGGCCACGCCATCGTCCAGGCGGTCGGAACGCTCCCCGTCGGCTCGCCGTCGATCGTCGGCGGGATCGGCTCCGCGTGGGTCAACGGGGGCGTCGCAAGCGTCGGACAGACCAGTGCGTCGTACCCCGCCAGGGCGTCCTCGACGGCGCGGTGCAGGGTCGTCCGGGGGAAGTCCGCGGTCGCGACGTCGACGGCGTCGTGGCTCCGGCCCATCGAGACGTACGTCCGGAGGTCGCTCGGCACGGCGTCGGGGAAGTCGGCCAGAAGCGCCACGTCGCGATCCTCGTTCACCTCCGCCACGGCGGTGGCGAAGAAGGTCGTCACCGCGAGGCTGTAGGCGTGGGTCAACTCGCCCGATGGCGGGGCGTCCACCGTGAACTTCTCGACGGTCGCGCCGGCGTCCGCAAGCGTCTCGAGGGTGGCCTCGACCGCCTCACTGACCGACGGCTCGACCGAAAAGAGGTCGAGGTCGGGCGAGTACGCGAGCGTCAGGTCGGTGGGGTCCGGCGGGTCCGCGGCGGCGGGGCGGTAGTCGTCCGTCGTCGGGACGCTGAAGGGGTCGACGCGGTCGCGACCGGCCACGACGTCGAGCATGAGCGCGAGGCTCTCGACGTCGCGCGCCATTGGACCGAGCACCCCGACCGGCGTGTGGCCGCGGAAGCCGTTGACGCGGGTGCCGCGCGGGACGAGCCCGAAACTGGGCTTGAGGCTGACGACGCCACAGCAGGCGGCCGGCGTCCGGAGCGACCCGCCGACGTCGCTGCCGGTCGCCAGTGCACAGCAGCCGTCGGCGAGCGCCGCCGCCGACCCGCCCGAGGAGCCGCCGGCGTTGTAGTCGGGATCGACCGGCGTCCCCGTCGGGCCCTGGAGGTCGTTGTCCGTCCGCACCGAGTGGCCGAGTTCCGGCGTGTTCGTGGTGCCGACGACGACGGCCCCGGCCGCCTCGAGTCGGCGGACGGTGACGCTCGTCTCCTCGGCGACGTCGTCGGCGAACGGCGCCAGCCCCATCGTGTTCGGCACGCCGGCCTTGGTCTCGGAGAGGTCCTTCACCGCCACGGGGACGCCGGCCAGCGGGAGGGCCTCGCCGGCGTCGACCCGCTCGCGGACCGCCGCGGCGCGCTCGCGGGCTTCCTCCCGGAGGACGGTGACGAACGCGTTGGTCACCGCGTTCCGGCGCTCGATGCGGTCGAGGAACGACTCGGCGACGTCGACCGGGTCGTGTTCGCCGGCCCGAACCCCTGCCGCGATGTCGACGGCGGACGCGAAGTGCAGGCTCACGGCGGCGCCTCGACGCCGGGGAACTTAGTGGTGGGGCGACGGTCCCCGGTGACGCCCCGCCGGCGGTCTGGTTCATGCGTCGCCGGTGGCGCTCACATGCTCGCGGGTCGCTGGGCTCGTGGGTCGTTGTGCTCGCGGGTCGCGGGTGGTTTGTGCTCGCCGCTCATCATATCGAGGCGCTCCCGGTGGTTGCCTCGCGGCTCGCGTGTCGTCGGTCGCTCCGCTCCCTGCTCGCGGCTCGTTTCACTCACCGCTCGCTCATACCGAGGCGCTCCCGTTGGTCGCGCCTCGCGCCTCCCGCTCACCTGTCCGAGGCCTCCCTTCGGTCGGCCTCGCGTTCCAAACCGTTTTCCGCGCGCCCTGCCACCGCCGACTCGTGTCGACGCGAGATGACCAACCGGGAGCAGGCGGCCAATCCGCACCGCCGACACTCGGGCTCGGGACCTGGCAGCACGACGACCACGAGCGGTGTGTCGACTCCGTCCGGACGGCCCTGGAGATGGGCTACCGGCACGTCGACACAGCCCAGGCGTACGGCAACGAGGCGGCGGTCGGCGAGGGTATCGCCGCGGCGGACGTCGACCGAGAGGACATATTCCTGGCGACGAAGGTCTGGATCGACCGGCTGGCGCCCGACGAGGTCCGCGACTCGACGGCGGCCAGCCTCGACCGGCTCGGCGTCGACTCGGTCGAGTGTCTGTACGTCCACTGGCCGGCCGGCGATTACGACCCGGAGGAGACGCTGTCGGCGTTCGCGGCTCTCCGCGAGCAGGGCCGGATTGAGCGCGTCGGCGTCTCGAACTTCACACCCGAGCACCTCGAGGCCGCGCGGGCCGCCATCGACGCGCCCATCGCGGTCAACCAGGTGGAGATGCATCCGCTGCTCCAGCAGCCGGCGCTACGGGAGCACTGCGCCGAGGCCGGCATCGACCTCGTCGCGTACTCACCGCTCGCTCGGGGGAAGGTCTTCGAGGTGGACGTCCTGACCGACATCGCCGCCGCCCACGACGCCTCGGCGGCGCAGGTCAGCCTCGCGTGGCTCCGGGAGAAGGGAGTCGCCGCCATCCCGAAGGCGACCGGCCGGGACCACATCGCCGACAACCGGGCTTCCCTGGACCTCGCGCTCACCGACGCGGAGGTGGCGCGCATCGACGCCATCGACCGGACCGAACGGCTCGTCCACCCCGACTTCGCGCCCGACGCCTGGTGACCGCGAGCGACGCCGGGCCGGTGAACCGGCTCGGGCCGGCGGTCGGAACCTATTTTTGGGCCGGCCCGGAGGGTGACAGTATGGCAGCCGGCGGCATCGTCGAGGGTATCCGGGTCGACGTCGTGCGGCTTCACGAGACCTGGATGGAGCTGGTCTTCCCGCGACAGCGGACCGCCGTCCACCGCGTGCTCGGCAAGTGGAAGCCCCGTACGCGGGCCGACGAGGTCAAGTACTACGCCTGGGGCGCCGTCGGCGTCCCCCTCGTCGCGGTCCTGTACCCGCTGCTCGTCGTCGGGTTCGCCGTCCGGTTCAACGCCCGCCGGTTCGACACCGCCGCCACCCGCCTCGGCCTCGTCGGCGTCCTCGTCGTCGCCGCCCTCGTGTGGGGCCTCCTCACCGCACTGGCCCGCGTCCGACTCCAGCCGGACGGGTTCGTCGCCGTCGCCGCCGCCAGCACCGTCGCCGTGGTCTCGGCCGGCCTCGCCGTGGTGTTCAGGCGCGTCGGCGGCCGGGCCACCACCGTGCTCTTCGCGTACCCGTTTGCGATGAACGCGATCTTCCTCCCGCCGGTGGTCGCGGCGCTGTACGACCCGGCGCTGGGCGTGATCATCGAGCGGAGCACCGACCTCGCGAACTTCTTCCGGGACGACGTCTTCGTCGGGCCGCTCGACCCGGTGAGCGACTACCTCAGCGAGAACTACGACTTCGAGGGCGTCGTCGTCGCCCTGATGTGGTTCTGCATCGCGACGCCGCTCGGCTGGCTCCTCGGGCTGCTCGTGACGCTTGCGGACCTGGTGCGGCCGAAGTCCGTCGAGGAGCAGGTCGAGGCCGAGCAGACGTAAGGCCCCAGTAGTCAGCGCGAGGCGCGCGGAGCGCGCCGAGCGGTAGCGCGCGCGGACTGGAGCGAGCGCGAAGCGCTCGCGGAAGGAGCACGCGCTATTTTTCATCGACGTTTTTGCCCGACCGAGCGGCGCTACGCGCCGCGAGGGAGGTGCAAAAAGGTCGGTTCACATGTAGCCGAGGTCGCGCAACCGCTCCATGAGATCCTCCTTGTCCTGGGCGCGGCCGGCCCGCTCGGTGGTGTCCTCGAGGTCCTGGAGCCAGGCGGGTTCCTCGTCGGACTTCTCGGTGGAGATCTCGCTGCCGAGCGACCGGAAGCCGGCGAAGTACTTCGGCGAGACGGGGACGTCCTCGTGGTCGAGGTCGTTCGGCAGGTCGTCGTACGCCTGCGGGACGTAGCCGTCGTCCGGGAACGCCGGGACGGTCTCGGGGACGACGTAGAACCAGAAGGCGTCCCAGACGTCGGCCTCGTCGAACTGGAGGATGGGCTGGATGCGGTCGTGCGGCGGGTAGATGTCGGGGTCGTGGCGGGGGCTGAAGAACGTCTCGTCGGCGCGGGCCTCCTGTTCGTCCCAGCGGATGCCGGAGATGATGCCGTCGATGCCCGCCGCCTCGAGGGTGTCGTTCAGCGCGACGGTCTTCAGCAGGTGGTTGCCGACGTAAGTGTCCAGGAGGAACGGGAAGGTCTCCTCGTCGTACTCGAGGATGTTCCGCACGTGGTGGCGGTTGTGCTCGGAGAGGGCGTCGACGGAGATGTCGTCGCCGGGGTCGAGGTCGTGGGCGTCGACGTAGTCGCCGACGTCGGTGTTGCGGGCGAAGATGACCTCGAGGCCCCACTCGTCGGCCCAGCGGTCGACGAACCCCAGCAGTTCGTCGAAGTGCTGGTAGTGGTCGATGAACACCGTCGGCGGCAGCTCGTAGTCGAACTGCTCGACGACCTCCTTGACGACGTACAGCGTCAGCGTGGAGTCCTTGCCACCGGTCCACATCACGGCGGGGTGGTCGTACTCCTCGAGGCCCGTCCGGACGACCTCGACGGCCCGCTCGATCTTGTCCTCGAGGGTCGGGTAGTCCTCGGCGTGCTCGCCCTCGCCGGCGGCGTAGTCGACGTCGACGTACTCCGGGAAGTCACTCATTGCGTGTAATTACATGTCATTAGCCCGTTTATGGGTCTTTCGGATGCCCGCCGCAGTGCCGGATTCGGGCACGAGGGACCACAGTCCCGGGGATCACACCAGGCGAGCATCGTGCGACGTGCGTCCCGGCGGGGATACGTCCCGGCGGACATACGATGGTATCCGACAGCCTTTGCGTCCCGGTGACGGCCTCGGGGAGCAGGCGCTGGCGTGGCCTGTGATGCCGTCCCGGAGCAGTCGCCCGCGTGGGCCGTCACGCCCGCCGGCAGGGGGCCGGCTCAAAGCTCCGTCGTCGGGAGATCCTCGACCGCCGGCCCGGAGATGACCTCGCCGTCGTGGTCGAACCGCGACCCGTGACACGGGCAGTCCCAGGTCCGTTCGGCGTCGTTCCACCGGACGAGACAGTCCATGTGCGGGCAGACGGCCGAGACCGCGTGGACGTCGCCGTCCTCGTCGCGGTAGACGCCGCAGGGCCGGCCATTCCGTCGCGTGACCGTCGCTTCGCCGCTGGCCGGGAGGTCGCCGGCGGACGATAGCGCCGCGACCCAGTCGCCGACGAAGCGGCCCGCGACTTTCGCGTTCTCTCGGAGGAAGCGCCAGGCGGAGGCGCCCGGTTCGAGCCGCAGCGGGTCGAAGACGTCCGCCCGGTCGCTGTCGCCCGTTAGTACGAGCTCGGCGATGATCTCCCCGGCGGCGACGCCGCCGCTCATCCCCCAGCCGTTGAACCCGGTGCCGACGTAGACGTGGTCCCGGCCGGGCCCGGCCCGCCCGACGTACGGCACCCGGTCGACCGTGAAGTAGTCGTGGGTCGACCAGCGGTAGGCGACGGACTCGACGTCGAAGTGCTCGCGGGCGAACGCCTCACACCGGCGATACCGCTCGGCCGTCGGCGGGTCCGTGACGCCGACGTCGTGGGATTGGCCGCCGACGATCAGGAACTCCTCGCCGTCGACGGTGCAGGGCCGGAACGTGTCGGCCGGCGAGGCCGTGCTGTAGTACATTCCCCCGGGCAGGTCTCCGCCGACGCGGACAGCGAGCAGGTACGCCTGCTTCGGGTGCATCCGCGCGAAGTAACCGTTCCGGTCGTCGAGCGGGAAGTGGGTGGCGACGACGACGTCGTCGGCGGTGACGGTGCCGCGCCGGGTCTCGACCTCGCATGGGTCTCCGGGGTCGACGTCGAGGGCGCGGGTCTCCTCGAAGACGTGACTACCGTCACCGTGCACGGACTCGGCCACCGAAAGCAGGTACGTGCGGGGGTGGAACTGCGCCTGGTGGTCGAACCGGACGGCGCCAGGGACGTCGTACGGGAGGTCCGTCGACTCGGTGAACGACGCCGGGAGTCCCAGATCCGCAGCGGCGGCCGCCTCGGCGCGGAGCGAGTCGACGTCGTCGGCCGACGCCGCGTACACGTAGGCCGGCAGGCGTTCGAATCCACAGTCGACGCCGAGCGCTTCGATGCGGGACTCGACGGTGTCGATAGCGGCCTCGTTGGCTTCCGCGTACTGGCGGGCCCGCTCGTCGTCGAACGTCGAGGTGAGATAGTCGTAGAGGAGGCCGTGCTGGGAGGTGAGTTTCGCGGTCGTGTGGCCGGTGGTGCTCTCGGCGATCCGGTCGGCCTCCAGGACCGCCACCGTCTGCCCGGCCGCCGTCAGCCGGTCCGCGGCCGTCAGGCCGGTGATGCCGCCGCCGACCACGACCGTGTCCACGTCGAGTCCGCCCGCCAGCGGGGCGTAGTCGGTCTCCGGCGTCGTCGCCAGCCACATCGATTCCGGCTCCGACTCCGTCCGCGGCCCTCCAGGTGGCATACCGTCTCCGTCGACCGACCGACGGAAAGCATTTACTGGTGCCACGTTTCGGAGCACGACAGCCACCGATGCGAGCGGCGGGGCGCCGCTGCCGGCGGCTCGCCCGCCGGCACGTCAGTCGGCGATGGGCCGGTCTCTGAGTGCCGCGAGTACCGTCCGTGCTCGCTTCTCGCCGACCCCACTGATATCGGTCAGGTCCTCGCGGTCCGCCGCGACCAGCTCCGCGACCGTCGGGTACGCCTCGTAGAGGGTCGCCGCCAGGTCGGGCCCGATACCCTCGATGCAGCCGTACATCCGCTTGGCAGTCGGCTCGCGACGGCTCGGCACCGATCCCGCGGGAAGCGGCCGCCGCGAGGGCTCCTCGAGGTGCTTCCGGCCGAGCCGGACGGCGTAATCCACCAGCCGTCCTCGGTCGCTGCAGGGCACGACGGCCGCTCCGCGGCGGACGGTGATGGAGGCCATCGACCCACGGAGCGCTTCAGGGGAGACGGCCGTCTCCAGCCGGTCGAACCCGCGGACGTCCCCCTCCAGCAGGACGTACGCGGCGTCGTAGCGGGCGGTCATCCTGTCGACCTGGTCCTCGAGGTCGGTCCCGGAGCGGCTCGTCACGCTCGATACATAGTCCCGGAGCGTCTTCCGCTCGACCGCCATCGACGCCAAAACCAGGTCACCGGCGTCGAGCCGCTCTACGGTCACCTCGGCGACGTCGTCGTGGTCGCGGACCGATTCTATCAGGCCGGACGGCTCGCGGTCATCGACCCTGACGGCCACGCGTCTCGCCATGCCTCGGGCCACGTGGACCATCGAGGTACGCGTGTCGGTCGCGGCGCACCGCCGTCGAATCCGACACCCGTGTCTCGCCCAGGCTACGCTGACGAGCTCCTCCACATACGCAGCGGGTCGCCGACGGGGCGGCGCGATCCGCCCCGATGAACCTGCGTCCTGCGGCGGCAACCGGCCACTCACGTCACACCGAGGTCAGATTGCCGCCGCTCTTTTCACGCTGGAGTGGTATGTCATACCATGGCAGAGCTATCCGTTCCGGCGCTCCGGCGAACCGCCGTCGGCCGACTGGCCGTCCAGATCCGGTGGCGCTACGGCGCCGTCGCGGGCCTGTTCGCGACGCTGGCCATGAGCGTCGCGATCGCGCTGACGGACCTGGAGACGTTGCGGGTCGCCGTCGCGGGGCTCTACGGGAGCGAGGGGAACCTGCTCGTCGGCTGGCTCGCCCACCTCCTGCACGGTGCGCTGTTCGGCGTCCTGTTCGCGGCGGTCCTGACGGACGCAGCCCTGGAGGACCTGACGGACTCGCCCGCCAGGTGTGCGGGCACCGGTGCCGTCTACGGTCTCGTGCTGGCGGTCGTCGGCGCCGGGATCGTCATGCCGATCTGGCTCGCGGTCGTCGGGTTCGGCGCGCCGCCCAGCCTCCCACACGTCACCATCCCACTATTGGCCTGGCACCTGGTCTACGGGGTCGTCCTGGGCGGTGTCTTCGCCCACCTCACCAACAGCCCACCCCGTGCGTGACCGGACTCCAGTCGGGCTGGGAGGCGGGCCCACGCGGACGACTGCGTGGGATCGACTGGGCAACCGGTTTCAAAGCCTTCTATCGCTATCGGCCGGCGGTCGGTCGTGAGAAACGGCGGCCACGGTTCCGGCCGTATCGAGCGTCGCTGGGGAGGGAGACGGTCTCGTGGGGAAATCCTCGCCGAATAGGGAGGGTACGGCGAGCGCGTCGCCGTCGCGTCACTCCGAGATGAACTTGTTGTCGCGCCAGTTGACGCTGTTTTCGGACTCGCGCTCGCGTGGGTCGTCGATGACCTCGATGCTCGCCGACCGCTCGTCGCCGTCGACGATCCGGGTCGCCTCGAGCTGGCCGTCGACGGCGGCGATGACGGTCAGCGTACCCTTCTCGGCGTAGATCGCGAGGTCCCGGAGGACCTCGAACATCGGGTACTGCAGCGCGGTGTTCTGCAGCACCGTCTCCCGGTCGCCCTTAAAGCAGGCGTACTCGACGAGCTTGGAGTTCACCTCGACCTCCTCGGCCTGCATCTGGCCGGCCTCGCCGAAGCTGCCCCACTGGGGCCCGTCGTCGTCGCCGCTGCTCGCCGCGGCGGCGGCGTCCTGGGGTTCCGGCGGCGTCTCCGACCAGCCGTCTTCGGTCTCGTAGATCCGGTTCTCCGTGACGCTGGCCTTCAGCTGTGCCGTCGGCGTGTACTTGGAGATGTTGTCCTCCTCGGCGACGGCGCTGACGATGAGCGTGTTGTTCCGCCGGGTTACTTCGACGTCGGCGACCTCGACGGGTAGCTCGTACCCGTCGAAGAAGTCGTGGACGTCGTCGAGTTGCAGTTCGAGCGTCGAGTGGAGTCTGTAAACGCGACTGGTCATGGTATCCCTGTCCCACGAGGGGCCGTACTCTCTGGCACGAGTGGTCCACCGGATAGTTGGAGGCCCTCACTTATATCACCTGCCCTTCGGCGTGCGTCAGGTTCTCGCCGGCTCAGCGGCCGGAATCCGGGCGTCCGCTCGACCGGTCCGACGGGGCGTTTCGCACCGACGACCGATCCCGCGCCACTCCCTCTCCGGTAGGGCGACGCCCGGCCGGGACAGACGACCGAGCGGCCCTCGACGAGCATCCACCCGCTCATGGCGACAGCCCGCCCTCTCCGACCGCCTGCCCAAACGGCCGGTCGCCCATGACGGCCGCGCGGGGGGAAGGAGCCACCGACGACCGCCCCTGTTGCGATTAAGGATCTACGCAGGTGGAGCGGAAGCCTGACACAGTATTATCAACGGGGGCATGTGTTCCGGCGCATATAGTGAATATTAAGACCGTCGGCACCCTGGGGGCCGTATGGAAACCCGCAAGGTCCAGCGGCTGGGGCCGTCGACGCTGGCGATGACACTGCCGGCCGAATGGGCCGGCGAGCAGGACGTCGAGAAGGGCGACGAGGTCTCGCTCCGCATGGGATCGAAGGGCACCCTGACCGTGATGCCGGAGTCCGTCCAGACGGAGGAAAGCGAGGCGGTCATCCACGCCCAGCACCTCGACGCCGACGCCGTCGAGCGGGCCATCGTCGCCCAGTACGTGCTCGGGCGCCGCATCATCCACGTCGAGGTCGAGTCGGGCGGCACGCTCGGCTCCGCCCAGATCAACGCCGTGTACAACGCCGAGACCCAGCTGATGGGACTGGGCGTCGTCGAGGAGACCCCGGAACGGATCACCATCAGGTGTTCGGTCGACCCCGAGGACTTCGAGCTGGACAACCTGCTCGGGCGGCTGGAGTCGACGGGGTCGACGATGCGGAACGAGGCCGTCAAGGCACTGGCCCACGGTAACCCGGACCTGGCCCAGCGGGCCCTGAACCGCGAACGGCAGGCCAACAAGATATTCGTCCTCCTGTTGCGGCTCACCTTCACGGCCTACCAGAACCCGAACCTCGCGCGGGCGGTCGGTCTCGACTCCGGCTTCCCGCTCATCGGCTACCGGTCGATCGCGAAGAACCTGGAGTTGACCGCGGACAACGCCGAGGACGTCGCCGAGATCGTCCTCGAGACCGAGGGCCATACCATCGACGTCGACGACCCGACGATGCGGCGCGTCCGGGAGTTCACCGACGTCGTCGACGAGATCACCGAACTCGGCGTGCGGGCGGCCGTCGAACGGGACTACGGCCTCGCCATCGAGACCCGGGAGACGTTCGCCGAGGTCAGCGACCGGGAGGCCGAGATCCTCGGCGACCTCGAGGAGCTGCCGACCGCGGACCTGCTCAGCGTCCGCGAGGTGCTCGTCAGCCTCGGCCAGACCGCCCAGTACGCGGTGCGGAACGCCGAGATCGCGACGAACCTGGCGCTGAACGTCGACAGCGAACACGTCTCGATCCGGTAGGCCTGTCGGAGCGGGGCGGTCGCTCGGGCTCTCGACGGGGGCGGGGTCGAGGGTGGGGCGCTAGACCAGCTCGGTGTCGGTCGGGGTCGTGACGGGGTCGGGGAGCTCCGTCGGCGTCGGGGTCGGCGTGGGCGTGGGCGTGCCGTCGCCCGTCGGCGTCGCGGAGGGAGTGGTCCCGTTGCTTTGGTTCTTGTTGCCGAACATGTCCGTCTCGATGGTCTCCTCGTAGGTGAGCCGGTCCAGCGGGACCCGGACGTCACGGGTGAGGTCCTCGCCCGTGAGGACGGCGTAGAACTCGATCCGGAGCTGGGTGACCTGGTCGTTGCGGAGGTGGGTGACCCACCAGTCGTCGAGGTTCGGGTTGATGATCCGCGCGCGGGTGGTGACGGTCTCCTTTTGGCCGGACGGGATGGCGGTCAGTTCGTCTGTCGTGCCCTCCCCCACCCGGACGCCGTTCATCGTGATCTCGTAGCCCAGTTCCGCGACCGTAAACGGCAGCGTCTGTGGGTTGTAGAGGACGAACTCCATGTCAATCGGGGTCGCCTCCTCGGTGGCCTCGCCCCACTCGGCGCCGGTCCGGTTGACGTACAGGAGCGGGTCGGAGAACACCGGCGGCGGGTCGTCGGACCGGACGGGACGGGTCTCGTCGGTGTTGAAGTTCCCGATGATGTCGGTCTCGATGACCTTCTCCTGGGTGAGGTCGAACCGGTGTCGGCCGACGACGGAGGTCCGGACGGTGGCGTTGATCGTGATCACCGTCCGCTCGTCGTTGTTCACGTGGGTCACCCACCAGGCCGGGATCTGCCCGTTGTCCATCCGGGTGGTGAAGGGCAGCGTCGAGGTCCCCGTCTCGACGTCGAGACCCTCCCGGCCGCCCTCGGCGACCGGCACGCCGTTCATCCGCACGAGGTACCTGATGGTCGTGTCGCCGAGCTGGATCCCGATCGGGTTGGGGTTGTGGACCTGGAGGTCGCTTTTGATGACCGTCGTGTCGTTGGATACATTCCCGAACCTGTTGTCGACGTCCTGGACCGCCGGGGCCCCCAGGACGCCGAACGCGAACGCGCCGACGATCGTCACGCCGAGCAGTCCGACGACGGTGGCGGCGATCCGGAGCCGGGTCCCGAGGAGGGCGGCCCGGACGGCTGTCACGGCACCCTCGATCCTGTCCATGGTGGTTCCGAACGTCCCCGCCGTGTAAAATTGCTGCGGACCGCGACCGCCGGACTGTGTCGCCCTGCTCGAGCGATGTCCCGCGGCACTTTATGGTGGGACGGCCGTCGGGGTGGCTCGCCGCCGGGTTGGTGGGGACCGGCGGGATTTATGGTCGGCGTGCCGTACGGGCGCGCATGACGACTTCCGCCACCACGGACGAGCGCGTCGGGGTCCCGGTAGCGCTCGGGGCCGTGTCGGGTTTCGCCGCAGTCGGCATGGCGGTCTTCGGGCTGTCGGGCGATCAGGTGGCCGCCGGCTCGGCGTTCGCGGTCGCGATGGTCGCCGGCACGCTCGCGGTCGCGGCCGCCCACGCCTACGGCTGACCGCGATACCTGCCCGCAAGGAGGAGCCTTATGCCGCTCGCGCCCCAACCCCGTCCATGACCGAACTGAGCGAGGAGGACGAACGGATCCTCTCGTACCTGCGGGACCGCGCGGCGGGCGGCAAGCGGTACTTCCGTTCGAAGGGCATCGCGGAGGCCATCGGGCTCACGGCGAAGCAGGTCGGATCCCGGCTGCCGCGGCTCGACGAGCACTCCGAGGACGTCGACATCGAGAAGTGGTCCCGCGCCCGCTCGACGACCTGGCGCGTCACGCCCGAGTAAGGGCTGGCCTTTTATCCTCCCCCGTCCTGGGCCCGGCCATGACGGTTCGCGTCGAGCGGGAGTTCGAGCTCCCCGCGCCGCCTGCTGACGTGTGGGCGTTCATCGCCGACCCCGACCAGCGCGCCCGGGCGATAAGCGTCGTCGAGGACTACGAGATCCACGGGGATGGCTCCGCCGTCTGGCAGGTCGAACTCCCGATCCCGCTCCTGAACCGCACCGTCGCGGTCGAGACCGAGGACGTCCAGCGGGACGACCCGGAGTTCGTCAAGTTCGTCGGCCGCTCGGCCGCGCTGGACGTCCAGGGCGAGCACAGCCTCGAGACGACCGTCGACGGCGGGACCCGGCTGACGAACCGGTTCGTCGTCGACGGCCACCTCCCGGGCGTGGAGACGTACTTCAAGCGGAAGCTCGACGGCGAACTCGAGAACCTCGAGGCGGCCGCCCGGGAGACGCTGGCCGCGTGAGGCGGGCGAACCGACCGAAGGGAGGGTCGCCGGATGAGCGAGCGGGAGGAGGGAGCGGAGCGACCGACGACACGCGAGCCGCGCGGTCGACCAGTGGAGATCGCAGCATGAACGAGCGGCGAAGCCGCCCGCCGCCGCCCGCCGCCCGGCTCGCGTGTCGTCCCTCCCTGCGGTCGGTGCTCGCGGCTCGCTTCGCTTACCGCTCGCGACTCCGAGGCGCTCGCTCTGCTCGCGCCTCGCACCTCCCGCTCGCTCGTTCGACGGCGGCGTCGCTTCGCTCGCCGCAGCCTGCTTCACCAGGGTTTATACGTGATGACGGCCAATCCTCGCGTGCCCGAACGACGCTTTTCTCGTCGTGTAGGGCGAAACACGGCACCCGCCGCATCCGCCCGGTCCACCACGGGCGCCGGCTGGCGGCCCCGGCGCCTCCCGCCACCTCGCTCGCGACGCCCGACGGCCACGAACAGCGTTAGCGCCCGACGCCGATCACGCTTGCCGCTCAGCAGTATCAGTCCCCGGTCGTGATGTCCGCCGACAGGCCCTGGGCCATCTCGATGTCCTTGGCGTTGTTCAACGTCCAGGCCGTCCGCTCAGTGACGGCCTCGATGACCTCCCGCGCCGAGGGGGCGCCCTGCCCGGACTTCTTGACGCCGCCGAACGGCAGTTGCACCTCCGCGCCGATGCAGGGGAGATTGCCGTACGCGAGGCCGACCTCGCCCCGGTCGCGGTAGCGGTTGATCTGCCGGTAGTCCTCGCTCACGATGGCGCCGGCGAGGCCGTACGGGACGTCGTTGTGGATCTCGATCGCGCGGTCGACGTCGCCGTCGTACTCTACGAGTGCGACGTGGGGGCCGAAGACCTCCTCCTTCAGACAGCGGAGGTCGGTGTCGTAGTCGATTTCGTAGACGAACGGCCCGACCCAGTAGCCGGCCGCGTCGCGACCGGTGTGTGTGCCATCGGCGGCCGTGGCCGTCCCGCCGTCGGGGCTGGCCGGAATCTCGTCGGCGTCCAGCTCCGCGCGGTCGACGAGGACGTCGGCGCCCTCCTTCCGGGCGAGGTCGTTGTACCGGTGGAACTTCTCGACCTGGCTCCCGTCGACCACGGGCCCCATGAAGGTGTCCGCCGCGAGGGGGTCGCCGACGGCGACGGACTCGGCGACGTCGACGAACCGCCGTTTGAACTCGTCGTAGACCTCGGTGTGAACGACGAGCCGTTCCGAGGAGACACAACGCTGGCCCGTCGTCTTGAACGACGACATCACCGCCGCGTGGACCGCCACGTCCAGGTCCGCGTGCTCGGTGACGATGACGGCGTTCTTCCCGCCCATCTCGCAGGCGGTGTTCTTGTCGGGGTCGCGGGCGACCTGCTGGCTGATCTCGTGGCCGACCTCGGCGCTCCCGGTGAACAGCACGGTGTCGACGTCGCCCTCGACGATCGCCGCCCCGGCGTCGCCGAACCCCTGCACCATGTTGAACACGCCGTCCGGAATGCCGGTGTCGTCGAACATCTCCGCGATGATCTGGCCGCACCACGGCGTCTGCTCGGCCGGCTTCCAGACGACGGTGTTGCCCTCGACGAGCGTGACCGCCATGTGCCAGAAGGGGATGGCCACCGGGAAGTTCCACGGCGTGATGCAGCCGACAACGCCGCGGGGCTTCCGCCGCATGTAGGCGTCCTTGGCCGGGATCTCCGAGGGGACGATGTCGCCGTGGGGGTGCCGGGCGTTGCCGGCGGCCCACTCGACCATGTGCCAGGCCTCGGTGACGTCGGCCTTCCCCTCGCTGATCTCCTTGCCGCACTCTTTGGTTACGATCTCGCCCAGCTCCTCGTGGCGGTCCCGCAGCTCGTGGTAGATCTCCCAGAGGTACTCCGCCCGGTCGATGTACGACAGCGCCCGCCACTCCTCGTAGGCGTCGTTGGCGGCCGCGATCGCGGTCCGGACCTCCGACTCGGTCCCCTGTGGGAAGGTCCCGAGCGTCTCGCCGGTCGCGGGGTTCTCGCTGTCGAACTCGCCGCCCTCGCCCGCGGCCCATTCGCCGTCGATATAGTGGTCGTACTCCGCCATGGCCGATCCTTGCGCCGCGGGCGTGAAAAATGTGGCCGACCCTCCTCAGGTGGTCGTCTCCCGCCGGCCGAGCGCCAGCCCGAACAGGTACCACGGAGCACCGAGGACCACGACCGCGACCGCAAAGCCAGTGTAGGCGAGAGACGTGAGGAAGTACAGGTTGGTGACCTGGACGGCCGGCCACACGTTGGCGACGAACGGCGCGAGCCCGACGACCGGGACGGCCGCCCCCGCGGCGACGAGCAGCCGTCGGTCGGCCGCGGCGGCAGCGTAGCCGAAGGCGGCCAGCGCCGCGAGCGCCAGCAGGAGCCCGGGGAGGGAGTACAGCGGGCCGAACGGGACGGGACCGACCACCGCGGCGAAGAGTGCGGACAGCCCGACCGCGAGCCCGGCGGCGCCGTACCGTTCGGTCCGGTCCGGCGCGGCGCCCCACCGGCGTCCGGCCGCGTGGAGTCCCGCGAGGCCGACGCAGAACGCGACCGCCGGGACGACGAGAAGCCACAGGAGGTTCCTGCCGGCAATCGGCCACAGGAGTGACCCGACGGCCAGCTCCGTCGAGATTCCGCTTGCGGCGTCCCGTTCGTCGCCGAAGACGACGTAGGCGTCCTCGAGGTATCTGTCGGTATTGTCGCCGAAGACGACGCGCACCTCCCTCCCGTCGTCGGTGACGGTCCCGACCGCCGGGTCGTTCGTGACGACCGGCCCGGCCGGCGCCCGGACGACGAGCGTCTCGACGTTCAAAACGAGCGTCCGGCTGCTTCCCTCGCCGTGGAACGGCCGGAACACGCCGTGGTCGAACCGCTCGGCGACCACGCCCGGTGTCTGCCAGGTGACCTGCGTCCGTCCCTCGCGCACCTCGACGGCGACCGCTTCGTGTTCGGGGAGGTACAGCGCCTCCGCCAATGTATCCTCGGCCGCCGACTCGACGGCGTCCGCCTCGTCGGGCCCGGGAGCGTCTTCGGGGTCGTCCCAGCGGAGGTCGGCGATCCACGTCGCGGACCCGTTCTCGTGGACTCGAATGGTCAGCGTCCGGTCGTCGGGGGTCGTCCACTCGGTGTCCGTCCACATCGCCGGGTACGCGCCGCCGCAGACCGGACAGACCGAGGAGGGGGGCGAACTCGCGGCGGCCGGCGCGCCGGCTCCTGCGACGACGGCGCACGACGCCAGAAGCACGAGCAGGACGCGTCCGTCGGGGTTCATCGACGGTAGCTCGACACTGTACCGTAATAAGTTTTCATCCGAGCGCGACGCTCCAAAACCCGGCGGCGGGTCGGCTGCCGGCCGTCCCGTACGTTCCGGCCGTCGGGGCGAACCGCTTACGTCGCCGCCCCTCCCAGCCACGCCCGTGAAGGAGTTCGGCTTCGAGTTGCGCGTCTGTCGCTGGGCCGAGCGCCACTGGCCGCCCGGCGGGGATAGCGAGGCCGATGGCGACCGGGTCGCCATCGTCGCCCGCCAGCTCGGCACCCGGCGCCGCCGGTGGGACACCGTCGTCGTGGAGACGACCCGCGAGGCGCTGGACCGGCGGGCGCCGTTCGGCGACGGGCGGCTCGACGCCGACCTCCTGCACGTGGCGCGGCACGCCCCGGGCTCGTGGGCGTACTACCGGGACGCGCTCCCACAGCCCGGCTACCCCTGGCGGTACGTCCGGGAGGCCGTCCACCGCGCCGCCGACCGCGGATTCGTCGAGACCCGCAAGCGGGGCAACCGTGTCGAACTCCGGCGGCGCTACCGGTACCCCGACTGGGTCGATCGCGTCGTCGCCATCGAGAACAAGCCGGACCTCGACGCCGCCGCGGCCCGGGCACTGTCCGGCCAGCTCGAACACGACGTGGCGTTGGGCCTGGCCGACGAGGTGTGGCTGGCGACGGAGGCCACGGCCGCCGACGTCGAGCCCGCGCTGCTCGAGGCCATCCCGGTCGAGGTCGGCATCCTCGCGGTCGCCGGGACCCCGGACGGCTGGCGGGCCGACACGGTCTGGAACCCGCGGACGCTCGACCCGGCGGGCCCGGGGACGCGCATCCTCGAGCGGCCCGCTGGCGCCGAGGCCGACGCCTCGGCGGCGCAGTTCGAATACGCCGACCCGGCCTGGAAGCGCGGCAAACGACTGGAGATCGGCGAGCGCGCCTACGAACGGGGGTGGCGGTCGTACGCCGAGACCATGCGGACGGACTGCCGGCACTTCCGGCTCCGGGACCCCTCCGGGCCGTTCCCGTGGTGTGGGGCGAAGGACGGCGAACAGACCGCCGCCGAGTGCACCGGCGGGTGTCCGTCCTTCGAGCCGGAGCCGCCCGCGTGGCGCCGCGGGGGCTGGCCGATCGAGGGCGGGCCCGGCAAGGCGACCGACCGGTTGCTCGCGCGGAAGCGGCGCCGGCGGCGCTAGGCCTCGACGTCCTCCAGGACCTCCACGGCGAACGCCTCGCGGTCGACGGCCAACCGGAACGTCGGCACCGTCTTCCGGACGACCTCGACGACCCCCCGGTCCTCGAGGCTCCGGAGGCCGGACCGGACGGCGTCGGGGTCGGGATCAACCCCCGCCCCGCGGACGTCCTGCAGCACCGACACGACGCTCTGGGGCTCCTCGTCGGGGCCGGCGAGCACCTCGAGGATCTCGGCCCGCAGTTCCGGGACGCGGACGAGGTCCTCGTCGGTCTCCATCCCGAGCACCTCGGCCGCCGCGGGCGTGGCACAGATGCGGCTGTCCTCGTTCCGGTAGTAGTACTCGTCGAGTTCGGCTTCGAGGTACCGGTGGACCTCGCTCCCGCTGTCCAGCCCCCACCGCTCTTGGAGCTCCCCGTTCTTCGTTGGCTGCAACGCGACCAGGTCCGCCAGCCGGGCCTCGGCCTCCTCCGAGAGCGTCATCGAGCATGCATAGGGAGACTGCCGTGGAAAAAGGGGCGGTTCCATCCCAAATAACACGCCGCCATTGGAGCACGCGCCGACACGCCAATCGCGACCGGCCCGTCGGGGAAGCTAATGGACCGGCGGGTCAGCAGCCGACCCCGGGACGGCTACAGGAACCTTCCCCGAGCCTGTCGACGAATACCTCCCTGGCCTGGCCGAGGGTCGGCCCGCCCGTCGGACACTCACCCTCCGCGCCGAGAGAAGCCCTCCAGGACGGCCGGCGATACTGGGCCGCCGACCTCGGGTACCAGCGGTGGCCACGGGTGGACTGTCCGCAATCGCCCCACGGCCCGAAGCGGTCCGGTCGGTCAGCGACACCAATCTGACTTCGAGGGACCGGCCAGCACGAATCGCCGTCGGGGTGTATCGCGAGACGGACGTGGCGTATCGGCGTCATTCGGCCGTTTCGACTGGTTCTACGCAATCTTTTTGGTCCGGTGCGGTGAGGGTGTGGCACATGGTCATCCCAACTCCAGACAGCGGTATCCTGAAGCGCGCCTACGCCAACCTCGTCGGTGGGGGCGGGTTCGTCTCGTTGGACATCCCCGACAAGGTCCTCAAGCGGCTCTACACATACGGGAGCCTCCAGGACACCGACCGGGGCGTCGAGTTCGAGGTCAAAAACCGGCTCCAGGACGCGAAGTTCGCCGGCATCAGCCGGCTCGCCGTCAACGGCCAGGAGGTCGATCCGGAGCGGGTTCTGCTCGAGACCGCCGACGGCGACACGTTCCGGCTGGACCAGGTCACCGACAACGACCCGATCCAGTTCCCGGTCGGACGGACGGTCACCGTGATCGTCGAGGACATGGAGATCCCGGCCGGCGACCACGAGATCGCCATCGAGTTCACGGCCAAGCCGTTCGGCGACCTCTCGCTGGAGATCGGCGACATGATCCGCGACGAGGGCCAGTTGCCGTCGATTCCGCGGGACGAGGAGGACAACTACAGCCAGGCGGCCATCGAGCGGCGGCACGAGTACATCGCGGAGGAGACGGGCGTGGAGCTGGAGCACGTCCCCGAGTTCTCCTTCGACGCCGCCCGCGGGGAGGGTAACATCGAGAACTTCATCGGCGTCGCCCAGATGCCGCTCGGGCTGGCCGGCCCGGTGAAGGTCGACGGCGAGCACGCCGACGGCTACTACCCCATCCCGCTGGCGACGACCGAGGGCACCCTCGTCGCCTCCTACAGCCGCGGCATGAAGGCCATCAACATGTGTGGCGGCGCGACGGCGACGGTGACCGACGACAAGATGAACCGCGCGCCGGTGTTCGTCTTCGAGGACGCCCGGAAGGCGCGGGACTTCCGCGACTGGGTGTTCGATCATTACGACACGATCAAGGAGCAGGCCGAGGAGACCTCCGGCGTCGCCGAGTTGATCGAGGTCGAAGACTACATGACGAACAACTTCGCCCACCTCCGGTTCGGCTACCGGACGGGCGACGCGGCCGGCCAGAACATGGTCGGGAAGGCGACCTTCGCGGCCTGCAACTGGATCCTCCAGGAGTACCCCGGCTACGTCGAGAACTTCTATCTCGACGGTAACACCTCGACCGACAAGAAGGCCTCCGCGGTCAACATGATGAACACCCGCGGCAAGCGGGTCACCGCCGAGGTCACGCTCGACGAGGACACCTGCATCCACCACCTCGGCGCCGAACCCGAGAGCCTCGACCACCACGGGAAGATCGCCAGCCTCGCCGCCCTGATGGTCGACGGCGAGACCAACGGCGCCCATCCCGCAAACGGCCTCGCGTCGCTGTTCATCGCCTGCGGCCAGGACGAGGCCAACGTGGCCGAGTCTCACGCCGCCATCGTTAACACCACGCTGTTGGATGATAACTCCCTGCACATCTCGGTCACCATCCCGTCGCTCATCGTCGCGACCTACGGCGGCGGCACCGGGATGGCGACCCAACAGGAGTGTCTCGCAATGTTGGACTGCGATGGCCCCGGCAACGTCAATAAGTTCGCAGAGATCGCCGCGACGACGGTGCTTGCCGGCGAGCTGTCGCTCGGCGCGGCCATCTCCGCGTCCGACTGGGTGACGAGCCACGAGTCGCTCGGCCGGAACCGGTGACCAGGGTAAGTCGGTCGGTTACGAATCTTTCTCCATGAAAAAAGTATCACTAACCTTTAGTATATTGGGGGGAGGTTGGGAGTATGGACCGAGCAGAAAAGGTCGGAATATTCTCGGGTGCGATCGCGGCTTTTCTTTGGTATAGCGGCATATCGACGTACCCAGGATGCGATACATTGGCTGCAGCGTCGGGGTCAGTCCATCTGACCAGGTTTCTCCGTATTGAGTATGCGGCAGGGCAATGTTACTGGTACGATAATGCCCAGGAAGTATTTTTCCTTGTTCTGGTATTATTCAGTATCGCCGTACTGGTTACCGTGATCGCCTTCACTTACTCAATAAATCAAACGAGACGTGCGGAAACCAGTGTATAGCGTGCGTTCCCGAACTCTACGGTCATCATCGAGTAGGGAGCATTATCAGTAGCGTGTAAAACAGGGGATCCGCAATGTATTCACGGGGTCAGGGAGCCGATTCATCAGCATTAGGATTTAAGATTGAAAAGACGAAATTGGAGCAGCAACGGTCTCGAGGTTGAAAAGATGAAATTGGAGAAAGTCCTCGTCGCGGGGGCCCGAATTATCATCGCAATTGTGGCGTCATGGGCACTCATATCCATCGTTGCTGTAATCTTTAATCTGCCTGAGCGACCTAATATTGGAGGAATTACTGTTACCTTGATTGCAATTGCTACGTTAATTGTACTTCACAGATATCAAGACGAGACTCGATGGGAGAGGCGACTCGAGTGAGAAGGTCGATGGGTAGAGAACAGGACACCACCGGGTATTATCAGTAGCGAGGCGCGAGCGGCGGGAGGCAGGACCGCAGGGAGCGTTTGCGATTGCGCGAACGGTCAGCGGGAAGATCGACCGGAGGCGAGGTCCGTCGTGGCGACGACCACGACGTCCAGCCCGCGGCTCGCGGCTTCGGCGGTCACCTCTCCGTCCCCACCGCCCCGCTTGCGTCACCGCTTTGTCCGCGCGCCCGGTAAGCCAGGCATGGAGTTCGAGCCCCGCGACCGGGCGGCCTATCTGCCGGCCGCCGACGCCCTCGTATGTGCGGACCTCCACGTGGGACGCGACGAGACCTCCGACGTCGCGTTCCGCCTCGGGGAACACGAGGACCTCCTCGAGCGGTTCGCCGCGCTCTGTCGGCGGTACGAGCCGCGGGAGGTGGTCGTCGCCGGCGACCTGCTGCACTCCTTCTCGGGGCTCCCGACCGGGGTGGTCGAGACGGTCCGTGCCCTCGAGTCGGCGGCGGCCGACGTCGGCGCGCGGTTCGTCGTCACGCCCGGCAACCACGACCCGATGGTCGCGGACCTCTGTGAGGGCCCGACGCCGGCCGCCTATGAACTCGACGCTTGCGACGGCGCCGCGGGCAACGGCGACGTGGCCGACGGTGGCGACGATGCCGCCGGCAATGGCGCCGCGGGAGACGGAGGCGCCGGCGCCCTGATCGACGCCGGCGACGGGGGCGAGACCTCCGTCGTGGTCGCCCACGGCCACGTCCGGCCGGCGGTGGACGCGGACTGGTACGTGGTCGGCCACGACCACCCGATGCTGGACGTCGAGGGCCAGCGGCGGCCCTGCTACCTCCACGGCCGCGGAGCCGGCGACGCCGGTGTCCTGATGCTGCCGGCCTTCAGCCGCCTGCCGACCGGCGTCGCGGTCAACGACATGACCGGCGCGGACTTCCAGTCGCCGCTCGTCGACGCGGCCGACCCGCTCCGACCCGTCCTCCGGGACGGGGCGGCCGACCGGACCCACGAGTTCCCGCCGCTCGGCGAGTGCCGACAGCTGCTGTAACGGCCGCCGCCCCACGGGGCGACCGCTGCTATTCGAGATCCGCCTGTACGGCCTCGGCCGCCGCCCGGCCGCTTTCGAGCGCGCCCTGGATCGACGACCACCGCGTGTGGTCGCCGGCCAGGTACACCGGACCGTCGGGGGCGTCGACCGCCGGGAGGCCCTCGTGGAACCCCGGCGGCTGGGCGAACTGGGCGACCGGCACCCGGTCGACGCCGACCACGTCCAGCTCGCCGAAGTGGTTCTCCGGGTACCACGCGGCCAGCGCGTCCCGGACCGTCCCGCCCAGCGTGTCGTCGTCTGCCTCCTGTTCACCGAGGAACGTCGCGGCGAGCAGCTGCCGGTCGTCGGGCGCGTACTCCGGGGCGGCGGCGCTCATCGGCGCGACCGTGTTCGGCCGGTCGCCGGCCGCGTTCAGCAGGATGCGGGCGCCGGTGTCCAACTGCTGGTGGGCCGGCAGCGAGCAGTGGACGGTCACACAGCCCCGGGCGTCGGACGGGGCGTCGACGCCCGTCAGGTCCGCGGCGGCCTGCGGGTCCGTGGCGACGACGACGGCGTCGGCCGACCGGCTCGCCGCGTCGGTCTCGACGACGACGCCGTAGCCGTCCGTGGCGACGCCGGTGACTGTCCGGTCGGTCTCGACGGCCGCGCCGGCCGTCTCGGCCCGCCAGCGGAGCTGTGCCGGGACGGCGCCCATCCCGTCGGCGGGCACCGCGGCGTCGCCGGCCGCCAGCATCTCGAAGGTGTACTCGAAGACGTGGCTCGAGGTCGACAGCGACCGGTCGAGCGTGATCCCGCCGTAGAACGGCTCGGCGAACCGCTCGATGAACCCGTCGGAGAACCCGCGCTGCTCCAGGTACCGACGGATCGAGGTCTCCTCGCCGACGAACCGCTCCTCGGGGTCCCGGCCGGCGAGTTCGCGCCGGAGCCGGAACAGGCGGAGTTTGTCACCCATCGTCACGTCGCGGTTCAACAGCGTCGGGACCGCGCCGGCGGGGTCGCCGAGGGGGTCCGACAGCGTCGAGCGGTGGTCCGGCGCGGCGATGGTCGCCCCCGGCGCGAACCGCCGCAGCGACAGCGCTTCGAGGTCGACTTCCCGGCGGACGGCGGGGTAGCCGGTGAAGAGCACCTGGAAGCCCCGGTCGAGAGTGAACCCCTCGACCGTCCGGGTGGCCACGCGGCCGCCGACCCGGTCGGCCGCTTCGAGACACTCGACGGTGGCGCCGCCGGCAGCAAGGCTACGGGCGGCGGTCAGGCCGGCCAGTCCGGCACCGGCGACAATGACGTGCATGGACGCCGGTTCGGCGCCCCCCACAAACAGGTTTGGGTCCAGGCGGTCGTCGTTCGGACGGCCGCTCAGAGCTTCTCCGTCTCGAGGGCCTGCTCGGTGCGGCGGATGGCCTGCTCGATCCGGGCCTCGACGGCCCTGGCCGTCGGCTCGGGGAGGTCGCTCCGGGCCCCCTCCAGGTTGGCCCGGACGTCCGCGAGGCGGGCGGCCACCGTCTCGAGGGCCCGGTTGGCGGCCTGGCGGTCGCCGGCCGCCGCGGCCTCCGTCGCCCGGTCGGCGGCGGCGAGCACGGCCTTGAGCGCGCGCAGGAGCCCGGTGACGCCCCCGGTCTGTCGGCCGGCGTCCCCGAGCAGGTCCTCGTCGTCCGTCGGCGTCGGCGTCCCGTTCCGACTGCCGTCGCCGGTCGGGGTCGCCGTGGCCGTTCGGCCTCCGCCGCCGCCCAGTGGGTCGAGGTCGTCGAGTGCGACGTCGGTGACGGCGTCGACGCTCACGGCGGTCTCCCGGCTGATGGTCGAGACGAACGCCGAAAGCGAGGCCTTCCCGGTGTCCGGCGTCTCGATGCGGACGCGGGCGGCGCCGTCCGCAGCGTCGCGACCCGCCTCCTCGCCCGGGTCGGGGTTGACCCGGAAGGCGCCGTGGGCGCCCTCGGCGTCCCGGACCTCCGTGGTGTATGCGCCGCCCCGGTGGACGTAGACGGCCTCGGGGCCCTCGATCGGCGCGTCGTAGAGCCGCCCGGCGAAGTCGTCCTCGACGGCCAGGTTCTGGAGGTCGGCCTCGGTCCCGTCGGCGTCGACCTCGAGTTTCACGGCGGCCTCGTTCGGGGTGAGCGCGATTTCGCCGTCGACGCCGGCCAGGTCCGCACCCGGCCCTTCGGTCACTTCGACGCGCTCGCTGTGCGGCGCCTCGCCCGCGCCGTTGACGGTCAGGCGGTGCTCGCCGGGCGGCAGGTCCTCGACGACGGCGACGCCGGCGAAGGTCGGCACGGCGACCGGATCGCTCTCGGCCCGCACGACCTTCTCCGTCGTGGACTCGCTGGTCGTGACGCCCTCGTTCTCCGGAGCCCCGTCGTCGGTCTCGACCTGTCGGACGGCCACCACGAGCCGGTTGGCCGGAGCCGGCTCGCCGATGGCGTCGTACTCGTCGGCCAGCGCCTGCCGGTGGGCCGGGTCCGAGATGTCGGTGGCCGGGTTCTCGTATCGCGGCTGGGTCCAGGGCACCTCCGTGGTCCTGATGTGGCTGGCGACCTGGTCCTCGGCGAACTCGGGGACGGCGAACTCGAAGCTGAGCTGCGGTCCGGTGAAGGCGGTGATGTGTTCGAGTTCCGTCGTCGGTGTCAGGTCGTACCGGACGTCGACCTCCCCGTCGGCGTCGGCGGGGTCGAAGGCGAACAGCCGCCCGGTCTCCCGCTCCGGGAGGTCCTCTGGCGGCCTCGAGAGGTCCTCGAACGACCGGACGGTGAGCCGCTCATCGACGAGCGACGACCGGTCGACCGCCGGCAGCCGGTCGTGGTCGTAGATGGGCTCGCCGTCCAGTTCGGGGACGACGTACGGGAGCCGGAACCCCTCGTCCCGCGGCAGGCCGTAGGCGGCCGGAATGCTGCGGCTCACCTCCTCCAGGGCGGCGTTCGTGACGTCGGCGATGGCCTCCTCTGCAGGGTTGCGGGTGAACCGATCCTCGATCCGGTTGACGGAGATCCCGCCGGAGTGCGAGCCCAGTTCCGGGAGTATCCGCGGGACCTCGGTCTCCTCCGGGCCGAGGAACTCGTTGTTCGGCACCTTCCGGGAGTGGGCGCTGCCCACGAACAGCTTCGGCTCCTCGGTCTCGCGGTCGACGAACACCTGGGTGAGCTCCCAGTCGTGCCAGTGGAAGTTCACCGAGAACTGGTCGAAGGCCGCGTACCACCAGTACTGGACCGCCGCCAGCGTGGAGTCCTCGTATCCCACGACGTGGTAGAACACGGTCGGTTCTGGCGGGGCGTCCTGCCGTCGGAACGCCTTCGTGTAGCCGTTGAACGCGGCGAAGCCGTCGACGACCGGGTCGCCCTCGGCCTCCGTTTCGTACGGCCGCGGGTCGGTCGGGAACCACTTCTCGTACCGGTCGAAGTAGTAGACGGGGGCGAACGTTTCGGCGAGCCGCCGGCTCTCCTCCGGGCCGATCTCGGTGGTACTGGCGTCGCCCTCCCGGTCGAAGGCGCCGAGGCCGACCGCGCCGAGTACGCCGGCCGTCCCGGTTCCCGCTGCGAGGGCGAGCAGCTGCCGTCGTGTCAGATCGCTGGGTTGCACGGTGGGTCGTCGGTCGATCCCCCGGGACGGACGACCGACCGTCGTCTGGCGGCACTTCGACGCAGGCATGAATATCTCTTGTGGCTTGGACGACACGACCCCCCGTGCGACGCTTGTGACTTGGGCGTACACGACCCCCGCCTGCGTCCTGCGGCGGCTGCTCGGCGGGGACGGACAGGGCTTTGACCAGGGGGCGCCTCTCGCCGCCATGGGCTGCTTCGAGGGGTTCCGCTGTGCGGACTGCGGGGCGACCGTTCCCGAGGTGGTGGCGACCAGGTGTGGGGCCTGCAGCGGCGTCCTGGAGGGTAGCTACGACCTCGACGGTGGCGTCCCGTCCCGGGACACTGTCGCCGAGCGGACCGGCGGCTGGCGGCTCCCCGAACTGCTGCCCATAGGGCCGGTCAAGCTGGGCGAGGGCGCGACCCCGCTGATCGAGGTGCCGGGGGTCGCCGACGAGCTCGACGTGGCGTCGCTCCACGTCAAGGACGAGGGGCACAATCCCACCGGGAGCGTCGCCGACCGGGGCCTCGCCTTGGTCGCCGCGGCCGCCGCCGCCCGCGGCGACACACGCCTCGCGCTGGCCTCGACCGGCGTCGACGGCCAGTCGGCGGCCGCCTACGCCGCCCGCGCCGGCCTCGACGCCCGCGTCGTCGTCCCCAGCCGCGCCTCCTTCGTGACCAAGGCGATGATCAACGTCCACGGCGGCGACATGCGCGTCGTCGAGGGCCGATTCGACGACGCCCGGGCGGCCCACGCGGCCGAACGCGACGACCGCCCCGCCGAGAGCGACGCCCGGTTCCCGGCCGGTCCGTTCGAGTCGCCGTACCGCCACGAGGGCGTGAAGCCGGTGTACCACGAGATCGTCCAGACCCTGGCGTGGCGCGTGCCGGACGCGGTCGTCGTCCCGGTCGGCCACGGGACCGTCCCGGTCGGCGTCCGGTCGGCCGCCCGCGAACTCGCCGCCGCCGGCCTCGTCGACGGGACGCCGCGGGTGTACGCCGCCCAGCCGGCGGGCTGTGCGCCCGTCGTCGAGGCGCTCACCGGCGGCCGAGCCCCTGAGCCGATCGACCACCCGGACACCGTCGTCGGCGCGCTGGAGGTCCCGGACCCGACGGGCGGCCGGTGGGCCGTCGAGGCGGTCCGGCCCAGCGGCGGTGCCGGCGTCGCCGTCGCCGACGAGGACGCGCTGGACGCCGCCGCGACCGTCGCCCACCACGAGGGCCTGGAACTCGGCGTCGCCGGCGGCGTCGCCGCCGCCGGCGCCTGGACGCTCCGCGAGCGCGGCGAACTCGCCGCCGCGGACACGGTCGTGCTCGTAAACCCCGTGGCCGGGAGCAAGGACGCCGACGTGGTCCGCAGCCGGCTGATGGGTCGGGGGCTGTGACCCGCCAGCACACGCGGCGACGCGGCGGCCCACGCGGCGACGCGGCGGCTCGCATGTCACGAGGTCTCACCACGCCACGCTTATCGTCGCCCCGCCGGTGGGGGCCATCGATGGCCGTCCTCTCGACGTTCCTGGCTGGCGTGGTGTTCGGTCTGGCGCTGGCCGCGCCGCCGGGCCCGATGAACGCGGTCATCGCCGAGGAGTCCGTGCTCCGCGGCTGGCGGTCGGGCTTCCGCGCCGGCCTCGGCGCGATGTCGGCCGACCTCGTCTTCCTGGGTCTGGCGCTCGTCGGCGTCGTCGGGGTCCTCGAGCGCGCCCCGGCGCTGCGGAACGCGATGGTCGCCATCGGCGGCGTCCTGATGCTATACTTCGCCTACGGGGCCGCACGCGGCGCCCGCGAGCACTTCCGGACGTCGACGGCACCGTCGGCCCGCGGGTTCACCAGGGCGTTCGTGCTGGCGCTTTCGAACCCCTACCAGATCCTGTTCTGGCTCACCGTCGGCGTCGGCCTGCTGGCGCCCGGCCGCGTCGACCTCTTCGCGTACGCGACCGACGCCCTCGCGGGGCTCGTGGTCGTCCGGACCGGCCACCCGGCACTGCTCGTCGGCCTGTTCGGCGGCATCGGTGTCTGGATCGTCGGCTTCCCGGCGGCGCTCGTGGCAGCGGAAACCCGCACGGAGGCTGCCGCCCCGGCCATCGCCGTCGGCAGCGCCGCGGTGCTCGTGGCGTTCGGCGTGTACTTCCTCTACGACGCAGCGACGTGGTTCCTCATCTGAGACTGCCGGCCGTGCGTTCCTCTGGAGCCGGCAACGGCTTCCGCGCTACCGTCCATGTCGGGCGAGCGGGGTGAGGTGAACCCGGTACGGTCGCCAGAGGAGCTACGCGTCCGGCTCCGGCGGCCCTGGCTCCATGTCGGCGATCTCGGCCTCGAGCCAGTCCTTGAACCACCGGACGCGCTTGATGCGCTGGTGGGCGATGCTCTCGGCGGTGTCCGAGCGGACGCGTTTGATTGCGTCCTCGCCCCGCTCGAGCACCCGGCCGACCATCTCGTTTGCGTCCATGTGGGTGCGGGCCTCGTAGCCCATCCGGAGCAACAAAAGCGCCGTGCCATTGGCGCCGACCTTGTCCAGCAGGTCGGCCTCCATCAGACACCGGGTCTCGAGGTCGACGTCAGACAGCTCCCCCTCGTAGGAGTGGGCCTCGACGGCGTGGACGACCTCCTCGACGAACGACTCCGGGTAGTCCGTCCGGGAGGTGAGATATTCCCGGGCCACCCGGGCGCCCGCCTCGGCGTGGAGGTCCTGCTCGGCTTCCAGCTTCGCGATGTCGTGGAACAGCGCCGCGACGCGGGTCACGTCGACGTTCGCGCCCTCGGCCTCGGCGATCTCGGCTGCGAGTTCGGTCACGTTGAGGATGTGGTTGTACCGGTACTCCGCTGAGTGCCACGGATACCACCGCATCCGCCCGCCCTCCTCCTCGGCCTCGACGCTCGCGGTGAGGTAGTCCCGGACGAACCCCTTCATCGCGTCGAGCTCCTGCGGGGAGACGGGCGATTCCCTGATCTCAACGCCCATGTATCCACCTCCGAGGTAGAACGGCGCTCGCGTGAGTCATCTTGTTCATAAATCGGCGGTGTCGACTCTTTAGGCTTACGACACCACGATGGCCGGAAACCGCTCTAGCCGGCTCGGAACGGCCTATCGTGGATCCACAAGTGGAAGCGTGGCCGGCAACCGGCCGTGCGGCAGTCTCGTGGGCGTCTTTGGCGTTCGATCGCGGGCCGCAATGTCGCTCGATCGCGGGCCGTTATGCAACCGCCGGTCGCGGTCCCTCGCCGTCCCGGTCGACCCGTCGGGCGTCCCCCGCACGTCCGCGTGACGCATTAGGGGCCTCGTCCCGTGGCCCCGTTCATGCACGTGCGGCAGGTGGTCCCCCGTGACGCCATCCCTAGCGTGGACGACCCGACGTTCGGCCCCGATTACGGTGGGGCAGCCAACGACCAGGTCATCGTGTATGACCCCGACGGCGGGCCCGCCCGCGCCTACCCGCTCCGCTACCTGAACTACCACGAGATCGTCAACGACGTCGCCGACCGACCGATGGTGTCCGCTCTGCGGCAGCGCGGTCGTTTAAGACCGCCGACTTCCGGCGGTCAGGTCGACCACGGCCCTGACAGCTTCTTCACGGCCCCGCCGTCGGGGTGACCGTCCGTCCACCGATGACGGGCGAGGTCCGGTTTTATGACACCGGCCGCCGTACCGACGGTCATGGACGTACGCGAAGCGACGGCGGCCGACGGTCCGACAGTACGGTCCATAGCGGTGCGCTCGATGGAGGCCTCCTACTCGTTGAGCCCCAGCACCATCGAGAACGCGATCCGTCAATGGTACGGGGTCGACCGCTTCGCGGAGAAACTCGACGACGACGACGTCCTCGTCCTGGTCGCCGAGACGGACGACGAGCCCGTCGCGTTCTCCGAAAGCGTCATCGCCGACGACCGCGGCGACATCCACTGGCTCCACGTCGCCGCGATGCACCGCGGAGAGGGCCTCGGCCAGGAGCTCTACGAGGCCACCCGCGATCGACTCGAGGACGCGGGCGTCGAGACCATCCGCGGCCTCGTGCTGGCCGACAACTCCGAGGGGAACCGGTTCTGGGAAAACCAGGGCCTGACGAAGGTCGGAGAGGGCTCCGTCGAGATCGACGGCACTGCCTTCGTCGAGAACATCTACGTCGACCGGGAGGGCGTCGACGTCCAGCCGATCGTCATCGACGGCAGCGAACACTTCATCGACCGCAGCGACGCCCAGCGCGGCTCCGACGGCGAGTTCTACACCGTCTACACCGACGAGGCCCGCGAGAACAAGTACGGCTACTACTGCGGCGCCTGCGAGAACCTCGTCACCTCGATGGACGCGATGGGGCGGCTGGAATGTGGAGAATGCGGCAACACGCTGCAGCCGACCCGCTGGGACGCCGCCTACATGTAGCAGGAACCTTTTTGCACGCTCGCGAGCGCCGTTGGCGCTCGCTCGCGGCAAAAACGTTCATGAAAAAGACACGGCGGGCCTCCAGCCGCGAGCCTTCGGCTCGCGTTAGTCGGCCCTTGGTCCCGCGCCTCGCTGGCGCTCGGCGCGGCGAACCGCTCGCTCACTTCGTTCGCTCGCGGATGCTCAAGTGCGGCGACGCAGGTCCGCCACGGGCAGCCTCCGAGTCAGTCATCGGTAGTTGGAGAGTAATTTTAGTTCCAGTGGAACGAATGGGTGTACATATGAGTAGCCCTCCAAGCCGCCCACGTCTCGCCGTGGCCATCGGCGCCGGTCTGCTGGTTTTCGGAGGGCTCACCGGCGCCGTCATCGCCGATCACACGACGGACGCCGGAAATTATACCGTCGAACCGCACGACTCACCGCCGGATCGCAAACCAGGCGCGACGAGCGCAACCTACGACCACTGGATTCGACTGAACGGGACGGTCACGCTGGATAGGCTCAAGATTACATACGAGGATGGTGATCTTTCGGGATGCACCGAGTCCGACCTCCGGCCGTTCGGCGTCGACAGCGAGGCGGACGACGACGGTACGAGCGTCGACGTGGACCTCTCGCAGCGGGTGAAAAGCTACGAAGGCGACGACGACCGCATCGAGGTTGTATTCGAGACCGACGGGGACTCTGCGGTGGATCTTTCAGGGGACGACGAACTCGTCGTCGCGTTCGCCGACTGCGTCGACAATCCCGACGATGCCGACTGGTACGACCTGGTCGCGAGGGTCAAGGACGCCAGCAGCACCACAACCTATCGGCTCATAGACCGGGTCGGGGTGTGCAACTGCTCGGACGAGGAGGACGCACGACTGTATCTCGGCCCACCGGCCGGACCGACGCCCACCACGACGCCGCACCCGACGCCGACGGTGACCCCGACGCCCTCGCCGACCCCACCGCCGACAGTGACTCCGACGCAGACGCCATCACGAACTGCGACCGCGGCACCGACCGACAGCTCGCCGACAGCGACTCGAACCGATCCGGCGACGCGGACGGCGTTGTCCACGCCCCGGGCCACTGACACCCTGACACCGACCGCGGAGCAGCCCGGATTCAGCAGCGGTGTGGCGGTGCTCGCGATCCTGATCGGGGCGGTGCTGGTTGCAGTCAGGCGCGCACGCGATGCGTGACCTATCGGCCGGACCGCTTGCCCCCATCACTCCCACGTCGGCTCGTACTCGCCCTCGACCGGCGGCTCCGTGCTCACCCACTCGGCGCGGGCCGCGTCGCTCGTGAGCGTCTCCGTCTCCCCGCCGTCGACGCTGTAGGTGACCGTCACCTCCGCCAGCGAGCAGTGGGCGTTGTACCGCAGGGTGTCCGCCGGCGTCATGTAGGCGACCGTCTGCCAGTGCTCGTCGGGTGCTTCGACGGTCGTCTTCAACTCGAGACCCTCGCCCTCCCCGCGGAACCGCCAGTGGCCGACCGCGTCGTGCTGGACATCGTTCGCAGACGGGCCGACGGGCAGCACGTCCTTCACCCGGTTGAGCGCGTACACCTCGCCGTCGACCCGGAAGCACAGCGAGAGCTTGTCGTCCAGACGCAGCGCCTCCAGGACCGCCGAGTCATCCTCGTCGAAGTCGTTGCACTGGACCCACGTCCACGTCTCGGGCGGGCTGGTCGAGGAGACCGTATGGCCCTGGTGGCCGGGCGCGTCCTCGAGTTCGATGGTCCGGTCGCCGACCGTAACTTCACCGGTCATCGCGACAGATTGGTTACGGCTCCAGTGCTTGCCAGTCCCCACCACCGACGAGAGAACGTTCGTTAACGTCTCGCTCCGCAGCGGCGTGAACGCGTAGTTGTCCGGGTCGTACTCGAGGGCCCACGCGACGCCGTCGACGGCCCCCTCGGCGCCGCTGGAGGTCAGCACTGCGTCGCCGATTCGGAGTTCGAAGGGGTCGCCCGCCGCCGTGACATCCGACAGCGGGTGGGCGGCAGAGACGAACCGAGAGCGGGCCGGGTCCTCGCGGTCGGTCAGCGCCGCCCACAGCCGAGCCTCCCGGTAGCCCGATTCCGTCGAGAGGAGCGTGTAGCGGTACCAGAAGGCGACGCTACCGTCCGCTGGACTGACGAGTGAGTACCACACCTCCCGGGCGGGGTCGCCGGCCGATGGCGGCCACGACTCGGCGGGGTCGTTCGGGTCGGGGTGCATGGCCGCAGCGTCGACTCGCCGCCGATTATAGCTTGCCCTCGCCGACGAGCGGCCGTCGCAGGATAACCCCGGGCAGTTTCGAACCGGAGCGAGACGGTCACCTCTCGACTCGCGGCTTCGCCGCTCGCCCAGATCGAGGCGCTTCCGCCGGTCGCGCCTCGCGCTCAGCGCTGCGACTCGCGGGGTTCGAATCTACCGGGGGCGATCGCTCCTCGCGTCCGCTCGTGGCAAGGAGTCTCGGGCAGATTCGAACCGGAGCGAGACGGTCGCCTCACTGCTCGCGGCTTCGCCGCTCGCCCTCGCGCCTCGCGCTCGGCGCTGCGTCTCGCAGGGTTCGAATCTGCCGGGGGCTACTGCTCGTCACGTCCGTTCCTCGCAAGTAGCCCCGGGCAGATTCGAACTGCCGTCATGGGCTCTCTCCCAGCCACTGCAACACAGATGGCCGTCCAAAGGCCCATATGATTGGCCGCTACACCACGGGGCTCCGGCCAAACGTACCGTCCAGCCGCACTTCAACACTTCGAGAGCCGACACCGACATGTCCGGTCAGTCCGCCGCCTCGGACTCGACGCCGACCTCCAGCAGCTCGCAGGCGTCTGTCTCGGCGTCGAAGCAGTCCGGACACCGACCCACACGGTCGATGATGGTGTCGAGCCGCTCGGCGACGGTCTCGTCGATGACGCTTTCGAGGGCGCGGGCCTCCGTGCGGAACTCCTCGACCTCCAGGACCTCGTGGAGGAACCGCTCGATGATGCAGTACGTCTGCAGCGCCTCGCCGGCACGCAGGATGCCATCGTCGGTCAGCGAGACGCCCGTGTACTTCTCGTGGTCGGCGAGACCCTCCCGTTCGAGCTTGCCGATCATCTCGTTGGCGCTGGCCGGGCTGACCTCCAGCCGGTCGGCGATGGCGCCGGTCGCGGCCGGCCCGTCCTCCTGGGACTGGATCAGGTAGATGGCTTTCAGGTACTGGTCCTGGGTGTTCATGCGTCGGCCTCCATGAGTTCGGTGACCTCCTCGGCGCCCTCCTTTTCCTCCTCGCGGATCTCCCGGAGCGTCGAGAGGAGCCGGCCGCGGTCGACGCCGAACCGCACGTCGGAGCCCTCGATGGCCGCGACGAGGTCGTCGTAGAACTTGTAGGCGGTCTCCTCGTTACACAGCTGGTCGTACAGCACGCCGTCGAAGTCCGTGTCGGACTCGTAGCGGGCGGCGACGAGTTCCTCGATCTCCTTGTAGGCGACCGGATCCGCGTCCAGTTCGGCCACGAGGGCCTCCAGGCGCCGCCGGTGCTCGGCGGACTCCTCGGCGGCCTCCTCCAGTAAGTCCACGATATCCTCGTCCAGCACGGCATCGTCGAGGGCCTCGTGGTGCTCGTAGGCCCGCGCCTCGACGACCTCCTCCAGCACCATCCCGATCTGGAGCAGACGGCCGAGCTGGTGGTCCGACGCGACCGGGTACGAGAGGCTCACGGCCCGCCCTCCGCGCCGGCAACCGATCCGTCGGTCATACGCGCCGGTGGGCGCCCGGCGACTTAAGGGGTTTCCCTCGACGCGACGAATTTATGTAGGTCGGTTCTCACGCACCGGCCATGACCAGCGAACCGGCCGACAGGATGCGGGAGCGGGCCGATCGGAGCAACATCGTGATGTACGTCCTGTTGAACGTAAACCGGGATCTCGTCTCGCTCGGCATCCTGCTTTTGACCTTCGCCGGCGTCGTCGGTGCCTCGCTGGTCATCGACGGCGCTGCCGCGGCGCTCGTCACCGACGACCCGATAGAGACGGCCTTCCAGGCATTCATCGGGGCGACGGTAACCGGCGTCACGCTCGTGTTGACGCTCAACCAGCTGGTGCTCTCCCAGGAACTCGGGGCCGTCGACGACCAGTACGACCGGATGGAGGGCGCGATAGACTACCGGGCGGACGTGGGCGACCTCCTCGGAGAGACCCCGCCGGCCGAGCCGTCGGCGTTCCTGTGTGCGCTGATCGAGGCGATCGGCGACCGGGCTCGCGCCGTCGAGGCGGCCGCCGGCGACGACGACGAGCCGGTCCAGCGCGTCGTCGACTCGACAGTCGAGAACGCCGACGCCGTCGTCGAGCGCCTCGAGGGGGCCGACTTCGGGGAGTTCGACGTCGTCCGGACCTCGCTCGATTTCAACTACTCCTGGAAGCTCTACGCGGCGAATCGACTGGATACCGACGACCGGTCCGAGGAGACCCGGGCGGCGCTGGAGGACCTCTCGGAGGCGCTGGGCCTGTACGGTCCCGCCCGCGAGCACTTCAAGACGCTGTACTTCCAGTCCGAACTCATCACGCTCTCGCGGACGGTCCTCTACGTTTCGATCCCGTCGCTCGTGACCTCGGCCACCGTCGTCCTCCTCTTCGACGTCGAGAACTACCCCGGGACGGTGCTCGGGCTCGACCTCGGGGTCCTCATCGTCGCGGCCGCGACGGCCGTGGCGGTCGCCCCGTTCGCCGTCCTCCTGTCGTACGTCCTCCGGATCGCGACCATCACCCGCCGGACGCTGGCCATCGGGCCCTTTATCCTCCGGTCGAGCGACCGGGACACACAGATCTGACCGGTCGGCGAACGGTGGCTGCGGTCACGCGCCGGACCCGAGGCGTTCGCGAATACGGTCCCGGAGGTCCGTCCGGAGTTCCTCGACCTCGATCTCCTCGAAGACGGGGACGTAGAAGCCCTCCACGAGCATGTTCTGCGCGCGGCCGGTCCCGACGCCGCGGGAGGTCATGTAGAACAGGTCCTCCTCGCTGACCTGGCCGACGGTGGCGCTGTGGGAGGCCTCGGTGTCGTGGTTGTTGATGATCAGCTTCGGCGCGGCGTCGGCCTCGCTCTCGTCGCTGAGCATCAGCGTGTTCTCCCGCTGGTAGGAGTTGGTGTCCCAGGCGCCGCTGCCGACGTGCTGGACGCCCTCGTACACCGAGCGGGCGTCGTCGTCGACGACGCCGCGCGTGACGAGGTCGGCGGTCGTGTGCTCGGCGTTGTGCCACACGCGGGCGTTGACGTCGAAGTGCTGGTCGGCGTGGCCGTAGAAGGCGCCGACCATCTTCGTCTCCGCGGCGTTCCCGTCCAGGTGGCTCTCGACGCTGGACTTCGTCAGCCGCGAGCCGAGGTTGCACTCGATCCAGTCGACCGTCCCGTAGGTGTTCACGCTCGCCTCCCGGCGCCCGTACACGTAGGTGGTCTCGTCGACGTCCTGGAGGGTGCCGAACTGGACGTAGCTGTTCTCGCCGGCGACGACCTCGGTGATGCCGCTGTAGAACCGGTCGTCGTCGATATCGGCCCCTGTCTCCTGCCGCTCGAGGATGGTGACGGAGGCGGACTCCTCGGCGACGACCAGCGTGTAGTTGAACAGCGACCGGGAGTTCATCTCCGTCCGGATGGTCACCTCTTCTGCATCGACGCCCTCGGGGACGTAGACCACGGTCCCGGTCGTGAAAAGCGCCGTCGAAAGTGCCGTCAGGTAGTTCGTTTCGGGATCAACGGCGCTGCCGAACTGAGCTTCGATGAGGTCGCCGTGCTCGGCGACCGCCTCGGCGAACGGCAGGACCTCGGCCTCCTCGGGCCCGAGCTGGTCCTTCGACTCGGCGGCCGAATGCGGGTCGACTAACGCCTCGTAGTCGAGGCCCTCCAGGTCCGTCCATGTGCGGCCGGGCGTCTGGATGACGTCGGGGAACGCGACGTCGTCGAGCGCTGCGAGCGCCTCGAGCCGGGTCTCGAGCAGCCAGTCCGGCTCCTCGAGTTCGTCGCTGATCTGGCGGACGGTCGCCTCGTCGATGGCGGCGTGCACCTGCGTGGACATGTTATCCGAGCGAGCCCTCCATCTCGAGTTCGATGAGGCGGTTGAGTTCGACCGCGTACTCGATCGGCAGTTCCTCGGTGATCGGCTCGATGAAGCCCGAGACGATCATCTGCTTGGCGTCGTCGTCGTCCAGCCCGCGGGACTGGAGGTAGAAGACGTCCTCGTCGCCGATCTTGCCGACGGTCGCCTCGTGGGCGACGTCGACGTTCGACTCCTCTATCTCCATGTAGGGCATCGTGTCCGAGGTCGACTCGTTGTCGAACGCGATGGACTTCGACTCGATGGTCGACTTCGTGTTCGGCGCGTTGTGGTACACCTTCGCGCCGGTGTCGATGTCCTGGCCCTCGCCGGCGAAGGCGATGGTGATGTGGTTGTCCGTCGCGCCCGGGCCCTTCAGGATGGTCGAGGGGTACAGCATCGTCGCCTTCGACCCCATCGAGCCCGAGACCCACTCCATGGTGGCGTCGCGCTCGGCGATGGCGCGCTTCGTGTTGAGGTTGTAGGTGTTCTTCGACCAGTTCTGGACGGTCGAGTACTGGACGTGGGCGCCCTCCTTGACGAACACCTCGACGCCGCCGGAGTGGAGGTTGAACGCGGAGTACTTCGGGGCCGAACAGCCCTCGATGTAGTGGACCTCCGAGTTGGGCTCGGCGACGATGAGCGTGTGCTCGAACTGGCCCATCCCGTCGCTGTTCATCCGGAAGTACGCCTGGACGGGCATCTCGACGGTGGTGTTCTCGGGGACGTAGACGAAGGAGCCGCCGGACCAGATGGCGCCGTGCAGCGCCGCGAACTTGTTGTCGCTCGGCGGGACGCACTTCGTCATGAAGTACTCCCGGACGATCTCCTCGTGCTCCCGGACGGCCCGGTCCATGTCGCAGAAGATGACGCCCTTGTCCTCCCACTGTTCTTTCATGTTCTGGTAGACGATCTCCGACTCGTACTGGGCGCCGACCCCGGAGAGGGCGTTCTTCTCGGCCTCCGGGATGCCGAGCTTGTCGAAGGTGTCCTGGATCTCCTCGGGGAGGTCCTCCCAGCTCTCGGCGCCGCCGCGGGTCTCGATGTCCGGGCGGATGTACGGGACGATCTCGTCGACGTCGACCTCCGAGAGGTCGGGGGCGCCGGGCCAGTCGTCCGGCATCGGCATCTCCTGGAACTGCTCGAGGGCGCGGAGGCGCCGCTCGAGCATCCACTCGGGTTCGTCCTTGTCCTCGGAGATGACGCGGATCGTCTCCTCGTCGAGGCCCTTCTCGGCCTGGAACGCCGAGTTTTCCTCCTTCTTGAACTCGAATCTGGCTTCGGTGTCGGTGTGCTGTAGGTCCTCTGAACTCATTGTCGGTAGTTACGTCCGTGTACTTATTAGGTTGTGTGTAACCACGGGTGGTTACGCGGCCTCGTAGACCTCATCGCGAACCCAGTCGTAGCCCTCGTCTTCGAGCTGCTCGGCGAGCGCCGCGCCGCCGCTCTTGGCGATCTCGCCGTCGAGCATCACGTGGACGCGGTCCGGTTCGACGTAGTCGAGGATCCGCTGGTAGTGGGTGATCTGGAGGACGCCGGCGCCCTCCTCGTCGCGGAGGGCGTTGATGCCCTTGGAGACGTCCTGGAGCCGGTCGATGTCGAGCCCGGAGTCGATCTCGTCCAGCACCGCGATCGAGGGTTCGAGGATGGCGGCCTGCAGGACCTCGTTTTGCTTCTTCTCGCCGCCGGAGAAGCCGGCGTTGAGGTACCGCTGGGCGAACTGCTCGTCGATGTCCAGAAGCTCCATCTTCTCGGCGATGATCTCCTGGAACTCGGCGACGCCGACGGCGCCCTCGTCGGCCGGCCCTTCCATCGGCGAGGTCTCGTAGCCCGCGGCGTCCTCGTTGGTGGCCGCCTCGTCGTCGGCCGCCTCCTCCTCGTCCTCGAACAGCTCCTCGCGCTCGTCGAGCTTGGCATTGAGCGCCGTCCGAAGGAAGTTCACCATCGTGACGCCCTCGATCTCGGCCGGGTACTGGAAGCCCAGGAAGACGCCGAGGGCGGCCCGCTCGTTCGGTTCGAGGTCGAGCAGGTCCCAGGTCTCCTGGTCCTCGTCGACGTCGACGCCCTCGAATTCGTCGGGGTCGACGTGGATGCGGACCTGGCCACCGGTGACGTCGTAGGCCGGGTGGCCGGCGATGATCTTCGCGAGCGTGGACTTGCCGGAGCCGTTCGGTCCCATGAGGGCGTGGATCTCCCCCGAGCTGACCTCCAGGTCGACGCCACGGAGGATCGTCTCGCCGCCCTCCTCGGCGACGTCGGCGTGGAGATCTCTGATTTCGAGTGTAGCCATGATCGTACGTGCCTGGAAGGTCGGGCCTGACGGCCATAATGGTTTCGGGTTCGGTGTGATTTGGGTTGTCGTTTCGAAAAAATATTTTTCCATGCGAAAAGCCCACACGGTGTGGACGGACGGTGCCGGGCCGCCTGCCGCTCCGTGGTGGACAGTCTCCGAATGCCGACTTCGCGTCCGATCAGGACGTCGGCCCCGTCGACTGGGCCGGTCGGACACGACGGTGGGGGCTGCCGACCGAAACGGTCGGCTCACACGAAACTGCCGAGCCCGGTCTGCTCCTGGCCGCTCTTGACCTCCTCCCAGGAGATGTCCAGCGCCGACAGCACCCGCGCGATCGGGCCCTTCAGCGTCTTGTCCAGCATCTTGTCGTAGTCGACCTCGAAGGCCTCGGGCACCTGGTCGTCGAACTCGAAGCAGATCACGTCCGGGTCGCGCTTGAACTCACCGTAGAGGGCGTTCTCGGCCGGGTCCAGTCCCCGCTCCGCCTCGATCCGCCGGAAAAAGTCCGGGTGGACCTTCTCGATGTAGAGCCGCTTCGGCTTCGAGCCGCTGGCGAAGTTCGTGCCGAACAGCAGGTTCGCGTACTTCGCGCCGCGGACCTGGGCCGTGTCCGTCTCGTAGTTGTCGAGCTTCTTCCCGATGCCGCCGGGGATGCCGATCTCCTCGAGGCTGACGTCGCCGGCGCGGACACGCTGGATCACGTCGTGGACGTAGTCGGTGATCTCCTCGCGGTCGGTGCCGGTGACGATCATCTCCAGGACCTCCTTCTGGACCTCCTTCGTGAGCGGCGCGATGTCCGACCGCTTGTACTCGAAGCCGGTGATGTCGAGGTCGTCGACGTCCTTGCCCTCGGCCCACACCTTGTGGCCGGCGTACCGCTTCTTCTTGCCCGCCTGGAAGAACCGCCGGTAGAGCTTCTCGAACTCGATCTCGAAGCGGTGCTCGTCCGCGTTGAGCCGCTCCGCAAACTCGTCGTAGGCATCGTTGATGTGGTCCTCGATGGTGAAGGACTGCTCGATGGCTGCCTGTTTCGGAACGTCCTCTCCGAGTTCCAACATGACAGAATCCGTATCACCGTAGGCGACCTCGTACCCGACATTGTTTGCGGCCTCCTCGGTGAACTCGATGACATCCCGCCCGGTTGCGGTTACGGCCGCTCCCATCTCCTTATCGTAGAGTCTGAAACGATCCCACCCGAGTACGCCGTAGAGGCTATTCATAATTACCTTGACAGCTGCCTGCTGGCGGTCGTAGGTGTCGTACGTCGCGGAGTCCGGGTCGTGGTCGTCGCGCAGCGCCTTCTTCTGCTCGCGCTCTTCGAGCAGTTCGTCGACCATCGCCCGGATGACGCCGTCCGGGTCCTTCCGGAAGCGAGTCCCGTTCGGTGCGACGTAGGTCTCGCCCTCGACGTACGAGGGGTCGACCTTCGTCTCAGGCGAGGCGTTGATGGTGACCATGCACATCGGGTAGAGGGACTGCCCGACCCACTGGAGGTGGCCGTTCCGCCCGGCGAGAACCACGTGGTTGTCCTTCGCGGTGAGACAGTGGACCTGTCCGTCGTGTTCTTCGACCGTCGCGTTCGCCTTCTTCATCGAGCCCTGCTTGCCGATCGAGACGTACCACGTTCCGTCGGACTGCTTCGAGACGGTCGGTTTCTCGCCACAGCGAACGGCAACGCGCACGATGTCCTCCTTCAGCTGGTCGCTCTTCGTCCAGAACGTCCGGAGACCACTTTCCGTGCGATGGCCGTCGCCGTCTATGAGGATCTCCAGAAGCACCTTGAGATGGCTCGCATCGAGTTCGAATACCCACTCCGGGAGGTGCTTCTCGGCGTATCCGTCCCCGCAGTGTTTGCGGAACCAGTCGTAGAGAAACCGATTCGAGACGTCGAAGCCGGTTTCATCGACGCTATAGTTCAGTCCCATCCGGTCCAGGAGTTCGCGAATCGCAGTCCGTCCGTCTTCGTCCTGCTGGTGGAGGACGATAACGGGGTCCTCACGATTGAAGCTCCCTTCCGTAACGAACCAGCCGACAAGTTCGAGCCAATCGTCCATCTCGAGGATGAGTGGCATCTCCGCGTGGCCACGGTCGTATTTCAAGAACACCTCGTCGGCGTGTTCCTCGATTCTATCGCGGTGGTCTCGATAGATATCGACCGGTATCAGATATTTGCCGGTCTTTTCGTCCGTGGAGGCCAGTTGCGAAGTGCCGTTGGCCCAGTCGAGAGACGGTTCGACACCACCCGGCATCGCAGCCCGGAACGCGGTGAGGCCGTCGTGGGCGTATACCACGACGTGTCCGTCCTCGACTGCTTCGAACAGCCGGAACTGCTCGCGGTTCGCTCCAGCCATCGCATCGTGGTTCGGGAACGCAAACCGTTCTGATTCGGGGACATCACGGTACTCCGAGAACTCGTAGTCAGACGGATCGAGGTCCTCCCAGCCTCGCGTCTCCGAGAGCAAGAACCGGTGGTTCTCCGTGACTCTGAAGTCGTATGTGTTCCCCTCGATGTGGTGCAGCTCACCGTACCGGTTCTCGTAGGACTGTGTGTCGACGACCGGCTTGACCTCACACTCGAACGTCTCCGGATTCAACGTGTAGACGGGATCGCCGACGTCTACATCCTGGATATTCCGGAGACCGTCCGGCGTCGCGACGTCCGTATCACCACTGAAGCACTTCAGGTCGAGCACGCTCACCATCTCCCGGACCCCGGAGATGGGGTCGAAGACGGCGCCGCCCTCGTACTCCTCGCCCTCCTGTTGGCCCTTCGACGGGAGCGCGAACGCCCCGTGTGTCTCGTGGAGCACGTACATGTCGACGGCGTCGCCGGGCGTGGTCGCGTCCTCGAGCTTGCAGCCGACGAACGCGGCGACCTCCCGCCAGAACGGGACGATGTCCTGCTTGCGGTCCAGCTCGACGCAGAGTTCGACGTCCCGGAGGTTGTACTCCAGGAGCTGCTCGGGGTCGTCCTCCCAGAGGTCGCCGATGTCGCCCGGGTACCGCTCCTTGCCGACGCCGAGTTCCGCCTCGCCGACGGCGTCGAGCCGGTAGGAGTCGAGTTCGGAGAACTGCGTCCGCTGGTAGGCGTACAGCAGGTCGAACACGACCCGGCCCTTCACGTCCGGGCCACCCCATCCGGAGTGCCAGACCTCGCCCACCCGGGAGAGCCGGTCGGCCTCGAGGGAGTCGGCGCGACGCTCGAGCCGCTCGATGCGGTCGATGAGGTACGGGGCGTCGAAGTCGTCGAAGTTCCAGCCCGTGAGGAGATCCGGGTCGGTCGCCTCGACGTAGGCCAGGTAGTCGGCCAGCATCGCGGCCTCGTCGTCGAACCCGCGGACGTCGACGTCGAGGTCGCCGTCACCGATGGGATCGTAGTCGTCGACGGCGTCCGGCCCCGGCGCGCCCTGAGTGGACTCGTACAGCCAGACGACGTACTCCTCGCGGTAGGAGTCGTGGCTCGTGAGACAGATGATCGGCTGCTCGCCGTCCTCGGGGAACCCGTTCCGGTCGTCGACCTCGATGTCGAGGGTGTGGACGCGCGGCTCGACCGTGCGGTCGACGGGCTCGATCTCGGTGTGGTGGACCTCGAGGCTCCCGTCGTCGCGTTCCCGGGCCGGGAGGCGGACGCCGCTTTTGAAGTCCTTGTCGATCATGAGACGGTTCGGGAACAGGATGTCCGCCTCGTAGTGGTCGAACCGGTCCCGGAGTTCCCCGACGTCGCGCGGCGTCTGTCCGAACACCTTGAGGAGGTCCTCCCCGCGGATGGACTCGTAGACGACGACGTCGTCGGGCGACCGGTCGTCCGGGACGCCGCCGGGCCGGTCGGCGTAGGTCTCGACGCCGGTCAGCCGGTCGTGGTCGAGCCGCGAGTCGACGACGTCGACCGCCGACAGCGGCGCGTCGGCGTCGACCGCCACGTCGAGGTCCGCGACCGGCGTGTAGAAGTACGGCCGGAAGTCGTGGACGCGGGCGTGCACCGGTTCCCGGTCGGCCGTGCGACCGTGGACGTGCAGCACCGGGCGCTCGTCGTCGCCGTCGCCCTCGATCGTGTAGTCGACCTGCATGACCGAGCACTCGACGTGGTCGTCGACCGGCGGAAACCGCCGCTCCAGGCGGTCCACTACGTCGGCCGCGGCCGCGTCCGGCGACGTGGCGGCTGCGGCCTCTGCGGCGGGCCGGTCGGGAGCGCCGCCCCCGCCGTCGAAGGCCTCGAGGGTTCCCTGTTCGCTACCCTGGGTCATGAAACCGGTTCCGAGCGCCGGCCCGGTAAAGGCCCCGGTGTCCCGCGGGCGTCCCGCCGGAGATGTGGATCGACCCCGACGCCGTCCCCCATTTCGAGACGTGATCCGGCCACAAGGGATTTACCCTGACCCGCCGTAGCGAGGGTCGGTGACAGCACGTGCCCGACCCTGACGCGACGGCCGAGCGGGACGCCGAGCGACCGGACCCGGTGACGGAGGCCGTCGAGACCACGGAGTCCTACCAGACCGAGGAGGGCGTGGTGTTCTACGACGCGGACAACCCCCTCGCGTGGATGCAGGCGGCCGACGTCGTCGACCTCGACGAGGCCGCGTGACTTTTCACCCCGGAGCGGCTGTCTCCGCCCGTGCTGCCCGGATCAGATGACGCCGGCCGCACGCCGGAGCCCGTCGAGATCGAGCGCCCGGGGCCGGAGCCCCCGGGCGTCGACGACCCGAGGGGAGCCGTCGACCTCGAGGCCGACGACGACGTCGACGAGCTCCTCCTCCGGACGTTCTGGGGGGCGGTCATCGCCGTCGACGTGGCGATGGCCGCCATCCCGCTCGGCCTCCTCCTGATCTACTTTCGGGGCGACCGGGTGCTCGGGGGCCTGGCACTGGCCGTCGGCGCCGTCGCGGCGGGTGCCGCGGTGCGCTGCTACCGGACCTTCCGGACCGACCGCCGGGAGGGGGAGGCGGCGTCGTGAGGACAGTCGAGCACGACGGCGACCGGTACCTCCTCCTGAAGCGCTCGACGGACGCCAGCCTCGTCCGCGACCCCGAGACCGGCGACACCCAGCACCTCCCGACCGAGGAGCTTTCCGCCACCGGCGACCCGCCGCTTTCGGTTGCGGCCGGCCGGGTCCCCGAACCGGCACGACGGCTGGTGTCGGCCGTCGACTCGCCGACGGCGCTCGGGCTGTTGGTCGAACTCGACGAGCGCGGGCCGCTCGCCGTCCGGACGCTGCTCGTCGACACCGAACTCTGCGAGTCCGACCTCCATGGGCTCGTCGGGGACCTCCGGGCCGCCGGGCTCGTCGCGGAGACCGACGCCGCCGGCGAGCGGGGCTACCGGCTCACCGACGCGGGCCGGGCGGGACTCCGGACGCTCACGGGGTAGGGATCGTCTCGACGGCCGCCGACCGCTCGACCGACGACCGGTTCGTCGTCGGGTCCTTCCGCACCGCGAGGAGGTCGTCGGCCGCCCCGACCAGCTCCTCGTCGTGGCTCACGACGACGATCTGGTCGACCCCGTGGGCGGTCATCGACTCCACGAGCTCGACCAGCTTCGAGACGTGGCCGGCATCGAGAAACACGGTCGGCTCGTCGAGGATCAGCGGCGGCGTCGGCGCCTCCCCCTCGATGCCCTCCGACAGCAGCCGGTAGATCGCACACCGGAGCGAGAGGTTGAACAGCGCGCGCTCGCCGCCGGACAGCTGCTCGGGGTCGAGCGGCGTGTCGTCCTTCTGGTAGACGGTCAGCCGGTAGTCGCCGTCCAGCTCGATCCGGGCGTAGGAGTCGTTCTCGTACACCAGCTGGAACGTCTCGTTCAGCATCGCCTCGAGGGTCTCGACGTTCCGCTGGCGCAGCTCCGCCCGCAGGTCGGCATAGCTCTCCTGTAGCTGTCGGGCCTCCCCGTACAGCGAGTCCAGCCGGTCGACGACCGCATCGAGTTCATCGCGGCGTTCCCGGAGGCCCTCGAGTTCCTCGAGTTCGTTCTCGACGGCGCCGACATCGGCCTGGAGCTCGTCGCGGCGCTCGCGCTGCTCCTCGAGATGCGGCCCGACCTGTTCGAGGTAGTCTTCGGCGCGCGCCTTCTCATCGCGGGCCTCCTCGAGGGCCGACGGGTCGAACTCGGCCTCGAGGTCGGCCTTCCGTTCGCGCTTGTCGGCCAGCCGCTCGCGGCGCTCGTCGTTCAGCTCCGCCTTGGTGTCCCGGCGCTCCCGGAGCGTCTCGATCTCGCGTTCGTTCTCCTCGATATCCGCCAACAGCTCCGAGACCGCCTCGACCCGCTCGCGCCGCTCGTCGATAGTGGCCTTCTCGGCGTTCAGCTCGCCGATCGCCTCCCGGGCCGCCCCGGCGGCCGCTTCCGCTTTCTCGGCGGCCGCCTCCGCTTCCTCGGCGTCGGACGAGAGCTCATCGGCCTCCGCCCGGCGCTCCTCCACCCGGTCGGCCTGGCCGTCGATGGTCTCGGCCTTCTGCTCGACCAGCTCGGCGACGTTCTCGCGGGACTCCTCCAACCGCCCGAGCTCGGTCCCGGTCTCGACCAGCTCGACGGCCCGCTCCCGCGTCGCCTCGAGTTCCTCGACCCGTGACTCGGCGGTCTCGAGGTCTGCCTCGAGTTCCTCGACCCGCTCGCGGTCCTCGTCGATCGACTCGACGTGCGGCGAGCCCTCCACCGGCTGTCCGCACTCGGGGCACTTGCCCGCCTCGAGCAGGCGCTCGGCCTCCCGGACCGTCGCCTCGGCGTTCTCGAGGTCCGCCTCCAGCTCCGCGACACGCTCTCTGGCCGCCGTCAGCTCCCCCTCGACCGACTCGCGGTGGGCCTCGACGGCCGACCGTTCGACGGGCGCCGCCGACAGCTCCGCGCGCAGCTCCTCGATCTCCTCGTCCAGCTCCCCGAGGTCCGTCCGCCGCTCCTCGAGCGCCTCGCGGTCGGCCTCGAGGTCGGCATCAAGCTCGTCGGCCCGCTGGCGGGCCTCGGTGGCCTCCTCGCGCAGCTCCGCAGCCCGCTCTCGCTTCGTCTCGGCGGTACTCGCGTACTCCTGGGCCGCCAGCCGGTGCTCCTCGATGTCGTTCCGCAGCGACTCCACCTCGTCGTCGAGCGCCTCGAGCCGGTCGGCGACGGCGTCGGGGTCGGCCTCGTCCAGGTCCGTCTCCGCGACCGTGCTCTGGAGTTCGTCTTCGAGCGTCTCGGTCGTCTCCCGCAGCGACCGGATCCGCTCGACGAGCGCCTCGCGTTCGCCCTCCGCCTCCGAGATGGTCGCGGTCAGCTCGTCGATCTCCCCGTCCAGCTCGTCGATCTCCGCGCGCCGGGCCTCGTACTCCTCGATGACGCCCCTGGCGCTCTCCAGGGTCGCCTCGGCCTCCTCGCGGTTCTGCCGCTTGTCCTCGATGTCGTCGACGACGTCGCCGAGTCTGCCCTGCAGCTCGTTGAGCCGCGCGTGGAGGTCCTCGTCCTCCTTGGCCTCGATCTGTTCGCACACCTGGGAGAGTGCTCCTTCCTTGTCATCGCGCACGCGCCCGACGCCGACGCGGGCGTCGCTGGCACGCTCGCGGTACTCCTCCAGGCGGCCGAGCTGGAGGAGGTCGTCGATCATATCCTGGCGCTCGCCGGGCGCGGCGTTGATCAGCTTGTTCACCTCGCCCTGCCGGACGTACGCGCAGTTGACGAACGCTTCCGCGTCCATCCGGAGGAGCGACGCGATCCGTGCCTCGACATCCCGGACCCCCTCGACGCTGCCGTCCGGCGTCTCGAGGACGCAGGCCGTGGTCTGGGCGGTCCCGCTCCGGAGCTTCACCTCGCGCTCGACCCAGAAGTCGCCGCCCGCGTGGGTGAACCACAGCTCGACGGTCATCGCCTCGGCGCCGTTCGAGACGACCTCGTCGAGGGTGCCGTCGACGGCGTCGGCACCGTACAGCGCGAAGAAACATGCCTCCAGCAGTGAGGACTTTCCGCTGCCGTTGACGCCGTAGATGACGGTCACGCCGTCCCGGAGCGCCAGCTCGGCGTCGTCGTAGCACTTGAAGTCCCGGAGGCGGACGCGCTCGAATCTCACAGGTACTCCTCCATCGAGGCCTGGTCGTCGCCGTCGGTCCCACCGGCATCCGTGCCTCCCTCGTCGCCGGCCTCATCGCCGTCGGTCTCCTCGCCGCCGGTGCCCCCGTCGGCGTCCGCAGCGGTCGAACCGCCGCCCTGTCCGGCCGCGACCACGGCCTCCTGGGCGGAGTCAGATTCGTCCGCCGAGGCAGCCGACTCGTCGGTCGTCGCTGTCGGTGGCTCACCTCTGGCCTCGGCATCGACCGCCTCGTCGTCCCCGGCAGGGGCCTGCTCGAAAGCCTCCGGCTCGTCGAGCAGCTCCTCGACGCGTCGCTCGACCTCGTCGGCGACGTTGGCGTCGGCGACCTTGCTCGCGCGGATGGTCTCATCCAGGTCACGCGCCGCATCGCTCAACCCGAGCTCCCGGACGCGCTCTCGAACCGCGTCGTCCGGGTCGGCGAAGGCCACGTCGAGGTCCGCCTCCTCGCTGACCTCCCGCCGGTCGGTCACGCGCGCGACCAGCGCGCCCGCCTCCGTCGCGGCGGTCTCGATCCGTGCGGCCGGGACGGACTCGCCGTCCCCGGAGAGGGTGACGTGGACGACGGCGTCGGTCAGGTCGTGCTCGCGGAGCCGCTCGAGGACCCGCTTTGGGCCCTCCCCCGGGTCGAGCTCGAGGTCGACGAAGACGAACGACCGCGTCTCGATGCCGCGACGGGCGAGGTGGACCTCCCCGTCGAACTCGACGACGTTGTACCCGCGCGCGTCGCGCTCGTCGGCGCTCGCGCGCTCGGTGGACCCACAGTAGGTCGCCCACGTCCCGTCGATCTCCTGCCGGGTGGGCGCATGCTCGTCACCCAGGAGCATCGCGTCGAAATCAACCGTGGCGGCTTCGAGCACCTCGTCGGCGTCCCACTCGACGCCCCCGTAGTCGGGAGCGAGCGGCGCGAAGCGCCCGTGGGCGACCAGGGCTGCGTGGTCGGCCTCGTGCGGGCGGAAGTCGAACTCGAGATCCTCCCGCCGGTTCCGCGGGACGAAATCGAGCCCGTAGAAGGCGGTGTCGCCGACCACCTCCGGCTCCCGCCCCAGCCGGGTGGCGAGCCCCATCGCCTCGAAGAGGTCCAGCCACTGGGCGTCCCGCTTGCTCTCGTGGTTGCCCACGACGGCGAGGAACGGCACACCGGCCTCAGCGAGGGTCTCCAGGACCGAGAGCGCGCCGAGCAGATCCGGGAGGCCGGGCTGTCGGTCGTCGAACAGGTCGCCGGCGTGGACCACCGCGTCGACCTCGTCCGCGACGGCGTCCTCGACGACCGCGCGGAACGCCTGGAGGAAGTCCTGGGGGCGCTCGGGCCGGTGGTACTGGCGGTAGCCGAGGTGGGTGTCACCCGTGTGGATCACCCGCGTCATCCGGACGGCCGTTCGTCGGCCCCTGTTATATCGGTTCCGCGACCGGAGCGGAAGTGGTCGGCTGGGTCGAGGCGGCCGGCGGCGGCAGCCCGGAACCGGCGGAACGCCGACAGCGCCCGGTCGCCTCGCTCGGCCAGGTCGGGGTCGTCGACGCTCTCGACGGCGGCGGCGAGTTCGTCCAGTCCGGTCGTCTCGACGAACTCGGCGGCGGCGTCGAGGTCCCGCGTGGCCGCGTCGGCGCGTTCGATGACGACGCGGTCGTCGCCGTCGGCCAGCAGCCGGAGCGACGCCTTCACGCCGTCGGTGTCGGGGGGTGCCGGTGGGTCGGGAGCCACGCGAGCGGTTACCCACGGCTTCCGTCATAAACTCCCGGGCGTTCGGACGGGGGGTCGTGACGACGTTCCGCGCCACCACCCAGCAACCGCGTTTGCGGACACTATCCCGGAACGCGCGTCTCCAAGGGGACACCAGGACGTCAGATCGTCTCAGTCGTGGCCACGGGGACCGGCCCGGGCGGCCTCGACGAGCGTTCCGACGCCGCGCCGGATGAGGCCGCTGGCGGTGGAGGTGTCGACGTCGAGGACCTCGGCCACCTCGGCCAGGGTGCTCTCCCGCGGCACCTCGAAGTAGCCAGCCTGGAGGGCGACGTCGAGTGCCTCGCGCTGCCGCGACGTCACCCGCCGGTCGTCGTCGTGTAGGGCCACGATGGGGTCCTCATCGTACAGGTCCACGATGGACACCAGTTCGTGGGGCAACTCGGCATCCTCGAGGCCGTCCCGGATGGCCGTAACCCGTTCGCGGGTGTCCGTGAGGTCCACGGTGAACCAGCCGTTCCGAACCACGACCGGGTAGTCCGGGACGACGCCGGCGTGTTCGACGAACTCGTAGAGCCCGGTCTCTTCGGCCTCGTACCGGGCCAGGGCGCGGTCCGTCGTCGCGTGCAGTTTTTCGTACTCGACGACCGCGGGGTGGTCGCGGACCGCATCGGCGACGGCGGCGGGCCGCTCGGCCCGGACCTCGCCGAGGTGCATCGCACCGCACTCGGTCGGCATCCCCGCCAGGAGACGGAAGGTGGCCGTCGGAAACGCCGTGGAGACGGTGTCGATCCAGGACGTCGGGGGGAGCCCGATCCGGAGCCGTGCGCTGACCTTCCGCCCGCCGTTCGTGGCCGCAGCCATCTCGATCCCAATAGCTTGGGCCAGGACCTAACCTCCACCGGTTCGACCCGTCGGGCGTGCTCGACGTCCTCCACGACGGGACCCTGGTGGTCCACGTCGCCGCCGGCGTGGTTGCCCTCCTTGCCGGCGCCGGCGCCCTGCTGACGGCGAAGGGCGGCCCACGACATATCCGCGCGGGCAAGACCTACGTCCTGACGATGGCCGTCGTCGTCGGGACGGCGTTCCCGTTGGCTATCGTCGACGACGACTTGTTCCTGTTCGCCATCGCGGTGTTCAGCGGCTACCTCGTATTCACCGGGTACCGCGTGCTGTCCCGGAAGCGCCCGACGCCGGGCGAGACCGCGCCCGTCGACTGGGCCGCCCACCTCGTGATGGTGGCGTTCGGGCTCGCGATGGTCGCAGTGGGTGTGAACGACGTCCTTGCCGGCGACGGCCTCGGCTGGGCGCTCGGGTCCTTCGGGGCCATCGGCCTGGTGTTGGCGCTCCGGGAACTCCGGTCTATCGTCGCGCCGGCTGCGGACCCACGGGCCTGGTTCTTCAAACACATCGTCTTCATGGGCGCGGGGTACATCGCTACCGTCACCGCAGCGGTGACCGTCAACCTCACAATGGTGCCGCCGCTGTTCAGGTGGCTCGGCCCGACAGCGGTGGGGACGCCCCTTATAGTCCTGACGACGTCCAGGTACCGGCGGCGCTTCGACCGGGGCGGCGCCGGCACACCCCCTTCGACTGACTGATCGGTACCCCTGCTACGGCGGCGCGCCGCTCGCGACGAGGCTCCCGTCGAATCGCGACCGCCGAGACCGGCCAGGGTCAGTCCTCGATGGCGAGCGAGTAGACCCGCTTCCGCGCGTCGGTAAAGGAAAAGCGGGCGTCGACCGCGTCGACCTCCTCCAGCCGGCCGATGGCGTACCGGACCGTCCGCGGCGGAAGCATCGTCTCCTCGGCGAGCTGGCTCTGGGTGAACCGGTCGTTGTACTCCAGGACCTTCGCGACGAGTTTCGCACTCGGCGGTAGCTCCGCGACCGCCTCCCATCCTCGGGCCTCCGGCTCCGTCTCCAGGTCGCTGGCACTCATGGCGTCACCGTCTAGCTGATGACGAAGGATAATACTTACTCTTCGGATAAATGCTCGATAGTAATCGCCCTGACTGGTCGTGGCGGCGGTGGAACCGGCGGAATTCGCCGGGAAGCGGCGGGCGAACCGACCCGAAGTCTCTTGTTACCGCGGGCGCTACCGCCTGCCGATGACCGACACTGTTGACGGAGCCGACCTCCCGTACGAGGACGGCGCGTCACAGCATGAGAAAGTGGCTGCGCTCGAGGAGCGCCTGGAGATCTTAGAGCAGCAAAACGAGGAGATGCGGGACAAGCTCCTCGACGCGAACGCCGAGAACAACAAGTACCAGCAGAAGCTCGAGCGGCTGACCCACGAGAACAAGAAGCTCAAGCAGTCCCCGCTTTTCGTCGCCACCGTCCAGGAACTCACCGACGAGGGCGTCATCCTCAAGCAGCACGGGAACAACCAGGAGGCGCTCACCGAGGTCACCGAGGAGATGCGGACCGACATCGAGCCCGACGACCGCGTGGCGGTGAACAACTCGCTGTCGATCGTGAAGGCGCTGGACGACGAGACAGACGTCCGCGCCCGCGTCATGCAGGTCGAGCAGTCGCCGGACGTCGCCTACGGGGACATCGGCGGCATCGACGAGCAGATGGAGGAGGTACGGGAGACCGTCGAGATGCCCATCGAGAACCCAGGGATGTTCGACGAGGTCGGCATCGACCCGCCGTCCGGCGTCCTGCTCCACGGGCCGCCGGGGACCGGAAAGACGATGCTGGCGAAGGCCGTCGCCAACCAGACCGACGCGACGTTCGACGCCATCGCGGCCAAGCGCACGGAGTCGAAGACCTCCGGCGACGCCGAGGTCCAGCGGACGATGATGCAGCTGCTGTCGGAGATGGACGGCTTCGAGGACCGGGGCCAGATCTCGATCATCGCCGCGACCAACCGGTTCGACATGCTCGACCGCGCCATCCTCCGGCCCGGCCGGTTCGACCGGCTCATCGAGGTGCCCAAGCCGGAACACGAGGGCCGGGAGATGATCTTCGAGATCCACACCCGCGACATGAACGTCGCCGACGCCGTGGACTTCGGCGACATCGCCGACGTCGCCGCCCAGGCCTCCGGCGCCGACATCAAGGCCGTCTGCACCGAAGCTGGGATGTACGCCATCCGCGACGACCGCACCGAGGTCGAGATGGCCGACTTCGAGGACGCCTGGGACAAGATCCAGCAGACCGAGGAGGTCGCCGCGGCCGAGGTGTCGAAGACCTTCGCCTGAACCTTTTTGCACGGCGGAGCGGCGGCCTACGGCCGCCGTCCGCCGGCAAAAACGTTCATGAAAATATTACCGCCTCCCTCCAGCCGCGGCGCCTGTCGGCGCCGCGTTAGTCGGTCGTCGCTACCGCGCTCCCTCCGGTCGCGCGGCGAACCGCTCGCTCACTTCGTTCGCTCGCGGATGCTCACCGCCCGAAATTTGTTTCCCGACTCACGGGTCGTGAAGTCGAGGGGTAATCGGGGTTGCCCGCTCGGGGAGATAGCGTCCCGGGGCCTCAGATAAAAGTGAAGATCAGCCACGGGACGGCGAACAACAGCAGCGCCATCCCGCCGAGGATGACGCCGTAGGCGATGAAGGTCACGACGGCGGTGACCCAGGCGGGGTGGTCATACTCCGCTCTGATGTCGGCGACGTCCATACGAATCGGTTACTGCGCTCCCGTCTTAGAGCTAACGCTCGACGGGCCAACGACTGCCTGGGCAGCGGCCTCCATCGATACAAGCCTCATCGACAGACGACAAAAGGCTATGCTACTCACTATATAAACTTTAACTATCTTCGACCGTATTCTGAGACATGTCCCGAAATTGAAACAGAAACCGGATTCAGGGATCGCGATCTCCCTGGATATACCGACAGCAAACCCGACAATATTTGGTTCCCACGCGATCGACAACCTTCTCCTGTTTTTATCTCGGAACCGGAACGAGCAGTTAACGGTGAGAGCGTTAAACCGTAATATTGAGGACTCAAAGAGTTCGATCTCGCGAGCCGCTGACCTCCTTGTCGAAAACGACCTTCTTGAGGAAGAACACGACGGGAATAAACGGCTCCTCACGATCAACCGAGACCGCCTCGCCGTTCCGGACGACCCCTGTCTCCAGATCCCCCAACAGGCGTTCTACGAACCGACCAAGATAGCGGTCGAAACTCTCATAGAGAAGCTTGACGACCCCCTCGGGATCATCTTATACGGGAGTGTCGCCCGGGGAGAAGCGGACCGCAAGAGCGACATCGACCTCTGGGTGCTTGTCGACTCGGACCGACCGGCACAGCAGCGAAACGCAAACGACGCGCGAACCAGCCTCGAGGACCGCAGGTTCGAGGGTGATCGTTACAGCTTCGACATCGACGTCGAGGAGCTGTCCTCAGTCGCCGCGTATGAAGACGATATCGCCGACATAGTCCGCGCCGGCATCACGCTCTACGAGACTGACGAGTTCAGAACGGTCGCGTCGATGATTACTCATACGGCATCCAGCGATGAGTAGTGACGCAGATCCGGGCGACATCGTTGCGGCCCTCGACGACGCTGCGGACGCGTTCGATGAGCGAGGCCACGGGACCCGGGTATTTGAAACTGCGATCGAGATAGATTCCGAGTGGACCACCCAGCTCACCAATGGGTGTCAGTTACTCACCGTGGTCGGGCACCTTGACGGAGAGGGGTTCTACACCGCGATGATCGAGTTCTGTTTCGGGGCGATCGAGCGATCGTTCGAGGCATACGCATTGAACATGGGTGGAGATTCTCTCAGTGATTTTCAGAATCACGCGTACTGCTACCAGCGGGCGGGCGAACTCGGGCTCGTGAGTCGGGACACGGCCGACGAAATGATGGAGCTATACCGGAATAATCGAACCGAAAGCTACTACGGTGGGCTGCGACCGACCGCAGCGCAGGCAGCGGCGATGATGGAGCTGGCCACCGAAGTACACGCCTACGTTTCTGACCAGATTCGAGAGGGCGGTGTCTGTCGCTGCTAAGGGGGAGGTTGCCGTACATGACGGGGGGTCGAGTGACGGACGCTGCACGCGGCGACCTCGACGAGAACCCCACTCGAAACGACCGTCGGCCGCGAGCCGTCGTCGATCCGGATGCCGTCACCGGGGCAACCGCGCCGCTCGCACGCGTCGGTACGCCGGGCCGGAGACGGATAGCGTTGCATTGGTGGGCCGACTGGCTGGCCGCCCGGCCTCAGTCGAGGATATCCTGGATCCGGCGTGGCTCGGTGGACAGCGCCGGGTCCTCCTCGACGAGCTGCAGCACTTCGTGGTCGGTGACGTCGGGGTAGTCCTTCCGGGTCGCCTCCTCGATGAGTTCGGCCTCCAGGCGGAACTCGGTGCCCTCGTAGACGACCTCGACGCCCCGTTCGTCGAACGAGAGAACAGTCATGGGCGTCGTTGGCGGCTGGCGGTGATAAGCGGTCGGGAACGCCGTCGCCGACGCGGCCCGGCCGCCGGGCGGCACGACCCGGCGACCATCTATCTGCGACCGCGACGGTCCGGTGGAGTGTCTTCGCTCGTGTAGCGTCGGGCCGCCTGGCCGCCCGTGGCGCCGTCACATCAGGGCGGACGGCGGGATCTTGAACGCGACGGCATAGAGGAACTCCCGGGTCGGGACCTCGTAGCCGACCCGGTACAGCCCCGGCTCGTTGGCGACGGGCCAGACCGTGACGGGCTGTAGGGCCTCCGGGTTCGGCCCCTCGGTGACGGCGTCGGTGACCAACTCGAGGGCGCTCCGCTCGAGGGCCGCGTACTCTGCCCCGGCGTTCGACAGCGGCGTGTGGTCGTCCAGTTCGACCAACTCGGCGGTGGCGGCCTTCGCTTCGGGGATGGCCTCTGCGGCATTGACCTCGGCGTGATACTCGACCAGAAGCGACCCGCGGCGGTACCCGAACCCGAGTGCGCCGCCGCTGCGCCCGAACTCCGTGCTGCAGTACGGGACGTTCTCGGTCGGCGTGACGTTGTCGATCACCGACTCGAGGAGCGATCGGGCCGCGTCCCGCTGGTCCTCCGGGACGCCGTCAGTCCCCACCCCGTTAGTACTCCCCATGCCGCGTACCACCCGCCCGGGCCCCTTTAAAATACCGTCGGGCGCTCGCGGCTGGCTCGACCGCCGATCCGAGCGGGAGCGATCCGCGGCCGTCAGACGCGCGTCCGACGCCCGGCGTGGTTTTAAGGCTCCGCCCGCGTGAGGCCCCACCGTGTTCGGCTCCGACCCGCTCGAGGAACTCGCCATCCCGGACGGCACCCACGTCGAGGAACACGACCTCGTCACGGACGGCGACGTGCTCGTCGGCGGGCAGAGCGACGTCGAGTTGGGCGTCCGCGGCGGCACCGTCGTGGCCGGCGAACGGGTCACGTTCGGCGGCGACATCGAGGCCGACGGCGACTGCCGGCTGGACATGTGGTGTGACGTCGACGGCAACGTCCTCGTCGGTCGGGACGCCTACCTCGGCGAGCGGGTCCACATCACCGGCCAGCTCGTCGTCTCCGGCGACCTCGACGTCGGTGACGACGTCGACATCGACCGCGGCTTCGAGGCCAACGGCTGGATCGTCATCCGGAATCCGATGCCGACCATCGTCTTCCTGTTCGTCTACCTCTCCCAGCTGCTCCGGATCGGCGAGGAGGAAGCCGCCGAGGAGGTCCTCGAGGAGTTCCGCACCGACGACCGCGAGGCCGACCCCGTCGTCGTTCCCCGCGGTGCCAGCGTCTCCGACGACGCCTGGCGCGTCTCGACGCCAGCGACCGTCGGCGACGACTGCCGGATGCACGGCAACGTCCGGGCGACCGACATCGCGGTCGGCACCGACACCGAGATCTTCGGCAGCCTCCGCGCCAAGGCGGACATCCGGGTCGGCGCCGAGACGGTCGTCCACGGCGACGTGACCACGAAGGGCGGCGACGTCGCCGTCGGGCCCGGCGCCACCGTCCGCAGCGACATCTCCTGTGCGGACTGCGAACTCGCCGAGTCCGCCGAGGTCGAGGGCGCCATCCGGGCGGACGGCGAGACGTCGCTCGTCAGCGAGCCGTCGGCCTTTACGAGCCCTGACCTGGCGGCGGTCGAGGCCCGCGCCGACGACCGGCCGGCGGCCGGCAGCGACACTGCGACGGCGAGCGACACGGCCGACACGGGCGAGTCGGCGCCGGACGACTTCGAGCCCGCCGTGGTCCCGCTCGGCGCCGGCGAGCTGTCGGTGGCGACCGACCCGGCCGTCGTCCCGCTCGCCGACGCCGACCGGCCCTGGAGTGACCCCGCGGCGACCAACGGCGACGACGCGGTCGTCCCCGAGGCGGAACCCCGGTAGTCGACGCCGGTCGGTCGGTGGGCCGCTCGCCGGCCCGGCGCGGCCGACCGAAAGGCAGTTCGGGCCGGTCCGCCGAGGAGGCGTATGCTCCGGGTCGCGCTCGCCGGCAAGCCCAACGCCGGCAAGTCGACGTTCTACCAGGCCGCCACGATGGCGGACGTCGACGTCGGCAACTACCCCTTCACGACCATCGACGCCAACCGTGGCGTGAGCCACGTCCGCACGCGGTGTCCCTGCCTCGACCTGGCCGCGCGGTGTGACGCCGACACCTGTCGCGACGGCAAGCGCTACGTCCCCGTGGAACTGTTGGACGTCGCCGGCCTCGTCCCCGGCGCCCACGAGGGGAAGGGCCTCGGCAACCAGTTCCTCGACGCGCTATCGAACGCCGACGTGGTCCTGCACGTCGTCGACGCCGCCGGCGCGACCGACGAGGCGGGCGAACCGGTCGAGGTCGGGGCCTACGACCCGGTCGGGGACGTGGAGTTCGTCGAGCGGGAGCTGGACCTGTGGCTCGCGGCCATCGTCGCGGACAACTGGGAGACCATAGAGCGGCAGTCCCGCTCGCCGGCGTTCGAGTTCGAGGAGGCCCTGACCGAGGTCCTCACCGGCGTCGGCGCGACGGAGTACGACGTGATGGCCGTCCTGCGGGAGCTGGAGTACTCGACCGATCCGATGGCGTGGGACGACGCCGACCGCGAGGCGCTGGCGCGACTGGTTCGCGGGCGCACGAAACCCATCGTCGTCGTCGCCAACAAGGCCGACCTCGCACCCACGGAGAACGTCGAGCGGCTCCGCGGGGCCGCTGACAGGGTGGTGCCGGCGACCGCCGAGGGCGAACTCGCACTCCGGCAGGCCGCCGAGGATGGCGTCCTCACCTACGACCCAGGCGACGAGGAGTTCGCGATCACCGGCGCCGTCTCCGAGGCCCAGGCCGACGGCCTCGACCGCATCCGGGACGTGATGGCCGACCACGACGGCACGGGCGTCCAGCGCGCGGTGAACCACGCCGTCTACGGCCTCCTCGACCGGATCACGGTCTACCCCGTCCGGAACGATACGACCTGGACCGACGGGCAGGGCACCGTGTTGCCGGACGCCGTCCTCCTGCGGCCCGACGCGACGCCGACGGACCTCGCGTACGCCGTCCACTCCGACATCGGCGACGGCTACCTCCACGCCGTCGACGCCCGCGAGAACCGCCGGATCGGCGAGGACCACGACCTGTCGGAGGGCGACGTGGTCAAGGTCGTCTCGACGGCGAACTAGCCGGCGGAGCGACACGCCCAAGCGGCCTGGCGGATCGACACGCCCCAGGCGGCCAGGCGGAGACGAACCGGTATACGTGCCCGTCCCGAATCCGCCACCATGGACGTCGCCATCGTGCTCTTCGACGGGTTCGACGACCTGGACGCCGTCGGACCGTTCGAGGTCTTCAGTCACGCCGGGACGCACGGCGCCGACGTCGACGTCGGGCTGTACACCCTCGAGTCCCGGGAGGTGGTCACCTCGAGCCACGGCCTCCGGATCGAACCGGACGGCGTGCTCCCCGAGTCACCCGACGTCGTCGTCGTGCCGGGCGGCGGGTGGGGCGACCGCGCCGCGGCGGGAGCGTGGCGGGAAGCCGAACGTGGCGACATCCCGGACGCGGTCGCGGACCGCCACGCCGCGGGCGCGACCGTCGCCTCGGTCTGTACGGGCGGCATGCTGCTGGCGCGGGCCGGGCTGACGGACGGCAGGCCGGCCGTCACCCACCACGGGGCGCTCGAGGACCTCCGCGAGTCGGGCGCGGAGGTGGTCGAGGCCCGCGTCGTCGACGCCGGCGACGTGGTTACGGCCGGCGGCGTCACCGCCGGCATCGACCTGGCGCTCCACCTGCTCGACCGGGAGGTCGGCACGGACGTCGCCGAGCGCGTCGCGTCCGCGATGGAGTACGAGCCGCGCGGCGACGTCCACGACGCGCCCGGCTGAGACACGGAGACCGGACGGCTACCCCAGCCGGACCGCCGCCACGAGCACCGCCACGAACAGGTAGGAGCCACGGATGAGGAGTTTCGTGGCGAGGCCATCGTCCGCCCCGGCCCGCCGGGCGAACGCGGCAACCAGCCCGAACGCGACCGGCGCCGCGGCGGATGCGGGCGGGAACACCCCGACGGCGGCGAGGGCGAAAACGGCGGCCATCCCGACCGTCATCAGGCCGTAGGCGAGCCGCCGGGCACGCCCGGCGCCGAGCACGACCGCGACGGTGCGCTTGTCGATCGACCGGTCGTACTGGTAGTCGGTGGCGTCGTCGATGGTCTTGATGCCACAGAGGACGACAAAGAAGACGGCGGCGAAGGCGACGACCTCGACCGACAGCGCGGTCGCCTGGACGTAGTAGCCGCCGAGCAGCGCGAACGCGATGCCGGCCGGGTAACCGGCCGTCGCGCCGACGGGGTTGAGATCGAGCTGGGGGGCGTGGAGGACGCCGATGACCCAGCCGGGCAGCGTCAGCAGGGCGGCCCACGCGTCGACGAGGAGGCCGATGGCGACGACACAGGCGAAGAAGACGGCCGTGGCACCGACGAGCGCGCGGCGACAGCCGGGTGCCGACAGCGGGTGGTCGTCGTCCTCGCCGCGGCGGTAGAAATCGACGTAGCCGTCCTTGATATGGGCGGTGTAGAGGGCGGCAAAGGCGGCGACGAGATGGATCGAGAGCAGCGCCACGTCGAGGTTGTCCGCCAAAACTGCGCCGAACGCCGAGGCGGCGAGCGGCGGCAGCATGAAGACGGGATGCACCTGGGAGGCGAGCGCCCCCGCGTCGGCCCGCACCCCTCGGCCGTGGCGGGCGAATGCCATGTGTGGCCGTGGACCGCTGGCCTCATTACTCTACGGACGGGGGAAATTCGGACGCCGGCCCCCTCGAGAATGGGGGTCGGGCCTCGGTACTGCGTCAGGTGCGGACCGCGTAGACGGTGACGTTGCCCGCCTGGAAGGCGACCTCGAGGTCGGGGTGGTCGGCGACGGCCACGTCGTATTTCGTCCGCTCGGCCGGCCCGACGTAGACGTAGTCCACCCCGTAGCGGTCGAAGAGGTCCCGCTGGTCGGCCGCGGATCCCTGGTAGATCGTCCGGACGTCCGAGAGCCGGCGCTCGTAGGGCTCGTCGCCGCGGTACTGCCGCTCGTGGAACCAACCGAGGACGGTCGGGTGGCCGGTCAGGCTCGCGGGGGCGGAGGCGCCCTTCCCGGCCTCGGGCCGCCACCGGTAGCCGCCGGGGGCGGCGGTCACGACGGTCTGCCGGCCGGGCTGGCCGTTCAACCACGCGATGGCCTCGGCCTCGTCCGGGTACATGGCGTACGTGTAGGCCGTGCCGTCGAGCGTGGGGCCCTCGGCCCCGACGGGGTCGCCGCCGAGCTGCGCCGGGACGGCGAAGCCGGCGTACAGGCCGGTCAGCGCGATGAGGCCGACGCCGAGGGCGGTCCCGGTGCGGCGGAGGCGCTCGCGGTCGACGTCGGCCTCGTCCGGGAGGGTCGGCCGGCCGCGGGCGAGTGCGGGCAGCAGGACGGCGGCGGCGACCGAGAAGAACAGCCAGACGTGGGCGTAGTACTTGAAGATCACGTTGAACCGCTCGCCCTCGACGCTGACCAGTTCCACGAGCAGCACCAGCCCGACGCCGGCGCCGACGAGCAGGGTCGGGAAGCCGGTGTCGGGACGGTCACGGAGGCGCCAGGCGCCGGCGGCGAGGAACGGGAGCGTCAGCCCGACGGCCGGGGCGCCGAGGGCGGCGACGCCGACCGCAGCGAGGCCAACGAACAGGATCGACAGCGGCCCGACCCGGCCGGTGGCGGTCCGGCGGGCGAAGTAGGCGGTGAACGTCGCGAGGAAGACGCCGTGAACGACGACGAGCGGGCCGAGGGGCGTCCAGTGGCCCCAGACAGTGACGGTCTGGCCGGGCCCCTCGGCGACGACGCCGACCCAGTACGGCGCGGTCCAGAGGACGGCCCCGGCGAGGACCGCGAGCGTGCCGACGAGCGCGGCGCCCACGCGGAGGGCCTCCCGGCGGGCGCGGCTCGCCGCGTCGTCGACCAGTCCCTCCCCGTACCGTCCCAGGAGGTCCGTCGGGTCGCCGGGCGCGAACAGCAACGCGAGGGCGGTGAGCGCCAGGGCGGTCGGGAACGACCAGATGTTCACCAGGCCGACCAGTCCCACGACCGGCGGGAGCGCGCCGACGAGGACGAGCCGTCGGGTGGACGCGTCGCCGCGCCAGTAGCTGAATAGCAGCGCGACGGCGACCAGCATGAACGGCTGGCTCATCATGTGGGCGTGGAGGTCGGCGTTGATCCAGGCGAAGAGCGGGAACTCCGTCGCCGCCTGGTAGGTGACCGAGGGGTCGGCGGGCCGGACCGGAAGGACGCGGCTGGCGCTGAAGTACGAGAAGTCGGTCGGGGTCCAGGTCGCGGCGTCCGCCGGGACGCCCGGCACGCTCGAGGCGAGGCCGTCGGGGAGCAGCCACCCGGCGACCCGGAGGGCGGTGTGGAGGTTGCCGGCGACGCCGACGAAGAACGCGCCGAGGCCGGCCGCCACCCGGCGGGGGACGTCGTGGACGGCGCCCACGGCGCCGGCCAGCCCGTAGGCGGCGGTCACGAGCGCGGCGTAGAAGCCCGCGAGCGCCAGGTTGTACGCGAACCGCGGCGCGGTTCCGGTCAACAGCGCCAGCAGCGCCGACAGCATGTGGCCGCCGTAGTGGTACTGGACTGTCTCCCCCGCGAACCACATGTCCTCCGGCGGGAGCGCGTCGGCCCGCAGCGACGCCTGGACCAGCCCCACGTCCAGCATCTTCTCGCCGATGGCGACCGGCAACGGCGCGATGGCCGGGTTGTACGCCCGGACCGCGACGACGAGGACGAAGGCGGCCGCAAACACCCCGGCAGCCTCGGCGGAGGCCCGCTCCTGGACCGCGGCGGCGTCGCCGAGGAGGGCGCTGGCCGCGAGGAGGGCGACGAGGCCGGCGGCCAGCGCGGGCCACCCGAAGGCGAGGTGGCCGACGAGGTGGGCGACGACCGCGACGACGGCGAGCCCGAGCGGGACGGCGAGTGCGGCGCCGGCGTCCTCGAACCGGGGGAACAGCGCGGCCGCGAGCGGGAGCGTCGCCAGCCCGAGGACGAGGTAGGTAGCGAGCCACAGGCCGACGAGCCCGTACTCCATCACCGGGACGGCCGGCGGCGCCGCCTAAACGTCTTGCGGAGTCGGCGGGGGGTTACTGTGCAGTTGAATCGTGGAGGGATACATCGGTGAACGCAAGCCACCGGCCCCTTGCGGAGTCCCGCCCGATCCGATTGACCGAGGTGCCGACAGGGGCCCCTGAGGCCGGTGGGTCGCGCTATCATACGGACGGCATCCTACAATGAACACCGCCTCGCCGGGTGCCCCGAATCGAACCGCTTTTGCGGACCCGGACGCGAGTCGGGGCCATGACCAGCCTCGGGGTCGTCGTCCCCGGCTTCCGGCCCGACGTCGAGCGCCTCGAGGCCTATCTCCGGGACCTCGTCGACGCCCTCGAGCCCGCCGCCGTCCGCGTCGAACTCGACGACCCGGCACCGGCCACCGAGGGGCTCGTCAGGGACATCGGCGTCGCGCCGCTGTCGGTGAACGTCGCGCCCGTCCGGCGGGGCAAGGGCGCCGCCGTCACCGCCGGGTTCGAGGCGCTGGACACCGATCGGCTGGCCTTCACCGACGCGGACGGCAGCACCCCGGCGGCCGAACTGGGTCGCGTCGTCGACGCCCTCGACGGCGCCGACCTCGCGGTCGGCTCCCGCCGGCACCCCGACGCCACCGTCGTCGGCCACCGGACCTGGGGCCGCCGGTTCCTCGGGGACGGCTTCGCCTGGCTGGCGCGCCGCCTGCTCGCCGCCGACCTCCACGACTACCAGTGTGGCACCAAGGCCGTCACCGCCGAGGCGTGGGCGACCGTCCGCGGGCACCTCTACGAACCCGGGTTCGGCTGGGACGTCGAACTGGTCGCGATGGCGGCCGCCCTGGACCGTCGGGTCGTCGAGGTCCCCATCGAGTGGGAGGACCAGCCCGGCTCCACCGTCGACCCGGTCGCGACCGTCCTGGACCTCGGCGCGGCGCTTTTCACCGCGCGCCACCGCGCACAGCGGCTCGGCGACAGCCGCCTGCACGACGCCATCGCCGATCGGCGACGCGAGGGCACTGCCCTCGTCGACCGCACGACGGACGCTGCCATCCTCGACCACGCGACGGACGGCCGCGGGGACGGCGACCGTCGATGACGACGGCCGACGCCGGCGAGGACTCCGAGGCGGCCGCCCCCGGCGCCGCCGACAGCGGGACGGCCGGCTCGCCGGCGGACGATACGTCGGCGGACGACAGTTCGTCTTCGGGCGATGCGGTCCCCCGGCCCGGCCCCCTCGAACTGCTCCAGGACCGCCTCCGCGCGCTCGCGGCGGCCGGACGCATCGGCCGGTTCGTCTCCGTCGGCGCCGCCGGCGCGACGCTGGAGACCGTCATCGTCGCCCTGCTGACCTCGGGCGTCCTCGCACGGTCCGCCCCGCCGCTGGCGGCGAAGGCCGTCGGCGCCGAGGCGTCGATCACGCTTATGTTCCTGGTGAACGACCGCTGGACGTTCGCCGGCGAGGGCGAGGCCGGGTTCGTCTCGCGCTGCCGCCGGTACGGGCGGTCCCACCTGGTGCGGGTCGGGGGGCTCACGGTGGCGTTCGCGACGCTTTTCGCCCTCACCGCCTGGACCGACGTCACGGTCCTCGTCGGCGGCGCCGACCTCTGGCCGACCGTCGCGAACGCCGTCGCCATCGGCGCGGGGATGACGCTCAACTACGTCGCCGAGAGCCTCGTCACCTGGCGGGTCCACCACGGCGGGTAGAATCCCCGGGACGGCGGCCATATCACAACCCTTAATTGGCGGACCGGGGTACCACCCGTTAGCGGGATGGGATAGCCAGGAGATTCCGCCGGGCTCATAACCCGGAGACCGGACGTTCAAATCGTCCTCCCGCTACTCCCTCGCCTCGTTCCCTGCGAGCCCCTTGCCGTCACTCCTTGGCGCTCACGACCGTCGGGCCGTCATCCGTCCACCGGACGTACAACAGCACGTCGGCCCCGTCCGGCTCGACCACGTCGTCCAGCTCCGGGGCACAACCCGTCATCCCGACCTCGTTGAAGCCACAGTCGTCACAGACCGCCTCGTCGGCCTGCGGTTCGTAGCCGGCCTCGCGCTCGATGGCGGGGAGATAGCCTGCATCTGTGATCTGCTCGCCGCACGCCCTACACGCAAGCTCCGCGGGTCGGGTGAGCAGGTCCATGCCCGGCCGTTCGCGGCGCCCGGGAATACAGCTTGCGGTCGGGCCACCCCGGCATGGCGGGTCGCGCCGAACAGCAACCTTCTCGGTCGAGCCGCCAGCACGGTCCCCCATGCCCCACGTCACGCCCGCCGCGACCGTCGGCGTCGTCGGCGGCGGCCAGCTCGCCCGGATGCTCGGGGAGGCGGCCGGCCCGCTGGGCGTCGAGGTCGTCGTCTCGGACCCGACGCCGGACTGTCCCGCGGCGCCGGTCGTCCGCGACCAGATCGTCGGCGACTTCAACGACCCCGACGCGATCCGGGACCTCGCCGAGCGCGCCGACGTGCTGACATTCGAGATCGAACTCGCCGACCCGGACGCGATGGAACGGGTCGGCGAGACCACGGTGACGCCGGTCCATCCGGACCCCGACACGCTCCGGACGATCCAGGACAAGCTCGTCCAGGACCGCGCGCTCGCCGACGCTGGCGTCCACGTCCCCGACTTCCGCGGCGTCGACACGGCGGCGGCCCTCCGGGCGGCCGGCGAGGACCTCGGCTGGCCGCTGATGCTGAAGGCCCGCGAGGGCGGCTACGACGGCCGGGGGAACTTCCCGGTCGAGGGGCCGGGGGACGCCGAGGGGGCGATCGCCGAGACTGGGCCGGCGCTGGCCGAGGAGCTGGTCGACTTCGAGCGAGAACTCGCAGTCATCGGCGTGAAGGGGACAGATGCGGTCCGGGCGTTCCCCGTGACCGAGACCGTCCACGAGGCGGAGATCCTCCGGGAGCTGGTGACACCGGCCCGCATTGCGCCGGTGGTCCGCGAGCGGGCCCGCCGGGTGGCCCTCGAGGTCCTCGAGATGTTGGACGGTCGTGGCGTCTACGGCATCGAACTGTTCGAAACGAGTGAGGGAGACATCCTGGTCAACGAGATCGCGCCCCGGCCGCACAACTCCGGCCACTGGACGATCGAGGGCGCCCACAGCTCCCAGTTCGAACAGCACGCCCGGGCCGTCCTCGGGTGGCCGCTCGGGGCCGCCGAGCGCCGCGCGCCCTCGGTCACCACGAACATCCTCGGCGACATCGAGGAATCACAGCCCGCCGAACTCTCCGGGGTCGAGGCAGTACTCGAGGACCCGGCGGCGTCGCTGCACTGGTACGGCAAGCGGGAGGTGCGGCCGCTCCGGAAGATGGGCCACGTCACGCTGTCGGACGCCGATTCGGACGCCGAGACGCTGCTGGCGCGGGCACGTGAGCTTCGCGACGGGCTGACCTTCAGCTGATCGACGTCTGGCGTGCCAACCTGGCTGACGTTCCAGCGGGTCTCCTCGCCGTGGTGGTCACAACGGCCCCCGCCGGCGGTATCGCAACCTTGATGCCCCCGACCGGGGGAATGACGCGCTAAGCGAGGTTCACGATGACACCCGACGTATTCGATCGATTCCGTGACGACGGGTCATCGACCTGGCGTGCGCATCTCCCGGCCGCAGTCTCCGGTCTCACGGGTCTTGTCGCCTTTCTGATCGGGTACAGCGTCGACTACCAACCCCGCCCCGTCGTAGCGGGTGTCATGGTGGTTATCCTCGGGCTCCCACTCTGGCTGGGGTATCGCGACCACTCATACCTGGCTGCGCTCGCCCTCGCGGCATTTCCGGCGATTGCAATGGTAATCGGTCCGTGGTTGGCCCCCACCCCAAGGAGCTATTACATACAATATGTGAGTATAGTCCTGGGGGCTACAGCCATCACGAATCCGCTCGCAACTCTCACGTACGACATAGGACTCCTGGGCAGGGACCTGGAGTTATTCAAAACCAAGGTGCGGACCTTAGTCGTCCGACTCGTCGCGGTGCTCCTGTACACGATTTGCGTCGCGGTGGGATTCTATTTCAATGTTTTACATATGGATATGGTGCATTGATCGAAACGTGATTTCGACACCCGGTGATTCATGAGGACGTAATCCCCTCAGGCACCGATCACGACGGATCGGTCAAAGATATACCACAACGCCAAAACCCGCCCGGCCCGCCAACGAGTCCATGACGCGCTCACAGGCGGTCCAGGACCTCATCGACCTCCTCCGGGCGGAGGCCGACGCCGAGCGGGACCCTGCGGCGACCCCCGACGTCGGGGTCATCATGGGGTCTGACTCGGACCTTGACGTGATGGAGGGCGCCCACGAGGCGCTCACCGAACTCGGATTCGCCGAGGTCACCGACTACGACGACCCGCCGGAGGCCCGCTTTTCCTTCGAGACGTACGTCGTCTCCGCCCACCGGACCCCGGAGCTTTTGTACGCCTACGGCGAGACCGCGCGCGACCGTGGCCTCGACGTCATCATCGCCGGCGCCGGCGGCAAGTCCGCCGACCTACCGAATATGACGGCCTCCATCGCTTATCCGCTCCCGGTCGTGGGCATTCCGGTCCAGGAGAAGTCCGTCGACTCCGTCGTCGGGATGCCGACCGGCGCGCCGATCGTAGCGGTGGATGCGGGGAAGTCGTTCAACGCCGCGCTGTCGGCGGTGCAGATCCTGGCTCGGGGGTATCCGGAACTGGAGGAGCGGCTCGAGGCGTATCACGACGACCTCCAAGACGACGTCGGCGAGGTGTCGCGGCGCCTACACGGGGAGGGGACGGACAATTTCCGCGAGAACAGGGATTAACAGTCCGATTTGGCGCCCAGCTCAGGTATCATATAATTGTTCTGATGGGACCAACATAGGTTTACTTATCTGTGATCGATTTAGTTCTTGGCCGGTATCTGAGTGATATCTCCGAATGCTTCGATCGGTTCGACACTCGCGATTCGGACTGGCCAGCTTCCGAAGCCCTCGACCGCCTCGACCTACCGGCAGTCGGTCCTGCTCGCTTCGCTGCGCGGGCTGCGACTGCCGACTTCACGCTCGCTGCGCTCGCGTGACCGCCGGGCCTCGCTGCGCTCCTCGCTCCACCGGTCGCTGCGGTGTCCTCGCGCGGCGCTGCCGCGCGAGCGGGCCGAGGGACCTTAGTACTTAGGGAAAGTTTTGAAGGCACTGTTCAGATTAGCTGATTCCATGCCCAGCTTATCGCTTTCAACCACTCTTCAGCCGATTCTGGACTCGCACGTGAGAACGTATTGTAGAACTG
>PXRI01000009.1 GCA_003021005.1 Halobacteriales archaeon QS_1_69_70 | reverse complement strand
GTAGCCGGCGCCGTGGAGGCCGATCTCGTAGGGGACCGGCGGCAGGAACTTCCCCATCTGCGGCCCGGACCACTTGATCGGCCGTCCCGACTCGGTGTGGGTGCCGTCGATGTGCAGCATGTTCGAGCCGAACGTGAACTCCTCGAGCAGCCCGAAGCCGGTGCGGTCACCGAGTTCGAGGTCCTCCGGCAGCTCGACGTCCGTCTCGATGCCCCAGATCTCCGCGCCGGCGGCGGCCTCGGCGAACGCCAGCTGTTCGTCAGGCACCTCCGACAGCGACTCGGGGTTGGTCTTGCCCGACTCGAGGGTCAGCTCGTCGGCCGGGATGGTGGTGTAGTGGCCGTCCTTCGTCCGCAGCCAGCGGAAGTCGCCGAAGGCCTCGAAGGCGGCCTCGTCGTCGAGGGCGTCCCGCAGCTCCTGGAACTCCCGGGCCTGCCGGAGTTCGTTGATCTGTCCGACGCCGAAGACGCCGATCTCGTAGGCGACGACCGCGACGACGTCGGTCGGCTCCCAGGGTTCCGGCGCGTGCGCCAGCGCCGGGAACTCCGCGGGCAGTTCGCCCTCGGCGGCCCGCTCGACGATCTTGCGGTTGATGCCGTCGACGAATCCCCGGACCGTCTCGCGGGCCGTCGGGGAGGCGGTCTCCCACATCCGCTCGCGCTCCTCCTCTGTGTAGAGGTCCCGGGTCACCATGATGTCGGAGGCGAGCTGGCCGGAGCCCAGCATCGAGGTGGACTCGCCCTTCGCGACGAGGCGGAACACCTCGAGCTGGAAGAGCCGGTCCCGCGCCTGGACGTACCCGTTGCCGTACGCCAGCGCGTAGAGGTCGTCCGCGTAGACGTGGCTGATGTTGTACTCGTCTCTGAGTATTTCTATCTCCTCGAGTGTGTCCGTCGCCCCCTCGTCGAGCAGTTCGCTCGTGGTCCCGGTCCCCGCGAGCGCGGCCGTACTGCCGAGCCCCGCCAGCACCGACCGGCGGGTGGTAGCGGTGTGCTCCATTCGTCCGAGAACAGCCAGCGAGCCCCGATAGCCCTTCTGCCGATGTATCGCGGGGATTTATCCGTCGACGTCGACCGGCCGCCCCTCCTCGGTCGGCGGGGCGACGTGGTCGATGTAGGATTCGACGTCCGGCTCGGTCACCCGGACGCGGACGTGGATGTCGCCGAGTTCGCCGTCCTCGCCGACAGCGAAGTTGACCACGCCCTCGAAGGCGGCCTGCTTCTTCAGCCGGAAGCCGAACGTGTCGCCCTCCCGGCCGTCGAAGAACGCGCCGCGGGCCGTATCGAGGATGGCCTGCTCGTGGAGCCGTTCGGAGAACGTCTCCATCGTGTGGCAGGTCGCGAGGAGTTCGCCGGGGTGGGCCTCGACGTCGGCCTCCGGGAACAGGGCGTTGACGGCGTCGACGACGCGGTCGGTGACCTCGGTGTCGTTGACCGGCGTGGTGACCTGGACGTCGACGCGGTAGATCACGATAGCACCTCCCGGACGCGCTCGCGATACGATTCGAGGCTGCCGGTGTTGTCGATGGTGACGTCGGCCCGCTCCATCGCGTCGCCCAGCCCGAACCCGCGTTCGCGCTCGTCGCGGGCCGCCAGGCGCTCGCGGTCCCCGTCGACTTCGTCCCGACCGCGCTCGCCCAGGCGTCGCTGCCGGACCTCGAAGGGCGCCTCGATGCTGACAAGCACGAACGCCTCGCCGAAGCGCTCCTCGAAGGCGTCCACCTCGTCGTCCGAGCGGATGCCGTCGACCAGCACCGCGTCGTAGTCCTCCAGGGCGGCCTCGATGTGCGGCAGCGACGCCTCGGCGACGGCCGCCGGCCCGTTCTCCGCCCGGAGGTCCCGTGCGACGCGGCCGTGGTGCTCGGCGGGGTCCAGTCCCCGGTCGCGGCACGCCTCCCGGACGACGTCGCCCATCGTGACCACCGGGACGTCCAGGTCCTCGGCGACGGTGGCGAACTCCCCCTTCCCGCTGCCGGCTAGGCCGACGGTCCCGATGACGCGCATTCACCGGAGGTAGTCCGAGCGGCCGCTTAACCGCTTTGTTCGCCGGCCGCGGGGACCGACGTCTCCGGCCCGCCCGGCCGCCTCACGGAGTATGCGTACAGGAGGCCGACCACCGCACCGAACGCCGCGGCCTGTATCGCGGCATTGACCGACACGTACTCCCCGAGCGACTTGCCGACCTGCGGCCCCCACCAGACGAGGAAGCCGTAGGCGACCCCCAGGGGCAGGCCGGTCCGGGGCTTCGCCGCCAGCCGCCGGATTCGGTCGACCGAGGCCAGACCCGCGTACAGCAGCCCCCACGCCACGGCGTACGGAATCAGTCCGAATAGCGGGAAGAGGTCCTGTCCGCCGACCACAGTGCTGAAGACTATCATCGGAATCACGCCAGCGATGCCGACCCCGACCCCGGTGTGCCACGTGTCCAGAAGCCCACGAAACACGCCATCGGTGCTCGTGCTCGTTGCCATGGAAATAGTGTTCCGTGGGAATTATTAAATCGCCGCGCGCTATCGAAAGCTGATTTTGCCGCATCTGGCCGTTCCCCGGGGAGGGGGTCGCCAGGCGACCTGCTCCGCAACGTCTTTCGGGTTCAGGCCTGAACAGAGGTCCGAGTGCACGTAGCTCAGTCCGGACAGAGCGTCGGAATTCTATCCGCGTCGCGTTCGCGGTGCGGGATGACATCCGATGGCCGTGGGTTCGAATTCCGAAAGACTCGCTCCGCTCGTCTTTCGGCGTTCGCGAACCCCCGGTTCGCTCACTCCCACCGTGCCCGGTGCCGGTGAATCAGGAATCTCTGAGGTTCTCTCCGCAACGTCTATGCAATCCGGTCCAGTAACGGGCCCCGAGGGCACGTAGCTCAGTACGGACAGAGCGTCGGACTTCTATCCACGCCGGGACACCGTCGTGGGAAGCCATCCGACGGCCGTGGGTTCGAATCCCACCGTGCCCGCTGTCTGCGAACGATAGTGAGCAGCAGCGGCACCCGGATTCGAACCACGGCAGACCGAACGGAGTGAGGTCTGGCATCGGGTTCGAATTCCGAAAGACTCGCTCCGCTCGTCTTTCGACGTTCGCGAACCCCCGGTTCGCTCACTCCCACCGTGCCCGCTGTCTGCGAGCGATAGTGAGCAGCAGCGGCACCGGGATTCGAACGACGGCAGACCGAGCGAAGCCAGGTCCGGAATCTGGTGAACTGGACCCCTCGACGGTCGACCGACGCCGCGCCGGCAGCCCCTCCGCCGAACGTGGTCCGCCCACCTTTACCTGTCCGCCCGACGTATCGACGGGTCGATGCTGGAACTCTACCAGGCGGAGGGCTGCCCGTACAGCGCCACTGTCAGGGAGAAGCTGGCCGACCTCGGCGTTTCCTACGTGGCTCACAATCCGCGGAGCCACGGGGGGTCGGTCCGCAACGAGCAGACCCACCGCGAGCTGACGGACCTCGGCGGCGAGGACCAGATCCCGTTCCTCCTCGACACCCACCGCGAGGAGGCCCTCTACGAGAGCGAGGACATCGTCGAATACCTCGAGGCCCACTACGGGTGATGAGTGGCCGGATGGTCAAGTCGACGCCGCCGCGCCGCCGACGGGTCGGAGCGTCTGAATGGCCGGGGGCCCGAGGCTGACTCCGTCGGGGAGGCTTGGACGTGAGGACGGAGCCCGCTATCCCTCGAACCCCTCCTCGAACCGGAACCGGCCGTCCCGCTGGACGACCTCGCCGTCGACCTCGATGACCGACTCCTCGCTCATGTCGACGATCATGTCGAGGTGGACCGCCGACTCGTTGGCCTCCCGATCCTCGCCGACGCACTCCTCGTAGGCGCGGCCGATGGCCATGTGGACGGTGTCGCCCATCTTCTCGTCGAACAGCATGTTGTAGGTGAAGCGGTCGATGTCGCGGTTCATCCCGATGCCGAGTTCGCCGAGGCGGCGGGCGCCTTCGTCGGTGTGCAGGACCTCGGTCAGGAGGTCCTCGTTCCGGTCGGCACTGTGCTCGACGACTTCGCCGCCCTCGAAGACGAGGTGGGCGCCGGTGATCTCGCGGCCCTTGTGGTACAGGGGTTTGTCGAACAGGACCTCGCCGGCGACGCTGTCGACGACCGGCGCGGTGAACACCTCGCCGCCCGGGAGGTTGTGCTCGGCGTGGTCATTGACCGTCTCCATGCCGTCGACGGACATCGTGACGTCGGTGACCTCGCCACACCGGATGTGAACCTCCTCGGCCGGATCGAGGATGTCCACCATCCGCGCCTGGTGGTCGCGCTGGGCGCTCCAGTCCTTGTTGACCGCGTCCCAGACGAAGTTCTCGTAGGCCTCGGTACTCATCCCGGCGAGCTGGGCGCTGGCGGGCGAGGGGAACTGCGTGAGACACCACCGCGTCGACAGGGCGACCTCCTGGACCGGTCGCCGGGCCGCCGTGTGGGCGGCCTGGGTCTCGGCGTCGACGTCGCCCTGCTCGGTGGCGTTCGTCTCCGAGCGGACCCGGATGAGGACGTCGCTGTCCTCGTAGCAGGCCTCGAGGTGGGTCGGCGTCTCGATCTCGTCGTCGTCGACGGCCCGGAGGAACGCCCGCTCGGCGCGGTCGCTGTTCCCCAGGAGGAGGGGTATCGCCCCGCGGTCGCCGACGGCCTCGTGGAGCGCGACGGCGAGGTCCTCCGCGACGCTCGGCGCGCTGACGACCACGTTGTCGCCGGGCTGAACGTCCGTGGAGTGGTCGACGATGGTTTCGGCCTGCTCGCGGATGCGCGGGTCCATACCCGGGGGCCACGACGCCGGCGCCTTTACCCGTTCGGATGTACCGCCGGCGCAGGTGCCCGATGTGGGGTCGTCGGTCGAGCCGGCCCGGAGGTAGACCTAAGTCGCCGTCGGCCAAACCCGGCCGACATGGAGCCCCCGCGGGACGACGACACCGTGACCTGCATCGCCTGTGGCGAGGCGGTAGCGCGGTCCTCGGCCCGCGAGTACGACAAGCACGGCGACCGGTGGACCCGGGCCGACAAGGCGTTCGAACACCTCTGCAAGCCGTGCCACCAGGCGCTGTGCCACCAGCCGCGTGGCGGCCTGGAGGATCTGCTCGCGGAGATCGACACGACCGGGGCGTCCCGGGCGCGGTTCCTCGAGCGGTACCTCGACCTCGTCAAGGGCGACGGCGACCGGCCCGACACTCGGGACTAACCGCGCAACCTTGCCGTCGTGCCTTTCCATGACGGCCGTCCGGTCCCGCAATGGCCGAGCGGTCGCGGGATTGATCGGTGACGTCGACGGCCAGCCACGATGCGGTTCACCGGGAAACCCCACGCCGAACTCCGCAGGACCGACGAGCAGGGGCAGCCGGACGATCCGGCCGGAGGATCCGTTCGTTCCGTCGGTCCGACGCAACATTTTTTACCGGATGTCACGCCACACCGCCGTATGTGCCCCTCCGGGACCACGCGCCGGGGGTTCCTCGCGGCGTGTGCGACCGCCACCGTCCCCACGGCGGGCTGTTCCGACCGACTGGGTGGCGCCCTGGCGTCTCCGCTCGAGGTGTCGACGGACTGGCCCCGTGTCCAGTACGACGCCCGGGCGACGGGCAGGACGGTCGACGTGACCGGCCCGACGACGGAGCCGTCGGTCCGCTGGTCGACCGACGTCGAGGCGGTTGAGGGCGGAACGCCGGCGGTGGTCGTCGCCGACGGCACCGTCTTCGTGGCCAGCGGGTCCGTCGTGGCCGCACTCGACGCCGCCGACGGCACCGAACGCTGGACGACCCGCGTCTCGCCGTCGCGGTCGCCGGGTGGCGGCATCGGGTACCTGTGTAGCGCCGCAGTCGGTGAGGAGCACGTCTTCGTCGGGAATTACGACGGTCTGTTCGCGCTCGACCGGGACGGGACCGTCCAGTGGTCCCACGAGGTGCCGGACCCGACCCCGGGGTCCAGCGGCGTGTTCCGGTCGCCGGCTGTCGTCGACGGGGCGGTCTTCTTCACCACGGTCGATGAGGGCGCGGTGTACGCCTACACGACCGATGGCGACCAGCGGTGGCGGCGGGAACTCGACGCTGGCGGCGTTACGGCCGGTCCGGCGGTGGCCGCCGGAACGGTGTTCGTCGGGAGCGAGACGGGACTACACGCCGTCTCGACCGGTGGTGACGGCCGCTGGACGGCGCCGGTGGGGAACGTAACGACGACGCCGACCGTCGGTATCGAGACAGTGTACGTGACTGGATACACCGAGGATACCGGGACGTTCGTCGCCGCCGTCGACGCGGATAGCGGCGAGGTCGACTGGCACAACGCCCACCAGAACACGATCATGGGTTCGCCGGCGTACCGCCAGGGTGGATCTCGGGAGGAACTCGGCGCCGCGACCTGGCTCGGTACGTTCTTCACCTACGATGCCGGGACCGGCCAGACCGAGTGGGGAACCCACGTCGGGGAGACCAAGCCGGCCATTCCCGCGACGGATCCCGACCGGTTCTACGTGCCCGCGGATGACGCCGTCGTCGCGGTCGACCCGTGGGATGGCGTCGAGTGGACCGCCCCGCTCTCCGGGGCGGCGGGCGGAGTCGCCATCACCGACGCCGCTCTCTTCGTCGCCTCCAGTCACGGACGCTGTTACGCGCTCGGCTGATACGTGGAAGCACCGAGCCTGGGACGCTCCGCTGCGTACAGAGCGGCAGCCGCCTCCAAAGGCCTAACTCCTCGTCCCCACTACGCCACGGCATGACCGACAGCGATGACCAAGCGTACGCCGGCACCGCGGCGGGCCAGGGGCCGGTCCGCGTCGACGAGGACCTCGCCCGCCACCTCGAGAACAAGCGGGAGGAACTGTTCGAGGAGTTCGAGATCCGCGACGAGTTCCCCCGGGAGGTGCTCGAGCAGGCCGAGGAGCGCGCCGCGGACCCGGCGGGCGACATCGAGGTCGAACTCGACGAGCGACGGGACCTCCGGGATCTCACGACCTGGACCACGGACCCGGCGGACGCCCAGGACTTCGACGACGCCATCTCCATCGAGACGACCGAGGCGGGCTACCGGCTGTGGGTCCACATCGCCGACGTCACCCACTACGTCACGCCGGAGACGGCGATGTGGGAGGAGGCCCTCCAGCGGGGCAACACCGTCTACCTCCCCGGATACACCATCCACATGCTGCCGCCGATCCTCGCCGAGACGGTGTGCTCGCTCGTCCCGAACGAGGACCGGCTGGCCCACACCGTCGAGATGCACGTCGACGGCGAGACGCTCTCCCACGAGTCAATCGACATCTACAAGTCCGTCGTCCATTCGGACGCCCGCCTGACCTACACCGAGTGCGAGACGCGGCTGGAGGACCCCGACGCCGCGCTGCACGCGGAGAATCAGCTGGCGTACGAACTCGCCGAGAAGCTCCACGAGCAGCGGAAGGAGGACGGCTCACTCGTGTTGAACCCAAAGCGGGACCGCGCCCACACCATCATCGAGGAGTGCATGCTGAAGGCGAACAAGGCCGTCACGCACGAACTGCAGTGGAACCGGGGCGTCGAGGCGATGTTCCGCGTCCACCCCCAGCCGACGCCGCAGGAGTGGGACGAGGCGCTCCGGGAGATCCAGGAGCTCGACGGCGTCTCCATCCCCGCCGACGCATGGGACGACCCGCGGAAGGCCGTCAACGCCACGCTGGAGGAGGCGCCGGGCCGCCAACTGGACCAGATCCAGTGGGCCGTGATGAAGGTGATGCCGCGGGCGAAGTACATGGCCGACCCCTTCGGCGGCCACCACGCGCTGAACTTCGAGATCTACGGCCACTTCACCTCGCCCATCCGCCGTCTATCGGACCTGGTCAACCACTGGATCATCTACACCAACGAGGTGCCGGAGGGCATCGCGGACCTCTGTGACCACGCCAGCGACACCCAGAAGGACGCCGAAACGTGCGAGCGGCAGTACAAACAGTTCCTCGAGGAGGTCGGGCTGGATCCGCACGCGATCAACGACCGGGGTCTCGAGGTCGTCGAGGACCCGGAGGAGGCCGACCACTCGGTGTGACGGCTCTCGGATAAAGTATGGGCAGTATAGGGGTCGATCGCCGGGACCGCGTGACCTCCGGGATCAGGATCGTCGGTCACTCAGATGATCAGAGTGCTCACACGACGGTACCGCGACGATCTGGCGACCCTCGCTAGGGGGAATGCAGCAATGGAAATAGTTCGTCCGTGCTGCGGTTGCCGAGCCGACGGCCCGTCGTCATCCGCTTCTGGCCGACCGTCGGATGCCACACGACCCGACGCCCCTCTCACTCCCAGAACGCCTCGATCCGTCCGTCAACCTCCCGGAGAACCCGAGATACCACATCTTTCCAGTTTCGGGAATACGAGTCGTCTTGGCCGGGAGTCGCAGCGTCCGGCAGCGGATGATAGTGGTCTCTCGTATTGTGGTCGTTCGGGTGGCGGTCCCACCGGCACTTTGTGTCATCCGAATCAGCCCAGTTCTCCTGATAGTGGACGTTGAAGTCATCGTTCTTGAACCAGGTGATCTGCAGGTACGCCTCGTCGACAGACACGGGGTACAGGCCGGCGTCGTAGGTACAAACGAGCGAATCCGGGGCATAGTCCGGTCGGCATTCGAGTTCCTCGAATCGGGCGCTCGTGACAAGGTACTTCCGCATGTCTTCAAGGACATCGAAGTCGACCGGTGCGGACTCCCGGGAACTGCCTGTCATCGATCAGCACCACTACACTGGTCGTTTCCGTTTCGAACTTCCGTCGGAGTCGCCGCCCGAACTATCGAGGTAGCGATCCCGTTCTCGATTCAGCGCGTCCTCGAGGAGGTTTCGACGGGCGTGGAGGGTTTTCCAGCGAGAGATGTCCTCCCATACGTCTTCGACATCGACGTCACGCTCTCTGGCTGCCGGGACGATGTCGACCTCGTCCGGGCTGGCGGCGTCGTAGCGCTCTCTGAACTCGTCGAGTTCGTCGAGGACATCCTGAAGGCGTTCGACGATGTCGGTATCCCGGTAGTTGCTCCGGATTCTATCGACCCGACGCCAGTAGAGATACGACTGATTCGTCTCGTACTGCGCGGGATCGTCGGCGGCTCTACGGACCAGACCGATCGTCTCGAACCACCGCATGTATTCCCGGGCAGAGTCCTCCCCTCTGCCGGCCCAATCGGCAATCTCGGCGATGAGCATTGGTTCGCGGAGTTGCAGAGCGACCGAGAGAAAGTCATCTCTCGTTCGCTCGCCTTCGAGGAGGTCGTCGGGATTTTCGAGTGCATCGAAATCGGGTCGGTCCTCACTGTCGGTGGCTTTGGCCTGGTCCGGGGGTTCTCTCATAACTGGCTGGTGAGTCTGCGAATCGATGGTCTATCGTCCAGTACTTATTCCTATTATGGGGAGACATATATCACTTTCTCCCGGAATATTCAGACCGCTAGTATTTTCTTGGAAAACCCATCTACTTCACAGGGCCTAACAGGATAGTAATTAGCCGAGGTGAACCGATGCCAGACGGTACCGACCTGACGGAGCCGTGGGAGGGAGACGTCAACGAGGCGGTCATCGAGGAGTGGAAGGATGACACGACGGCGTTCGACCGCAGCACGACCGTCATCGATTCGACGGCCGAGTCCGCGGTCGCCAGGGAAATCGCGGACCGTGCTGCGATCGCCGAGCCGACTGCCTGTCGTCATCTGAACTCGCTGGCCGAAGTGGGACGGGTGGTGGCCATCGCGGCCGACGGCGGGACGAAATACAAGCGGTCGCCGACCACGCTCGCCATGCGACGAATCTCGGGCCTCCACGCCACGTACTCGAAGGCGGAGCTGCAGGACGCGATCGCGGACCTTCGAGAGAAATTGGCGGCGCTCCGCGACGAGTACGGCGTGAGCGACGCCGACGACCTCGCGACGGAGCCTGAACTCGGCGACGACGAATGGACGGACGTCTCTCGCTGGCGGGAGCTCGAGGAGAACCTCGACATCGCCAAGGCCGCCCTCAATCTCTACGATTTCGACACGGATGGAAGCGGTAGGGCAATGGCAGAGCGTACCGATTCGGCATCAGAGACTGACAACCAGTCGGCAGTCGGATCTCTCGCCGGATTCGACGAACGGAATGCTGCCTGGAATCGTCGCCTGGAGAATCCATGCTCCCTGACGACGAACTCGACGGAGACCTCGGGACGCTCGACGTCATTTCGCAGGCGGGTGGTTCCAGTCGAAACGCTCCACCATGGGGAGCGCGGTTAATTCAGGGGGTGAGCCGCTTTCGGGTAGTTTCACTTCCGCCGCGCTAACCTGGATTTATAGGGGAAGCAGCAACCCTCGGAAAACATGGCTACGCGCGCAATGCGGCGGTACGTTCTCCAGGAGCCCGAATCGCTGACCGATGAGCAGAGCACGATTGCCGAGTCCGCTGTCCTCGAAGTGTCGCCTACCTCCAACGACGGCGAGACAGTCTTGGAGGTCGCGGCTATCCCCGAACTCCCGACCGGTCGAGAAAAATCGGTCATCGGCCACTTCGACCAGGAGACCGCTCGCGAGTTCCAACATGAACTCGATACGATTCTCCAGGATCTGTAGCAGCAGTTGCTAACACGGTTTCTCAGTCTTGTTTAGACAGTCCCGAATGGACGAGTCAGGAGCTTTCGGCCAGACAAAATACGATAGTGAGCACCTCACGGCACGGTTTCATCCTTTGAACACAGAGGGGGTCAGCCGATTTCTGCTGCGTCTAAAACAGACCCAACCAAGGGAACTCTCAGGTAATTGGAGACACCCTGTACGAAAATCTCGGGGATGTAGAACGGAACGAGGAGTAAACCGATCACGCTTGTTAATCCGTATCTTCGTCGCCACCATCACCGTCTTCAGAACCCTCGCTGAGTTCGACTCGTTGACCATCTAAGACGGGTTCCGACTCTAATTCATTCGTATTCTCGTCACTCTCCTCATTCAATTCTTCGGAGCTATCTTCTGACGACATTCGTTACTCTCAGATCGTGTAAACGCGGAGTCTCTGTCGGCGCCCTTCTCCATAGTTTGTCCGTCTAAGAGCGGTTCAGTTTCCGGGTTCGGCGGATCTGAGGGGCCGTCAAGACCGCCATCTTCATCATCACTCATTATATAGCTAAAAGATCTGGATACTTAAAAATGGCGTGGTGATTTCTGTCTTATTCGTCGTCCTGAGAGTCTGAGAGCAGGTTCCTGAGTTTTCGGGGACCTTTAAACACCCGCTGGCCGGTCAATAGCTCTGCAGTTTCAACATCGCGTTGATCCGTTGATTTGGCCATATCTGTGTGTAACGTCTTCAGTGTGTTAAGTTATAGCATCATAGCGACCAGTGGACGAGGAGAACACCCGCCGAGAGGAAAACGACGCCAATAATCAATGCACCGTGGCTGATTGATAACAGCGTCCCATTGAGTGATTGTTTCCTTTCGTTCTCTTTCATCCAAGCAGCCTCGCTCCGGAGTAGGAGTATTAACCATTCTTTCTCTGTATATCTCGTATCGATCAACCGCTGGATATCGTTCGGGCCTGTACCTGTTTCTATATTTGTCGTGGTGAATGTGAGAATAGCAAATATAAAGGACATAATCAAGAGCGCAATCCCGAGTGCTGAAGCGTTATTGAGATACGGCGTGACATCGAATGTATCTGATTGAGCTAGGAAAGAGGCTGCCGTGAGTATCAAGCCGAGCAGGATTGCATCAAGCCGAGACGTGCGGGCAGCCTTGTCGTCAATGTCATTGAACGTGTGAATTTGATGATCTAACACCGCTCTGGTCTCTTTCTGGGTTAGACGAAGGCTTCTACGTCGTGATCACGGGTGGGCTCTTCATTGGCATTATTGTCGCCCGTCCCTCCGCCGTTCGACATTTCTCCTATTCAGCCTCACCGACTGCTATTAAAACCGAGAGGAAAACAGGCAATAAGAATCCCTATGCGAACTGGCGTTCGTTGAGGGGGCACGGGCCGATGAACTCACGCTCCGTATGCAGCACGCCATCCTTGACAGGGATACAGTAGTTCGTAAGCTGAAGCGCGAGAACAGCCCTGTAGTTACCTCGTCGCCCGGTCGAGACTCATCGAACCGATGGCAGGAGGCCGATTCTCTGACACACTGTTAAACAGGAACGACATGATCACGTTTCTAGCCAGGAATCCGCGCGCGGGCCAGAACCCTCATTTCTGAAGTGCGTCAAGACCCACTACTCGCTACGAATCAAGATATCCGAAGACGCAAGACTGCGACGGCTCTCATCCCTGTATAAGAATAGGCGTTAAACCTAAAATTGGACACTCGAGGCGGGATCGAGCGGCGCCGGTGGCGCCGCGAGAGTCGAGGGACGCCGTCCCTCGGGATTTGAACCGGAGCCAGAGGGTCCTGCTCACTCGCTCGTCTCGCGGCTTCGCCGCTCGACAGTCCGAGACGCTCCCTCCGGTCGCGTCTCGCCACGCTCGTTGCGCGGGCTGCCTCTGGCAGGGCTCAAATCCCACATTGAGGTCGATCCTTCCGTCGCGACTCGCTCGTCGCTCCGCTCCTCGCTCGTTTTTGCAACGGAAGGATACGCCCGAGGCGGGATTTGAACCGGAGGAAGACGGTCCTGCTCGCTCGTTTCACTCGCTGTGCGGGCTGCGTCTTCCAGGGTTCAAATCCGCCGACGCGCTCCGCGACTCACGTGGGTACCGAGCAGCGCTCGCATCTGCTCGCGCTGCTCGGCGTGTCGTTCGTCGCAGAAGCGCCCGAGGCGGGATTTGAACCCGCGTCACGACCGTGACAGGGTCGTATGATGGGCCACTACACCACCCGGGCACGCCGCAAAACGGCGTAACCGGGTTGCAGCCTTAAGGCTTTCCAAAGGCGTCGCCTGTCGGGCTGTTCCACCGGTTCCGGGGAGGGAGTGACCGACAACCGGACCGAACTGTTTTGACCACCGCGGCCGTGAGACACACCGAATCACCATGAGCGACGACCGCCACTCCGGCGTCGAGTTCGGCGACCTCATGTCGGACCTCGAAGACGAGGAGTATCCGCGTTCGGCCGACGACGTGATAGCGCAGTTCGGCGACCGGGAGGTGACCCACGCGAACGGGTCCGAGACGGTCCGGGAACTCCTGGAGCCGGTCGGGGACGCCACCTACGACTCCGCCGATGGCGTGCGGCGGGAGATGCTCAACATGATCGGTGAGGGGAGCGTCGGCCGCGAGGAGTACACCGACCGGGGCGTCCAGACGGAGGGTGAGGACTTCGAGGAGGAATCGTTCTGAGACCACGCCGGACGCCGTCCGGGGTCGGTGGGGATGGCATCCCGAGCCCGCGGCCGACTGCGGTTCGAGGAGTTCCGTCGACGTGGCAAATCGACCGGCCACCTGGCCGATGGATCGGACCCCGGCTGCGCGACATCGAAGGTGTCCATCCGCCGGACGGACAAACTTTTATCCATCGGCGTGTTACACGGAAATATGGCTGATGGGAAACAGGTAGAGGCGGTCGAGGAGGGCGACGACTACTACCACGTCCGGTTCCGCGACCCGGACCGGTTCTCGGACATCCGCACGCCGGACTGGGCGGAAGAGCCCGCCGAGTCCGTCCAGGAGGGCAGCGAGGTCCGCATGGGCGACGAGGAGGGCAACGACGACTGGACGGTCCAGAGCGTCCTGATCCCCGTCGACGCCGCGGACAAGGACGAGGCGGTGGGCCTGGGGCACGACATCGTCGAGAAGATCCAATCCTGACGGCCGCTCGGACCTGTGGAACGCCGTGCGGGAGGAGTTCCCGCCACTGGCCCGTGCCTTTTTGTCGTCGGCCGACCAACCGCCATCCGCGAGCAGTCGCGTGCCGCATCGGGGGCGGCACGGGTAGCCATGGCCGTCCGATTTGGCAACTGTTTTAATCCCGGCGCCGCAAGGTATCTGTAGTATCTCGTGACCGTTTCTACATCAGGCCCGGAGGACACATGGTAGACGTAAGCCAACACGAACTGGTTCCGGAGCATTCCATCCTCGAGGAGGACGCCGTCGAGGACGTGCTCGCGGAGTACGACGTCGACCGTACAGACCTGCCGAAGACCACGCGCACGGACCCCGCACTGAAGGACATCGACGCCGAGCCGGAGGTCGGCGACGTCGTCGAGATCGTCCGGGACTCCCGGACCACCGACGAGGCGACCGTCTATCGCCTGGTGGTAGAATGAACCGGGAGGACCGACGCGCCATCTCCCGGGAGTACTTCTCGCGGGACCGGCTTGCCGAGCACCACTTCCGGTCGTTCAACAACTTCCTCGACCGGGGCATGCAGCGGGTCGTCGACGAGAAGGAGGCCATCGAGACCGACATCGGCGACAAGGAGGGCCAAGAGCCCGTCCGGGTGGACCTGGGGAACGTCCGCATCGTGACGCCGCGGGTCCGGGAGGCCGACGGCTCCGAGGAGCTCCTGTATCCCCAGGAGGCCCGGCTGCGGAACATCACTTATTCGGCGCCGGTGTTCATGGAGATGAACATCGTCCGCGGCGGCGAGGAGGCCGAAGAGCACATCGTCGACCAGTCCGAGACGAAGGTCGGCCGGATGCCGATCATGGTCGGCTCCCACAAGTGCAACATCAACGGGTTCACGCGGGAGGAGCTGATCGAGATCGGCGAGGACCCCGCCGACCCCGGCGGCTACTTCATCGTGAACGGCTCCGAGCGGGTGCTGATGACGAGCGAGGACCTCGCGCCGAACAAGATCCTCGCGGAGTACGACTCGAAGTACGGCGACGAGATCCAGATCGCGAAGACGTTCTCCCAGCGCCGCGGCTACCGGGCGCTGGTGCTCTGTGAGCGGAACCGGAGCGGCATCCTCGAGGTGTCGTTCCCGTCCGTGTCGGGTTCGATCAACTTCGTGACGCTGGTGCGGGCGCTGGGGCTCGAGTCGGACGAGGAGATCGTCCACCGGGTCAGCGACGACCCGGAGATCGTGAAGTTCATGCTTGAGAACCTCGAGGCGGCGGAGGTCCAGTCCACGGCGGAGGCCATCGAGGCGCTCGGCCAGCGCGTCGCCTCCGGCCAGGGGAAGAACTACCAGCTCAAGCGGGCGAACTACGTCATCGACCGGTACCTCCTGCCGCACCTCCACGAGGAGGGCGTCGAGGACGAGGAGGTCCGGATGAACAAGGCCGTCTACCTCTGCCGGATGGCCGAGGCCTGCTTCGAGCTGGCCCTGGCGCGCCGGGAGGCCGACGACAAGGACCACTACGCGAACAAGCGGCTGAAGGTCAGCGGCGACCTGATGAAGGACCTGTTCCGGACGGCGCTGAACAAGCTCTCCCGGGACGTCAAGTACCAGCTCGAGCGGGCGAACATGCGGAACCGACAGCTCTCGGTGAACACGGTCGTCCGGTCGGACGTGCTGACCGAGCGGCTCGAGCACCCGATCGCGACCGGGAACTGGGTCGGCGGCCGTTCCGGCGTCAGCCAGCTGGTCGACCGGACCGACTACATGGGCGTCCTGTCGCACCTCAGGCGGCTCCGGTCGCCACTCAGCCGCTCACAGCCCCACTTCGAGGCGCGTGACCTCCACGCGACCCAATGGGGTCGCATCTGTCCGTCCGAGACGCCGGAGGGGCCGAACTGCGGGCTGGTGAAGAACTTCGCACAGGCGATGGAGCTGTCCCAGAACGTCGACGACGAGCGCGGGCTCAAGCGGGAGCTTGCCTCCATGGGCGTCGAGGGCATTCCAGGCATCGAGACGGTCGAGACACACACGGCGGACGACTAACATGAGTCAAGGACGAGACGCGAAAGTCTACGTGAACGGAAGCCTGATCGGCACCCACCCGGACCCACAGGGGCTCGCGACCGACGTCCGGGAGGCGCGGCGGCGCGGCGAACTCGACGAGATGGTCAACGTCGCGGTCCGGGACCGGACCGACGAGGTCATCGTCAACGCCGACGCCGGTCGCGCCCGCCGGCCGCTGATCGTCGTCGAGGACGGCGAGCCCTTGGTCACCGACGAGGAGGTCGCGGCCGTCGAGGACGGCGAGGTGACCTTCGCGGACCTGGTCGAGCGCGGCTACGTGGAGTTCATCGACGCCGAGGAGGAGGAGGACATCTACGTCGCCGTCGACGAGGACGAGCTGACCGACGACCACACCCACCTCGAGGTCGACCCGCAGCTGATGTTCGGCATCGGCGCCGGCATGATCCCCTACCCCGAGCACAACGCGTCGCCACGAATCACGATGGGGTCGGGGATGATAAAGCAGTCGCTCGGCCTGCCGAGCGCGAACTACCGGATCCGGCCGGACACCCGCCAGCACCTCCTGCACTACCCCCAGCTGTCGATCGTCAAGACCCAGACGACCGAGCAGATCGGGTACGACGACCGGCCGGCGGCCCAGAACTTCGTCGTCGCCGTCATGTCCTACGAGGGGTTCAACATCGAGGACGCCCTGGTGATGAACAAGGCGAGCGTCGAGCGCGCCCTCGCCCGCTCGCACTTCTTCCGGACCTACGAGGGCGAGGAGCGCCGCTACCCCGGCGGCCAGGAGGACCGCTTCGAAATCCCGGACGACGAGGTCCGGGGCGCCCGCGGCGAGGAGGCCTACACCCACCTCGACGAGGACGGGCTCGTCAACCCCGAGACGCAGGTCGGGGAGAACGACGTCCTGCTCGGCAAGACCTCGCCCCCGCGGTTCCTCGAGGAGCCCGACGAGATGGGCGGGCTCTCCCCGCAGAAGCGCCGCGAGACGAGCGTCACAATGCGGTCCGGCGAGTCCGGCGTCGTCGACACCGTGACGCTGATGGAGGGCGAGGACGGCTCGAAGCTCTCCAAGGTCAAGGTGCGGGACGAGCGCGTCCCCGAACTGGGCGACAAGTTCGCCAGCCGGCACGGCCAGAAGGGCGTCGTCGGCCACCTCGCCCCGCAGGAGGACATGCCGTTCACCGGGGACGGCGTCGTGCCGGACCTCATCCTGAACCCCCACGCGCTGCCGTCCCGGATGACGGTCGGCCACATCCTGGAGATGCTGGGCGGGAAGGTCGGCTCCCTGGAGGGCCGCCGGGTCGACGGCACGCCGTTCCAGGGCGAGACCGAGGACGAACTCCGGGCGTCGCTCAACGAGCGCGGGTTCGAGTCCAACGGCAAGGAGGTCATGTACTCGGGGATCACCGGCGAGAAGATCGAGGCGGAGATCTTCGTCGGCGTGATCTTCTACCAGAAGCTCTACCACATGGTGTCGAACAAGCTGCACGCCCGCTCCCGCGGGCCGGTGCAGGTGCTGACCCGCCAGCCGACCGAGGGCCGGGCCCGCGAGGGCGGGCTCCGGATCGGGGAGATGGAGCGTGACGTCTTCATCGGGCACGGCGCCGCCATGACGCTGAAGGAGCGGCTGCTCGACGAGTCCGACCGCGAGTGGATCTACGTCTGCGGCCAGTGCGGGATGAGCGCGGTGGAGAACGTCGAGCAGCGCCGCGTCTACTGTCCGAACTGTGACGAGGAGACGGACGTCCACGAGGTCGAGATGAGCTACGCGTTCAAGCTGCTGTTGGACGAGATGAAGGCGCTCGGGATCGCGCCGCGGATCGAGCTGGAGGAGGCGGTATCATGAACGGGAAGGGCCACGCCCCCAAGGAGATCGGGTCGCTCAGCTTCGGGCTGATGGACCCCGAGGAGTACCGGGACATGTCGGCGACGAAGGTCATCACCGCCGACACGTACGACGACGACGGCTTCCCCATCGACATGGGGCTCATGGACCCCCGGCTGGGCGTCATCGACCCCGGGCTGGAGTGTAAGACCTGCGGGAAGCACTCCGGGTCGTGTAACGGCCACTTCGGCCACATCGAGCTCGCCGCACCGGTGATCCACGTCGGTCACGCGAAGCTCATCCGGCGGCTCCTCCGGGGGACGTGCCGGGAGTGTTCGCGGCTGTGTCTCACCGAGGAGGAAAAAGACGACTACCGCAGCCGGCTCGACCGGACCCGCCAGCTCGGCGAGGACTTGAACGACGTGACGAAGGCCGCCATCCGGACGGCCCGGAAGACGGACCGGTGTCCACACTGCGGCGAGAAGCAGTACGACATCAACCACGAGAAGCCGACGACCTACTACGAGGTCCAGCAGGTCCTCTCGGCGGAGTACCCCGAGCGCATCGCCGCGGCGATGGAGGGCCGGGACCCCGACGCCGAGGGCGACGAAGAGGCGGACACCGACCGGGAACCGATCTCCCCGCCGGACCTCTCCGAGGAGACCGGCATCGCCGTCGACCGCATCAACCAGATCCTCTCCGGGGAGTTCCGCCCGAAGCGCGAGGACCGCGAGGCGCTAGAGTCGGCCCTCGAGGTCGACCTCACCGAGGAGGACATGAACAAGCTGATGCCGTCGGACATCCGCGACTGGTTCGAGGACGTCCCGGGGGAGGACGTCTCGGTCCTCGGGATCGACCCCGAGAAGTCCCGGCCGGAGTGGATGATCCTGACGGTGCTGCCGGTGCCGCCGGTCACGACCCGGCCCTCGATCACGCTGGACAACGGCCAGCGGAGCGAGGACGACCTCACCCACAAGCTCGTCGACATCATCCGGATCAACCAGCGGTTCATGGAGAACCGCGAGGCCGGCGCGCCACAGCTCATCATCGAGGACCTCTGGGAACTCCTGCAGTACCACGTCACGACGTTCATGGACAACGAGATCAGCGGGACCCCGCCGGCCCGGCACCGCTCCGGGCGGCCGCTGAAGACGCTCTCCCAGCGGTTGAAGGGCAAGGAGGGCCGGTTCCGCGGCTCGCTGTCCGGCAAGCGCGTGAACTTCTCCGCCCGGACCGTCATCTCGCCGGACCCGACGCTGTCGTTGAACGAGGTCGGGGTGCCCGACCGGGTCGCCAGCGAGATGACCCAGACGATGAACGTCAACGAGCGGAACCTCGCCGACGCCCGCCGGTACGTCGCGAACGGGCCCGAACAGCACCCCGGGGCGAACTACGTCACGCGACCGGACGGCCGGCGGCTGAAGGTCACCGAGAAGAACTGCCAGGAGCTGGCCGAGAAGATCGACCCCGGCTGGGAGGTCGCCCGCCACCTCATCGACGGCGACATCGTGATCTTCAACCGGCAGCCCTCGCTCCACCGGATGTCCATCATGGCCCACGAGGTCGTGGTCATGCCGTACAAGACGTTCCGGCTGAACACCGTCGTCTGTCCGCCCTACATGCGCGTCCAGGAGCAGATCCTCAGCCCGCGGTTCGGCGAGAACATCATCGGCGCCATCCAGGACCACATCTCCGGGCTGTACCTCCTGACGAACCAGGACCCGCAGTTCAACGAGACCCAGGCGCTGGATTTGCTGCGGGCGACGAGCATCGACGAACTCCCGGAGCCGGACGGCGAGGACGACGAAGGCCTCGTGTACTGGACCGGCCGCACCATCTTCTCGGAGCTGCTCCCGGAGGGGCTGAACCTCGAGTTCACCTCCGCGGCCGGCGACACCGTCCGGATCGAGGAGGGCGAACTCGCCGACGGCACCATCGACGAGGACTCCGTCGGCGCCTTCGGCGGGGAGGTCGTCGACACCATCTGCAAGGTGTACGGCAACACCCGCGCCCGCGTGTTCGTCAACGAGGTCGCGACGCTGGCGATGCGGTCGATCATGCACTTCGGGTTCTCGATCGGGATCGACGACGAGTCGATCGAGCGGGAGGCCGAAGCGCAGATCGGCGAGGCCATCGACAGCGCCTACGAGCGCGTCGAGGACCTCATCGAGGCCTACCGCGCCGGCGAGCTCGAATCGCTGCCCGGCCGGACGGTCGACGAGACCCTCGAGATGAAGATCATGCAGACGCTCGGGAAGGCCAGAGACTCCGCCGGCGACATCGCCGACGACCACTTCGACCCGAACAACCCGGCGGTCGTGATGGCCCAGTCCGGCGCCCGCGGCTCGATGCTGAACCTCACCCAGATGGCGGGCTGTGTCGGCCAGCAGGCGGTCCGTGGCGAGCGGATCAACCGCGGTTACGAGGACCGGACGCTGAGCCACTTCCAGCGGGACGACCTCTCGGCGGACGCCCACGGCTTCGTGGAGAACTCCTACCGCAACGGCCTGACGCCGAAGGAGTTCTTCTTCCACGCGATGGGGGGCCGCGAGGGGCTCGTGGACACGGCGGTCCGGACCTCGAAGTCCGGCTACCTCCAGCGCCGCCTCATCAACGCGCTGTCGGAGCTGGAGGCCCAGTACGACGGCACCGTCCGGGACACCTCCGACACCGTCGTGCAGTTCGAGTTCGGCGAGGACGGCACCTCGCCGGTCCGGGTCGCCTCGAACGAGGCGTTCGACATCGACGTCGAGTCCATCACGGACCGGATCGTCGAGGAGGAGTTCGACAGCGACGCCGCCCGCAAGGAGTTCCTCGGCATCGAGGAGCCGACCACGAACCTCTCCGAGCACGGCAGCTCCTGGCGTGCGGTCGCCGACCGTCCGGAGGTGGAGTCCGATGACTGAGGTCGGCGCGGACGTCGAGAGCGCCGTGGAGGCCGCGGACCTCCCCCGGCGGCTGAAAGAGGAGGTGTACGACGTCGTCAGCGCCCGAGACGAGGTCGACCTCGGGGACGTCGAGGACGTCGTCGAGGCCGTCGAGTCCCAGTACCTCGAGACCCGCGTCGACCCGCTGGACCCCGTCGGGACCGTCTCCGCGCAGTCGATCGGCGAGCCCGGCACGCAGATGTCGCTCGACAACTCGGAACGCGTGCTGGTTCGTCGGAGCGGGGAGACCGACACGGTTTGTATCGGTCCATTCGTCGATTCGCTGCTAGGGTCGACGGACGTGCGCGACTTCGATGGCCACGAAGTCGCGTTGGCTCCCGATGATCTCGAGGTGTTGAGCCTCGGTTCCGACGAAAAAGTCGGGTGGAAATCGGTCGATGAGGTAAGCCGTCACGCCGCACCCGAGGAGTTGCTGGAAATCGAACTCGAGTCCGGACGAACGATACGGGCAACCGGGTCCCACTCGTTCGTCACGCGGAGGGACAACGAGGTGGTTCCAGTTGCGGGCGAGGAGCTGGATACCGGGGACTGGCTACCGGTCATCGGTGACTTCGATACTGAAGGGTCCGAGAGCGTCGACCTCAAACAGTATCTCCCGGCGTCCGACTACTGGTTCACTTCCGCACTCACCGACGGAGGGTCCGTCAGCGAAACGCCATCCGGGCCCGAACAGACGAGAAAGAAACTCGCAAAGGTCGAGTCGGGCGAGTTGGCAGCGGAGACCGCCTACCCGGTCCAGGGAACGGTGGGACTGCCGGAGCAGATCCCACTCAACGAGGAAGTCGGATTCTTCGTCGGCGCCTGGCTCGCCGAAGGAACGACGACGCACAGACACACTGGAATCTCGAACGCCGATCCGGCGTTCCAGAAACGGGTTCGGGAATTCGCCGACCGCTTCGAACTCTCTATCAACGAGTACGAAACCTCCCGCGGGTTCGCCGACGGATATGATATGCGAATCAACGGAAAAGTACTGGCCGACTTCCTGGACGCATCCTGTCGTAACGAGGCCGGCGACCGGATAGTGCCCGGATTCGCGTTCGGCGCGACCGAAGAGTTCGTCGAGGGGCTTTTGTGCGGGTATTTCAGCGGAGACGGGAACGTCTCGAAGAACGCGCTCCGCTCGGCTTCGACGAGCGAACGGCTCACGTTGGGAATCGGGCTGCTGTTGAGTCGCGTCGGCGTCTATGCCCGCTTCGGTTCGAACAAGGACACGACCACGCTCCGAATTCCAAAGAAGTTCGTGCCCCGTTTTGTCGAACGCGTCGGACTCGTCGGCGAACGCGAGACCCAATTGGAGGCGCTCGTCGAGAGTGTTGACGTAGACGGGCCTGACGCGACCGACCAGATTCCGAACTTCGGAGAGACACTCGAGCGCGCGGCCACGGCTGCCGACATCCCGCAACAACAGGTGAACAGCGCAACCAAGCGACAGCGCGTCGGACGCAGCCGGCTCGAACGACTCATCGATGAAATCGACCGGCGGTCGGACGAACGGCCCCCGAAACTCGACGTATTGGAGCGGGCCGTCGACAGCGACGTCGTCTGGGAACGCATTCAACGGATAGAGCGCGTCCCATCTACTGGGGAGTACGTCTACGATTTCTCGGTCGAAGGCCTGGAGACGTTCACGACCGCGGAGGGGGTCGTGACGCACAACACGATGAACACCTTCCACTACGCCGGCGTCGCCGAGATCGACGTCACCCAGGGGCTACCCCGGCTCATCGAACTCGTGGACGCCCGGAAGACCCCGGACACTCCGATGATGACCGTCCACCTCGAGGAGGAGTACGCGGCGGACCGGGAGAAGGCCCACGAGGTCGTCTGGAAGATCGAGGCGACACGGATCCTCGCGCTCGGCGACGTCTCGACGAACGTCGCGGACATGCTGGTCCGTATCGACCTCAACGACGAGACGCTCGCCGAGCGGTGGCCGACCGTCGACAGCCTCGACGACGTCGCCGGCGACATCGCCGACACCATCGAGTCGAACCTCGGCGTCGACACGGTCCGGCCCGACGAGACCGTCATCGAGTTCGGGCCCGAGGAGCCCTCCTACCGCGAGTTGCTCCAGCTGGTCGAGGAGCTGCGGGAGGTCGTCTTCAAGGGCATCGACGAGATCAGCCGGGTCGTCATCCGGAAGGAGGAAGGGGAGGCCGCCCCTGCCGGGGAGGGTGAGGAGGAGTTCGTGCTGTACACCGAGGGGTCGGCGTTCGGGGACGTCCTGGACATCGAGGGCGTCGACGCCTCCCGGACGACCTGCAACAACATCCACGAGATCTACGGGAACCTCGGGATCGAGGCGGCCCGGGAGGCCATCATCGAGGAGACGATGAACACGCTCGAAGAGCAGGGGCTCGACGACGTGAACATCCGGCACCTGATGCTCGTCGCCGACATCATGACGAACAACGGCGAGATCGAGTCCATCGGCCGCCACGGCATCTCCGGCAACAAGGACTCGGTGTTGGCCCGGGCCGCCTTCGAGGTGACGGTGAACCACCTCCTGGACGCCGCCATCCACGGCGAGGTCGACGCCCTCGACGGGGTCACGGAGAACGTCATCGTGGGCAAGCCGATCAAGCTCGGCACCGGCGACGTCGACCTCCGGATGAGCGCGACGCGCGCCGACGGCGGCGGCGCGGACGACTGACGCCGTGACCGTCACCCTCACGGACGAGGCCCGCCGGCACATCGCCGTCCTGGACGAGGAGACGGACGTGACCGCGACCGACTGCATCGTCGACGACGAGTACGACCGCGTCGTCTACGTCGTGCCGCCCGGGACGATGGGTCAGGTCATCGGGCGGGGCGGCGAGCACGTCGAGCGCCTCGAGGAGACGGTCGGCCGCGACGTCGAGGTCGTCGAGGGCGCCGATACCGCCGCGGCGTTCGTCGCGAACGCCCTGGCGCCGGCGGCCGTCTACAACGTCACGATCAGCGATGGCGACGAGACGGTCGCGTACGCGGAGGTCGACAGTGATGACCGCGGTGCCGCCATCGGGGCCGACGGCCGGAACATCGACCTCGCCCGGCGGCTGGCCGAGCGGCACTTCGACGTCGACGAGATCGAACTGACCTAGGGGGGGACGCCGGTCGGGGGAGAACCTGCGATCGCAGGCCGGCTATCGGAAAAGGCGTCGGAAAGCGGCGACGGCCGGGCCGAGGACGGGGGCTCGCGTCCGGTCGTGGTAGTGCTCCAAGTCATCGAGGAGGTCCTCGAACGCCGGCTCGACCGTGCCGAGGTCGGCGTCGGTGCCCTCGCCCGTCATCGGCGATTCGCGGACCAGGACGCCCCCGCAGTCCAGACACCGGAAGTAGCGGTTGGCACCGGCGTCGCTGCCCATCTCCCGGCGGGATTCGTGATCGCAGTCGGTCCCGCCGGCGCCGATGGCGAAGGTCTTCGGGCCGCCCGGCGGCCTCTTCGGCATGCGTGTCACCACGCGCCACGCGGGGAAAAGCTCTCGGCGGTTGGGACCGCCAGGGCACGCTCCTCGTGGCGGGAGTGGCCTGGCTGGCCATCCCCCGGCCCGGCCGGCCGTCCCGGCGGGGGCAGCCACGTCGGGCACCGAAAAGGGACGCTTAAGTAGCTCCGTCGGGTACCGAGACGCACAATGGCGAACGGTAAATACGCCGCGCGGAAACTCAAGAAGGACCGCCAGAAACACCGGTGGTCCGACTCGGACTACGCGCGCCGCGCACGGGGACTCGGCGAGAAGTCCGACCCCCTGGAGGGCGCCCCGCAGGGTCGGGGCATCGTCCTCGAGAAGGTCGGCATCGAGGCGAAGCAACCGAACTCGGCCATCCGGAAGTGCGTCCGGGTGCAGCTGATCAAGAACGGCAAGCAGGTCACCGCCTTCTGTCCCGGCGACGGGGCCATCTCCTTCATCGACGAGCACGACGAGGTCACCATCGCCGGCATCGGCGGCGCGAAGGGCCGTGCGATGGGCGACCTCTCGGGCGTGAACTACAAGGTCGAGAAGGTGAACGGCGTCTCGCTGATCGAACTCGTCCGCGGGAACGCGGAGAAGCCGGTGCGATGAGCTCGGAGGCACCCGACCCGGACGCACCCGCCTCGGCGGACGACGGGCACGTCTCGGCGGAGCTGTTCGGCGAGTGGGCGGTCTCCGGCATCGAGTACGGCGACCCCTCCACCCAGCGGTACATAACCGTCACGCCCATCGCGCACACGATGGGGCGGCACACCGACACGCAGTTCAAGAAGTCCGAACTCTCGATCGTCGAGCGGCTCATCAACCGGCTGATGCAGACCGACGAGAACACCGGGAAGAAACAGCAGACCACCCGGATCGTCCGGGAGGCGTTCGACGTCGTCCACGAGCGGACCGACCGGAACCCGGTCCAGGTGCTCGTGACCGCGGTCGAGCACGCCGGGCCCCGGGAGGAGACCGTCCGCCTGAAGTACGGCGGCATCTCGGTGCCGAAGGCCGTCGACGTCGCGCCCCAGCGCCGGGTCGACCAGGCGCTGAAGTTTATCGCCCGGGGCACGTACAACGCCTCCTTCAAGTCGCCGACGCCGGTCGAGGAGGCGCTTGCGAACCAGCTCGTCGGCGCGGCCGACTACGACCTGGACGCCTACCCGGTCAGCCAGAAGGAAGAGCAGGAACGCGTCGCGGCCGCCGCACGCTGACGGACTCGGATCTCATCTGTCTCCGGTTCGTACAGTAGAAAGCGACGCCGCCGCGCCGACCGCGGAGGCCGGCCAGTCAGCGCCGGACCGCGGCGACGATGGTGCCGCGCCGCCGGTAGGTCTCGTACCCGCTCCAGACGAGTATGAAAAGCGCCGCCAGGACAACGTAGGCGAAGTCCCAGTCGGACATCCACACCGGGTAGATCCACGGCGCGACGTGCGCCCAGCGCTGGGCGGCGTCCTCGACCGGTCCCTGGAGCGGCGTTCCGGCCGCCATCCCCCTTGTCCAGGTGGCGAGCGACGTGTTGTTGCCGGTGCCGGGCTCGAGGCCGGCGCTCCCGGAGACGTCCTGGTGGCCCGAGACGCCCTGCTCACGCATCGTCGGGCCGTCGGACTCCACGGCCCCCCGCTCGGCCTCGTAGGGGCCCCAGCCGACGTAGTACTCCCAGACGATCTCGCCCCGCGGCGTCACCTCGACGACGCGGTGGTTCAGGGAGTCGGTGACCAGCGTGTTGCCGTTCGGGAGCCGGTCGGCGTCCCGCGGCCAGTTGAACTGGCCCTCGCCGCCCACCGACCAGACCCGCTCCCACCCGCAGTCCAGGCGGTTACCCGCCTTTTCGACGTCGGCGGGTCGTTCGCAGGCCTCGACGAGTGCGTACTCGACGACGCGGTCGTTCTCGCTGTCAGCGACGAGGATCGTCGGCGTCCCGTCGGCGCTGTCGAGGTAGTCGGGGTTGTGCTGTTCGTGGAGGACGGCGTGGTCTTCGTCCTCGCCGAGCTGCACCTCGATCGCCTTGGTGGTCCGGTTGACGACGATGACCTGATCGAAGTTCCGCGGCGACAGCAACAGCCGGTCCTCGCCGACCGGGTCGACGTCGTTGACGTGGGTCCAGTCATCGCTGTGCCCGCCCGCGACGTCGACGGCGTAGTGGTTGCGGAACCGCCATTCCCAGGTGATCTCGTCGCGCGTCCGGTTGTAGATGACGACGCGGTCGTTGCTGACGCCGGCCTCCTCGTCGTAGTTCCGCATGTTGGCGATCGCGATCTCGTGCTCGGAGAGCTGGGTGACGTCGTGGGTGTCGACCATCTCGGGGAACAGCCTCCCCCAGACCCGTTCGCCGGCGTCGGGGTCGTACTCGCTGACGAACGTCTTGCCGGGGAAGGTGTTCACGACCAGGAGGTTCCCGTTCGGCAGCCGGTCGACGTCGTAGAACCACCACGACTGGTTTGCGGTCTCGACCGGCCAGTCGGCCGTCGTCCCGTTGAACGTCCAGGCGGTCTGGGCGCGGCGGTCGACGCCGACCATCCCCGAGGGCTTCTTCCCGCTGCCCTCGCCCTCGAAGTGGAACCCCTGGATGCTGACCACGGTCTCGTTGTCGGCGACCGAGGTCAGGGTGCCCCGCTGGTGGCTCGTCTCCTCGTAGGTCACGTAGGAGGCCGCCGCGGGCGTCAGGAGTGCGAGAACGACGACGGCGACCGCCGCGCGCAGCAGCCAGATGCGGGGGACGTCGGCGAGTGAGTCGACGGACGGCGCCATGCCGGTCGGACGTGCAGGACCGGTAAAGGCCTTTCACATGGCCCGCGAGGCCGAACGAAGTGAGGCCTCGGAACGGGCGAGCGGGAGGCGCGAGGCGCGATCGAAGGGAGCGCCTCGGACTGGTGAGCGGCGAGTGAAACGAGCCGCGAGCAGTGAGCGGAGCGACCGGCGACACGCGAGCCGGGCGGCCTCCTTTCAGTCAGCGGCCTCCCTCCGGTCGGCCGCCCCGCCGACGGCGTACTCGCGGGTCACCTCGACGAGCGCCTGGCGGTACTCGGAGGCGTCGGGATCGCGCCCGAGCGACCGGAAGTGGCGCTTGAACGAGGCCAGCGACACGTCGGGGGCGTCGGCCGCCGCGGCGTCGGCCAGGTCGTAGAGCCGGTGATCCGCGTCGATGGCGTCGTGGCGCTCGAGCAGCGCGAGGGCAAAGGCGGCGTTGACGGCGGTGATGTCCGGGTCGGCGGCGGCGGTCCAGCGCTGCCACTCGCCGGGGACCGACGGCGGGGAGTCGGCGACGGCGCTGGCGAGCGACGACTCCAGGAACGAGACGAGCTTGCCCGTCGGCCCGATGTCCAGCGTGATGTCGTCGGCGTAGATGTCCTTCATGTGGTTGGCGATCTGGTAACACTGCGACAGCTTCCGGCGCTCGACGCTCCGGCCGGCCAGCCCGACGAACAGCGCCTCCTCGGTCGACTGGACGTGGGAAGGGTGGCCCTCCTCGTACCGCGCCATGTGGGCGAACTCGTGGAGGGCGAGTTCCCGCGCCATCGCCGACCGGGCGGCCCGCCGGGAGACGAGCAGCTCGTGGCGGTCGTCGTAATGACCGACGACGGTGCGCTCGTCGGGGTCCGCCCCGACCGTCACCACCACCGGCAACTCGAGGTGACCGACGACGGTGCGCTCGTCGGGGTCCGCCCCGACCGTCACCACCACCGGCAACTCGAGGTCGCGTTCGGTCGCCAGCAGGTCGCGGGCGGCCAGAAACGGCTCCGCCGGCCCACCGCCCGTCACGCGGACCTCCATGTCAGTACCCGTCAGGGGAGCACATTGCTTGACTCTTACGGGCCCGGAACCCGCGGTGGGCGAACGGCTACCCCTCGCGATGCTCGACAACTAGCGCTCCCGGCAGGTCGGGACCGCGCCGGTACGGGGCGACCGTGAACGCTTGGAGGATCGTCACCAGCCGGCCGCCCCCGTCGAGCGGGGCCCTCAAGACGACCCCCTGGCCGGTGACCACGAGGTACGGCGGGGCCGCGACCGGGTCGGCCGCCAGGTCGTGGTCGGTCGCCGAAAGGGCCGCCGCCAGCGCGCCGACGAGCGGCTCGCGGAGGCCGGCCTCCCGGAGGGCGGCCCGGTAGGGCGGGACGACGGCGCCCCGGTCGGTCGTCGCGTCGCCGTCCCACCCGGCGGCGACGGCGTCGGCACGGGAAAGCGCCCGCTCGAACGGCTCGCGGTGTGTCTCGAGGAGACGTGCGCGGACGGCAGCGGCGTCGACCACGTAGCGCGCTTGCGGGTCGTCGGTGGTAACCGATGCGGTTCACGGCCGCGCCGCCAGGCGGAGCGCCGGCAGCGCCACCGGACAGAGATATCACGCCCGGTATTCGGGGTCAGTCACTCCGACGGCGGCAGGCTCTCCGGCCGCCGTCGCGTGGACAGCACCAGCGTCGAGAAGTCCGTCTCGGTGAGGTCGCCGCGGTCCAGCGCGTGGAACCACCCCTCGCGGACGGCCCAGTCGCCGAGGAACTCGCCCGCGCCGTCG
>PXRI01000008.1 GCA_003021005.1 Halobacteriales archaeon QS_1_69_70 | reverse complement strand
GAACTCCTGGTGGGCGATGTCGATGGTGACCCCGCGCTCGCGCTCCTCGGCGAGGTTGTCCATCACGTAGGCGAACTCGAAGCCGCCCTTGCCCTTCTCCTCGGCTTCCTCGCGGTACTGTTCGATGACGTGTTCGGGGACGCTCCCGGTCTCGAAGAGGAGCCGCCCGACCATCGTGCTCTTGCCGTGGTCGACGTGGCCGATGATGGCCAGGTTCTGGTGCGGTTTGTCGCTCATGGGTGTCTCACGCGCTGAGGCGCTATATCGGGGACGTTCGTCGACGCCCCGTAAAACGATTTCGAAAGGCCCCCGGCCGAAACCTGGCGCCTCGGGCGGTTTGCGACCTGATGTCAAGGGATGCGGAATTGGACGGACCGGCAGTCGACGGAACCGTCGACGCCCTGTCGGGACCACCGGACGTCTCGCGGTGAGCTACTCGAGGCCCGGGAGCCGCCCCACGTCCGCCAGCACCGCCGACGCCGTCTCCGCGCCGCCGGCACCGCGACCGGAGATGTTCAGCCGGCCGGCGTGGGTGGTGTCCAGCTGGACGATGTTGAGGGTACCGGAGACGGCCAGCGTGCCGTGCTCGGGGACGAGCCGCGGGCCGACACGGACCGTGCCGTCCGTGACCTCGCCGATCAGCCGGATCGTGCGGCCGTCCTCCGCGGCAAGCTCGAGGGCGCTGCCCGGCAGGTCAGCGATGCCCTCGACGGCCGCGTCCGCGAGCGTGTACGCGTCGTCGAACAGGACGTTCGCGAGGATGACACACTTCAGTGCGGCGTCGGTGCCCTCGACGTCGAACGTCGGGTCCGGTTCGGCGACGCCGAGGTCCTGGGCCTCCGCCAGGACGTGCTCGTACCCGAGGCCCTCGGCGGCCATCCGGGAGAGGATGAAGTTGGCGGTGCCGTTGAGCACGCCGCGGGCGGCGGTAACCTGGCCCTCCAGGCCGGCGATCGTCGACAGCACCGGGATGGCGCCGCCGACGGCGGCCTCGAACAGGACGGTCCCGGCGGAGTCGGCCTCCAGCGCGCGGACGTCGGCGTACCGCTCGGCGACCGGGCCCTTGTTGGCGAGGACGACGTGGCGGTCCCGCTCGAGGGCCTGCCGGACGTGGGAGAACCCGGGTTCGGCGTCGCCGAGCGTCGTCGGCGTCGCCTCCACGAGGACGTCGTAGTCGGCCGACAGCGCCGCCTCGACCTCGGCGCTCCCGACGCCGCCGCGGTTCCGCTTGCGCGATAGCACCGCCGCAGCGTCGAGGCCCTCCTCGTCGACGGCGGCCGTGGTCGAGTCGGCGACGGCGACGACCTCGTGGCCGTATTCGCCCGCCAACTCCAGGACGCTGCCGCCCACGTCGCCGGCGCCGAGGACGGCGAGCTTCACGCCGACCCCTCCGTGAGCGGCTCGACGACCCGGAGGTCCTTCTCGGCGGCGACCGCCCGGACGGCGTCGAGGGCCTCGGCGGTCCGGCCCTCGCTGGCGACCACCCGGAGCCGGGCGCTCGAGGCCCCCGCGGGGTCCGACGGCGCCGAAAGCGAGAGGTCCGCCACCGAGACACCACCGGCCTCCTGCATCTCCCGGAGCGTGTCCGAGAGGTCCGTCTCCACCAGGTGTCCGACCAATACCACCGTCAGCTCCTCGCTGTACCGCTCGGCGCCGGCCCGGATCACGTTGACGCCCGCCCGGCGGAGCGCCTCGACGATCGTGTCGAACTGCGGCTCGGTGGCCTCCAGGTCCACCTCCACGGGGATGTGTCCCCTGGGTGTGACGTTGCCGCGCTCGTGGAAGATCGACAGGAGGTTCCCGCCGTTGTCGGCGATCGGCTCGAGTGCCCGAAGTAGTTCCCCGGGTTCGTCGACGAGTTCGAGCCGGACGGTGTAGGCGTGGACGTCCGCCTCGCTCATCGACGTACCTCCGCGCGTTGATTCATTACGTCGCTCTCACGCGCCGCCCGGCATAAGAACAGCGGGGTTTGCAAACGTGGCCGCTATCGAACCTGCGACCCGGCACGGCACGGGACGAGCAGCCGCCGGACGATCCGACGCGGCGTCCCCTCCCGGGCCGATACTCCGATTCGGCCCGCCGGACGCGTCGATACCGTCACCCGGGTCGACCTCCGGCAACGCTACTCCCGGATGCCTGAACGACGGGACCCGTCGAACGCGACGGTCCGAGGCGGCGGATGGGAGCCCGGTCGAACGTGCTGCGGCCTGATCGTCCTGTCGGCTACAGCCTGTAATTCTTTAAACATTCCTCGGTGATATCCGGCTGGATACCGTCCGGAACCCCGTCTTCCGACCGGACCGTTTTACGTGGTTACAGCCGGCAGTATCAGGACCCGGGGCAGCCGGTCTCCCAGCGGGCGCCGTCGAACTCCGGTTCCGTGACGGTCGTCGGCTCGTCGTAGTCGGTGAACCGGTAGGTGGCGTCGGCCGTCGCGGTGGCGCCGCCGTTACCTGCCGTGATCTCGCGTCGAGCCTTGATTGGCAGGTCCGTCCGGGTGTCGAGCCAGACGGTCACGGTCGCGTTCTCGACGTTCGCGTCGTCGAAATCCGCCATCTCCCGTCCCTCGATTCCCGGAACCGACCGGAGTTCCTCCGCCGTCGGATACGCGACGACGACTGCCGTCTCGGCCCCGTCGACCGTCTCGGTCCCCTGCCAGTAGACGTCCGTTCGGTTCAACAGCGCGAGCTGCTGGCCGGCCGGCGTGTAGGTCGTCCACGGGTGTGTGTCCGAGAGGTTCTGGCGGGTCCACCCGATCCGGGTGCAGTCGGTGGCGGCAGTGTAGTTCTCAACGTAGGTCGACTGCGTCCTGTCGAAGCCGTGCGGCCTCGGTTGGTCCACGTCCTCGAGCCGTCCAGTCGCGTTCATCTCCCGGGCCGAGACGTTTGTAACGGCGGCGCCGGTCACATCGACGGTTATCCGCTTGCCGTCCTCGGTTGCTTCCGCGCGACCGTCGAACGAGGCCCGGTACGACGTGACGTTCGCCAGGGCGGCCTGACTCCGGTCGACAGCGTCCACCGCACGTTGGTCGCTTGGCGCTCTGGAGGGGCCGAGTACCCCGGCACAGCCGCTCATGACGAGGACGGCCGCGAGTAGCAGGATGGGGACCGATCGGCGCATTACTCGCTCATACACGAAGCTAATATAAACTTGTTTTCCAGAACCCACCCGGCCGGATCAGCCACCGACTGCAGGGTCCAGACCCCTTCGTCCTCCACGTATCAAACTCCGAACAACGACTCGACGTGGCGCCGGCCCGGGGCGATGGTGTCGCGGTCCTCGGTACCGACCTCCAGCGTCGCGGTCCCGGACCAGCCGGGGTCCCAGGCGTCCGACGAGAGATGGAAGAGACCGTCTCGGTCCCGAGGTCGGCCGCCAGGCCCATCCCGGCGACGAGTTCGTCGACGGCACCATCCCGGACCGGCGCGAACGGCGAGCGGGGTCGACGGCGAACGGTAGGTGGACGACGATGTCGGTTCTGGCGTCCGCCAACGCCGACCGCCTGGACAACACCTCGTCCGCGATTCGTCCTCGGGCGTACGGACCGTCGAGCAGCGGTTCGACGAAGTCGAAGCCCTCCTCGGCGGTCCACCGAACGGTCGGCTCGAACGGCATCCCGAGGCCCAACGTGAAGCCCAACTTGAGGTCGAGTCAATCGAGGCGTCCGGGTACCCGCTCCCCATCGAAGGGGTCCTTCGACAGTCGTCGGCCGTAGACCGGATATCCGTGCAACCAATCGAAGCCCTTCTGCAATCCGACGGCCTTGATCGGTGTTGCGACCCAGCATCGGTGGTCGGCGGAGGCTCGCATCCGCGAGCGCGCCGCGGGCGCGCGAGCGGTTCACCGGGCGCGAGGCGTGGCGAGACGCGAGCAAAGCGAGCGTCTCGAAGAAGTCGAACGGCGAGCGGAGCGAGCCGTGAGACGGCCGAGCGCCCGGCTGCGGCTTTTTCCCCAAGTTTTTGCGACCGAGCGGTTCCGGGCCGGAGGCGCCCGAGGACACCCGAGGGAGTAAAAAGTGGGGGTCTAAAAGTAGTCGACCATCTCGGGCAGCTCGGTCTTCATGCCCTTCCGCTCGCGGATCTCGGTGATGGTCTCCGGCTGGAGGTTGTCGGCCATCACGCGGAAGCCGGCGTTTTCGGTGTTCCAGGAGGCCCGGCCCTCGGTCGCAGAGCGGATGTCCGAGGAGAACCCGATCATCTCGTCGACGGGCGCGATGCCCTCGACGACCATGAGGTCGCCCTCCTGGTACATGTCGTCGACCCGGCCGCGGCGACCCTGTACTTCACCGGAGGCGCCGCCCATGTGCTCGTTGGGGACGTCGATGCGGACCTCCTGGATCGGCTCCAGGAGCCTGATCTCGGCGTCGACCAGGGCGTTGTGGACGGCCCGCCGGACGGCGGGGATGACCTGGGCGGGGCCGCGGTGGATTGCGTCCTCGTGCAGCCGGGCGTCGTGCAGCCGGACGAGGGCGCCCTCGACGGGTTCGGCGGCCAGCGGGCCGTCGTCGAGCGCCTCCTGGAGCCCCTCGACGACGAGCTCCATCGTTTCGTTGAGGTGCTGGATGCCCTTCGTGTCGTCGATGAACACGTTGGTGCCGTGGATGGTTTCGACGTTCTGGGCGGTGTCTTTCTCCATGCCGGCCTCCTGGAGCCCCTCGCGGCGCTCGAGTTCGGGCATGTCCATCGAGACGTCCCCCAGCTTGATCGCCTCGACGACGTCGTCGCCCGCCTGCTCGACGGTGATGTAGAACCGGTTGTGGTTGTTCGGCGAGCGCCCCTCGACCTCGCGGAGGTGCTCGCCGGTGTCCTCGTTGATCTCGATCTGGATCGTCGGGTCCTCCTTGGCGACCTGCTGGAGCGTCTCGATGAGCTTCGGCAGGTCGTCCATGCTCCGGGCCTCGACGCTCTTGGTGATGACCGGCTCGGAGATGTGCTCGATCGATTCGAACGGCGTCATCTCGACGCTGGAGACGGTGGAGCCGGCGATGGCGTCCTTCAGCCCGGTGACGGCGGCGATGTTGCCGGCGGGGACGCGGTCGACCTCCTCGCGCTCGCCGCCCATGTAGATGCCGACGCTCTGGACGCGGTTCGTCCCGGCGGTGCCGGAGACGGACAGCTCCTGGCCCTTCTCGATGGTGCCGGAGAACACGCGACCCGCGGCGATCTCGCCGGCGTGGGGGTCGATCCCGATGTCGGTGACCATCATGACGAGTTCGCCGTCCTCCTCGACCAGCTCCATCGTCTCGGCGATCTCGGAGTCGGCGTCGCCGCGCCAGATGCGGGGGATGCGGCGGGGCTGGGCGTCGACGGGGTTCGGGAAGTGCTCACAGACCATGTCGAGGACGACGTCCGACAGCGGCGTCCGCTCGTGGAGTTCCTGTCGCTCGTCGGCCTGCTCGAGGTCGATGATGGCATCGAGACGCCCCACTTGTACAGCGCGGAGCCGAACCCGACGGTGCCGTCCTCGACGGAGACCGTCCAGTCCTCGTCGATGTCGTCCATCTCCTCGGTCATCCCGCGGATGAGGTCGTTGACGTCGCGGATGACGCCGGTGAGCCGCTCCTGCATCTCCTGGGGGCCCTCCTGGAGTTCGGAGATGAGCCGATCGACCTTGTTGATGAAGAGTGTCGGCTTGACGCCCTCCCGGAGCGCCTGCCGGAGGACGGTCTCGGTCTGCGGCATCGCGCCCTCGACGGCGTCGACGACCACCAGCGCGCCGTCGACGGCGCGCATCGCGCGGGTCACGTCGCCACCGAAGTCGACGTGGCCCGGCGTGTCGATGAGGTTGATGAGGTGGTTGTCGCCGCCGTACTCGTGGGTCATCGAGACGTTGGCGGCGTCGATGGTGATGCCGCGCTCCTGCTCGTCCTCCTCGGTGTCCATCGCGAGCTGCTCGCCGGCGGTCTCGTCGGAGATCATGCCGGCGCCGGCAAGCAGGTTGTCGGTCAGGGTTGTGTTGTGGACGACGAGGCCCTCGGCGACGAAGTTGTCGTGGCCGTCGACCCCGAAGTCGTAGACGTAATCCCGATCGACGCGCTCGACCGACTCGACCTCGAGGAACGAGGTGTCGGCCTTCGCCAGGTTGCCGAGCCGGTCGAGGCGGATATCGTCACCGCCGGCGGCCTCCAGTTCGTCCACGATGCGACCGAGTGAGCGCTTCGTGAACCCGACATCGTTCCGCTCGTAGCTCCCATAACCGACGAAGACATCGGCTTGGGCCGCGTCGACGTCCTCCCGCACATCGCGGAGCGTCTCGCCGTCGACCGGAACGCGGTCCACCTTCGCCGACTCGGCGTCCTCGAGCAGCGTCCGGAACCGGGCCGCCTTCTCGGGATGCTCGAAGCCCACGCCCCGGAAGTTCTCCAGGGAGAGTTCCCCGGCCACGTACAGCGTGTCGTTCGAGCGGTTCAGCTTCGAGGCGACGTCGAACCGGTACAGGAGCTGCTGGACATCCTCGAGCATCCGCTCGCTGACCGACGAGACGGAGACGGCGGACCGGCGAGGCTCGACGGTCCCGTCGGCGTCCAGATACCCTCGGAGGAACGCGGCGGCCGCCTCGTCGTCGGCCGTGAACACGAGATCGGGGACGCTGATCCGCTCGGATTTGTCCGTCGTCGGGTAGGCGAACGCGGTCTGGAGGACCTTCAAGAGGGTCTTCCCGCCGACTTCGATCCGGGTGGCCCGGTCGTCGAACTCCCGAACGATGGGATCGAGCCCGAGCGACGAGGCGGCCTCGAGGACCACCGCTCGCATCCGTTCGTCCGCTGCCGTGACGTTCCCGTCGAGGTCGCCGTCGCCGGCGAAGATGCCCGCGAGGTAGAACAGGGATTCGGGGTCCTCGGGGAGTTCGACGTCGAGCGAGGAGTGTTCGCTCCGGTGATCAGCTCCCCGGTAATTCAGCGTCTCGATGGCGGCGTAGAGGTCCGTGAGCGGCACATCGAGCGCGGTGCAGACGTTCACCGCGTCGCGGAGGCGGTACTGCCCCCGCCAGAGGGCGTGATCGAATGAATCCCGCTCGAGCCGGGTCTCGGCGGCCGCATAGAGGCGGTCGCGGTCGTGGGCGTCGACGCGCTCGGCGAACCGGTCGGTGACGTCCACGTAGAACCCGTAGTCGTCGGCGAGCTCGCGGAGTAGTTCGGCTCGTGTGTCGGCCTCACTGCCGGCCGGCACCTGCCGGACGCCGACGACGGTGTCGCCGGCGGCGAGGTCGTCGGCCCGCTCGAATTCCATGACGCCGGTCCCGCTCAACACGAGATAGCGGTGTTCCGCCGTCGTTTCGAGCGCGTGTCCGTCGGAGGTGTGAATACGGACGAGCGGGTCCGTCACCGCACGGCGCGTCGCGGCCGCGAGCGGCTGCCGCGTCGTCTCCCCGGTCGTGCGATCGAGCGAGACCACTTCCAGGTCGGACGTGGGTGCGTAGGCCGCCTCCGCCTGGTCGATGGGCTCGCCGCCGTCCCGGACGCGCTCGTAGAGGTCAGCAGCCGCGACGGGACGGCCGTCCGCGAGCGCGACCCGTGCGTCGCCGGCGATGCACTTCCCGTGGTCGACGTGAGCGGCGATGGCTATGTTCCGGATGTTCTCCGGTTCGTCCATCAGCCGCTCGCACTCCTGGACGATCTTCGTGCGTCGGCCCATCGTGAAACCGGTTCCGCCAGCAGCCTAAAAAGGGTAGTGTTTGCCGCCAGCGAGCGTGACGCGGTAGCACGCGGGCGATGGACGGCAGGTTGCCTCGTCAGGCCGACCCGTCGAAGAACGCCAGGCCGTGGATGCGGGCGTCGTCGGTCAACTCGGGGTGGAACGCCGTGCCGACGACGTTGTCCTGCCGGACCGCGACGGGGCGACCATCGACGCCGGCGAGGACCTCCACGCCCTCGCCGACGTCGTCGACGACCGGGGCGCGGATGAACACCGCCGGGAACGGCTCCTCGAGCCCAGAGATATCCAGGTCGGCCTCGAAGCTGTCGGCCTGCCGGCCGAAGGCGTTCCGGTCGACGGTGACGTCGAGAACGTCGAGCGTCGCCACGCGGTCGTCGCCGGCGTCGCGGCTGGCGACGATGAGGCCCGCGCAGGTGACGAGCATCGGCTTGCCGGCCGCCGCGAACGCCCGGAGTTCCTCGTCGATGCGCTCCTCGGCCAGCAGCCCCGAGATCGTGGTCGACTCCCCGCCCGGCACCAGGAGGAGGTCGCAGTCGGGGACGGTCCCGGCGGCCCGGACCGTCTCGACCGCGACGGACTCGCCGTGGCGGTCGGCGGCCCGCCGGATCGCCGCGGCGTGTTCGGCGACGTCCCCCTGGACGGCGACGACACCCGCCGTGAGCATACCGGGCGTAGCCGACTGGCCGGGAAAAACCCCTCGCCACTGACGGGACGGCCCCGCCCGTCACACCTCCGGTTCGACGTACACGATGGCCACCCGGTCCTCACGCTCCCGGACGACGGACTCGATGCGCTCTATGACCTGGTCGACCTCGCCGGTATCCATCTCCGGTGCGAAGCTGACGTCCGCCGTCACCAGGACCTCCCGCGGCCCGATGAACACCGTCCGGAACGCGTCGACGTGGCGAACCCTGTCGAACGATTCGATGGCGTCCCGGAGGTCGGCCTCGACGGCTTCGTTCAGACTCTCGCCGACGATGAGCCGCTTGTTCTCGACGGCGAGAAGCACGGCGAACAGCATCAGGAGGACGCCGATGACGATGGCGCCGGCGGCGTCGTAGATCGGGTCGTGGAGCAGGCGGGCGGCGACGATGCCGACAAGCGCGACGGACAGTCCGGCCAGTGCGACGGTGTCCTCGGTGAACGCGGTCAGCGTGGTCAGGTCGCTGGTCCGGCGGAACGCCTCGCGGTAGCCCGACCAGCCGTACTCGTCGATCTGGCGCCGGAGTTCCGCACGGGCCTTCAGGAACGCGTAGGTCTCGAAGGCGATGCCGCCCAAAAGCACCGCGACCGACACCCAGAACGGGTCGACCGGGAGCGGAACGTCGAAGGTGATGCCGAGGAACTCGGCGGCACCGGGTTCGCTCTCGTGGCCACCGTGGGTGAGTTTCTCGTAGCCGTGGGTGAGACTTTCCCAGCCGGCGATGCCGAAGAGCAGCACCGAGACGAGGAAGGCGTAGAAGAACTGGGCCTTCCCGTAGCCGAACGGGTGCGACTGGGTCGGCTCCCGCTGGCTGTACTTGATGCCGACGAGCAACAGCACCTGGTTGCCGGTGTCGGAGATGGAGTGGTAGGTCTCCGCGAGCATGGAGGGACTCCCGGTCAACAGAAAGCCGACGAACTTCAGGACCGCGATGCCGGCGTTGGCGACCATCGCGGCGAGGACGACGCCCGTGCTGGCACCTGCCATACCGGCACCACCGGCGGCGGCCACTAAGCCGTTGGTGTCTTCCCGTCGGCGGCCCGACGACCAGCATGCTCGTCGTCTGTGGGGACACCCACGGCACCGACTCGGCGCGGCTCGAGGGCCGGATCGCCGACGCGGTCGCGGCGGCCGACCTCGTCGTCCACGTCGGCGACTTCACGTCGGTGTCAGTGCTGTCGGAATTCCGGGAGCGCTGCGAGCTGCGGGCCGTCCACGGCAACAACGACCCGCCGCCGGTCCGCGGGTGCCTCCCGGCCGACCGGGTGGTCGAGTGGCGGGCGCTCCGGGTCTTCGTCGCCCACGGCCACGACCACACCGACACGGCACTCGCGATGGCGGGCCGGCAGGCCAACGCCGATCTGACCGTGGTCGGCCACTCCCACCACCCGGGATTCCGGGACGCACCGGTCCCCGTGTGCAACCCCGGGAGCCACGCCGACCCCCGGGGGCACCGGCCGGCCCACGCGGAACTCGAGTGGGACGATGCGGCGGGGCGGGCCCACGGGCGGCTGGTGGAACCAGACGGCGAGGTCTTCGAGCGGTTCGAGGTCGCGCCGCGGCATGTCGAGGAGCCATCCGGATAGGCGGTCGGCCGAACGGGAGCCGGAGACGCCGGGGCGTGGAGGGCCGACGCGCGGGGCCGTGCTCGGTGAACCGACGCCGCCGGCGCGGCTGCTCCGACGGCGCCACGAGAAAAAGCCTTACCGTAGACTCAAACGACTGTTTGAGTTATCGAAACCCGCTACGAGTGGCGGGGGTGGGGCCGACACCGGTCAGGGCCGGGCGCGGACGTACGTCGTCCCGACGACGAACAGAAGCACCGTCAGCCCCCCGACGAAGAAGGCCAGTCCCGGCGGGAGCCCACCGGCGAGCAGGCCGTCGAGGAGGCCATCGAGGACGTCCAGCGGCCCGCCCCCGCCGTCCTCGGCTGCCGGCACCGGCGTATCACTCGGCGTCGGCGTCTGCTCGGCCGCGGCCTCCGTCTGCCCTTCGTCCGTCGCGAGGGGCGTCTCCGTCGGTTCCGACGTCGCCTTGGGCTCGGGGCTGTCCGTCCCCGCGGTTTCGTTCCCCGCCATCCCGGTTTCGGTTCCGGTCACCTCGGTTTCGTTCCCGGCCCTGTCCTCGCCCGCGACCGTCAGGTTCGAGTCATCGGTGGGGGTGGCCGTGCCCCCTTCCTGGGACACATTAGCACCGTCGCCATTCGCGCCGGCTGCATCGCCGTCGCCCTCAGCGAACTCCCGATCCTCCGGGGTCGCAGTTGGGGTCGCCGTCTCCGACGCCGGCGCGCCGAAACTGGGGGTTGCTCCCTCGATGGCCCGCTGGAGGACGCTCCGGCCGAACAGCTCCTGGACCGCGAGCGATCCGACCGCCAGCGCCGCGATGCCGGTGAAAAGGCGCGTCAGTGCGGCCCGAAGCCCGGCGGCGCGCTCCCGTTCGCCGGCGTAGATGACCAGGGGGCTGTCGGCGGGCCCGTAGACGGTCATCTCGCGGCCCTTCTCGGAGTAGGCGGTGCCGACGTCCTCGATGGCGCCGGCAGTCTCGAGCTTCTCGAGGTGGTACTGGACGTTCTGCAGGGAGGTGTCGACGCGGTCGGCCAGCTCGCCCGGCGGCGCGGGTTCGTCGTGGAGTTCCGCGAGCAGCAGCCGCGCCGTCTCCGCGGAGAGGGCGGCCATGATGGCGTCGGCGTCCTCGCTGTCGAGGCCGACGAGCCTGGGGTCGCTGTCCGGGGCGACGTCCGGACTGGAGGGCAGGAGGCTCATCGACGGCCCGTTTCGCGTGAAGGAGCATGAACCTTGTTCCCCGAAACCACTTCCGGCTGGCGCGGCAACCGCCGCGCATGCCCAGTCCGCTCCCGGTCGCGGCGGCGCTCCCGGCGTCGCTCCACGGCGACGTCGACCCGGTACTCGTCGGGATGATCGTCCTCCTCCTGCTCGTCGTCTTCGCCTTCTTCCTCATGATCCGACGCACGCTGTTGAGCTTCACCGAGGGCCTGCGGCAGGGCCGCCGGTGATCCGAGGACCCCGGGTCGGCGCCGTCACCATTTCATACCGAGCGGATCCCGACCTGCCCACCGGTCACTGTCGGTGACCGACGCACGTTTGCGTCCGGTCGGCGGGCCCGATGGTACGGCGACTGAACCCGGAGCGGACGAGCCGTCAGCCGGGGCGACGGCCGACGTCCCCCGCCCCGAGGTGAGCGACCAGGAGCGAACGTGGGGCGTCCTGGCCCACGCGGGGGGCTTCGCTGGCCTGGCCGTCCCGTTCGGGAACGTCCTCGCACCGCTCGTGGTCTGGCTCGCCAAGGAAAGGAGAGCCGGTTCGTCGACGAGAACGGTGTGCGGGCGCTGAACTTCCAGCTCACCTGGTCCATCATCCTCCTCGTCACCGCCCTGTCCGTCCTGATCGCCGTCGGAATGGTGCTCTTCCCGCTCGCGCTACTCGCGTGGCTGATTCTCACCGTGCTCGGCACGGTGAAGGCGAGCGAGGGCGAGGTGTACGACTACCCGCTGACCATCCACTTCGTCGGCTGATCCACGGTTCGGCCCCGCGCGGACGGCCCGCAACGACCCGCTCAACGGCCCTCGATTCGGGCGATCGCAGTTTCGACGTCCTCGCGGTCGACATCCAGGTGGGTACAGAACCGCACGACGTGCTCCCCGAACGGGACGCCGAGGACGCCGGCGGCCTCACAGGCCTCGAGGAACGCCTCGGCGGGCGCATTGGTCTCGACGAGCACGATGTTCGTCTCCGGCTCGCGCGCGGCGAGGCCCGCCAGTTCGTCCAGCCCGGCGGCCAGCCGACGGGCGTTCTCGTGGTCCGCCGGGAGCCGGTCGCGGTTCGAAAGCGCCACCAGGCCGGGGGCGGCGACGATACCGGCCTGCCGCATCCCGCCGCCGAGGAGCTTCCGGACCCGGCGCGCCGACGCGACGAAGCCCTCGCTGCCGGCGAGCAGCGAGCCGACCGGGGCGCCGAGGCCCTTCGAGAGACAGCACATTACCGAGTCGGGCGCGCGAGCCAGCCGGGCGACGTCGACGTCGAGTGCGGCCCCGGCGTTGAACAGGCGGGCGCCGTCGAGGTGGACGGGCACGTCGCGGTCGTGGGCCGCCTCGCAGGCGGCGTCGATTCGGTCGGCGGCGATGGCCGTCCCGCCCCTGCTGTTGTGGGTGTTCTCCAGACACACGAGCCCGGTGCCGGGGCGGTGGGCGTCGGCCTCGACGTAGCCCGCGGCGACCGCCCCCGGGGTGATGACGCCGCGGTCGCCGCCGTCGACGGTCCGGACCTGGAGGTCGGCGTGCTGGGCGAGGCCGCCGACTTCCCACTTGTAGATGTGGCTCTCGCGCTCGACGATGGCCTCCTGACCCCGCTCGGTGTGGACGCGGGCGGCGATCTGGTTGCCCATCGTTCCCGTGGGGACGAAAAGCGCCGCCTCGGTGCCGACGACGTCGGCGAACCGGGCCTCGAGGTCGTTGACCGACGGGTCCTCCCCGTAGACGTCGTCGCCGACGTCGGCCTCGGCGGCGGCCGCACGCATTTCGGCGGAGGGGGTCGTGACGGTGTCGCTCCGGAGGTCGATCATGGGCGGACGCGGGCGGCCCGGAGCCTTAGCCGTGGCGGCGTCAGCCGTCGGCGAACTCGACGCCGGTGACCTCGAACCGGGCGCCGCCGTCGGGACTCTCCGTCGCGCGAATCTCCCAGCCGTGCGCCTCGACGATCTCGGCGACGATCGAGAGCCCCAGTCCGGTTCCCTCCCGGGCGGTCGTCCAGCCGCTTTCGAAGACCCGGTCGCGTTCGCCTTCGGGGATCCCGTGGCCGTCGTCGCTGACGTGGAAGCCGTCCGCGAGCGCACCGACCGTGACCATCACGGGCCGACCGTCGTGCTCGCCCGCGTCCAGTTTCGCCGGCGAGCCACGGCCGGTCGAGCCGTGCTCGACGGCGTCCTCGGGAGCGTTAGCGACCGAGGGCTCGGAAGCGTTCTCGCTTCCGGCGTCCTGCCGAGCTTGCGAGTCAGGGCTCGTGGAACCATGTTCCACGGCGTCCTCGGGAGCGTGAGCGACCGAGGGCTCGGAAGCGTTGTCGCTTCCGGCGTCCTCCTGAGCCTGCGAAGGAGGGCTCGTCGAGCCGTGCTCGACGGCGTCGTCGGCCTCCGGCCGACTGCTCGTGGAGCTGTGCTCCACGGCGTTCCGGAGCAGGTTCGAGAGCAGTTGCCGGATCCGGCTCCGGTCGGCCTCGATTTCGGGCGCCGTATCGGCCGCAAGCGTGGCCGCCTCGGTGCCGAGGCCCTCCCAGCAGTCCTCGGCGAGGGCCGCCAGATCGACCGGTTCGACCTCCTGTACGTGTTCGCCTTCCCGGGCCAGCGTCAGCAGGTCCTCGATGAGCACGTTCATCCGGTCGACGGCGTCGGCCGCGTCCGCCAGTCGGGGGTCGTCGTACTCCTCGTCGGCGAGTTCGAGGTTCCCCCGGGCGACCGAAAGCGGGCTCCGGAGGTCGTGGCTCACCACCGAGACGAACTTCTCGAGGCGTTCGTTCTGCCGCTGGAGCCGCCGCTGTCGGCGCTTGCTCTCGGTGACGTCGGTGTAGATGGCGTAGCCCTCGACGGTGTCCGTCCGGCCGACGACGTCGAGCCGGAAGTCCCGGACCCCCTCGGGCGTCAGTCGCCGCACCTCCGTGTGGACCCGCTCGCCGTCGAGGAGCCGTTGGTTTATCTCGGCGGCGCCGTCCTGGCGATCCCTGGGGACGATCAGCTCGTCGAGGTTCTCGCCGACCAGCTCGTCGGCGTCGTACCCGAACGTCTCCTCGAAGGCCGGGTTCACGCGTTCGACGATCGGACCGGCCTCCCGTATCTCCCCGTAGAGGACCGGCGTCGGCAGGTGTTCGAACAGCGGCTCGAACCGCTCTGTGTCGGCCGTGTCGACGGCGTCCCGGACCGCCGCCAGAAGGGGCTCATGGCCCGGTCCGTTCGTCCTCGGGACGTAGTCAGTAACACCGGTTTCGAGGGCCTCGCCCGCGACCGGGTCGCTCTCCGCCTGTGGGTAGAGGACGAACGGGACCGACGGGTACTCCGCGCGGACCGAACGCAGGAACTCGACGCCGTCGGCGGGGTCCATCCCCGAGACGACGCAGTCGAAGCCGGCGGGGTCGGCCGCCGCGAGCCGCTTGAGTCCCGCCTCGGCGTCGGCGGCCGTCGTCACCGAGCGGTTCGCCGCCTCGAGCGAGTCCCGGACCGCCTCCGCCGTTGCCCGGTCGGCGTCGACGTAGAGCACCCGTGAGTTGCTCGCCACGTCAGTCGGTATCGGGCCCGAGACCTGAAAGGTGCAACGGCCGAGAGACCACGCTGTTCGGGGCCACTCACGAACGCGCCGGGCGCGACTGCTACCCGCGACCGGCGGTTTTTAACCGATCACGCGCCGACCCGGGCGTATGGACGTCACGTCGCGGCACCACCTCCGCTCGGACGAGATAGACGAGCTGGCGGCGTCGCTGGCCGACCACCTCGGCGTCGACCTGGAGGGCGAGGAGTTCGAGCGCGTCGAGTTCGCCGACGTCGACCGCGAGGTCGTGCTGGTCGACGGCGAGCCCCTGGTCGCCTCCTTCGACGGCGACCGCTTCCTTACCGTTCGCGGCGCCAACGCCTTCCCGCCGGACCGCCACGTCGTCACCGTCGACAGCGGCGCCATCTCGTTCGTCTCCGACGGCGCGAACGTGATGCGGCCCGGCATCGTCGACGCCACCGACGACATCGAACCGGGTGACCTCGTGGTCGTTGTCGAAGAGAACCACGAGAAGGCACTGGCGGTGGCCCGCGCCGACACCCGCGGCGACGACATGCTCGGCGACGCCGGGAAGGTCGTCGAGAACCTCCACCACGTGGGCGACGACCTATACGAGTTTCACGTCTAACCACTTTTTACTCCCTCGGGCTTCCTCGCTCGCTTCGCTCGCTGCGGGAGCCACTCGGTCGCAAAAACTTGGGGAAAAACTACCGCCCCGTCGGCTCCCTTCGGTCGCCGACGGTGAACCGCTCGGCGCGCTCCGCGCGCCTCGCGGATGCTCCACGCGGGTGATAACTTATTCGTTGTTGACGTCGTCCATCAAGTCCTCCTCGTAGACGTCCTCGTACCGCGCCATCGCATCGTGGTGACCCTGGACGGCGAGGTCGTAGGTCTCCCGGAGGTCTTCGATCGGGGTTTCGGTGGCATCGACCCGCAGGTCGGTGTAGCCCCGGTCGAACGGCCGCTCTTCGGTGTCCTCGACCAGCAGGGCGGCGCTCTGGACGGTGAGGTCGGTCCGCTTGTCGCCGCCGGCCGCGTGGCCCGCCGCCAGCGCATCGAGGAGGCGCGCTGGAAGCGGTGCCGGGTCCGCGTCGGGGGTGGTCGGGCCGGCGTCGGCAGCGGGGGCGGTCGATTCGTAGGCGTCGGCGACCGCATCCACGACCGCCTCGCCGGTCAGGAGGTTGCCGGCGACTGTGTAGTGGCCGTCGACGGCGTCGCTGCCGTCGCGGTGGCCGAACCACGGCTTGCTCTCCTCGCCGGAGAAGGCGAACGACCCGTCGGCGTCGACGCCGTGGAGCTGTCGGTTCGACCGGCCGTCGTCAGCGTTCAACAGCGCCTCGAGGGCGTCCGCGACGGCGAGGCCGTCCTCGAGGTACTCGACGCCCCTCCGGCCCAACTCGACGTTGACGAGACTCTGGGTCGCGACGGCGCCGTGCTCGCTGGCGAACGGACACAGCGTGCCGACGCCGACCAGGCGCGTGGCCACGGCGACGCCGAAGCGATCGTGTTCGGTGCCATCGCCATCGACGTACGGTTCGTGCACACAGAGGCTAAAGGTCACACGCGGTGGTCGACGGCGCGAAGCAAAAAAACCGGTCCCGGGCGGGAGCCGATCGCCCGCGGCGATCCCGGGGCGCCGATGGGGTCGCGACTTGACCCGGACGGTGAAGTCGTTGACCTCGCCGTCCTCGTCGGTGTCGATGGCCGCTCTCGCCCCGGAACCCACGGACGGTGCGGCGACAGGGGGACGTCGACCGCTCGTCCGACGACGTCGACCCCCCCGGGCCTCGTCGGACCGACGGTGGCCGCCCGCCTGCGGCAGCCCCGTCCGCCCCGCGTCGGACGTAAAACCTTTGGCAACAGCCACCGGTATCGGGGGTATGGGCCTCATGAGCAAGCTTCTCGGCGGAGACTCCCACAGCTCCGACGATTACGTCGAACTCGACTCGAACGAACTGGACACGGGCGCCACCGAGGCGGCGCTGGAGATCAAGTTCGCCTCGATCAGCGAACAGACCGACGTCATCGACATCAAGGACGCCGTCTACGACGGCGACATCGTCGTCGCGGACGTGACGCGACATAGTACGACCGATCGGACGATGGAGCACATCTCCGACGAACTCCGGCAGGTCGCCGAGGAGGTCGGCGGCGACATCGTCCAGAAGGACGACGACCAGATCATCGTCTCGCCGGGCGGCGTCGCCATCTCGCGGTCGAAGATCGGCGGCCGCTAAGTGTCCTGGCCGACGAGTAGCACCGAGCGGTCGGTCCCCTCGACGACCGCCCACTCGCTGCCGTCCTCGCTCACTTCGACCGGGCCGAACGTGTAGACCGTTGTTTCGCGGGGGCCCTCCGGCGCGCGGGCGATGTACTCCGGGTCCCCGTCGGTGACCGCGTCCCGGAACTCGATGTAGTTGTGCTCGGTCGCCGGTGACGAGGTCCGCGTGTAGGGCCGGTCGGCGGCGGCGACGATCCAGCCGTCGGGCGTCCGGTCGCGGACGAAGGTCGGACCGCCCTCGATGGAAAGCTGCTGGCGGGTGTGCTGGCCGCCGGTGAACACCGTCGCGTCGCTGGATGCGGACACCGACACGCCCACATTGCCGCCACCGGACGCGCCGAGCACCGGGAGCGAGAGGGTCGAGTCGGCGTGGTGGATGGCGACGCCGGCGCCCCGTCGGGCGGAGGCGAAGCCGGCGTCGGTCGCGGCCAGCGCGAGCCGCAGCGTGTCGCCCGCCCGGAACCGTCGCTGGAACCCGACCAGCTCCCACTCGACCCGCCGTGTCTCGCCGGGGGTGCCCTCGACGGCGACCGGCGCGACCTGGTTGTTGATCAGCGTCTCCTCGCCCTCGGAGACGTGGTAGACCTTGCCGAAGAGGAACGCGCGGGCGGCCATCGGCGTCACGGACAGCGAGAGTTCGGGGACGCCGAGCACCTCCACGTCGCTCCCGATGGTCATGTCGAACGTCGCGTGGGCGCCCGGGGCGTAGTCCCCGTTCTCCGGCGAGAGGTGGCTGGTCGAGGTGGGGGCGACGGAGTTGGCGACGACGCTGTCGCCCTCGCCGGCGAGGTCCGCAAGCGTCGGCTCGACCACGGTGGCCCGGCGCGGCGGGAAGCCGTCGGCCTCCCGGAACCGCTGGCCCTGGATATCCCAGTAGGTAAGCGGGGCGATACCCGGGTCGTCCTCGCCGCGGAGGTGGTGGTCGAACCAGGCGATGGCCATCGACTCGATCTCGGCGACCTGTCCCTCCGGCTCTGCGGTCTCCGTGAGGGTGTGTCCGCCGTTGAACAACACGAGCCGCGAGTCGACGCCGTCCGACCGGAGCGCCTCGACGATGCGGTCTCCCTCGTTCGGCGTGAACAGCGTGTCGGGCAACCCCTGGACGACCAGCGACGGGGTGTCGATGCGGTCGGCCTTCGCGACCGTCGAGCGAACCGCCAGGTACGACTCGCCCTCCGGCGGGAGTTCGTTCCGCGCCAGCGTCTTGGCGTACAGCTCGTGGAGGCGCGGGGAGACGCCGCGCTCTAGGTTCTCGGGCTCGGGCTCCGAGAGCCCGCGCGAGGCCTCGATGCCGGCGGCGTACAACAGCGTGGTCCAGCCGAGCTTCGGGACGCCGTTCGGGACGAGCGAGAAGGTGAGGTCGTGCCAGGGGACGACCGGGACCAGGGCGTCGATGCGGTCGTCGACGGCGGCGGCGTTCAGCTGGATCCCCCCGGCGTAGGAGGCGCCGATCATCCCGACCAGCGGCTCGCCGTCGGGGCCGTCGGCGATCCGGTCGTCGTCGGCGACGACGTCGATGAGCGCCGAGACGTCGGCGACCTCCTTCGGGCCCGAGAGCCCGACCTCGGCCGTGGACTCGCCGAACCCGCGCTGATCCCAGACGACCAGCGCGTAGCCATTGTTCGCCGCGAGCGAGGCGTAGCCCTCGACGCTCGCCTTCGAGCCGCCCCAGCCGTGCGTGGCGAGGATGGTCGCGTCGGCGCCGCCCTCCGGCACGAACAGCACCGTGGGTATCTCGACGCCGTCGAACGACTCAACGCGCCGCTCCTCGCGGGTGTAGCCTGCCGCCTCGGCGGCCACGAGCCCGGAGCCGAGCAGCGACGCCAGCCCCGCCGTTCCCGACGCGGTGAGAAACGTCCTCCGGTCCATACGAACTTAAGTGGCCTCCTGCGGTTAGTTTCCACCGCCATCCATATCGGGCGGTTTATCCACAACGGGCCAATGACGGTGTGTCACACGTGGGAGTGTGCGGGGCCCCATTTACGCCCGGATCTGGCCGGCAGAACGCAGCGGGGGTCCCGAGGCAGTTCGGTCTCCCGTGGTCGTGATACCACGTGGCGCGACACCCTGTGACTCGTCGGTGTCGAGGCGGTCCGATAATACTGGCGGACGGCCCGCGGCGGCAGCCATCCGGCCGGCCATGACCGGTGACGACCCACCGGCCGTTCCCCCATTCGCCGGCGAGTTCGTCCGCCGGCCGCCGGCGACCGCGGCGTTCCCGACAGTCCGGGAGACGGCGGGATCGACGACCCCGGCGCGGGGCGACGCCACCTCCGCGTGACGGGGCGGGAGCGCGGCCCGGTACCACCTCGTTCGGACGGATGCCGCCCGACGGTGCGCGACCAGACGGTTGCCGTCGACGGCGTCTCCCGGCCGCTCGCCATCGCGCTCGACGGGCGCGGACCGCCGCCGACGCGTGCCGACGCAGGCACGGGTCGCCTCCAGCACGCTTAACCACCTCCGTCGTCGCGATTTCACATGGAACCCGCCATCTACGCCGACGACCTCCGGAAGGCCTACGGCGACGTCCGGGCGCTGGACGGACTCTCCTTCGCGGTGGACCGCGGGGAGTTCTTCGGGCTGCTCGGCCCCAATGGGGCGGGCAAGACGACGTTCATCAACGTCCTCGTCGGTCTGGTCCACAAGGACGGTGGCACGGCGGAGGTGTTCGGCTACGACATCGAGGACGACTACCGCGAGGCCCGCGACCGCATCGGGCTGTCGCCCCAGGAGTTCAACGTCGACCGATTCTTCCCCATCCACGAGGTGCTCGAGCACAAGGCCGGCTACCACGGCATCCCCCAGGGGGAGGCCGAGCGCCGCGCCGCGGAGGCGCTGAAGACCGTCGGCATCTGGGACAAGCGCGACACCCGCTTCGACTGGCTCTCCGGCGGCATGAAGCGCCGCTTCCTCCTGGCGCGGGCCCTGGTGACCGACCCCGAACTGCTCATCCTCGACGAGCCGACCGCCGGCGTCGACGTCCAGCTCCGCCGTGACCTGTGGGGCGTCATCGAGCGGCTCAACGCCGCGGGCACGACCGTCCTCCTCACGACCCACTACATCGAGGAGGCCGAACGGCTCTGCGACCGCGTCGCCATCACCGACGAGGGCCGGGTGGTCGACGTCGCCACGCCCGACGAACTCCGCTCGCGGGGCACGGACAAAGTGTATGTGACGCTGGCGGACCCGCCGGCCGAGACGCCCGCACTGGACATCGACGGCGTGCGGGAGATAGACCGGGACGGCGACACGCTCGTGGTAACCGCCGGCGGCGGCGGACGCGTGGCGCCGGCGCTGTTGCGCGAACTCGAGTACGCCGGCCACGAGGTGGTCGACCTGGACATCCGGCGGGCCTCCCTCGAGGAGGTCTTCGTCGACATGACCCGCGTCGACGAGGAGGCCGAGGAACTCGGGGTGGTCGGGTAGTGGCGCCCGGCACCGACGGCCACTCCGGCGCCGACGCTGCCGGTGGGACTGCTGGCACGCCGGGCGACGTCCGCGCCGGCGCGGCGGCCACCGACGGCGGGACTGCCCGCGACACGACCGGGCGCGCGACCGGCGGCGGCCTGCTCGGCGTCGGCTTCCGGTCGCTCCTCAAGAGGGAGGTCCTCCGGTTCGTCCGCCGGCCGCGGAACACGTTCATCCCGCCCGCCATCACGAACGTGCTATACTTCGCCGTCTTCGGCGTCATCCTCGGCGACCGGATCGACGAAGTCGCCGGCGAACCGTACCTCCTGTTCATCCTCCCGGGCCTGGTCGTGCTGGGCGCCATCGGCAACGCCTTCGAGAACTCCTCCTTCTCCATCTTCCACGGCCGCTGGAACGAGTACATCCACGAGACGCTCACCTCGCCGCTGTCGTACTCCTCGATGGTGCTCGCCTACATCCTCGCCGCCGCGCTCCGCGGGATCATCGTCGGCTTCATCATCGTCGGCATCGGCCTCCTTTTCACCTCGGTCCCGATCGAGCGGCCGTTCTACCTGGCCGCGTTCATGCTCGTCGTGCCGCTGCTGTTCGCCTCGCTGGGCGTCATTGGCGGGCTCCTCGCGGAGGACTTCGACGACCTCACCGTCATGAACCAGTTCATCCTCCGGCCGCTCGTGTTCTTCGGCGCGGTCTTCTACCCGCTCGGGAGCCTGGACCCGCTGTACCAGACCTTGTCGCTTCTGAACCCGATGGTGTACATGGTCAACGGCGTCCGCTACGGCTTCCTCGGCTTCCAGGAGGTCGACCCGCTGGCGTCGCTCGTGGTGTTGAGCGGGCTGACGGCCGTCGTCGCGCTCGTCGACGTCTTACTGTTCCGCCGCGGCTACGGCCTCATCGACTGACTGCGGGGCCGGATCGCGGCGGCCGGGGCCGACGTCCCTGAATCGGAGGGCCGGGGCTCTACTCGAACCTGACGCCGAGGTCCTCCAGGCCCTCGTTCTCCATCGCGACGTTGATCAGCAGTGGCGTGACGGCCTCCACCTCGGGGGCGTTCGACAGGCCGCCGACGTCCAGCGCCCGGAGCCCCTCGATGCCGTCGGCGAGGTCGGCGACGACGGCGTTCGCGTCGGCGTCCTCGCCGAACACCAGGGTGTCCCACTCGAACTCGCGGTCGAGGTCCGCCAGGCCGTCGGCCGGCAGGTTGTGGAACGCCCCGACGACCGGGACGGCCGCGGGAGCGGCGTCGGCGGCCAGCGCCGCGACGCTGCCGGCGTCGGGCCGGTTGTAGTGGAAGCCGTCCGCGTCGCGCTTCATCCCGACGGCCGGCGTGACCAGGACGGTCTCGTCGTCCAGGCGATCGGCGACGGCCTCGATGGTGTCGACGAGGTGGTAGGCCGGCACGGACAGCACGACGACGTCGGCGCGGTCGGCGGCCATCGCGTTCTCGAACCCCTGGAGACGTGCGTCGGCGCCGCGGCTGTCCAGCTCCGTCTCGTAGGCCTCGGCCCGCCGCCGGGCCCGCTCGGGGTCCCGCGACCCGACCAGGAGCTCGTGGTCGGTGTCGCGGCCCCACCGGAGCGCCAGGCCCTGGCCGATGTCGCCGGTGCCGCCGAGCAGCGCGATTCGCATGTCCGGGCGGTCGACCGTCCGGCGGTTAACCGTTGGGAGTCCGGAGACGGTTGCCAGTTGCCGGGGATGGTGGCCGCGCCGGGGATGGGGGGCCGCGCCGGTACTCGCCGGTGCCCACCGGCGGGCGTTTGCCCGTCGACCCCGCGGACGCCGATGCGCCGCCCGCCTGCGGGCGCCTGGAGCGATTGCTCGCCGCGGTCCAGGCGCTGGCCGAGGACCACCAAGACGCGGTCCGGGCGGCCTCGAAGCCGCCGCTGGAGGCGGGGGTCCTCGATGGCACGCCGTTCGTGCTGGTGATCCGTCACGCCGCCGGCCCGACTCGAAGGCCTGTCGGACGTGGCCGACGCCGCTGTTCGTCTGGCCAGCAACCGGTCGCCTGATAGATACGAACGTCGGGCCCGCTGCCGTGCGTTCGACCCAACGCTATAGGACCTCCAGTCCGAACTGTCGGGCTAGCGATGGGTGTCACGTCGGACCGGATCCGCGTGCTCCACGTGGACGACAACCAGGAGGTCGCCGACCTCGCCGCGAGCTACCTACAGCGGAAGCACGACGGGTTCGACGTCGAGGTCGTCGAGGCCGTCGAGGCGGGGCTCTCGCGCCTCCGGGCGGAGGAGTTCGACTGCATCGTCTCGGACTACGAGATGCCCGGCCGGACCGGCGTGGAGTTCCTCCGGGAGGTCCGCGAGCAGTACCCGGACGTGCCCTTCATCCTCTTCACGGGGAAGGGCACCGAGGCGGTCGCCAGCGACGCCATCTCGGCGGGCGTCACCGATTACCTCCAGAAGGGGGCCGGGACCGGCCAGTACGAGGTGCTCGCGAACCGGATCGAGAACGCGGTACAGCGGGCCGAGAGCCAGCGGGCGGCCCGCCACCTGCGCGAACTGGCAGACACGACCGACCGCATCCTCTACATCTTCACCCACGACTGGTCGGAACTGCTCTTCATCAACTCCGCCTACGAGGAGGTCTGGGGGCGGTCGACCGAGGCACTCCGCGAGAACCCACGGGACTTCCTCGACGGCGTCCACCCCGAGGACCGCGACCGGGTCCGGGACGCGATGGGGCGGATGAGCGACGGGGAATCGCTCGAACTGGAGTACCGCGTCAACGAGGCGGAGGACTTCGATCGGTGGGTGGCCGTCCGCGGCGAGGCCATCGTCGACGACGGGGAGGTCGTCCGGGTGGCGGGGTTCGCGACGGAGATCACCGAGCGGAAGGCGCTCGAGCAGACGCTCCAGACGCGGACCGAGCGGCTCCAGGAAGCCCAGCGCGTCGCCGGCGTCGGCTCCTGGGAGTGGGACGCCGCGACGGATACCGTCGAGTGGTCCCGGGAGACCTACCGCATCTTCGGCTGGAACCCGGACGAGCGGGGTACCCCGCCGTTCGAGGACTGGTTGGCGACCGTCCACCCCGAGGACCGCGAGCACGCGAGCGCCAAGGTCGAGGAGGCGATGGAGACGGGGACCTTCCCGGCGTTCGACCACCGGATCGAGCGGCCCGACGGGACGGTCGTCCCGGTGCAGTGCCGCGGCGAGGTCTCCGAGACCGAGGACGGTACCACGCGAATCCGTGGCACCGTGCTGGACGTCACCGACCGCGAGACCGACCGCTAATCGTCAGGCGCCCGCGTCCGGTCGGCTGGCCGCGTCGCCGACCGTCAGACCCAGCCTCGCCATTGACCGTTAGGTCCAGCCGCGCCACTGACCGTTAGGCCCAGCCGCGCCGCCGACCGTCAGGTCCAGCCGTGCCGCCGGCCGTCACGTCCAGCCGCGCCGCCGCGCCCGGACGCTCGACACCCACGCAAGTGTGACGACGAAAAGCGGCAACGCGGCGAGGACGCCGAGCGAGAGGACCACAAGCGTCTCGTCAGGGGCGGGCACCCCACTGACGACGCCGATCCAGCCGGCTGCCACGCAGGCGACGCAGGCGACGACCCAGACGGCGAGGCGTTCAGCCATCACTCCAGGACCTCCGGCAGGTCGTTGACGCTGTCGAGCACCGTCGCGGCGCCGGCCTCGGCGTACTTCTCCCGGCCGGAGCCGCCGGTGAGGCCGCCGGTCAGCACGCCGACGCCGTGGAACCGCCGCCGGTCGGCGGCCTCGTCGGCCCGGACCGCCATCCGGACGTCGTCCAGCGTGTCGCCGACGCAGACGACGTCGGCGGCCTCGAGGCGGTCGGCCAGGTCCAAGAGCGCCTTCGGGTGGGGTTTCCCCTCGTCCCAGTCGTCCATCGTGTAGACGTGCCCCGATGGGAGGTCGAGGCCGACGCGCTTCAAGGCGATGTCGGCCTCGGCGGCCGGCCGGCCGGTGACGACGCCGACCGGCCACGCGGCCAGGGCCTCGCGGGTCGCCTCATCGAGCAGGACCGGCTCGTCCTCGATGAAGCCCTCGCCCGCGACGTCCGGCTCGCCGCCCTCCAGCCGCCGGTACCGGTCGGCGCCGAGGTACAGCTGCTGGAAGACGTCCCGGAGCCGGTCGCGGTCCCACCGGTCCAGCACCCGTTCGCGCTCGGCGGGGTCGAGTTCGTCGGCGACGGCGGTCCGGGCCGCCGCGAGGCCGCCGCCGGAGGCGGCGATGAGGCCGGTGTAGGTCTCGATGCTCAGCTCCGGTCGCTCCCGGCGGGCGAGCACGTACAGCGCGGCGGCGTAGGTGAGCTCCCAGTCGTTGTTGAACCCGCCGGCCTCTTTGAACGGCTGGACGTCGGCCGTCTCGATGGTCTCGCCGTAGACGTGGTCGACGGACTCGACGATGGCGCGGCGGTAGGAGTCGGCGACGTCGACGAGGACGCCGTCGACGTCCAGGACGACTGCGTCGGCATTCATGGGTGGACCCGGTGGAGCGTCCGGTCGGACAGCGGTTCGGTCGTCGCGTCGACGACCGCCGGGTCGGCGCCGAGCGTGGTGAACAGACAGGCCGCGTCGGCGGCGCTGGCGGCGTCGGCGAGCGGCCGCTGGAGTTCCGGCGGACAGTTGCGGGCGTAGACGGCGTCGGCGCCGCGGTACACGGCCGGGTCGGGGTCGGTCACGTCGTCGCGGACGAACCGGACGCCGTCGGGAACGTCCCGGCCCCGGACGTCGGTCGCCGTGACGGTCCGGCCGCGGTCGGCCAGCGCGGCCGCGACGCCGGGCCGGCGACCGACGCCGACCTCGACCAGGGCGTCGTACCTGGCCAGCCGGTCGAGGAGGGTCGAGTCGGTGAGCACGTCGGGACGTTTATGAGCAGCGCTATCTAACGTTTTCCCATGCACGTGGACATCGTGCCGGTCGGTGACCTTCCCGCCACCGTCAAGCGGGAAGCCTCCAGCGGACTGCGGTCGGTCTACGACTGCGAGGTGACGATCCACGACGACGAGCCGGTCCCCGACGACGCCTACGACCCCTCCAGGGAACAGTACCGCGCCGAGGAGTTCATCGAACTCGCAAGCCGGGTCGGCAGCGGCAAGAAGAACATCGCGATCACCGACGACGACCTGTACTACCGGCGGCGGAACTACGTCTTCGGGCTGGCGTACCTGTCCGGCAACGGCTCGGTCATCTCCACCTACCGGCTCCAGACCTCCTCGGACGGCGGCTTCTCGAACAAGCCCGCGAGCGAGATCTTCTCCGACCGCGTGCGGAAGGAGGTCGTCCACGAGGTCGGCCACACCCTCGGGCTGGAGCATTGTGAGAACTCCCGTTGCGTGATGAACTTCTCGCCGACCGTCCGCGAGGTCGACGTCAAGGAGGAGCACCTCTGTGGCTCCTGCCAGCGGGACGTTTTGTAAGCCCGGGTGTTGCACGTCCGCGGGCACGCCCACCCGCGCCGTCGGCACTGTTCAGATTAGGACGCCATTCGTCAGACTGCTCGACTCACCGGGCTCAGGGCCTCTGTCAGCTCTTCGGAGAACTATATCGGGCGGGACTCCGCAAGGGGCCGGTGGCTCGGGGAAGGACGGCGACGGTGAGCCGAGCGAAGCGAGGCGAACAGCGCGGCGCGAAGCGCCGCGGGCCGTGCGAGCGGCCGATGGCCGCGAGCAGACGTCGCTGGACGAGCAGCGCGAGTCCAGCGGAACAAGCACTGGAGCGAACGAAGTGAGCGAAGCGCGCAGCGAGCCGCCCGACCCGAGCCGCCGGGGGCTTGCGTCCACGGGAGAATTACTCGACGTGTTAATTGAACACTGCCACATCGTCCGCCGGCAGATTGATTCGGCTCGCCCGCCTACCGCCGGCCACGTCGGCCGATGTCCCACGAGCCGCCCCGCGTCGCGTCGCTGTTGCCGTCGGCGACGGAGATCGTCTACGCCCTCGGCGTCACGCCGGTCGCCACCTCCCACGAGTGCGACCACCCGCCGGACGCCGCCGACCGGCCCACCGTCGTCCACTCGCGGGTCGACGCCGACGCCACGAGCGGCGAGATCGACGCCCAGGTGCGGGCCGCCGAGGCCGACGGCGGGGTGTACGCGATAGATCGGGAGACGCTGGGCGACGTCGACCCCGACCTCGTCATCGTCCAGGGGATCTGTGAGGTCTGTGCGGTCGACACCGTCCTCGTCGAGGACGCCGTCGCCGACCTCGGGCTCGACTGCGACGTCCTGACGACGGACCCCCACAGCCTCGCCGACGTCCTCGACGACATCCGGCGCATCGGCGCGGCGCTGGGCCGCCCGGAGCGGGCCGCGGACCTGGTCGCCAGCCTCCAGGCCCGCATCGACGTCGTCGCCGACCGCGCCGAGACGACCGCCGAGACGCCCGACGTCGCGGTGCTGGACTGGCTCGACCCCGTGATGGTCGCCGGTCACTGGGTCCCGGAGCTCGTCGACCTCGCCGGCGGCCGCTACGGGCTGGCCGACCCCGGCGACGCCTCGACGCCCCGGGAGTGGTCGGCAATCCGCGAGTACGACCCCGACGTCCTCCTCGTGGGCCCGTGCGGGTTCGACCTCGACCAGACCGCCGCCAACGCCGCCGACCTCACCGGCCGCGACGGCTGGCAGGACCTCCGGGCGGTCCGCACCGGCCGCACGCACGCCGTCGACGGGCACCACCTGCTGAACCGGCCCGGCCCCCGGCTCGTCGAGACGCTGGAGGTGCTCGCGGCGCTCCTCCACCCGGGCCTGTTCGACGCACCCGAACGCTGGCAGGCCCGGCCGTTCCCATGACGCTGTTGCTCCCCGAGGCCGCCCGGGACGGGATCATCGCCCATGCCCGGGAGGGCGCCCCCGAGGAGGTCGTCGGCGTGCTGGCCGGTGAGCGCGGCGCCGACCGTTCCGTCGTCGCCTGCACGCTCAGGGCCGACAACGCCGCTGACGCGACCGGGACGCGGTACGAGATCGCGCCCGGCGAGGAACTCGAGCTCCTGGAGCGGGTCGACGAGGCCGGCCAGGACGTCGTCGGGTTCTACCACTCCCACCCGGACGGGCCGCTCGCGCCGAGCGCCGTCGACGCCCGCCGGGCTGCCTGGCGCGGCTACAGCTACCTCGTCGTCTCCCTGGCCGACGCCGAGCCCGCGGTGGGCAGCTGGCGGTGGACCGGCGAGGCGTTCCGCGCCGAACGGGTCGCCCTCCGTTGAGGCCGGGCGTCCGGGCGCCGGGCGCCGCCGCGGGCCCGTCGCGGGACCGAACGCGGCGAACCCGGGGAACGAAACGGCTATTCCCGTCGCGCCGCCACCCCCGAACATGACCATCCAGGTCGCGGTCAACGGCTACGGGACCATCGGCAAGCGCGTCGCCGACGCGGTGACCGCCCAGCCGGACATGGAGCTTCTCGGCGTCGCCAAGACCAGCCCGAACCACCAGGCCGCCCTCGCCGTCGAGAACGGCTACCCGCTGTACGCCGCCGTCCCCGAGCGCATCGAGCTGTTCGAGGCGGCAGGCATCGACCTGGCTGGCGAGGTCGAGGAGCTTGTCGCGGCCGCCGATGTCGTCGTCGACGCCTGCCCCGCCGGCATCGGCGCCGAGAACCGGTCGCTGTACGAGGCCCACGACACGCCGGCGCTGTACCAGGGCGGCGAGGACGCAGACCTCGTGGATGTCTCGTTCAACGCCCGCGGCAACTACGCCGCCGCGACCGGCGCCGACCACGTCCGCGTCGTCTCCTGCAACACCACCGGGCTCGCCCGCCTGCTGGCGCCGCTCGAGGAAACCTACGGCGTCGAGAAGGCCCGCGTAACGCTGGTCCGCCGCGGCGGCGACCCCGCCCAGTCCGGCCGCGGCCCCATCAACGACATCCTCCCGAACCCCGTGTCGCTACCCTCTCACCACGGCCCTGACGTCAACACCGTCTTCCCCGACCTCGATATCGACACGCTCGGGCTGAAGGTCCCGGCGACGCTGATGCACACCCACTCCGTTAACGTCACCCTCGAATCGTCGCCCGACGCGGCCGACGTCGCCGACGTCCTCGACCGGCAGGACCGGACGTATCTCGTTCCCCCCGACCGCGATATCGACGGCGCCGGCGCGCTCAAGGAGTACGCGATGGACCGCGGTCGCCCCAGGGGCGACGTCTGGGAGAACTGCATCTGGACGGAGTCGATCACCGTCGAGGACCGCGACCTGTACCTGTTCCAGGCGATCCACCAGGAGTCCGACGTCGTCCCCGAGAACGTCGACGCCATCCGCGCCCTCCTCGGGACGGCCGACGCCGGCGAGTCCATCCGGCGGACGAACGAGGCGATGGGCGTCGGATTCTGAGGCGCGGTCCCGCCGGCGTCTCGCCGCTGGCAGCGACGGCGGACTCACGCTCCGAGACGAGGCGATGAACTACAGGGGCCGGCCCGGTAGGGGGCGTAATGGCCCGGGAGCCACACCTCGTCACGGCCGACGCGGACCGTCCGCTCCGGGCGGCCGCGGTGTTCGTCGCCGTGACCTTCCTCATCGCGGCCGGCGTCTATCTCCCGGCCATCGCCTCGGATCGGGGCTGGATCGGCGTCACCGTGCCGTCGGGACTGGTACTCGTCGGCGTCCTGAGCCCCGGGATCGCTACCGTCGTCATTCACCTCCACGATGATGGGGTTGCTGGCGTCCGCCGCGTCTTCGGCTGGCTGGCGGCGTGGCGGTTCGGTCGGGGCTGGTGGGGCGTCGCCGTCGCGCTGCCGCCGGTGTTCATCGCCGGCTACCTCGCGGCCTACGTCGGCCTCGGCCACGAGGTCTCCCTCGAACCGCCCGGAGTCGGGGTCGAGACGGGCGGAATGGTCGTCCTGCTGGCGATTCTGACCGCCGTCACCGCGGTCGGCGAGGAGATCGGCTGGCGCGGGCATCTGCTGCCGCTACTCCAGGCGCGGATGAGTGCCGTTTGGGCGAGTCTCCTCCTCGGCGGCATCTGGGCCGTCTGGCACGTCCCGCTGTTCATCGGGTTCGAGGGCCTGGCGCTCCCGCTGCGGTTGCTCAGTATCGTCGGCGGGGCGGTGGTGTACACGTGGCTGTTCAACAACACGGGCGGCAGCGTGCTCGCGGTGACGCTCCTGCACTTCGGGACGAACATGTGGGCGCGGCTGGTCGGGCTGTCCGGCGCCCCGCCGCCGACCGATACTCCGGCCGCGGCCGCCTTCGCCGCGGTGAACCTCCTCGTCGCCGCCGTGGTGCTAGTCGGCTTCGGTGGCGCGACGTTGACCGGCCGCCGCAGCCCGCCGGGTGGCTGACTTCCGTTCGCCGCCCGGCATCGGCCCCGCCCGATCGTCGAACCTGGCGGCCGCTACCGCACCTCGACGTGCCACGTCGACAATGCCGTCGAGGGCTTCCTCCTGTCGGGCGAACACGGCGCCGGCGGCGAGGCGTAAATCCTTACCGTAGGTGAGGAATGCATATCTGTATAGAGATAATATAAAAGAGGATACAGCAGTGTTCAGTTAAACGATGACCAACCTAAAAACTATGGCCGGGAGGGATCGGATGAGTCCGGAGTATTGACGATAAGGGTGGGAATTACAGGATGATTATAAGGTGCGATACCGATAACTAATGACGATGGAGCACATCGACGAGACCGCGACGAAGATCATGGTCGCAGTTCGGCCGGGTGACTCGATCCGGCGGATCGCCCAGAAGATCGACGGCTCCTACTCGTGGGTGTACGACTGGATCGAGCGGTTGGACGAGGCAGGCTTCATCCGCCGCGATGACGGCGTCTACATCGAGAATTACGCTGTCAGAGATCGTTACTACGATCTCGTCGCAAGCATTACCCGCGCTTTTCCCCCTTCGATCGACGAGGGCTACGTCGTTCCGCACTTCGCGGGGATGCCGTTCGCGTACACGAAGATCGACGGCGTCTACGTCTGGACCCACGGCGGCTATCAGATCGCCCGCGGCCACGACGACTACCCGATCTTCATCCGGGTCGCCGACCAGGACGTCGAACAGTGGACGGCGTTCTTCGATGAGTTCGGGATTCCGAGCCAGGTCGAAGAGCGGCCGGATGCGACCGACTCCGACGCGACGGTCACGTACGCGTTGTTCCCGACGAGTGGGGGCATCACTCGCGAGTGGGTCGACGGCAATCCGGTCATCCCGTTGGACGATGCGATCGAGCACATGATGGAATACCGGGTGAACTACGAGCCAGCGTTGGAGATGATCGCCGACGAGTACGATCGCGACATTGACGCCTCCCACGAGGATCCGCGTTTGAATGCATGAGCCTCGGTGAACGCGAAGCCGAACTGCTAGACACCTTGGAGACAGTCATTGACGCTGAGCTACCGTACGTGCTCGTCGGCGGATGGGCGATCGCGGCGTTCAACCAGCGGTTCACCACGGATGTCGATGTCGTCATTCCGGCACAGGCGGTCGACGACTACACCGACCTACTCACCGACCGCGGCTACGAGAAAACGTCCGATGTCGAGCGAAGCGGGCTCTACGAAAGCCGCACTATCCGATTTAGGAAAGACATCGGGAATCCGGTTGGGTTCGACGCGATGGTCGACGCGCTCGGGTGCCGCCAGACGGAGGCCGAGTGGTCGTACCGCTACTTCGTCCAACACTTCGTGACCGAGCAATTGCGAACCGGGCGACCGATAACAGCCAGGATTCCGGAACGGGAGCTGCTGTTCGCGGTGAAACTCCACAGTGGCCGCAGGGCAGACTCCCGGGATCTGGTGGTGCTTGCTGCTGGCGCGGATTTCGACCGGATCGCGACCCATCTGCATCGCGGGGACCCCGAGAAGCTTGCGGGTCGCATCGATACTGTTCTCGACCGACTCACGGGTGAGGATTTCGCGGACGCGTTCAAAGGGGTGTTTGAACAGCAAACGGTTCCCGATAAGGATATCGATGCCGTCGTCGAATTCCTCAGTGACCAGCAACGTCGCATCGGTTCTGAATCCTAATGGCCCCGGTCGGTGGGCTACGTCTCGGGTGCGGCGACCGCGTCGAGTCCCGGGCGTTCCTCACCGACCTGCTCGCCACCAAGAGCGTCAATCCCCCCTGACCGCAGCCTCCCGCGGTGGCTCGCCTGGTGGGTCGCGACCGTCGGCCAGGCCATGACGTTCGACGACGCGAAGGCACGGCGTGAGGTGGGCTACGAGGCCACCGTCTCCCGGGCGTCGGACCTGGCGGACCTCGAGGCGGCGGCTGACGAGGACTGCGTCCGGGCCGTGGACCTCAGCTCTGGGCCGTCAGCCGGTCGAAGGCGGTCGGGTTCTCCCAGAGTTCGTGGAGCGTGCCGGCGGCGAGAAAGCGGGTCGGGGCGGCGACCCACTCGGTGGTCGCGGGTGCGGCGGGCGCGGGGGCCTCGGTGTCGAACCACCAGGCGACGTAGCGGCCGTCGTCGAGCCGCGCCGTCGGGTACGCCTCCGCCTCGACGAGGATGTCGATCCGGGTGTCGGTCTCGACGTCGGGTTCGGCGTCGGCCGCGTCGACGCTCACCTCGATCGGCACGAAGTCCTCGGCGTGGGTCGGGAGCCCGGGCGACATGGTCTCTGCCGTGCGTTCGCCGCCGAACCCCAAAAACCCCTGTCGGCCAGGTGTCTGACGCCCGCCGTATCGAGGCGTGGGTCCGGCCGAAGGCTTTTGCCACGGAGTTCCCTACCGTCTCGTATGCGCCGCGACGACCGCGAGGACCCCTTCGACGACATCTTCCGCGAGATCGAACGCATGATGGAGGAGATGACGGGCGGCGCGGGGGCCGGCGACGCCGGGTTCGGCGGGGACGCCCACGTCTCCACCTACGAGAGCGAGGGGACGGTCCGGGTCGTCGCCGACCTGCCGGGCGTCGACAAGGACGACATCGACATCAAGTGCGACGGCCGCTCGGTCACCGTCTCGGCGCGGACCGACGTCAGCAGCTACGAGGAACGCATCGACCTCCCGGCCCACGTCAACGAGCACTCCGCGTCGGCGACGTTCAACAACGGCGTCCTCGAGATCGAGTTCGACCGGGCGAACCGCTCGGCCGACATCGACCTCTCCTGAGGCGGACGGACCGCCCGACCGTGGTGTTGGGTTGCCGTCGCCTGACGCTCACTGGCCGCGCCCCGAGCGACGTGGAGCCGTCCCGTGTCAGGTCCCCGACCGTGGAGCGCCACAGCGGGGTGCGGCACCGTTCGGCCGGAGTCGGCCGTCTCGACGTTCGGCTTCCCATAGATCACGGGTCCCGACCCGCGGTCCGTCGGACGAGCGCCGCCAGCCGGTCGTCGAGGTCGGCCTCGTACTTCGCGGCGTCGTCGACGGTCGACCGGGCGTTCGTCTCCGTCACGACCGCCCGGTCGCCGGTCGCGAGCAGGTCGACGCCGAGCCACTCAATGTCGAGCGCCGCGGCCGCCTCCTCGGCGAGGTCCCGTCGCGCCGCCGGCAACTCGACGCCGTCGGCGACGGCGCCGCGGTGGACGTTGTGCTTCCAGCGGCCGGCCGCCCGCGCATCGGCGGGGAGGCGGCGTTCGACGCACCCGACGTACTCGCCGTCGACGACCATGGCACGAAAGTCCCTGGCGTCGGGGAGGTACTCCTGGACGAGGAACGACCGGTCGCCCGTGGCCCGGTAGGCGTGAACGAGTTCGAGGTAGTCACAGATCCCTAGAAAGGAGTCCAGGTCGGGGGCCTTGGCGACGCCGACCCCGCGCGTCGTCGAGTTCGGCTTCACCACGACCGGCGGGTCGAACCGCTCGAAGACCGCACGGAGTTCGGCAGCCCCGACGGGGTTCGAGACGTGGACCGTCCGCGGGGTGGGGACGCCCGCCGCTCCGAGCCGGGCGAGCGCCCCGGCCTTGTTCCGCGACCGGAGGACGGCCGCCCGGTCGTTCACCCACGGCACGTCGAGCAGCGCGTCGGCGACGCCGCCCTCCATGGGGACGTGGACGGCCTCGATGCCGCGGTCCGCGAGCGGCTCGCGGATGCGGGCGAGGGTCTCGGCGTCCGTGGCGACCGCGAGCCTGAGCATGCCTCCCGGGAGGGCGGGCGGCCTAATGAATCCGGGGCCCGGGACGGACCTCGCAGTTTCGCCCGCTCGGTAGCCGTAGCCCGGCCAGCCGTCGGGCGCGTCAGTCGTCGTCCAGCTCCGCTTCGGTGCGGGCCTGCCGTTCGGCGGCGCGTTCGACGAACTCCTCGGGGAGCTGGTCGATCTCGCCGGCCTGGACGCCCCAGAGGTGGGCGTACAGCCCGTCGGCGGCGAGCAGGTCCTCGTGAGTGCCGCGTTCGACGACCTCGCCGTCCTCCAGGACGAGGATGGTGTCGGCGTCCCTGATCGTCGACAGGCGGTGGGCGATGGCGAAGGTGGTGCGGTCGGCGGTCAGGCGGTCGAGCGACCGCTGGATGAGCATCTCGGTCTCGGTGTCGACGTCGCTCGTGGCCTCGTCGAGCACGAGGACGTCCGGGTCCGAGAGGACGGCCCGGGCGATGGCGATGCGCTGCCGCTGGCCGCCGGAGAGCTTGACGCCGCGCTCGCCGACCATCGTGTCGTAGCCGTCCGGGAGGTTCCGGACGAACTCGTCGGCCTCGGCGGCCTCCGCCGCGGCGACGACCGCGTCGTCGTCGGCGTCGAAGCTGCCGTAGGCGATGTTCTCCCGGACGGTGCCGTAAAACAGGAAGGTGTCCTGGCCGACGTAGCCGACCCGCTTTCGGAGACTGGCGAGCGTGACGTCGCGGACGTCCTGGCCGTCGATGCGGACGGCGCCGTCGTCGACGTCGTACAGCCGCAACAGGAGCTTGAGGACGGTGGACTTGCCGGCGCCGGTGGGGCCGACCAGCGCGAGGGTGTCGCCGCCGGCGACGGTAAACTCGACGTCCCGGACGATGGGCTCGTCGTCGTAGCCGAAGGTGACGTCGTCGTACTCGACGCGGCCCGCATCGACCCGGAGCGGTTCGGCGTCGTCGGCGACGGGGAGCCGGTCGGGTTCGTCGACGAGCCCGAAGATGCGCTCGGCGCTGGCGTAGGCGCGCTGGTACATGTTGATGATCTGGCCGAACTGGGCCATCGGCCAGATGAACCGCTGGGTGAACAGGATGAAGACGACGAAGGTACCGACGGTCAACTCGCCGGACAGCGGGCCGGGCGCGGCGCCGGTGGCGACCCAGAGGCCGCCGACGACGAAGGTGACGACGAACCCGATGCCCGCGAGGAGCCGGAGGCCGGGGAAGAACTTGATGCGGGTGTCGATGGCGTCCCAGTTGGCGTCGAAGTACTCGGTCGAGACGTCGTCGACGCGGTCGGACTCGTAGGGCTCGGTGTTGGCTGCCTTGATGACCTGGATGCCGCCGAGGTTGTTCTCCAGCCGGGAGTTGACGGTCCCGACGGCCGAGCGGACGCGGGCGTACTTCGGCTGGATGATGCGGACGAACAGGTAGGTGAAGGCGGCGATGAGCGGCACGGGGAGCAGCGCGATGAGCGCCAGCTGCCAGTTGTAGTACACGAGGACGCCGGCGATGGCCAGCACCATCACCGACAGCCGGAACACGGAGTTGAGGCCGTCGTTGAGGAACCGCTCGAGGCGGTTGACGTCGTTCGAGAGGACGGACATTAGCTCGCCGGTCTGCTTGTCGGCGAAGAACTCCATGTTCAGCCGCTGCATCGTCTCGTAGGTGTCGGTCCGGACCGCGTGCTGGATGTGCTGGGCGAAGGCGTTGAACCCCCAGTTGCGGAGCCAGTGGAAGCCGGCCCCCAGGGCGAATGCGCCGGCGATGACGCCGATGGTGAGCCAGAACTGCCCGGCTGTGTCGGCGGGCAGCCAGGCGTCGGGGACGATCCATAGCGAGAAGGCCTTCTCGTCCCGGAAGATGGCGTCGATGGCCACCCCGAGCATGATGGGGGGAACCAGGTCGAGCAGGCGGGCGGTGACGCTCGCGAGGACGCCGACGGCGAACTGGGGCCAGTTCGGGCGGCCGTACTCGCCGAACAGCCGCCACATCGGGTCCTCGGCGTTGGCGCGCTGCGCCTCGAAGGGGTCCTCGTCGCCGTCCAGCCCGTACTCCGCCATCGGGGGTACTGACCGGTCGGTCAGTAAAACGCTTGTCGCCTCGGCGGGGGCCGCCGGTTCCGTCGCCACGCGGCCAACGCGCCCCACCCGCCATACCGGTGTCGCGCCGGGTCCGCGCCGGCGTCAGTCGGGCACCGTGAACTCCAGGCGGTCGCCGGCGTCGACGCCGTGCTCGGTTGTCCAGCCCCGGTTGACCTCGAGGACGTACTTCGCCCGGCCGGTGTAGCGCTGGTCGGCGCCGTCCTCGCCGGGGCCGGGCGCCGGGGCCTCGTGGATGGCGGTGACGGTGCCGTCGGCGTCGGCGAACACGAGGTCGAGGCCGAAGGACATGTTCCGCATTACGTAGGTGCGTTCGTCGACGTCGCCGTGGACGAACAGCATGCCGCGGTCGGCGGGGAGTCGGTCCGTCTCGCTCAGTCCGACGTAGCGCTTGGCGGGGGTGTCGGCGATGGCGGCCTGGGCCTGGCCGCGTTCCTCGCCGCTGTCGCCTTCGATGACGGTGACGGTGGTGTGCCGGTAGTCGCCGGGGTCAGCGGGGTCGTAGCCCGCGAGGTACGGTGTGAGGACGCCGGTCGCGAGGCCGAGATAGCCCAGCACGACGAGTCCCACGAGAGCGGCGACGCCGTAGGCGAGCCACGACCTCTCCATCGGGCGGATCGAGGAGGGGGCCGGCGAAAAGGTTTGCCGACGAGAGCCGACGAGTCTCGAGTTACTCGTCGGGCAGTTCGAACTCCAGCCGGTCGCCCGCCTCGACGCCACGGTCGGTCGTCCAACCGCGGTTGACCTCGAGGACGTACTGGCCTTCGCCGGAGGCGGTGATCGATTCGCCGTCCTCGCCCGCTTGTGGGGCGCGGACGTGGTGGATCGACTGGATGGTGCCGTCGTCGTGGACGAACACGATGTCGAGCGGGAACGACATGTTCCGCATCACGTAGGTCAACTCGGCCTGGGGTTCGTCGTAGACGAACAGCATGCCGCGATCCGCCGGGAGCCGAGCGGTCTCGCTCAATCCCGTGTAGCGGAGCGAGCGGTCGTCGGCGATGGCGGCCTCGACGCGGCCGCGTTTCTCGCCGGTCTCGTCGTCGAAGACGGTGACGGTCGTGTTGGCGTAGGAGGGGTGGACCGCCGTCGGCGTCGGCGACGCTGTGGCGGGCGTCGGCGACGGCGTCGGGGTGGCGGTCGGGTCGCCGCTGGAGCCAATACAGCCCGCCAACAGAAGCGCGAGCGCGACGAGCAGGAGGGTGAGGGCGCGCCGAGAGAGCCGTCCGGTCATTGTGCCGGCCTCGGACCGCCGCCGCCTAAGCCTTGCCGTCGCGTCGGAAGGGAAGGGTTAACCACGCGGCCCGACTTCGTTTCATCGGGGTCCGTGGTCTAGCGGCTATGACGCGGCCCTTACAAGGCCGAGATCGGTGGTTCGAATCCGCCCGGACCCATTTTCCTGCCGCCACGCGACGAGCGCAGCGAGGAGCTGGCGGCGGGAAATGGGCTTGCGGTTCGAACCCTGCGAGGCGCGCGCAGCGAGCGGAGCGAGACGCGACCGAAGGGAGCGTCTCGGACTGTCGAGCGGCGAAGCCGCGAGACGAGGGAGCGAGCACGTCTCGGAACGGTTCGAACCCGCCCGGACGCACTCTCCCCTTCCGGCGAATAACGCCGCCCAACCCGGTCGCTATCGCCGCCCCTCCAGCCGTGGCGGCCCATTACTCCGTGTAGCCTTCCTGCAGGAAGGCGCCCTCGGTCTCGTAGACGGCGACGAGTTCCTCAATGAACTCCTCGGGCGTCTCGCCCGCCTCGAGGTGGTCGTCGATCCGCGCCATGAGGTCGTCGCTGATTTCGATGGTCCGGGTCATGGGGTCCGGTCTGCCCTTCGACGTGCTCCCTCAAGAACCCGCCAGTCGGTCCAAGCACGCGGGGTCAGCGAGCATCGTCATACCGGACGGCGCCCGCGACGAGGATGGCCGCCAGGGTGGCGAGGAGGACCATGGCGTCGATTTGGAGTGCACGGCGGGTCGCGGGGACCGCATACCGGACCGCCAGCTGGAGGAAAACCGCGTAGCCGAATGCGGCAACGCCGGCGAGGCCGCCGAGGACCGGCGATGCCAGCGCCCGCCCGGCGGCGAGAAAGGTGCCGGTCGCGACGACGAGGGCGACCACGACCGCGATCGGGAGGACGGACAACAGCGAGGGGACGTCCGAGCCGACCACCTCGACCCCGACGACCAACGTGGCGAGGAACACGGTGGCGCCGACCCCGACCGCGACGACCGCCCGGCGCGCTCGCATGGCCTCGAATCGTCGCTCCGACGGAAAAGCTCGGTGCACTCGGAGGGGTAGTGTTCAGTTTACGCCTGGAGTAGTACTCCGGTGGTCGCAAGCCCCCGGCTTCTCGGGTCGGGCGGCTCACGGCTCGCGTCGCTCGCGGGTCGCTGTCGCTCCCCGCTCGCCACATCGAGGCGCTCCCTGCGGTCGCGCCTCGCGCTCGCCGTTCGCTCGTCCGGCGGCCCTCCCTGCAGTCGGCCGCGCGGCTCACGGGTCGCTTCGCTCCCCGTTCGCCCATTCGGCGGCGCTCCCGTTGGTCGCGCCGCCTGTTCGCTCCAGTGCTTGGTCCGCTGGACTCGCGTCGCTCGTCCAGCGACGTTCGCCTCGCGTCGCTTGGCTCACCGTCGCCGTCCGTCCCCGAGAAGCCGGCCCCTTGCGCAGTCCCGCCCGGTATGGTTCTCCCAGAGGCCGACTGAGGCCCTGCGCCCGGTGAGTCGAGCTGTCTGACGAACGGCATCCTAATCTGAACAGTGCCCTCGGAGACAGTATCTGGATACTTTACCGAGTTGGTCGGTTCGTCCAGCGACGCCCCCCGACCGGCTCGACCGGCGGCGGTTCACGGATCGCTTTCGCTCGCGGGTCGCGTTGTTCGCGGCTCGGCCGAGTCCTTCAGCGTTCCCGCCCCTGCTCGGATGTGCCGGGCACCTCCGCGTATCGAACCGGGTAGCGGACGATGTGTGACTGACGGGACGGGAAGAGAATGCGGTAACGCGCGGCGTCAGTCGTCGTCGCCGGAGGCCTCGTCGGACTCCGTCTCCTCGGACTCCGTCTGCTCGTCCTCCGCCTCGTCGGCCGCTTCGTCGTCGGAGGTATCGTCGCCATCGGCGTCACCGTCGTCGTCCGTCTCGTTCGTATCATCGTCGTCCGTCTCGTTCACATCGTCCTCGTCCGTCTCGTTCGCATCATCGTCGTCCGTTTCGTTCACGTCATCGTCGTCGCCAGGGGTCGCCTCGGCGATCGCGGGCCCGAGCGCTTCGTCGAGGTCGCCGTCGAGGAACTTGTTGATCAGCATGTGGATCCTGACCACGTGGTCCGGGACGTTGGCGGGCATGTCCTCGGGCGGGCCCTGATTGGCGCGGGCGTCCTCGGCGGTCGCCGAGCCGTTCCCGCGGTCGGAGGCGTTTGCCGACGCGTTGGCGCTCGCCGAACCGTTGGAGGAGGCGTTGCCGTTCGAGGAGGCGTTGCCGTTCGACGACGCGTTGGCACCGCGATCGGCGTCTTCCGACCGGTTGTCCTGTGCATCTGCGGGTGCGTTACCGGGCTGGGCCGCGACCACGCCGAGGCCCGCCGTGACGAGCAGGGCCGACAGCGCGACCGCGACGATCGGTTTCAGGTTCATCGCATCCGGGACAGGACGGTCCACCCACTTGAACCGGGCCGACGGTCCCGGCGAATTCAGCCGATTCAACGGTATGAACGGCGATTTGAACGGTTTGAACGGAGAGATGAGGTCGCGGGGACGGCAGTGGCACCCCCGAGCACCCGCGTGGAACGCCCGCCGATCACCCGCGTTTGGCGCCCGCGGACCGCCAGCGTCGGTCGGGAACCAGGGGCCGCCCTACCACTGAGCCGGCCGGCGGCCACTCTCCCGGGCCGGCCGGCGGCCGCTCGCGATCGACGGTCCCGGCAGTGTCTCCAGGATTCGCCGGTCAGTCCCCGACGCCCTCCAGTTCGGTGAGCGACTCGAGGTCCGGGACGTCGGCGGCGGCGTCCGTGATCTGTTCCATCCGCTGGACGTGTTTCGTCGTCGCGAACGACTGTAGCTCCTCGGGCTGGGGCCCGACGTCCTCGATGTACTGGTCGTCGGGGTTGGCGGCGATGCCGTTGACGAGCGGCAGGAGCTCGTTCACCGTGTCATCGAGCAGCCGGGGGTCGACGCCCTCGTCGGTGACGAGTTCCTTCAGCTTCGCCATGCCGAAGCCGACGTGGCGGCCCTCGTCCTGCCGGATCCGGGTGAAGCCCTCGTACAGTCCCGGGAGGTGCGGGAGGTCGGGGTAGGAGTCCTCGGCGTAGGACTGCTGCATGCCGTAGTAGCCGGTCTGGGCGAGGATGCCCTCGATGACCAGGTGGTAGTGAGCGTAGGCGACGGCGAAGTCCTCCGGCGTCGGCTCGTCGAGCAGCGCGTCCATCGCCTCCTCGTTCCGCCGGAAGAGCTCGTGGTAGGGGTCGTTGAACCACTCGTCGTCGGTTGGCGAGGAGCGCTCCAGCCCGAGGTCGGCCTCGACCTCGTGGACGACCTCCCGCCAGTACCGGTCGAAGTGCTCCGTGTGTTTGCCCTCCTCGTACAGCTGGCTAGTGATGAAAAGCTGGTCGTCGATGTCGGAAAGCGCCACCGACAGCGGCGCGAGGTCCTCGGTGACGGCTTGCTCGCCGGCGCCGAACCGCGCGATCCCCATCCGCATCGCGCTGAAGTACGCCTCGGGCTCGGCGACGTCGCGCAAGTATTCGACCAGCCGCTCCCGGTCGGTCTCGAGCTCGATGTCGTGGGGGTCCCAGTGGCGCTCGACGGCGTTGCGGTAGTAGCGCGTGCCCCGGCTCTCCCGGTCGAGCTGCAGCGCCCGCGCGGAATCTATGTGCATATTTATACCTTGGTGTGGACACACATAGTGGTTGCACCCGTCACTGCAGGGTCGTTCAAGGGGAATCGGTCGGGGCGGGGTCTGCGTCCGGTGGCTGGCACACGCCGCACCCGAACGGGACCGGAAGGACATACAGCCGACGGTCGACACCCGCTGCGACCGGAGGGGGCCGGCTGAACCCACAACCGAAGCTCGATACCCGCCCGAATCTGCGCTCCCGTCGGATTCTTGCTGAGGGCAGCGCCGCCCCATCGGTGACCGCCTCGTGACCGCTACCGGTCGCGTCCCACAGCCGTCGGGGAGACATCTGTTTCCGTCGGGAGGGCGGTGACGAAGCCTCCGGAGGCGGCGAATCCCCGGGTAGCTCCCGAAACGGCGGCGTCACCGGTCCCGGCGGTCCGCTGCCGTCGGCGTCGTTTCGATCGCGGGGAGGAGTCGGTCCCCGAGCGCGACCGTGCCAGCCGCGACCGCGACGCCGCCGGCGGTGAACGCGAGCTCCGCGACCCGTAGCTCGCGGGATTCGACCGGCGCCAGCGCGAACGCCGACTGCGCGCCGGCCAGGACCCCGAAGGCGACCGCCACACCCACGAGGAACGGGCCGCCCCAGGCCCCCGTCGTCGCGGCGATCCCGGCCGTCATCGAGGCATTCTGCCGATGGCGGAGATAGCTACCGGCGACCAGAAACGGGGCCAGGTCCAGCGTCACGAAGAGCCAGGCCGCCCGGAACGCCTCGTCGATGAGGACGATGACGCCGAAGCCGCCGAGTCCGACGATGCCGACGCCGAGAGCCGCCAGCAGATACCTGGCGGCGTTCGGAACGACCCCGCGTCGGCGATGCCACCCAGTGACGGCGACGGCGGCGACGCAGCTGAGACCCGCCAGCCCGGCCAGGACTGTCAACAGCGTGAGCGCAAAGAACCCGGCGCCGAGGCCGTTCGACATCGAGCGGAACTCCAGCCGGGCACGCAAAAATCCAGGGCCTCGCGCCGGCGAGGTGTACCCCGTTCGGACCGTGCCCGCCAGCAAGACCGCCTCGACGCGCGCGTCGCCGACCGTGGAGCGGTTTGCCGACGTCCGTCGGGACCCCTCGGAACCGTCGCCGGGCGGCTGCCAGGTCCCTGCCGGGCAACCGGTCGGCCCACACCTCGACCGGCAGGTCCCAGGCGGCGGCAATGCGGGGCGGGCACGGCGCTCAGTGCGGCCCGGGCGTCGCGCCGGCGGCAGCCGGAGCTATCCGCGATCACTCCCCCTCCCAGTAGCCGACGCCGTCCTCCCGCCGGAAATAGCCGTGGAGCGGCCGGTCGCCCTCGCCGCCGGGCGGCGCGCCGACGAAGACGCCGACCTTCTCGGAGTCGGGGTAGACGGTGACGTCGGGCTCGCTCATCGTCGACACGACGAGGTACCGGAGTGGGGCGTCGCCGTCGTTGACGACGCGGTGGGCGCCGCGCTCGTCGGCCGGCAGCGCCACATACTCACCCGGCTCAAGCGGCACCTCCTCGCCGGCGAGCCGCAGCGTCCCGTCGCCGGCGAGGACGTACAGTGCCTCCTCGTTGGCGGTGTGGTAGTGGTACGGCCACGAGCGGTCGCCCGCGGGGAGTTCGTAGAGGCTGCAGCCGAGCTTCTCGCCATCGGTCGCCGCGGCGAGCTTCTTCCGGCGGAGGCCGGTATCATCGCCATCGACCGTCGACCACTCCATATCGGACTCGTTTATCGTGCCCATGGCGGCGGGACGGCCGGGGCGCCGGAAGGGTTTTCGGCACTTGGTCACTGACGCGAACCTCCTCCGGTTCGAGGAGCCTCTCGGCAATGCGGTCGAGCTGGTCGACCATCTCCGGACGGCGCTCGATGTGGTCGAGTCGTTCGTCGGTACGTCGTAGCTCCCGTTCCGAGTAGTCGTCGAAACCCCTCACGCTCACGCGTCGCCGGGCGTTCTTTCGATCGTCACCTCGAACGGTAGTTCCCGCTGTTTCCGGGCGGAGACGTTCAACACTGCGAACCCGAGCGTCTCTCCGTCATCGGACACCCGCTCGAACACGCCGTCCCCCAGGTCGACGAAGAACCCTTCGTCGTCCGCGCTGGCGAGTTCGAGATAGTCCCCTTCCTCGTCGTACCAAACGGCGACGTTACCCATTGGATAGCCGAAGGAGTCACTGACGGGTAACTTGTAGGGTCCGCTCCACTCCTCGCGTGGAACCTCGGTCGCCGGTGGACGCTCGGCGGAACCGCGAGTACGCGGCCACGATCTCGACGCTGAGCGTCGCTGTACCGGGTTTGGATCTACAGCCCATCCCGACCGGACCGTGGCGTTGAAATCCCCGACCCGCGTCACCGGCGGGTGTGCAGCCCCGGGACCTCCTCGCGTCCGCGGTCGGGCTGGCCGTCGGCCTGGCGGTCCTGGCCGCCCTCGCGGCCGTCGCGGGCGGCCGCGCCGTCCTCGACGCCCTCGGTGGCGCCCGCCCGGGACTGGTCGCGGTCGTCGCCGCGGCAATCCTCGCGTGGCTCTGTCTGTGGGGGCTGGCGCTCCGGGCGGTGCTTGCCGCACTCGGGACCGACGTGGGCGCGGTCGACGCGGTGCTCGTGAACGCCGCGGCGGCGTTCGCCAACCACGTGACGCCGTTCGGGCAGGCCGGCGGCGAGCCCGCGACCGCGCTGCTCGTCGCCGAGGTGGGCGGGACCCCGTTCGAGCGGGCGCTCGGCGCCATAACGAGCTTCGACGTGCTGAACGTCGTCCCCTCGCTGTCGCTGGCCGCCGTCGGGGTGGCCGCCTACGCCACCGTCGCCGCCCTCGGGGTCCGGCTCCGGACCGTCGCCGCCGGACTCGCGGTCGTGGCCGTCGCGGCGCCGCTCGTGGCCGGGGTCGCGTGGCGCCGCCGACGGGCGCTCGAGGCGACACTCGTCGGCGTCCTCACCCGCGTGGCGCGAGCCGCCGGCCGCCGCCTGCCGCGCGTCCGGCCGCCGGACCGATCGTCGGTCGCGGCCCGCGTCGAGGGCTACGTGGCCCCCATCGAGGCCGTCGCCGGCGACCGCCGTCGGCTCGTCGTCGCGCTCGCGGCCTCGACGGCGGGCTGGCTCGCCCAGGTCGTGGGGCTGTGGCTGGCGCTCCGGGCGGTCGGCGCCGTCGTCCCGCTGTACGTGCCGCTGTTCGTGGTGCCCCTCGGGACCGTCGGCGCCGCGCTCCCGACCCCCGGCGGACTGGGCGGCATCGAACCGATCCAGGTCGCGCTGTTGACCGCGACCACCACGGCCGCGACGGCGCCCGTGACGGCGGCCGTGCTCTTGTTCAGCGTCGGCGGCTTCATCCTGACGACCTCAGTCGGCGCGGGCGCCGTGGCGGTGCTCGGCATGCGGACGCGGGCCATCGGCCTGGGGTGACACGACCGACGTCCGCCCACCCACCGGCGGTCGGCCTCAGCGGTAGCCGAGCAGCCGGAGGCGCTCGTCGACGTCGAGCCGCTCGCCGTCCCCGAGGGCCGCCTCGGGGAACTGCCGCCGGAGGTGGGCGACCCGCTCGGGGTCGGGGTCGACGACGGGGTCGAGTTCGGCCGGGTCGGCCTCGAGGTCGTACAGCGACGCGGGCCAGTCCCGCTTTGGGTACTCGACGTACTTCTCGCCGTCGTGCCGGACGGCGCGCGCCCAGTTGTCGCGCCGCCGGAGCGATTCGCCGCACGCCCGGATGTACGCCGGGCGGGCCTCAACGTCGGCCGCCGGGCGGTCCTCGACGTCGGCCGGCGGGCGGAACGAGGCGCCGTCGACGTCGGCCAGGTCGGCGTCGGTTCCGACGTCGGCGGCCGCGAGCAGCGTCGGGAGGACGTCGACCTGGCGGGTGGTGGCGTCGACGGTGGCGGGCTCGACGCCGGGGCCGGCCAGGACGAAGGGGACGTGGGCGGCGTAGTCGAAGGCGTTCTCGCCGTGGCCGTTCTCGAGGTAGTGGTCGGGGACGGCCGCGCCGCGGTCGGCGAGTCGGCGGTTGCACCGTCGGGCGGACGGCCGGGTGTCGACGCCGCCGTAGTACTGTAGGGCGTCCCGGAGGGACTTCAGGCCGAGCCGGACCGGGCTGTGGCGGTTCGTGATCGACTCCCCGTGGTCCCCGGTGACCGCAAGGAGGGTGTTCTCGGGGACGGCCGAGCGGAGCGCCTCGAGTTCCCGGTCCAGCGCCGACAGCGCGCGGGCGTACGGGGTGTCGCCGTACGCGGGGTCGTCGTAGGCCGCGGGGACGTGGACGTCTTCGTGGATCTCCCAGAGGTGGACGAACGCGGCGAAGGGCTCCGGGAGCGATCCGAGGCGGTCGCGGGCGGCGGCACGCCAGTCGGTAAAAAGCGATTCGTCGGGCTCGCGGTACCGGTATCGGTCGAAGCCGCGGTCGAGACCGGTCTCGGCGACGAGCGGCCCGGTGACGAGCGCCTCGGTGTGGTAGCCGGCCGCGGCGAACCGCTCGGCGAAGGTCCGGACGTCCCCGGCGAGCTGGCCGACGGCCAAGGAGAGCACGCCGTGGCGTTCGGCGTGGGTCCCGGTCAGGAGGCCGGCGACACACGGGCTGGTCGTGGTCGCCGCGGCGTACATGTCAGTCGCCGTGAGGCCCGCCCCCTGCAGCGAGTCGAGGAACGGCGTGTCGGCGTACCCACCGTGGACGTGGTCGGCGCGGAGGCAGTCGACGCAGACGACGAGCACGTTCGGTGACGCCGCGGGGGACACGGCCGGACTGCCGACCGGGGCCGGCAAGTCCCTTTCCCTCCACCGTGCGCTCGATGCGGCGGCCGGCTCCGTCGCGCAGGGCCGCCCACTGCGACGACGCGGATCACTGACCCGTCACGTGGCGGCCCCGAGCGATTGTGTCCGCGGGTCTTCGTCGCCCGGGAGCCGCCGGTCGTGATGGGTGCGATCGGCCGGAACCGGCGGTCGGGGCGGGTGGTCGCCTCAGTCGAGCCCGAGGTCCGAAAGCGAGTGGGTGTGGAGCCACGCGCCGGTGATGGCGTCGGTCTCGAAGTTGAGGACGCCGTCGGTCAGCTCCAGCCTGACGGTCTCCTCGCCGATGTCCGTATCGTGGAGGTGGAGTTCGAGCGGTTCGTCGAACTCGGCGACGAGCACCATGAGTTCCCCGTTCTCCTCGAGCATCGCCTGGAGGTCTTCCTGGTCCATGGACAGTCCCCGATTTCGCCCGGCGCGTTCAAAAAGGTGTCCGTCGGCCGGCCGACCACCGGTGTTTTCGGTAAGCCTAAAACCCTGGAGTGCGTCAGGGGAACCCACGGAGCCCGAAGGGAGTCCCCCCGATCCATGTACGTGGAACAATACCGCATCTGTCAGGACTGTGGCCGAGACCTCGACCGGACGACGACGTACCGCCAGCACGCCTACTGTGTAGACTGCAGCGGGCACAGCGCAGTCTGAGACGGGCAGTCCTGGCCCGTACCGCCAGTGCTCCCTGCAGCCGGGATAGCGGCCGCAGCCCTGCTCGCCGGTGCGTGATATCGACCGGAGCAACCTCCTCTGTATTACTCGGCCGTCGTGCCAGCGTGGCTCACCGCCGACAGCCGTCCGGCCGTCCCGGGCACCCGGGAGGGCCGACCCCGGCGCCGGGCCACCGTCCACGCGTCGGCTCCGCCTGGGCGAGTGCTCCAGCGCCCGGTCGCCGTCCCGTCAATGACCCCGGCGCCGGGCCAGCGTCCACGCGTCCGCTCCGCCTGGGCGAGTGCTCCAGCGCCCGGTCGCCGTCCCGTCGATGACGCCGTGCCTGGCGCCACCCGATGGCGTCCGCCGGGGTGCTCACCGGTAGCCGAGCGCGTCCAGGCGGGCGGTCACCGGCGTGTCGGTGCCACGCTCGTCGGACTCCGGGCGGACGTCGCCGGGCGGTGGCTGGTACCGGCCGCCGTCGGTCGCGGTGGTGACGGCCCAGGGCACCTCGCGGAGCGCGGGGAGGGCGAGCCCGGCGGCGTGGCCGTAGATGCCGCGCTCGCCGACGGCGTTGCCGTGGTCGGCCGTGATGACGGCGCGGTCGGCGTCGACGTTCGACACCAGAAGTCGGACGTCGTCGAGTACGGCCTCCAGGTTGGCGCGGTAGGCGGCCCAGACGTCGGCGGTCGAGCGGCGGCCGAACCGGAGGTCCTCCCACACCGATAGCGGCCGGTCGCCCCACGACTCGAGCGCGACGCCGTCGTCGCGGGCCCGGGCCGGCTCGCCGCCGGTGGCCCCGCCGGCGTGGCCGTCGGCGATGCAGGGGAAGTGCGGCTGCATGTAGTGGACCACGAGCCGGTCGAGGTCGGTCTCGCGGCCGGCACGGACCGCGGCGTCGGTGACGGCGCGAGGGAGCACCGTGCCGCGGTCGTCGTCCCAGGCGTCCCGCCAGACCTCCCGCAGGTACCCGAGGGCGTGTCCGTCGACGTGGTCGGCGCTGTAGGGGTTCGCCGTCACGTAGCCCACGCCCGCGAGGGCCGCCGCGGAGCGGGCGCCGAAGACGGCGTCGAGCCACTCGGTCGAGGTGCCGCCGGGGGAGGTCCGGGTGGTGCCGACCGGGAGCCCGCCCTCGGGCCCGACGACCTCGGCCCACAGATCGGCCCGGCAGGCGTCGAGCACGACGAGGAGGTCCCAGTCGGCGTCGAACACCGGGTCGGCCTCGAGGTGGCGGCCGTAGCGGAGGTACGTCCGCCAGCAGACCTCGCGGACGGCGCCGAGGCCGGCGCCGCGGAGCCCTCTCGCGGCGTCGACGACCGCCGCCGGGACCCGGGCCATGACGGTGGTGGGCGGCCTCGCCACGTAAGCGCGGCGGTTTCCCGGGCATAAAGGGGAAACTACTTTGCACGGACCGAACAGTCCAACCCGTGAGCCCCCAGGTCGCGGTCACGCACTACCCGGAAGGTGCGGGCCACGCGACGCGGATGATGGCGGTCGCCCGCGGCCTCCAGCGGCGGGGCGTCGAGGTCGCGCTGGCCGGCGGCGGCCCCGGGAGCCGGCTGTACGGCGTGAACGGCTTCGACGCCTACGAGCCGCCGGCGGTCGACTACATCGGCGACTACCAGGACGCCACCACCCCCGTCGCCGGCCTCGCCCGCGTGCTGACGGGGAGCCTCCCCGACAGCGCCGCCCGCGTCCGGGGACTCGCCGGCTGGCTGGACGAGCAGGCGCCCGACGCCGTCGTGACCGACGACATGTTCACCGTCGCCGCGGCCGCCGCGACCCACACGCCGCTGTACGTCCTCTCGCACAACGCCGCCGCCCTCTACCGTGACCCGATCATCCGGGCGGCCACCGTCGGCATCAACCTCGGCCAGCGGGTCGCCGCCCGGCGCTTTTTCTACCCCGCCGTCTGGCCGCCCGCCGACGGCGACCCGCCCGGCGTCGCCCGCGTCCCGCCGGTGGCGCTGCCGGCACCGGCCGACGCGCCGGACCCGGCGCCGGCGGCGCCCGGCGTGGTGGTCGTCCCGTCGACGTACTCGACGCAGTTCGACGCCATCACCGACCGGCTGCGCGCGGACGGCCACGCGGTGACCGTCATCGGCGACCACGAGTGGGGCCCGGTGCCGTCGCTGTTGCCGGTCCTTCGGCGCGCCGAGGCCGTCGTCTGCTCGGGGTACTCGACGGTGATGGAGGCCGCCGTCGCCGGCACGCCCTGTATCGTCGCGCCGGCGACGAACGAGCAGCGCGGCATCGCCAGCCGCCTCGAGCCGGTCGCGGGCTTCACTGTCGCGGAAACCCCCGCCAGCGTCACCCGGGCCGTCGACGAGGTCGGAACGCCGCCATCGTTCGCCAACGGGGTCGCGGCGATCGCCGAGCGCGTCGTCGACGACCTGGCGCCGACGGCAACGGTGGCGACGCCGACGGTGGCGGACTGATCGATCAGTTTGGCCCTCGGAGTAAGAGACCACCCGTGCGCGGAGTGAGGTCGGCTTCGTGGCTGCATCGCCGTAATAATTATAATCGTCCCATCCCCTACAGGTGTCACATGCAGCGAAACGCCGCGAAGGAGATGAAGCGCGACATCGCAGAGCACATAGAGTTCTACAATTCGCTCGCGGTCGAGCCCGACGAAGATGACGCCTAACTGATTCAGCGTTCAGGGAGTGCGATAAGGTCGCCGAAGAACTGGTACCAGTGTTCGTATAGTTTGTTTCGCTGGTATAGACTGCCGAGGTCGATCGTCACTGCCTGCCGAATCCGTTCGATTCCTTGATAGCGTCCACGAGCGGCTCGGTCGGCCACGTAACGTACTCATCGAGTGCGTTCTGTGTGATTATCTCCCGGAGCGTGGTGACGGCCGTCCGATGGTTTGCATCTGGGAAGAAGTGGTTGCCAGCAACGGCGTGAAACCGCAGTGCACACTGGTTACGTAAGGGTTGTTCGATGGGAAATTCCTCGAAAAGCCGTTGGAGATCTCCATCAGGAACGCGGCGGACCCGCTTCCGGACGGCAAGTTTCGTCCGACCAGGAGGAATGTCGTACGGGGTGTCATCTCGCTTGAGGAGCTCGAGATTAACGGATCGAATATCGCCCGGGGACATACCTGACACATCGGTGATTCGGTATACTCGATCCCCGTTCATAATGTCGGCTCGAGTACTGTATCGGTCGGAACTGACATGATCATTGGGTTTTCGAATCGATACGCCCACGTTGCCGCATCAGACCTGAAAACGGCACTCGGGTGAACCGCTACTTCACGCTGACGCGGGAGAACGAGAGCGCTCCGTCGCCGGAGTCGTCGTGACCTGTACGTCGATCCTACGCTCGATCGCTGCGGCTACATATCGCTGGGGTGCCAGCCCACCTCCTTGTGCGGCCCTCCGGTGTCGACGGTGAACTCCGCCACCATCGTCTCGCCATTCAGTGGGGCGACCCTATCACAATCATCGGGCGACCCGTATCGGAGAGCGGATCGGTCCCCCGGATGACGTCACCACGGTCCAGCTCATCGAACGCCGTCACACCACGTCCTCCATCCCGTCAGTTTCCACCGCATCGAGGGCTTCCTCGCCATACTGCGCGTCCGCATTCTGATGGTAGTGGTGTAGCCGGTAGGCAGCTCGGAGCCGGTCCTCGTCGTCGGTGATTGCCCAGTACGGGCGCTTGTGACGCACGAGGCCGCGACCCTTCAGCCGGGAGAGGATCGCACTCACCGCATCAGGTTCCAGGTCGATGCGGTCGGCGATCGTCGCCGCCTTCCACGCGCGGTCGTCGTGTTCGTCGAGGAACACCACGATCCGCTCGGTGTCGTTTCGCGTCTTGAAGTCGTCCTCCGCGGCGTCCTCGAACTCGTCGATATCGATCGCACCACCCGACATTACCGGTCGTTGGCACCGTGGCTCCATAGTTGTTTGGAGAGTTTGCTCTCGGGATCAAGCGTCGAACAGTCAGATCCCCGGTATCGGGAGGCGTGCTCCTACCGAGTGATTCGGTGCTGGCAACAATCACAGGCGTCGTGACTAATACGAGCCAGCCCTCATGTGGACTGCCCGATATCGCGGCGCCCACCGGCCGCATCCCCTGGCGACCGGCGCGCCGGCAGTATGCCAGTCTGCGACGGGCGCGACGGACGTTACCCCCTTGGATTTCGTTCCGTGGCGATTATGGGACGAGCGAAATGAGTGACTTTTTCAACAACGTACGGCCAGCGTCTGTCAGTTCACCCTTCATCCGTCCATTCTGGATAGTCCCTGGAGGGATCGTGTATAACGACCACGGCATGAGGTAGGACGCGTCACTGAACGAAATTCCGTCGAGATGCTCGGCTTTGAGTTCTGGGGTGGTTTGTTGGTATTTTCCAGCGGTGGTTCCGACGCACATGACCGTACAATCGGTGGCGCTGAACGGATGGGTATCGTGAGCTAAGATGATAATCGGTGGGCATCGGTGGGCTCCCGTGCCCAGCACACGTCTCCTGTCGAGAACTTACTCATTCACGCCACCGATGTCGCCGTCCAAATCTGTGAGTTCTGCGGAAAGCTCCGTCTCAGTGCGACCCTCCCCGATCCGTGTGTCGGGTTCTTCGGGTGTGGCGTCCGCGTCGCGGTGGTGACCGAAGAGCCGGTGTGCCTGGTCGAGGTTGGCAACGTACCGTCGCACATCTTCCCGTTCACCGAGGGCGTAATAGTAGCCGTCGTCGGTTTTCCCGAGGTAGTTGTCCTCAGAGAGCCGTTTGAGTGTGGTCGTCGCGGTGCCCCGGGGAATGTCGAGGGCGTCCTTGACGTCCTTCGGGGAGTATCCCCACTCGGGGTTTCGGTACAGGTGCGCCACGATGGCTGACTTCGTCGTTCCCGGTCGAAGGTCGATCTCTGAGTCGTGATCTGCGAGCCGCACTGGCATGATGTACCCGAATGTAATCAGTTGTACCCTGATAGTCTTTCGGGTAGTTACGCTTCATTTCGTTGCGTCTGCAACGTATGAGTTCGGGTTGCGGGACGTGGTGGATAGCGAGTCGATTGTAACTGAATGCCGCAAAACGGGGCTACCGTCCGATACTGTGCTTCGGGAAACTATTCCCTGAAGTAAGAACTATATTCTGCGCACTCCACGCGTAAGCATGTCCGAGCCAAACCCCGCTGATGGGCCAGCACCCTTCGAGGGGGCGTTCACGAGTGAGGACGCCGAACAACGCATCTACAGCACCATCCTGCAGGCCCGCGAGCCGACGACGGCGAGCGTGATCGCCGACAGCGCCGACTGTGACCCCAAGACCGCCCGGAAATATCTGGGCTGGTTTGCCGATCTCGGCATCGTTAGTAGGCACGACGGGCATCCGGCTACCTACGAACGGAACGACGCGTATTTCGAGTGGCGACGCATCGACCAGCTCGCAGCCGACCATTCCGTCGAGGAACTCCAAGAACGCGTTCGTGAGCTGACAACGCGTATCACCGAGTATGAAGACGCGTACGAAGCCACGACACCGGCTGCTGTCGACGCCATCACCGTTGCGGAGGCGAGAGAGGAGCGAACCATCGACGACGTGTACGGCGACCTCGGTGACTGGGCAACGGCCCGCGAGGAGCGTGACCGCTACGAACGCGCCCGCCAGCAACGCATGGGTGGCGAGCGCGAACACGCGTCCGGGTAGCCCCCTGGATGGCGCCACCGACAGGCGATGGCGGGAGCCCTGCCCCTATCGATCGGCCACTCCTCGAGTTCCTCCATACGCGGCGCCAAACGACAAGGCAGGTCTCCCAAGCGGCAATCACGGATGCAAGCGGCCATCTAGCACTCCAGGTCGTCTTTGCATCGTCATATTACCCAGCACCCGTCGATGAAGCTACCCTGACTGTCCGCTGGTACACGAACGACGACTTCACGATCCACTACCGAGAGGTCTACTCGGCGCACCCCTGGCAATGCCGATGGGCTCGGCATCTCAACCCCCACAATACGCGCGACCACGTCCATCCCCCGCCCACCGCCGCGACGCCCGGTGACGATCACTCCTGGCCGGCCGACCATCGTGCTGTCCTGCGAGTGGTGCTGGACGAGGTCGAAGACCGGATTGCGGCACTGTGGGACGAATAGGCGAAAGAAGAGGAAGCGACCGTCCAGGAGGTCATGGATGCCCTCGATCTCGCGCAGGGCACGGCATACAGCTACGTCAACCGGCTGGTCGACGCCGGCGTCATCGAGGCGACGACCGACGAGCAACCACGGACGTACGTTGCTCGCGACATCGACCTGACCATCACTGCAGCCGACGATGATCGCGAGTACACGATTACGCCGACGCTCATCGACGCCGTTGGGCGACGCAGGACTGACGACGACATCGACACCTACATCGACCGGCACGGCATCGCCGGGCTCGCAACGGCGCTCACCTACGCGGTTGCCCGGGAGCGCGGAGAGGTAACACATCGACTGATGGCCCAGGACCTCGACGTCTCGCCGCTGGCCGCCGAGATCATCCTCCAGGCACTCCGTCCCGTCGTTCACGAGTACTTCGATATCGAGGAGTCGGGGGCCTCGGTTGCGGCCATCGAAGGCGTCGATGAGGATGTTGACCGAGACGTCGCCGGCGACACCGTGTGAACGTCATCCAAATCGCTGATACCGGCCTGTTCGCAGCGATGGGACAGCCATCGAACCGCCGGTATCGAGTAGTCAGAGCGTTCGCTCGCCAGAACGACATCACGTTCGTTCTCCCCGAGCGCGTCTACGACGAACTGACCGTCACTGACCCCGACGTCGATAATCCGCCGATCGACGGGGCGCTCGAGGAGGGGTGGGCCCATATCTCTGGGCCGTTGGAGTACACGATCCCACTCGTGTCGCGAGCAATGGACGGTGTCCAACGCTATATCGCGAACGCTGACGACCGCTCTGCCGACCAGGTCGAGCGTGCGGATTCAGCCCTCGCTGGGGTTGTCGCTCAGGCGTTTGCCGAGGGTAGAGCAGATCATGCCTATATTTACACAACCGATATTGCCGCCGGTGAAGGAGCTGAGGCCGTCTTCGCCAGTTAAGGCTCCGGTGATTCGGTGACGTACGTTAACGGCTTTCGCTTCGTCGAAGATCTGCTCGAGTAACAGCGGATCGGTGGGGTCTTCCAGTAGCCACTTCCAGCGCCGAGACGAAGACCGGATTCCGGCACTGTGGGACGAATGACATCCTCCGCGCCGTGAACGGGGCGGTTTCCCGACCGCGTTTGGGATAGTATGGTTTCAGTACACCTGTTCTTGTGGGCGTACTCTGCCCGTGGACTTGTCGAACAGGCGGACTGCTGGGTGTGCCATCCAACTGTATCCCTATCTCTGCCATCCGGGGCGACTCGGAAGTATCTTCTCGCGGATGTCCTCGGCCCCGTTCACGTCGGCATTATGTTAGATTGATGTCTCCCTCAGACAAGAGTATATAAGCCGATTCTTCGATTTCGTGTTATGATCGATGCACCTGTCGCTTGGTTTCTGAATAACGCAGAAGCAATAGCATCACTTTTGTTGACGGCGACTCTCGTATATCTGTACCATCAACAGAAAAAGATACTACGTGTCGAGAAAATCCCTGAAATTGAGATTTCATCGCGTTCTCTCGACGGAGATGATTTGGAAGTGGTGCTCTCGAATTACGGGCACGGCTTAGCCAAGAACGTCTCTTATCACACCGTTGTTCACGCGCCGAACGCTGAGAAGTTCGAGCCGATCTTAGTCAACATGAGAACTCGCCGGGTGACTGATGACTCCATTACAACGCTTGAACAGTCGGTTCGGCCGCACGAGGCCCAAGTCACGTTCCGTGGGACTCCGAATATGGGATATCAGCGGGAAGATGAAACCCACCGCTTTGCGGACTTCTCAAGCGGGTTCAGACATCTTAATCGGGCTGATATCGATTCCGTTTGGTTTCAGATCTATATCGTCGTCGATGATCAACTTGGGGGATGTCAAATGAAACCGCTCTTTTGGCCTGCTCGAAATCCGGATGACATCGCGAAAGAGGTTGACGTGAGCGATGACCGAATCGATCTAAAGACTGCATACGAACTCGGCGGAAAGTCTGACCCTGAGGAGATTTCCAATATTCTCACTCCCGATTGCCGAGAATGACGCCTAAGCCCGAAGCGATCCCTACGACGGCATCAATCGGACTTTTCTCGCGGTGCTGTTTACGACGAGGTAGTGACGGGACTCCAGGCCGCCAACGTCGTCGGAATGATCACCTATCAGCAGGAACTAGACCTCGCGGCGCATGCTGAAATGTTCGACGAGCGGGACGAAATCACAAATGTCACTTACGGGCCAGCGGACAACCACAGAGCCGACTATATCTAAGCCGGCGGAAAGTACCCACACTGGATTGGGAAACGCTGCAACGACACTTACGCCTCATCCCCCGCTTCCCACTCCGGATGGGGTGTCGGGGACGGAAGTTCATCAACCAGAGTACGAAGTTTGTCCTCTGTCGTCCACGGGAAGCACCGATGGTGGAGTTCGAACTTACGGAACTTGTTGAGGTGGACCCAACTGTACGTTGCCGGCTTTTCGTCCTCACTTGCCCGATCGTCGATCACGTCCCAAACCTCCTGTTCGTCGATGTCGAGACCGCTATCTTGGGTGCGATCAACGAGCGACCCGACCTTTGATTCGACTTCACCCTCCGACAGATCGTCTGCGAACGCAATCTCGAGGCTGGCCTGAATGACGTGCTGTTTCGAGTCGAGGTTCTCGTCAGTCACCCACGCGTAATCGCGCGGGAAGGCGTAGGACTTGTCGAAATACGGCGGATCATCGATCTCACCCAATTCAAGAGCTTCCCCACCACTCTCCTTCTCGAAGATACCGACAATGTAGTCGCTGTAAGTAGCGAGCAACGAAAACATGATATCGGACGTATTGAGCCGGTCAGTCGGGAGTTCGAGGAGATCCCCCATAATGAACGGATAGGCACCGAGCTGCTTCGTGAGTTCGTTCTGGACGGCGCGGAGGCGACGGATGTAGGGGTCGCGATAGCTCCCCAGGATGAAATATGACGTCCGCTGACTCCAGAGATACGGCAATTCACGCCGAGTGAACCGCCATATCTCTCGTTTCTCCGCTGGTTCAAGTTCGATGCCTCCAATGGCCTCGTGAACAACAGTCATGATGTCTCCAGCGTCCGGCGGAGGGCTTGGCACGGTCATCAGCTGCCGATTCGAACCACACCACCTTATCCCTTCCCAATCACTTTGGCTTTTTCCTGATTTAACCAACTTGGGTTACCCCAACTGTTATAGCGCCCTGCCTCATACCATCACGTATGAGCGAGACCGCCGATGCAGGGCCGTTCGCGGAACAGCAGCGGCTGTTCGAGCTGCTGTCCCAGGATACGCGCCATCTCATCGTCCAGGAACTACTGGGCCATCCCACCCACCTCATGTCGCTCGCCGAACTCGAGTACATGACCGGGAAGAGCCAAGCAGCTATCAACGACCAGCTGGAGACGTTGATCGACGCCGACCTCCTCGCACGCTACACGCACGACCCAAGCGAGGGAACACGTGATCTCCCCTCCCAGTTCTACGGATTCACGGAGCGGGGCGTCGAGATCCTCCACGAGTACAAGTATCTCCGTGGCCTCCCGGTCGCACGCGCCCTCTACGAAAATACGCGGAAGACCGAAAAGATCGAGCGCCACGAATCGGCCCCGCGCCCCGAGCTTCCGGATGCCGTCGCGGACGCCCTCGAGTTTGACGAGCCCGACCTGGAATAAGACACCGGATCTGGACGTTTCCGAAATCAGCCTCACTCGTAGGTGACGCGATATATACGAACGCTAGCTCGTGGTATTATGATACTCTATAGGAAGATATACAGCCGGGCCAAGAGCCGGGAGATTCACGGCGTGCCGTACCGCGTCACGACGGTCACCGAGCGGAAGTTCTTCGGCAAGACGCCGACGTCCGTCGAAGGGACCACCGTCCACGTCAGCCACCTGGAAAAGACGCTCGTCGACTGTGCGGACCATCCCGCGTGCTGTGGCGGCATCCGCGAACTCGCGAGCGCAATGCGCGCCGCCGACGAAGGGGGCTGTTTCTGGGAATCCGTCGGCGAGTATCTCGAGCGGCTCGACAACGGCGCCGCGACCAAGCGGATCGTCTGCCTCGCCGACCAGCTCGGCATCGACCTTCCCACACGAGCGGCGCTCGTCGCGTCATTTACGAGTGACTACTCCGTGCTGGACCCCACGCGTCCCCAAGGGCCGACAACAGCACGTACCGCCTCAGGGTTAAACGTCGAGCCGGCAACGCTGGCGCCGACGGAGGCCTAACTGAATCCGCTACTTCGCCGAGCAACGCAGCCTGCTGCGTGACGCCGCCATCTAATTATATTCCGGTGCACAAAATCAGACAGTGACTGAAATGGCGAAACGGTCTGTATCGATGCGTATCCCGACCCGGACACCGATGTCTTTCGTATCGGTGCCGCGGACGACATCCTCCGCCTGCTCGCCGACGCCCACGACACGGAGTTCTCGATCCCCGAACTCGTCGACGCTACGGGTGTGGCTCGCTCGACAGTCTGGCGGGCGGTTGAGCTCCTCGACGGTATCGGCGCGATCCGGATTCGAGAGACGCCCCAGCGCAACTACGTCGCGATCAACACGGACCGCCTCCAGAAGGACGACCCGATCCTGGCGATTCCTCAGTCGGAGTTCCACGCGCCGATCCGAGCATTCGTCGACCGCGTCCAAGCAACGATTACCGACGCCGACGATATCGACGATCTCCGTGGGATCGTCATCTTTGGAAGCGTCGCTCGCGGGGAGGCCGACCGCCGGAGCGACATCGATTGCTTCGTGGTCGTCGATGGCGACCGGACGACAGCCCGCCGGCAGATTACCGACGTCGTCGCCGATCTCCAGTCCGAACGCTTCGACGGTGACCGTTTCGTGTTCGAACCGTACGTCGAATCTACAGAGAGCCGGGAGAGTCGGATCGAAACTCCAGGAGATCTTCGCAGAGGGGATGACAGTATACGGGAGCGACCGCCTCAATGCGCTCCGCAAGGAGGTTGTTGCTGATGGTTAGTTCGCGCATCAAGATGCGGGGTTCCCGGATCCAGTTCCCGGAGCGCAGTCGGGGGTGGGGGAATAGCCAGTCGACGCAGCATTCTTTTTTTACTGTGTGCCGGACCGACCAGACCCCACCGCCCCACCCTCCGCTCCGTGCTCGCTCCTAGCATCGCTGCGCGCGCAGCCACGACCGACCCCCCTTGGCACATATATCAGTTTTAACATTCTCCAATTGTCGAAACATAATTAGAAACCATTCTGGATGTCTAGGATGATCTACCTCCGATGTTTTCGGTAGAACAAATAAATAGTGGGCCCGAAAAATCCAAATAGAAGCCCTAGATAGTGGGATAGAATGTTCACAGCGCTGTCGCCTTGGGCGATGTCTTGAGGAAAGAGCAGTACAGGAGACACCAGGAAAAGGAGGCCTGCGATCATTACCAGTTCAAAATAGCCTCCCATCGAGGATAGCCCGACAGCGGCTTCCTTTACCTCGTCAAGGCCCACCTGGTAGGTGTCGTAGATGGTAATCAATATAGCGAACAGCAGAATGCCAGCTGCTGCAGTAACGCCGGAGTAGGTTCCTGCGATGATCGCGGCGGCTATGAGGAACAGTACGACCCCGTGTGCGGGTTCTATCTCCTCTGAGACCTTGTTGTGGATGAAAAGAAATAGCGAGACGGGGAGGAGCCCGAAGAACGCGGAGCCGATTCCAGAGAAACCTGCTCCGGTTCCATAGCCAAGAGCGGCTATGTTGCTCAGAGCTATGACGAACGGGAGGATGAAGAGAAATGCTAAGAACGTGTATCTGAACAGCTTCCGTTCATCAGCCAGCACGAAAAGCAGATATATTGGACCGATCAGAACGCAGTAAGCTGCCAAATTATTGCTGAAGTGGTTGAATCCTCGATGCACAAAGGCCGAGCTCCAGAGATTGAAGATAGAGGGCCTTGTTTAGACGCTTGAAATCGGAGGTCTCAGGCCTTCACGCGCGGTCGAGACGAACAAATCGAAAGCCCTCGGCTGCGTGCCGGTTCCACCGGCACGCCCGATCGAGGCCGGCAACCGCCGGCCTCGCGTTTCGCGCACGCTCAGCCGGATATCCCACCGCGGCCTCCCTATGGTTGGCCGCGTGGTTCGCGGCTGCGCCGCTCACGTGTCGTCCCTCCCTCCGGTCGGTCCTCCCGCTCAACCCATCCGGCGGCGCTCCCGGCGGTCGCGCCGCCCGGCTCGCGGCTCCCTGCGGTCTCGCGGGTTGCTTCGCTCGCGGCTCCCGCCGGTCGCCGCTCGCCCCTTCCGAGGCCTCCCGCTGATCGACCTCGCGCTCCACGCTCGCGTCTCCGAGGCCCGTCGCTCGCGCCTCGCGCCTCCCGCTCGCCCACACGGCGGCGCTTCCGTTGGTCGCGCCGCCCGGCTCGCGTGTCGTCGGTCGCTCCGCTCCCTCCTCCCGCTCACCCATCCGGCGGCGGCTCGCTACCGCTCGCCGCCGCCCGGCTCGCGCTCACGGAAATCTTCGATTTTCGAACGACAGCGGCCGCGAGCGGGTGAGGGCTTTCAGCCGCTTCGCAGTAGAAGCCGTTACTGTGGTGAAATCAGGCCCCTACACAAGGCCGGCAAGAGCAAGGTCGATAATCAATGACGGCCGTTCACGCGGGTGTGGGTGCCGAACGTTTATTTACGGTACTAACCCAACATCGACTATGGCTGACATCGTGAAGACCGAGGACGTGCTGGGCGGAAAGGCCACAATAGCCGGCCACCGTGTCTCGGTCTATCAGGTCGGACAGCTCTACCTACAGGGGGAGTATTCCCCGGAAGACATCGCCGATCAACTCGGCCTGTCGCTTTCGGAGGTTCACATGGCCCTCGCGTACTACTACGACAATCCCGACGAGATGGAAGCCATCCGAACGGAGGAAGTCACTCTCAGGGAGGAGCTATCAGACGATTCGAAAGCACCCGAGACCCCGTCATCGTAGACGATGGGGCGGATGAAATTTCTCGCCGACGAGCACGTCGACAGCGCGTATCTATCCGCTCTCCGCTCGAACGGATATACCGTCCTTGCTGTCGGGGACGCGTACGAGGCTGGTGATAGCGATGACCGCCTGATTGCCGCCGGTCGGGCGGAGAACCTCGTCATCCTCACCAACGACGTCGATTTCGTGAGACTCGCCCGGAACCACGACCACTCGGGTATCATCAAGTACGACCGATTCGACCACACACCGCGGGACTTCGTTCGCGCAATCGATAGGATCGACCGCCACATCCCCATCTCGGAGTTCGACGATCACGTCGAATGGCTCGAAAACTGGCTGTAAGCGTGTATTCGCGGTACGTTCACCGCGTCGATTCGCTCGACGAACTCGTAGCCTGCAGCCGCGGACCGTAGAGTTCGTCGAAGACAGCCCAGGGTGCCGCCACGGCCTCGATTACCGCCGGGAGGAGTTCAAGCCGCTCGATCTTGGCGAGGGCGCTCATATTGCCGGCTGTAACTACGTGAAGCGGTCCCGGCCGGAAGATGGACTTTTGACGGTATCAAACCGGATACCGCCGAGGAATCTTGAAAGAATTACAGCCGGCAGTATCAGGACGATGTTGTCGACGAGCACCAACCGTCTTCACACCAGGGCGTCGAGCGTCTCTTCACGCTCGTCCGGCTCGAGGAAACCGGCATCTCGAGGGGCCCCTCGTTCGGCAAATTCGGTCCTGAACTCCTCGGCGGAGACGCCGACCAGCTCGGCCGGCTTCCCTCCTAGTAGTCGTGACCGGACTACTCCACGGGACGGAGTGTGTCGCCAACACGACGAACCCGATCGACCGTTAGTCGCCCGTACGTGGGGCTGAGAGACCATCCGCTATTCGCCGGAGTTCGTTCTCGATGTATCCGCGTCCGAATGGTGGTCTCATCGTGGTAGTGACACCGCCTGCTCCTGGAACTCCTCGTACACCGGGAGCCGATCGTCGTCGACTTCGCCGTGCGTCTCGAGGTAGCGACGCAAGGCGTCGATCTCGTCGTCGAGTCCATACGTAGTCGCCTGCGCTCGGAGGTCCGTCTCGTCGACGTCGACGTGGCCGAGCAGGAGGAGACAGTACGAGCGGTGGCGGCTGCCGTCGTCGGATCACGAGCGTGTGACAGCAGAGTTACGCCGGCGAGACTGCGTCGGGTTCCTAGGCGTAGACGTAGTAGCGATGGCTGGTGTGGAGGAACTGGAGGTCGAAGGCCACGAAACGAGGGAGGCCGGTTTCGTGGAACCCCTCGGCGTCGATCTCCGTCCCGGCCTGCGCGAGGAATTCGTCGTACTCCTCCCAGAGAATCATCCCCTTCGGAGCGACGGCTTCGAGGCGTTGGCGATGCAGATGGTGTGTGAGTTCACGGGCGAACTCGTGGAGGCGGTCGAAGTCGGCGTCGAAGTCATAGCTGCCGTCGGCCGTCCCGACGAGACCAAGGTCGCGGAATCGCGTGAGGACACGGTTGACCGTATTGCGGTAGTTGTCGCTACGGTCGGCGATCTCGGCGACGGGTCGCGGCCGGTCGAGATAGTAGAGCACCTCGAGGGCCTTGCCGGTCAACAGCTCGGGGAACTCGAGGTGGGAGTACTGGCGGACGAGGTCCTGGTAGCGTTCGACGGCGCGAGCATCCGACGGGACGACGCGTTTTCGCCGGCCGTCGCGTTCCGTGTAGACGAGTCCCTTTTTGACGAGCTCGCCGACGGCACGAGAGAGGTAACTCGGTGTGGTCGAGCTTCGTTGCGACCTTGGTGATCGTGTCGCCGGGGGCGACTATGGCGAGGACCTCTAGTTCGATACGGCGGAGCACAGTGTAACATAGGGTGAAACTTGTGTATAGAGAAGTTTCGAGTAGTGTTCCAAACAGCGGGCACAGAAGCCATTCCCACCCACCTTGATCAACAATGCGTTAGCGGGCTGTGTTGGTTAACTCGAAAGCAGCCGATGTCCTACGAACCCCCGACTCCACCGGCGAAACTTCCGACGGAGATCGTCAACACGCTCAACGACTCGACCCCGGAGCAGCTCCAAGAGATTACTACGTACGCTGAAGCGCTCGCCGAGCAGAAGGAACGAGGGGCTCATCTTGAGGAGTCGGCAGACCAGAATGAAGTGGTGGGGCGACCGATGACCTCCCGGACGACGTCCCTGCCAAAGCGACAATCACGATCAAGGAGATCAACGACAATCGCTACGACTACGGGCAGTGGCGGGAGGGCGGTAAAGTGACCTCTAAATACAAAGGCCCGGTCAACTCGGACGAGTAAAACTCGAGGAGGGGAGACACCCACCCTACGTTTCAGTCATAAGTGGTGTTATGATATTCTATAGGAATTGGTATAGCCGGACAGAGAAACGGGGATCGCAGACGAGACTCGGGGCCCAGTTATTTTTGTGACGGTCGGGAGTATTGGGAATATGGATTACCTCGATGCAGTCGTTGAGGCGACAGGTGAATACGATAGCGCACTACGAGAGATTCTCCAAGAGGACTACGAGAAAAGAGGGCCGTGAATTCCTCTCTGATTCGATCGGTTCGAAAATCCGTCGCGATTTCGTCGCGTCCCGACCCGAGCAAACCGTAGAGACCACAGCTAGAATCCCAGATTTAGACGATTCGCTGGATCTGCCCGAGGGATCCGATGGGGCACCGATTCTGGTTCGTAAATACCTCGATTTCTCGAAGTTCGTTTCGTTGCTACAGGACGGGATTTGGTTCAGTCGACTCGACAATTTCGACAATGACCTTCTTCTGCAAGAGACATCGTGAACTCGGAGAGCCGATAACTGTAGAGAGCATGACGGAAGATAACCTGACCGCAGTAATCACCTCTGTCCAGTTTGCACTCCTCAATCGCGTCTAGCAGTCGGAGGCCGTTTCACCCGTACGGCCGGACGCATAGACTCTGAAGCCCTCATCTGTCCTTCTCGGCCAATCGTATAGGACGGTGGTATCGAATATTGTATTATCATCGCAGCAGGCAAGTCCCTCGTGCCGGGATTGATCGCGACTGCACCACCGACACTGTTAATCCGAACACCGGTTCTGACCTGCTGGAACTGAAATACGTCTACACGCATCTTTAACTTTGTATCCACTCTCGAAATATACCGACACCATTCTTGAACACATACTTGATTACAGGTTTACCTTTCGGATGGGTGTAGATTTCTCCAAGCGACTCCGGCGACATGACATCGTCCGATTCGATGTTCTCCACGGCCAACCGGAGCATATCGTGGGATTCCTCGTAAAGGTGGGAACGAACCGATTGCCACGTGTAGAAATCGTTGATGCGCACTCGCTTGAGTGCGGCCACGCTTCCTGCGTCCAGATCCTCACTGAGGATTTGAACCGTGATTCCAGCCTCTATTTGACCGTGGATGAATTCCCAAAAGCCCATAGGCTGTCCGCGGTACTCTCGTATATCACCGTGATGGTAGCTGAGCACGCCATATTCTAACTCCTCAAGGACGGTACCAATGAGGAAGCCAAAACCGAACCGGACTGCTATATCCGACTTGTCGGCGATAGAATCGACCGTCGATTCCGGAATCCTCTGTTTCCATCCATCTATAATATCGGGGTGGACGCGTTGTTCCGTCACTCCATCGAGATCGAGAGTTTCCCCGAGTTCGACCGGATCTAACTGTTCTGGCGTCGGGGTTATGAATCGGAAAAGGACTGCGGCGACACTCCACTCCCGAAGTTCTATGAACCGCCGAAATAAATCGGAGGCTGAACGTTCAGGATTGTACTCGTTATAAACAACCATGGAAAGCAATGCATCAGTCTCATCGAACAGTTCGGAGAGGGCTGCAGCCTGCCACCTCGCAATTATCGGCCCATCCACCAGCAGACAGACACTGAGTCCGTCGTTCATTCTCGGGAGTGATATTCCTCACTGAGATCCTCCATCGTTTTGATAGTTAGTTCCTTGGCCGGGATATCATTTAAGAACTCGAGAAACCACTCGATGATACGCCACTGGTACTTATTGCTGAAATCATACAGATGACACCAAAGGTGCACAGTTTCATTTAGATTTATGGCTCGCTTCGTCGCCCGTTCGAGATAATACTTGTGTGTTCGTATTCTGGCTTCGGTGGGGATAGCCCGGTAACCCACCAGAGGCGGTCGCTGGCCGGCCGGCAATGTCCCCGCAGTCAGTGACGTGTACGTCGTACAGTAAGTTTCAAGAACTCCGTCGTTTACCTCTGGCTGCCAGCTTGGAAGTGGACCGACTACGAGTTCCTTTAGCCGGTGCAGCGGTGTTAGAGAACGTTTTTCCCGTGCGTATCGGGCGACATCTATCCCGTGTCGACGAAGCGTTCTGTTTGCTGGCCGGGAGTGGCGCGGCGGAATGAACGAAGAAACCGGCGCGTGCAGATCCGAATGGAGGTCCTGAACGTGTTCCAGTTCGGCGGCGACGACCTCTTCGGATACCTCGCCACAGAGGATGTGCGAGAACGTGTGGGTACAAAGTTCGTGGTCGGTTTCTGCGTCTAAAACTTTCCTGGCCATGTCCGGCGCGTACATGAGAGGGCGAGTGCTGGCGTCGCTTCCCGGATCTGATTTGAACCACCCATCCTCGTACGGCCCCTCGTGGGTACCGTCACACTCCTCAAGCAGTAAATGGCCGACGATGTCGAATGAGATCGGGATGTCGGTTTTCTCCGCTTTCTGTAGAAGTCGATCCAGATATTCCCGCTCGGCCGAACCATCTGAAGAGAGGTGGTCGGTGGTCGACCGATCGTGGACGCCCCATCCGAGTTCGATCTCAATACTGATCGTCAGACGCCCAACCATCAATGATTGAAAATTTTGGCGGCTCAATATATAATTTGCTATCCGTCTGAACGCTAAATTCCTGAACTAATACAAGGTTTCAGTCATGCGGATCTCATTCTCGATTAAATGTCGCCCGGAGGGAACGTCTGACCCCAAAGCTGTCGACTACCAACCCGGATACGAACGGTTCCAGCCATCGGTATTATACACTGTTTCCGAAGAAGTCTCTATCCAGGATTATGGTGCCCTCCAGTTGAACAATTCACGAAAGTAACCTGACAACAGTCCGGGTGCAACCGACCATTGATATTCCCATTTACAAAACAAACGGGAAGGAAATCTTGTTTTGTGAGTTCTCCGAGGGCCTACCAGAAGAATAGGGTCTATCAGTATTTTCCTCCTTTGCATTTACGGAATATTCGAACATGTTGAAATGCTCGAAATCACGAGGCTGCGGTCTTGAGACTATCGACAATGAATTCGACGCTCATTTGAGGGTGAATTCACGGAACTGGCGGAGAACAGCAAGCGATTCCACATTAGTCATTTTGTTACTTTGAACGTCTCCCAAACTTGTCGCAAGGAGCCATTCGGGGACGCGCACCATTTCTGACGGGATTTAGTTAACGGTTCAACTTCTACGGATGCCACTTCAGCAAAGTTTTCCTCGTAAACATATAAAATTTTTATGAAATAATTAATAGTTCATCTTCGCCAGCATCATAAACTAATGCTATCCGCTTATCCCGAACTCCATGAACTGGAAAAGCTCCTGATACCCTGAATGTGGACCCCTCATATATTATCCGGTACTGGGCGTGCTTCGAGCGCAGGTAGGCTCTGTTTACGAGATACGAATTTTCCGAAATCGTGTTCGGGTCTCCATACTCGACAACGGGACTTCTCGCGTTTACGCCGACGTGTCCGAGAGGCGGTTGGGCGCGTACATCTGCTAGCGTCGTGCGGTTTTCGAGTCCGAATTCGGCGTGGTGGGAGTATAGGGCCAGTTCCGAGTCGGTCGTGCTGAGTCGCTCTGCTCCTGTATCGTCGTCGAAGAGTGGGCCGTCGGGTGCGGCCGCGAAATTGCCCGACATGAACAGGAAGTACGGGGCACAAAAGAGGATGCCGACCCCCGCGACTACGAGAAGGTGTTGACGCCTCGTCCGTCTTCCGCCCCATTTGAGAAGGCTCCAAAACCCGTGTGCTGCGAGAAGCGATAGCGGAAGATAGATGAAGGCAAACCAGCGGAAGGGGAGCAGATTTCGGATTCCGAATACGGGGCCGATAAGCGTGATAAGAAGGGAGACTCCTGCGGCCATCCCTATCGCGAACCCCCACCTCGAACGTCCGGTCCGACGTGATTGGTCCACAAGCAGGAGGACACCCAGGATACCGAACGTGAGGAGTATCGACGAACCGAAAACATGTGGGACTGATAGACCTTCGGCTCCAAGCCGTGTAATAGCCGGGTCACTTGGAAATGTCGGCACGACGCCAGTCGTCGAATCTCGGTCTAGACGTGCGTAGGCCGAAGTTTGAAGAATCGTGAAAACGAAATTCCGCAGCACAACGTCGTGGAAGCTCTCGTCGGTGCCAGGACCGGCGTATTTGGTGATTGTGAAATTCATAAATAATATCAATCCTGTGATAATCGACAGATTGAATGATGCGGTAGATAGATTGGAATCATAGAGAGCAATGCCGAGGAGAACCGAACTGAGGAGTATGACCGTCACGAATAGACTGAACTGGTGGAGAAAGTTCAAAACAACCAGAAAGAGAACCAATATGAGGAGTTTTCTCGGGTCTGCCCGACTCATACGACTGTCCACCCATAGATAGTCCAATGTCGCCAGAACGGCGAATCCGGAGAAGACGACTCCAAGCGATGTCGGACTCGATCTGATCCCCCAGTTCACGAGAAAGTCACTACCCACCAAGAGCAGAGCGGCTATCAGCCCAGTGGTCCGATCCAGCACCCGGGTGGTCATCAAATAGACCACCAAAGTTGGAAGTATGGTTACTGCCACCGATACGACGAGGAATAGCGAATGTCGAAGCGGGATGTCGAGGAGAAGGCTACTCCAGCCTGCAAGAAGATGGTAGACGGGCGCGTAGTAGTACTTCGTCTGACCTATTCCCGCAAGCGATTTCGCGGTGATTACGCCTGACGTAAACTCGACGTGGCTGTAAATATCGACGCCACTGTACAACGTACTCGCATAGTATCCAGTTGCACGCTGGAAAATCCCGGTGCAAATGATTACTGCCAATGAAATACAACTCATTCGGCAAGATATTATAGTAAGAAACGAGAGAACATACAATAGAGTAATTCCGGCGAAAACATAAATAGATCTTTGGAAACCCGCGTCAAGGTAGATATGGGTGGTGATACCGATGACGACGACGTAGCTGATAAGAATGGTCTTGAAGAGTTTATGAAAGGTTTCGTCAAAATCCACATTTTGTCGGTTTCGGGGCAATAGAATAAAGAGAAGTGTGCCAGCCAGTAATGAAGCTGGAAAGAGTTTCGCGTAAATGTTTTGGAAGAGGAATCCGACTGCCAGGCCGATTAGGGAAACTAAGAGAAACAACGGTACCAGTATACGAGTATTGGTGATAAGCTTCGTATGATGCGGGAGTTGTAATGGCATCGATATGGTGTGGAATTTTTCTATTTATAATTTCTTTGAGGGTATTTCAATGTATTCCAAATAACGCTAATATAGAAAATTGAAGGACCTAGGCACAAATTTCTCCGAATCCCGGCTCTTAGAATATTTGGCTGAATACGGGGTCGAAAACTCACGATAACGCCCTCCTATAAACTGAAAGTATATTTTCTGCCATCTGGTCCAAGCCTAGATCAGTAACGTGGTTCCGGCCATCGGATCGTTGACCAGATATTATGACGCTACTGAGGAGTTCAATGAGTTCTTGTTCTGTTGTAGCCACATAAGAGTTCGAAACGTCCGATAAACGGTTTCGAAGCCCACCGACATCTGTCGATACGATCGGGAGGTTACAGGCCATGGCTTCTTTGACGGAGTTCGGAAAGCCCTCTCGTTGAGATGTGAGTAGAAGAGCGTCAGCAGCATTCATGTAGTTTGGTATATCCTCATGGGGGACGTCATATATGGGAGATAGTTCCACAGGTACGTTAACTTCCTCCCGTACCTGGCCCACGACCCTTTTTGCTAGTGGAAAGTTCTTAACAGGTCTGGAAGGATCGTACGGAAAGAGTACGTGTCTCGAATCGGGATTCCAACCGACCATATCTATTGCCGAACTCTGATCAATTGGTTGGAATTTTTCCATATCAACCCCATGAGGGATTACGTGCGCGGCAACCCTCAAGTCACTACGCATTTCTTCACTCATCACGATAGTTTCATCACTCAACCGCGCACAGATGCGGCTAATTCTGGAGTACTTGCCAGCGAGATCCGATCCCCAAAGTGTGAGGACAACCGGCCGTCGAGGCTGGGCTAGCGCGAATGGGCCGGTCAAACCGTAATTAGCGTGGATGATGTCGTAGTCTCTCACAGAATGTCGAATTGTTGGTTGGTAGAATTTGACGTAATCAATGAAAGACCGCGAATCTTGGGTTGACCCGCGGCCCGGGACGGTTAGTGTAGTGGTAGTAACCCCCTTCCGCTCGAGGATTCGGACCTGATCCTCGAAGAACGGTCTCGGTGTAGTTACCAGATTCAAGACATTCATCTTAATCGAGAGTTCGGGTAATTCGATTCACGATGAAATCCGTTGTATCTATTTTGTCGCCCAACATGCTCTGTCGTCTTTCGTCCCAGAGTTCCTGGTCATAATTTTGAAGAATTGAAATTGCCGTATTCATCGCATTGATTTGCCGACGCTCTCCAGAGAAATTCGATACTAATCCGTATTCGTGTTCCAGTTCTTCCAAGTATCCTAAAGTCACTGTTGAAACAAAAATTGAAGGGGTCCCGAGTACGGCACTTTCAGCCGCCATCGTCGCACTTTCTCCCAAAAAGAGGTCCGCATAATACTGAAGATTATGGACTTGATGCGGGTCTGTTGATATCTGATATTTTTTCAGAGATTCTGGCAAATTGTCTTCGGCGGTGATTAGGACACGGACACCCTGATCTTCAATTTCTTCGACAACTTCGATGATACTATCGAATCCAGAATCACCTGCATCATGGATTGCGTTCCAGGCTACGGTTCGAAAAAGTACGAACCGCTCGTCACTACTTATCCCGACATTGTCGAGTACTCCTGGGTCAGGGGTGAATCTGTCGGGGTGAAGATAGGCAAGTTCGTGATAACTGGGGTATTGGACCTGATTTTCCCCAATATTGAGTTGAAAACATGTCGGCGTATAAATGTAATCGGAGAACGGGAACGTAATACTGTTAGCAAACGTGGCATGTTCTGTATCAGTAAAAATCAGTGACGTACAGTCGAAGATCGAAGATGCATGAGCCAAGGGTATATTCCCAATGCCCGTGACTACTTCCGGGCTATACTGTCTAACTGTACTGATAACATCACATTCGAACGAAAAGAACGATAGTCCGGTCTTGAGCGGATTCTCGTGCTGAATTCGCCCCCTACCTGCCACGTCGTGCTTAATGTTATACGCATTCAATAAATCGATTGCAAGAGGCCGTTCCTTCGTAATTACGTGAACCTTATGCCCGCGAGTTTGTAATTCATCGATCGTATTACGATAGAAGTGAACGTGAGCTGGATGACCCAAACCGACGATGACATCCATTAGTACCGTAATCAGTAAGCCCTGATGGTACTAATCTTTCGTTGTCCCTTGATGTTAGAGTATTCAATCTTATAGTGGCCGATGTCCTAAACGGAGGATAGTGCCTCTCCCGAATCTCAATGTTGAGAACGTGTATGTCTTCGTGGGGGACGCTGTTCGATTTGGCAAAACTGAGGATAGATTGGTCGAAAGAGGGAAGAATATCAAGACCGTCGCCTCCTCTACCCACACCCCTACATCCTTCGCCTCGATGTTTACGGGTCACCACCCGACGACGCACGGCATCTCTGGGTTTTTTCAACAATTAAATGATATTTGGAGCATCTTCGATCTCCCCGAGCATACCGCCGTATACGACGAGATGGGTTCAGATTTTCACGAATGGCTACGCAGCGATCAGGCGTTATTTGGAGACCAAGATCAACTCCCGTTGACTAACATCGAGGAACCGTTCGTCGCTTTGGACCGAGATATTGGGGGGCATGCACCGTACCCACCGTCGTTGAAAGATCCGAAGGAGGGAAGTCGATATTTCGAGCGGAGCGGACACGACACGTTGAAACTGGAACGTGATTACGAAGACGCGATATCGCACTGGTTTGACCGGTTAGATCACCGCCTTCAGATACTTCGTGACCGTGGTCTCGAAGAAGATACGTTGGTCATCGCGACATCAGATCACGGCGAATTGCTCGGTGAGTATGGTCAAATCGGACACGATTACCCTGCAGTTCCCGAACTGGTGTGGGTTCCAACCACCTTCATTCATCCAACAATAGAGCCAGGTGCTGTAAACGACGGAGTGATGCGGCACATCGATCTCTTCCCGACGATTCTCGACGCGCTGGGTTACGAGCAATGGAAGACGTTACCAGGTCGAAACCTATTCCGAAACGAACTCGCATCGTATGGGACCTCATACTACAATAGAAGCATCAATGATTATTTCAGACGCATCAACGCATACGTTGCCGATCTGATTCCGACGCGTCGGTACGAAATCGAGGCCGTATACGACGATAGCGGCGGCTTTAGTTTCGTTCGGTCTTCGTATCCGACCCGACTTCTTGTCTATCTCTTCCGAACGTTCGCGCTGCCCAACGGAAAGTATACGAGAGGGAATCGCAAATATCGGGCGGCCTACCGGGCTATTACGCGGGAGCAGCAACGATACGGCTCGCCTGCGTTTTCCTCTACCGAGGCTGAGGAATTATTCGACGACGCTATCGACGGGAAGTACTCACAACAGGACCAGATTGCCTTATCCGATGATGCGGTTGAGAACCTCTCCGACCTGGGATACTTGTAACGGGACCAGGTATCAAGAACGGTCGGTGACCTCTCCGGAAAGGTTTCGTTTACCCCGCACTACGTCCACTGCTTGCCCCACGATTTTTCGCAGAGCACCGACCGCTGGTAGTGGATCGGTGGTCGACAGGATGTCATAGTTTTGATTCCGGATAGAGGTGAATTCACGGATGGTCTCGAGCCGATGTGATTTGTTTCGTAGTGTCGAGGCGAACCAGAGTATATCGCCCGGGAGTAACCACCTGCTTGTTACCCCCGGTTCGTACGTTCCTGCTTCAATCGATTCCCCACGATAGGCGCGATACAGGAGGTAGGGAAAGTCAACGCCGGCCGCGATGGCGAGAGGGAGCGACCCCCAGAAGCGCCCATTTACCTCCATGAGTTTCGGTACGCCATCTCGCTCGTCGACACGGAACTCGACCATAGCGACCCCATCCCACTCCATCGCGTCAAGCAACTCAACCGCCGGGGATTCGAGTTTCTCGTCGTAATAACTCTCCCGATAGGTGCTTGCACCTCCCGATATCGGATATTCGCGTAATCGATGATGCATGAACAACGCGGTGGGACTTCCCTCGTCACAAATCAGTTCCACCCCGTATCCATCGCCCGGAATATACTCCTGAATTAGCGGCATCACATCCACCGAATCATAAATCCGGGTTGATATTCGCTCCAGTTCTTCGAACGAATCGACGTAATTTTCCTCCGTCACTTTTAGCATTCGGGGCTGCTCGTCGATCCAGGTGGTTTTGGACCTGGGCTTTACGACCAATGGATAGTCGACGCGGTCTTCGATCGAAGTGAGCTCCGATGGCTCCGATAGGATGAAGGTCTCCGGCGCGGGGATACCGACGGCGTTCGCAATTTGGAAGGTCTTCGCCTTATCCACCGTCAACTCCATCGTCTCCCAGCCTGGAAACGGAATAGTCGTTGACACCTCGAGGTCCTGCTTGCAGTAGGACAACGGAAGTGTCGTCACTTCTCGAGAAGCGAAGATCATTTCATACTCATGATGATCAATTATGCTCTCGAGGTCTTGAACGAATTTCTCTCTACTTGCCTGCGGGTCGGAGTATGTGAGACTCCCGCTGGCGTATTTTGAAAACGATGACAGGGACCGAGAATGAGTTTCGCCAACGTGAACAGAAATCCCATTTCTACCAAGCGATCTGACCATTGCCAAAGAAGCCCGCATCGAGCCATCCAATACGAGAACCGTCACCGGATACTCCTCCCCAACAATCGCTTCAACCGGCCACTCGCGTAACTTACTCCATGCGTAATATAGAACGGTAAAGGCGAGCCCCGAATATCGCGTTCTGAGTCGATTAACAGCTCCTTCGTTAATTCATCCTGCCTAAGAATTCCCGAAGTATCATCAAAATGGGTGTGGATATGTCCGATCTCCCAGTAGATATGGGCGTCACTTCCGCCTATGGTGGGCAAACAACATTCCTCCGCCAAGTTAGCCGCACGGTCGTTCAAATCGGATTTACATCGGCCATTAACAACTTCGATTATGTCGATATCAGGGATAAGCTCTCGAGGATCAACGTTTCGGTGATACGGATGAGGGAGCAGCACCAGTCCATCTTGACCTCGGATTTGTGAAATGACGTTCGAGAATTCTCTTGCAGTAATTTCGGATTCGAGGAATAGGCCGATGATGTCGCCCCGGTCGGTGTTAACTTCCATACCTGGTATGATCCGGGTTCCGTGGTTCTCTAATATCTCCGTTCTACGTTCGGTTGAGAATTCGTTTTGATAGATCTCCATGGTATCATGGTCAGTGACAGAAATTAAGGATAGATTCCGCAGGCTGCAACACCGGACTATATTCCTGGGTGACATGATAGAATCGAATGAATACGTCGAGTGCATATGGAGATCGCACTTCATTAGGGGGTTAGTGTCCGATTGTGGATTGAAGAGCAGGTGATTAACCGACTTGAAGGCATTGCTGAAAGGAGTGTTCTGATTCGATCTTCTGTCCGCTCGCCTTTGAACAACCAATAGGCCGGCCGACGACGGGTGTTTCCGACCGACGGAAAAGATTTGCGGGCAATGTCAATTGGGTGGAAGTAGAACACGGAATCTCCTCGTTGTAAACTTTGTTCGATACCTGCCTGAATAATCCGTCGTCCAAAAAGACGCAACAATGGACCACCAGCAGCTGGGATTTTACCGATCTTCACATCAAAATAAGGCCAGGGTATTTCAATGACATCCCTGTCACCACCCGGGGTGAGCGTGCCTCGTTTAGGGGTGTAAGGTATCGTCTTGATTTCATCAAGCCTCTGATCCGTCTTATTATAGAGGGAATTTCGGGCGACAGACGAGTCGTAGTCGAAGCCAATCTCTTCGAGTACGTCAATTACCCAGCCTGCAATGTAAGCACCGGGTGCCCGATAGCCAGACACTTTCTTACCACTTGCAGCTTCTAACTTCTGTTTCGCTCGTGAAAGGTGGTTAGCGTACTCCTCACGTGAAAATCTGGGTTCCTTAGTATCTGGATCGATAGTACACTCGTGGTGTAATCCATGGCAGCCTATCTCGTGGCCCCGCTCAGCAATCGATTTAATCAGACCCGGGTGTTGATCAACAACGTCAGCGACGATGAAGAACGTCGCCGTAATACCTAAGTTATCTAAGAGGTCGAGCGTCCGATGGGTCGGCTCAGTTAGGTAGTCATATTCATCGTTCCACTCACTCAGGAACTCACCGACATCATCGTATTCCGAAAACGATGATCCTGTCACTGCAGGAACGTGATACCAGTCCTCGACGTCCACCGACACCGCCAGCCGGCCCTCAGTCATATATCTGGACTTCTTTGTCCTCGTTGACCTGCATGTCGAAGAGCATCGCGAACATGACGAACATGCTCCCGATGGAGAAGAGGAGGAGGCTCGCCGACGCCCGCAGGAACAACGAGTCGTCGTACATAAGCTTCGCGTAGACTGACCACCCACCGCCCAGGACGCCTAATAACGTCATGAACGCCCCGAAGTAGTAAAAGAGGGCGAGCGGATGGAAGTCCAATACCAGATACTTGACCTTGAGACGCCACAGGAAGTTCTTCAGGAGCATTCCGGAGACCCGCCGGATATAGGTCGAGTACTTGATGCTGGATTTCTCGTCGCCGTAGACGGCGGGCATGGCGACGTCGGCGACGCGCATCCCCTTCGCGTTCAGCTTCACGAGGAGGTCGTTGCAGTACCCATAGTACTCGTACATCGAGTCGATACCGACGTTGGACAGCGCGTAATGCGAGATGGCAGTGTACCCATTCTGAGGATCCATCGTCTTCCAGTAGCCTGACGAGATTTTCGTGAGGAATGTCAGGATGGAGTTCCCGATGAACCGCCACTTGGACATCCCCTGTCGGTACTCCTTGTACAGGAGCCGGTTGCCCTTCACGTAGTCGGCCTCGCCGTCTACGATCGGGTCCAGAAACCGCGGCAGGATGTCCGGGTCCATCTGGCCGTCGCCGCCCATCACGGCAGTGATGTCGATTTCGTCCTCCAGGGCCCGTTGATATCCGGATTTGATCGCGCCGCCCACACCATGGTTTTCGGTGTGCTGTATCGGGACAACTCGCTGTGGGAACACCGCCCCACCGTCGGCCACAGGGGCAGCGGCTTCCGGAGGATTCTCGCAGTCGATATGCGTCGGTGCGGTTGTGTTAGCCTGGGCAGCGTGCTCCTGTATTTCCTCCCAGGTGTCATCGGTCGAGGCGTCGTCGACCACGTAGGCGCGATCGACGTACTCCGGGAGCGTGTGGATGACCTCGGCCACGAAGCCCTCTTCGTTGTACGCGGGTATCACCACCCCGATGGTATGGTCCCTATACATTGTCGCCCCGGCCAATGGTGTACACGCGGTGGGCGGTCGAGTCCAGATAGAGGGTATCCCGCCCGTCGATCACGACCGATCCCGATGCACGACCCAGATCCGACCACTGCAGGTCGTCGAATTCCTCGTGAGGAGTCACCATCACGATGCCGTCGACCGGGTGGTCGTACACGGACTCGATGTCAATCTTTTCTAAAGCGAACTCGTCGGAAGTCTCGAGCATCGGATCCACACCGAAGACGTCCACACCGGCTTCCGAGAGCCGTTCGGCGATGGCACGGGAGGGCGAGGCCCGGCTCTCTTCGACACCAGGGCGGTACGTCAACCCGAGCAACAATACCGATGCCGAAGACAGTTCAGTCCCCTCAGCTTCCAGTTCTCGCCGGAGCGTCTCGACCGTGAATTCCGGCATCGCGTCGTTGACCTCGCGGGCCGTCCGCAACAGCGGCGCCTCGGTCTCGAACGGCTCGATCATGAAGTACGGATAGAACGGGATACAGTGCCCGCCGACACCCGGCCCTGGATCGTGTATCTCACAGAACGGCTGGGTATTCGCGACCTCGATGGCCTCCCGGACGTCGACCCCCATCTCGTCCGTGAACCGGGCGAGTTCGTTCGCCAGCGCGATGTTGACGTCGCGGTACAGCCCTTCGAAGACCTTGACGGCCTCGGCGGTGCGGGCGTCGCTGACGGGGATGACGCCGGCGCTGTTAATCTCCTCGTAGAGCAGTTCGGCGACCCGACGACTCGTCTCGTCGACACCGCCGACCACCTTCGGGTAGGCAGCACGGATGTCCTCGAGGGCCCGCCCGCTCGAGGTTCGCTCCGGACAGAAGGCGAGGCCGAACTCCCCGACCTCCAGGTCGCGTTCGGCTTCGAGCGTCTCGCGGACGAGGCCGTCAGTCGTCCCCGGCGGGACCGTACATTCGACGATGACAAGATCACCGGGATCGAGCCCGGCCGCGACGGACCGGGTCGCAGCCTCCAGAATCGAGAGATCCGGTTCGTTGTCGTCGGTGATCGGCGTCGGCACGATGAGCACGTGGATTGCCGCGTCGGTCGCGGCCCGTTCTGGCTCCTCCACGGCGGATAGTGCGTCCTCCTGGGTGAGCTCCGCGACCAGGTCCTGGAGCCCGGGCTCGTTCGTGACGTGACAGTCGCCGCGGTTCACCGACTCGACGACGTCGGGGTCGGTGTCGGCACCGACGACGTTGCCAGTGACGTCGCCAAACACGGCGGCCAGCGGCAGGCCCATCTTTCCGAGGCCGTAGACCGCGACGGGGAACTCGCCGGTCGTGAAGGCCGCTTGCAGCGCTGCAGTGTCGACGTCGGCCGAGTAGACGCCGTCCGGGACGACCTGGCTCAATCCAGCGACACCTCCAGGGACTCCTCGGAGCCCGACGATAGCTGCGCATCCGACCACGGTGAATCCGCAGTCCGGTCGATCCGGTTCGCGAGGTAGAGTGCCTGCAGGCCGTCCTCGCCGGTGATCTTCGGTTCGCTCCGGGTGCGGACGGACTGGAGGAAGGCCTCCAGTTCGTTCGCGAGCGGTTCGCCATTGCCGACCATCGGCCGCTCGACGATGCTCTCGTGGCGATACCGCACGTCCTCGTCCTGGGTGACGAAGGACGGCGTGGACTGGCGGTGGATCTCGACCGAGCGGTCGGTGTAGTCGACGCTGATGAAGCACTCCTCGGCGACGACCTCGAGCTTCCTGACTTTCTTCTGGGTCATCCGGCTGGCGGTGAGGCTCGCGATGACGTCGTCGCCGAATGAAAGCGTCGCGGTCGCGTGTCGGTTGTCCCGCACACCGGCGCTCCGGATCGCTGTCGGCGGCTGGTCGAACATCGCCAGCAGGATGTCGAGGTCGTGTATCATCAGATCCAGGACGGCACTGTCCTCGATGGTGCGGTCCCGGGGTGGGCCGAGCCGTTCGGCGTTGACGCCGATGATTTCAAGATCTTCAACGACGTCCGCCAGCGTCCGAACGGCCGGATTGTATCGTTCGATGTGCCCGACTTGCAACAGCGCGTCGGCCGCATCAGCTTCGCGCACGAGTTCCTTCCCGTTCTCGAGGTCGTCGACGAACGGCTTCTCGACGAGGACGTCGACGTCGCCGTCGAGACACCGAGACGCGTACTCGGCGTGGTGTTCCGTCGGCACGGCGATCGAGGCGGCGTCCACCCGGGAGAGCAGGTCCTCGAACGGGAGATCGTCGGTGTCGTGCTCGTCGGCGACGGCCCGTGCCCGCTGTCGGTCGGCGTCGACGACCCCGACGAGGTCCGCGTCGGACTGGCCGCTGTACACCCGCGCGTGGTGTTTGCCCATGCTTCCGACGCCGACGACGCCGACGTCTACGGTCTCCTCGTCAGTTGGCATAGTCCTGGATCACCTCGATGATGTTCTCGACGTCCGCATCCGTGACGTTCGGATGCACCGGAAGCGACAGCACCTCACGCGCCGCCCGCTCCGCCTCGGGGTACGAGCCCCGGACGGACTCATAGGCGGGCTCCTCGTGAATGCATCGCGGGTAGAACACGGCACTCCCGACGTCGTGCTCGTCCAGCATCGCCGACAGGCGGTCCCGGTCCGTCGTGCGAACCGTGTACTGGTGGTAGACGTGCCGTCGGTCCGCCGGGACCGTCGGCGTCTCGACGCCCGTATCGGCCAGTCCCTCGGTGAGGCGGGCGGCGTTGTGCCGTCGGCGTTCGTTGAAGCCGGCCAGGCGCTCGAGTTGCTCGCGACCGATGGCGGCGGCGACGCTCGTCAGTCGGAAATTGTGTCCGACCTCGACGTGCTCGCCGGCCCCCGAGCGGCCGTGATTGACGAACCGCTGTGCCCGGTTCGCGATCTCCTCGTCGTCGGTCGTGACCATCCCGCCTTCCGCGGTGGTCATGTTCTTGGTCGGGTAGAACGAAAAGGACGCAACGTCCCCGAGCGACCCCACCCGTTCCCCCCGATAGGCGGCGCCGTGGGCCTGGGCGGCGTCCTCGACGAGGATGGCGTCGTGCTCGTCGGCCACCGCGCGGAGAGCGTCCACGTCGGCCGGCAGGCCGTACAGATGGACCGCGACGATGGCGTCGACGTCGTGGTCCGCCGCGACCGCAGCGGCGGCGTTGGGCGAGAGGTTGAACGTCTCGGGGTCGATGTCGGCGAACACGACGTCCGCGCCACAGAGCCGGGCGGCGTTCGCCGAGGCGACGAACGAAAAGGGCGTCGTGAGGACGGTGTCGCCGGCATCGATGCCGGCGGCGACCAGCGCGGTCTGCAGCGCGGCGGTGCCGTTGGCGGCCGCGACCGCGTGGTCGGTGTCACAGAAGGCGGCGAACTCCTCTTCGAACGCCCGGACCTCCGGGCCGTCGGCGAGCATCCCGCTCTCGAGGACCGCCCGGATGTCCCCGATCGCGGCCTCGCTCACCTCGGGGTCGGCGATCGGTATCATGCCAGGACGTTCCCCCCTTCGAGCCGTTCCGGTAACGGTTCGTGGCGTGCAGGATTCCCGACCGCCAGCGTATCCGGTGGAACGTCCTCGGTGACCACGGCACCGGCCGCGACGAAGGAGCGAGCGCCGACCTCGACGCCCGGGAGCAGCGTGGCGTTGGCGCCGATGGAGACGTCCTCGCCCAACGTCGGGCCGGCCAGGTCGACGTCCTGCCGGACCGGGTACGGGTCGTTGGTGAGGACGGCGCGCGGCCCGATGAAGACGTTCGACCCGATGGTGGTGTGGCTGGGGATGTAGACGCCGGTCTGGAGGCTGACGTCCGACCCGACCGTGGCCGTGCCGTCGATCACGACGCCGGTGCCGACGAGCACGTCGTCGCCGAGTTCCGTCCGTTCCCGGATCAGGGCATTATGGCCGGTCTGGAGCCGGTCGCCGGCGATCACGTCGCCGTAGATGACGGTTCCGGGGCGGACGGTCGCGTCGTCGCCGATGACGGCCGGTTCACAGTCCCGGTCGTACACGTAGCCGAGCGTCGCCGACCGGTCGACACTCGCCCCGTCGCCGAGCCTACACCGCACGTGTGACCCACCTCCGGTATCTCGCGTCACGATCGAATCGGCCGAGCGGTCGTCGCCTTGGAGCCACTCCGGTGGAGGTTCCCGGCCCCGGGGCTGGAGAAACCGTCGGACCGGTGTTCTCGTCGTTCCGGACGGCGTCAGTCATCGGCGGTGGTCCGTGGTGGAAATTATCCACTGGAAATCCCTGTCCCGGTGGTACGAGGAGCATGTGTGCGATTGGTCTAGTTGTCGATTAATTCCATCAGGCTCGTATAAGCATTGTGTTCGTTCTATCAGAGTGGGTGATTGAACGATCCTGAACTGAACCCGGCCTATTACTGTAATTCAAGGGTGCTGGAGGCTTACCGATTAGCCGCTGGCCACGGTCGGTAGTGATAACCCCCGTGTATGTGGAGCGTAAAACGATAGACTGAGGTCTTCGAAGCGCCGCGTATCTAGCCCTTCATCGGACAGTAGTCCGTTTGCTAGCCCCATTAAGCCGTACTAACCTGTTACCGAATGCGTGTTAAAAGTAATCACGTTAAAGTTGGGAATCGAAACCTTTGAGAAGTGATTCCGGTATATCGAGGGAAGGACGAAATCTGGACCGCCCACCGGATTCCCTGGCCGGACCCTCCCGTATCTTGAAGGGTTTGGCTCGGTGACCGTAGGGGCGTATTCGTGTACCTCACTAAACTCACTGGGATGATGATCTTAGTTCGGTTCCAGATCTCATCTCAGATGATGACACCCCGGAACCGGCCTCGCGGCATATCGGTGACGGTCAGTTGCATGTCCCCGAGACTGTGTAGTATAAATGCCTTACCTCCCCTGGCAGGAGCGCTGTCGATGGGTCAAGCACCCAGGTCCCGGTATACGTACGCCCTGCGTTTCATGGGCGGACACTTGGCACTGGCCGGCCTGGTTCTGATCGACGCGAGTTCGAGTTCGAACAATGTTACAGTGCCTATCATTATTGATCTCAAACAGAATCTAAGTCTGAGGCTATACTTTTTGCCACCCCTGATATTTCATAGCCATCTTCAATGAAATTTTTTTGACTAATTTTAACACGTTCTATTTTATTAATACTTAAATCTTCGAAAAATTCGTCGATTTCACCTTCCGATTTTAAAACAGGGACAGGGCCAGCTAATGCATAAGGAAGGGGTCTGTAATCATAGAGCCTACGCAAATTAATAGTCACGGATAAACAATCAGCCAAAATAGCCTCCAACCCAACATTGGAATTTAACGTAATTACAATATCGGACTTTTCTAATTCCGGCCATATATCCCCTTCAACAATATCGAAATCATTATCCCTTGATTCTTTTAAGGAAATATATAATTCTTTGCTTTCGTATGGATGGATTTTAATTATTGTCTCTGTTGGAAACTGCACCTTTTCCAAACCTTGTAATGCGCCCTTCAAAAACATTTTACGAGTATCTTCATCGAATGGTTGAGTTGCAATTAAAACCTTAACCTGGTCACCCGTTTTCTGCGTCTCATTTGAAACCTCTTCAGCCAGGAGTTCTAAATAAGGCCTACCATCCGCTTTTAATTTAGTCCCCTCGGCTCTTTTGGGATAATTAGTATTTATATATTCCTTTGCAAATTCTCCGGATAAGTATGCCCCATCTGTGAACTCTCCGATCTGAGGCGGGTTCAAGGTAATCGTATGTGGCAAATCAAGTGCCTCTGCATCTAAGTCTTGTGCAGCGAGCCAAGTGGCTTCAGCACTTGGCAAATAACCTATGCCTGATACGATCCTTTCAGGATTGGTGGACTGTAATACCCCCCGATATATATAATATTTTAATATCTGATTAGCAATCCGAGATCGATACATCTCATCAAATATATATGGGATTGTATCTTCAAGATTCAACCCGAACTCTTCCTCAACTGAGGCGATTAGCTTCTTTTCCGTCGTGTTTCTTATCAACTCCCTTGGTATGAAGTCAAGGAGTAGATAGCGGAGCTGAGAACTTATATTACTTAATGATACATAGGTATGTGCGAGCGACGTGTCATATTTTTTAAGTTCAGGATTTACACGACCTCTAAATGCTCTCATTATATATGAACCTATTAATACTATTGTAAAACCTGTGTCCATATTTTTAAGGACTGGTTCTATACTCCTGAATCGTGCTTGTGACGGGACGAAAACTGTTTTAATAGTAGAATTATTTTTGTCAGAATCTCCAAATAATGAGCCGATTAGTTGATCAGCTATAAGTGGGAAAGCCCAAAATAGAGTGATAATTTTGGGTACAATCCTATTCTTCCTATTAGATGGTTCTTGATCTAATTCAACTTTCACATCGAAGGGTCTAGCTGAGTCATGTAAAGCAGGCTCTAAAGATCCCCCGATATTATAACTTTTTATCTTATCTATTCTTTTTTCTGATATCTCATTCTGTAACCTATCTATAATAAATATATAATTCGACATGGACTTCCGTTCAGTTGAGTAGTGACCAGAATATATCCTAAACCTGCAAATATTGAAAAGGGGAAGAGAATCAGTATTCACTACCAAATCGTATAATTTGGCATCCAAACGTCTGTATTCATCTTCACAAATGTCTCCTAATTTTGATTCAATTATGAAAGAATCACCTGTTATATTATGTGGAATATCAGATGGTGACTCAGCAACATGTAATACATTTTGGGAAACCATTTCTTGCTTGCCTTTTGGATATCGGCTCATGTAAAAGTTCTCAATATAAAATCGGCGGTGTACAGATAAGGATGACGACCGAGGCATTTCGTTTTCTGAAGGATCCATGCCCGAGGATGACGGCCTTGACAGTTGTTTGATCTATATTCGATTAAGTTTTGTGGAACAAAAGGCGACACCGAGGTTGCTAATGAAGCTATGTATTCAAATCCATCTTTGATGATCTATCACTTTCTAACACCATCTCAATTCTTAAACCATTCGGTGTCAGTCGCGCCCGATCCACCATTTACAACTGGGTTGACAAGGCGGAGCTACAGCTCGAAGCTGGTCGCCGTGCGGGGTCACGTCGCAGCTGACGAGACCGGTTCCGGCTCGATGATGAACAATATTAACCCTATGCTCCTGTCGATCCAGAACAAAACCTACATGCTGACGGGGCGCCCTCGAGGACGGCGAGACGCCAGCAGCGTCCTCGCTGAGTTCCTCGGTGTTCTCGACGGCCTTGATACCGAGGTCAAGGCCGTCTATCATTATCGAGTCGAGCTATCGATAGTCTGAGCAAGCGATAGCGACGACAACGATGCGAGATGCGACGGCGAGAGTGCTGTACGTCGTGGTGAGTCTGCTGCTACAGAAAGTGTGGCGGTATCTCTACTACGAAAACGTGGCGACGCCTTGCCGAGACGGGCGTCGCCTCTGCTGGTGGCCGTACAAGGAGTTCGTCAATATGGTTTGCCGAGCTGCATGGACGGCCTTCGCGGTGCGTCGCGCCGTCCCCGCGAACCGGCCACCTGATAACCGGTTTGACTGATAACTACCGACCGAGTAAGCCAGCGGAGTGAATAGCGATGCTGTCGCTGTCGACAGCGGCCAGCCGCCGACGCGAAAGCTCTTCCTATCATGACGTTGTTTCTCTCGGTAATGGTAGCTCAGCAGGACAGATTGAGCGACTCAGAACGAGTTAGCTGGCGACGCTTTGTGAGGTACTGAGGATAAAAGAGATTATCATCCTCACAGCCGTTCGGAGTGGCCAACTTGCGGTCGTCTTCAAAAGAAACATCCGCCAAAAAACAAAACATGGAGCAATGACCGAACGTACAGTTGCGATCATCCAGGCTAGAATGGGATCAACCCGTCTTCCGGGCAAGGTGCTGAGGGACATTGTCGGTAGACCGATGCTGTGGCACGTCGTTGAGAGGACACGTGTCGCATCATTGCTCGATGAGACTGTCGTTGCGACGACCGTTGAGGAAAAGGACGATCAAATAGTGACGTTCTGCGAGGAGGAAGCATATAATTATATTCGGGGGAGTGAAGCGGATGTGCTTGACCGCTACTATCAAGCAGCAAAGGAGACCGACGCAGAGACAGTCGTTCGCATCACCTCCGACTGTCCGCTCATCTCTCCGACGATTATTGACCGGACGATCCGTACCTTTCGGGGCGGCGACAGCGAGTACGTCAACACGAAAGTCGAGTATCCGAATGGACTTGACGTTGAAGCGATGCATGGCGAAATCCTAGAACGTGCTTGGGATGAAGTTACCCGTGAGGAAGATAGAGAACACGTTACTACTTACATGCGGCGTTCCGACTCCTTTGAGACGGCGACCGTTGAGAATCTACTCGACACCTCGCAGTACAGCACCACCGACGAAGACACCGTACTACGTTGGAGCGTCGACTATTCCTCTGATCTGGAGTTCATACGGACAATATACGAACACCTATATACGAATGGTTCGTGGACATTCGATCAGCAGGCGGTGTTCGAACTGTTTGAACGCCACCCTGAAATCGTCAACATCACCGATCACGCTTCCCCGGAAGACTTTCAACTCAACTAATCTTGATCCCCGTCATCTGGTTTTATATATAAGCCAATCCTATCAATTGTCATGACCACCAGCGACGTGTCCCTTGGACAGCGACAACTCGGAACCCCCGACAAGACGTATATCATTGCTGAGATTGGTTCGAACTTCGACGGGAGCAAACAGCGAGCGAAGAAGCTTATTGACCTCGCGGCCAACTGTGGTGCTGACGCCGCTAAGTTCCAGGCGTTCGATGCCGATAAGATTGTTTCCCAGTATGGTTTCGACGGTCTCAAAGCTGGTTTTCAGGCAGGCTGGGAACAATCCGTTTACAAAACGTACAAAAACGCCGAACTCCCAAGAGGATGGGTCGATGAACTCGCCGCCTATACCGCTGACCAGGGGCTTGATTTCCTCTGTACTCCCTACGACAGGGACGCGGTCGATCAATTATCTGATATCGGGATGCCAGCGTTTAAAATCGGATCTGGGGACATCACTTGGCACTCGTTCCTGAAGTACGTCGCCGAACAGGGAGATCCGGTGATTCTCTCAACTGGGGCGTCCTCACTGGGGGAAATCGAGGAAGCACTCGAAGCAATCAGATCAACCGGCAATGACGATGTCATTTTGCTCCAGTGTGTCACGAACTACCCATCCAAGTTCGAATCAGCCAATATCCGAGCTATGTCAACGCTAGAAGAGGCGTTCGAAGCCCCGATCGGTTACTCCGATCATACGTCGGGGAGTACGGTCCCGCTCGGCGCAGTGAGCCGCGGTGCATGTGTCATCGAAAAACATTTTACTGATGATAAATCTCGAGAAGGTCCGGATCACAGCTTTGCGATGAACGTTGAGGAGTTCGAGCATATGGTGAAAGAGGTGCGAAACCTCAACAAGGCGCTGGGTACTGGGCAGAAAGTTATCTATGAGGAAGAGGAAGAGACCATTATCCTTCAGCGACGGTGTCTCCGGGCAAATCGCCAGATTGAGGTGGGCGAGGTGATCACAGAAGGTGATCTTGTCAGCCTCCGGCCCGCCCCCCGGCACGCCATAGAACCAAACAAAATTGACCTAGTGGTGGACCGTACCGCGACTGAGGAAATCCCGGAAGGGGACTGCCTCACTTGGGAGAAGGTGTAGTCAAATCGAACCAGATAAGTCGAATCATCGCGCGCAGGATCTTCCAGTTCGCTTCTAGTTGTTGTCCGAACCGCGATTTGTCCTCGCGCTCATCAAGACTGATCCGGCGTTGCTGTATCCGATACCCTCGCTTTTTTGCTTCAAGCATTAACTGCGTCCCGATCGTCGAGTACGTGTCGAAGTGGCCAACCTCCCGGTATACCTCGGTCCGATACACCTTAAACCCACAGAGGGGGTCAGCGACGCACAGGCGCGTTTGTGTATAGGTCGCGAAAAGCCTCTCGACGAAGCGCGCTTTTGCCGGTCGTTGACCGACCACGACATCAAACTCCTCGGTAATTACTGGATTGATCATCTTCGGGATGTCTCCAGCGTGGTGTTGCCCGTCTGCATCGAAAGTAAACACAATGGTAGCGCCGCGCTCGGCAGCTAGTGAAAAACCCTCGTCGATACTCCGGTCATATCCCATGTTTGTCTCGTGTTTCCGAACGACGGCACCCGCATCTCGTGCACGCTTGCTAGTCTCATCTGTTGATCCGTCATCGACAACAATCACTTCATCGGTGTGAACGAGTACGTCCTCAACAACCATTTGAATCGTCCGTTTTTCGTTTAGGGCTGGGATTACCGCGACAACTCGCTCATCACTCATTTTCGTTGCGTCGCATCTCTTCAAGTCCTCTCTTGAGCGTCGGCACCGCCGTCTCTAACAGCTGCTCAGTCCTTTCTGGAGACAGAGAAAGGTCCCTGCCGCGCGGTGCCTCGAAGTCAACATCACTGATTAAGGACGGATTCACGAGGGATGAATCGAGGTCAAAGACATCGGCGATCACACGCGCGAAATCAAGTTTATTACATCGCTCTCGGCCAGGGATGTGGAGCGTTCCATTGAACTCCTTTTCGAGCAATTCGAACAGGTATGTGGTCAAATCCTCGGTATAGATTGGAGTGAAATACGCATCCTCAAATGCTGGGACGGTTTCACCAGCTCTAAGCTTCGAGAGCACCCATTCCGCGAGGCTCTGGCCACTCGTCATATTCCATCCGTAAAAGTTCGTCCGGACAATGACTACCTCTTCGTGGACCTGCTGGACGATCGACTCCGCATCGAGTTTGGTCCGTCCGTATACGTTGACAGGATCAGGCTCGTTCTCGACGGTGTAGTTCCCCTCCTCACCGTCGAATACAGCGTCAGTTGAGAGGTGGATCATTCGCGCGTCTGTTTCGGCGGCAAGTTTGGCGACGTTTTCCGCCATCCCAACATTATACCGCTCTGCGGTTTCTGGTTTGCGCTCGCACTGGTCGACATCAGTCATGGCAGCACAATGAACGACATAGTCGGGGGCAAACTTCGCTAAGGCTGCGACCGCTGCCTCATCAGTTAGATCCACTCTACGGCAGTCGACGCCTGCGTAGTCGACCGATCGGGTCAGATACGTCGTCGTGACTGTATTATACCGCTCCGCACCCTGACGTGCGACTGTACTTCCCAAGAGCCCGCTGCCACCGGTGACCAACAAGCGCGTCATGAGTATTCAACGAGCCAAGAGCGAAGCTCTTCGATGCCTTCGTCTAACGACACCTCCGATTCCCAGTCGAGCATAGTTTTAGCTTTCGTTGGATCACAGAGCAGTTTTTGTACCTCGCTCTGGGGGTGATGATGTTTGACGTGAGTGATCTCCGTTCCCTCGGTCGCGACGAGTTCGGCGAGATTGTTGATAGAGACATCCGATCCCGTCCCGGCATTGATAATCTCTCCAGTCGCCTCGTCAGAAAACGTTCCCTCAACGATAAACCGCGCACAGTCGGTAACGTACATGAGATCACGGGTCTGTGTTCCATCCCCAAATATTTTCAGTGGCTCCGAGTCAATGTCACGATTGGTGAAAATCGAGACTACTCCCCCTGCCATCCCGGTTTTTTGATAGGGACCGTAGGTGTTGAACGGCCGGAGTATTGTCACTGGTAAATCGTAGCCATCGTAGTAACTCTCCGCGATGTTTTCCGCAGCGAGCTTTGTCCCGGCGTACGGCGAGGCTGGCTTTACCGGATGGGATTCATCGATACCCTCCTCGGATTCGACCAAATCATACACCATACATGTTCCGACCAGCCCCAGACATGTCTCGGTTTCACGACATGCTTCGAGGACGTGCTGGGTGCCAATGACGTTCGCCTCAAAGTGGGAGTGCGGATCATCGAGGCTTTCCTCCACGTCGATTTCTGCGGCCATATGTATGCACGCGTCGATATCATCCTCAAGTAATTCATTGACGACTTCCTGATTAGTGACATCACCAACCGTGAGATTAAACTCCTCCATCGGCTCGAACTCGGCGACGTTTCGTCGGGATCCATTTGAGAGGTTGTCGAGCCCAAGTACATTGAACCCCCGCTCAAGCAGTTCGTTGACGACCCATCGACCTATAAAACCTGCTGCACCAGTCACAGCGACATTACCACGCGTCATGTTGTAATCTCATCCTCGAATTCCGTTCGAAGCAGCCGATAGATTTCTTCTCGCGTCAACTTTTCCGCGTTCTCTGAAGAGCGCACGACCCCATTAACAGGCTCAAAACCCTGAATTCCATTGTGGGTGAGATACCCGTTTTCACCGGATTGCTCCGGTATAACGGCGTAGAGCGACTCGTTTTCGATAGTCCGTGATACTTCCCGTTCGGTGAGAATCTCCTCATGGAACGTTTCTGCAACACGTCTACCAGTCTGCGTAATTTCGATATTTGTAGGATCGTATCCGTAAGTGGGAGCTATCGCGTCGATCATCGCCTCTGCGAGATCCTTAATGCGTATCGCATCCATCTTGTGGACAAAAATCTCGCCGCCTTCAGTATAGTTCACAGCCTCGAAAACTAACTCGGCGACATCGTCGTAGGTAAGGAAAAAGCGAGTCATTTGTGGGTCCGTGAGGGTAACTGGGCCGCCCTCCTTAATCTGTTCGTGAAAGATCGGAATCACCGATTGCGAGGAATTGATCACGTTTCCGAACCGTACGGAAGCGAGTTGGATGTCGCTACTGCCACTGTATTTGTTCGCGGCCGTCACGAGCTTTTCGCCAAGAAGTTTCGTCGTTCCCATCGTATTCGCGGGATGGGCAGCCTTGTCGCTACTCGTGAACACGAACCGCTCAACGCCAGCACCGATCGATACGTCGATTAGGTTTTGCAACCCCATCACGTTCGTTTTGACCGCCTCGAAGGGATTGTATTCGCTAATATCGACATGTTTCATCGCTGCTGTGTGAACAACGATGTCAATTCCATCAACTGAACGAACCAGACGATTTTTGTCACGGATGTTACCTGTCAAAAACCGACAACGGTCATCGCATACTTCTGCTTTGAATGCAGCAAGCCCAGGTTCGCTCTGATCGAAAATTCGAATCACGTTGGGATCCTTTTGTAGAAGGCGAAACACGAGAGCCCGACCAATCGATCCGGCACCTCCCGTAACGAGTATGTTTTTGTTAGCTATCATTGATGTCAGCTATCTTCAAGTGTATTTGAAAGATGTCAGTAAATACGTTTATATCTTGTTATCCACTCTGAGATTGAATAGCATTCAGTTTGGCGTACTATACCCCTTTATTTATAACTCCTCGTGCTGTCCCATTCGACGATTTCCTGCATCCACAGAATAGATCCGATCCGCGTTCCTCACTGTCGAAAGTCGGTGGACCTTTCTACAAAGCCCGAGCCAGAGCGATCGTTGACGCTATCTGCCCGACAGCCGCACACTGTCATTGCCGAGTTGGTGTCGTAGCCATTGTGTAACTCGTCCAAGAAGTCATCAATGGAGGCGATACGCGTCACTCTGTTGAGTTCGTCCTGTGAAACGTCTTGATTCCCGATCGTGAGGTTGTACCGATCACGAACACATCGCTCCCCTCAGAATTTGCATCTGTTTCGGAAACTTCGAATTAATATGAATCATGTTCTGGATAATTGTAATTGAGACGCCCCCTTATAGTTATCATCTACGACTGAATCGCATATAGTTCGGCGTACGTACCTTCCTTCGAGAGTAAGTCACTATGCGAACCACATTCTGAGATACGGCCGTCCTCTACAGTATAAATACGCTCGGCGTTCTCGACCGTCGAGAGCCGATGGGCAATCGCGATGATGGCGTACTCCCGGTCCATCCCTTCGATCGCCTGTTGGACCTCCCTTTCGAGGTTTGAATCCAGATCACTCGTCGCCTCGTCGAGGATCAGGAGATCGGCGTCTTGGAGAAGCGCCCGTGCCAGTGCAACACGTTGCTTCTGGCCGCCCGAGAGTCGAACGCCGTCGTCACCGAGGAGTGTGTCGTAGCCCTCCGGTAGTTCGTCGAGAAACTCGTCGACGCGGGCTATCTCACACACCCGCTCTATCTCCCGGTCAGTAGCATCCCGATTCCCAATAGTGAGATTGTACTCCAAGGTATCGTCGAATATGAACGGATTCTGCCGTACAACGGTTATCCGATCCCGCCATTCGCCGATATCCATGTCATCTATCGGAACCCCATTCGCCCGGATGTCACCATCGTACTGTTGGTATAGTCGTGCCAGGAGAGAGACGATGGTCGACTTGCCAGCACCGGACTCACCCACGAATGCGATGTACTCGCCCCGCTCTACTTCGAAATCGATTCCCCGAATAATGTTCTCTTCGCCGTCATACGAGAACCGGACATCTTCGAATTCCACGTGTTCGACCTCTGGGACTTTTCCTGTCGCTGTGTTCGGTTCCTCGTGTTGTTTGAGCGTCCCGATGAACTCCTGGGTTCGGACGAGATGCGGGAGGTCGTTCTCGATGCGATAGAACGTTTGATTCAGTCTACTCATTCTCGGTCCCAGCCGGAACATTGCAAACAGGAAAATCGCAAGTGAGCTGATAGAGAGGTTTGCAAAGGTGAGTGCAAAGTATATCAGCGCGAAGACCGAGACGGATACCAGCAAATTGTAGAAATTCTGTATCGCGGCCTCGTTCCGTCGCAGTGATATCCGGGCACCGGTATACCTGTTGACCGCTTCGCCGAAATCTTCGAAAAGCTCGTCTGCGACGCCGAAGATGCGGATATCTCGGATTCCCTGTGTCCCGGCCTGGGCTGCCGCCTGTCGCTGTTCGTTCGCGTCGGCCACTTTGTCTCCGAGATCGTACCCCGGCTCGATAACCCGCCGCATGAGGACGGTGATCCCGCCAAGCACAACGATCGTGAAAAATGTGAGCATAGGTGCGACAACTATTGCGATGAACAGATAGACAATCGAGAGGAAGGACTGTGCGATGAACTTGACGACACGCATAATCACTCGACCCGCGTAGAACGTCTGTGTGATGATTGCATTGAGAATGTCGTCCGATCCCTCTTGATCGTAAAACTCCACTTTCGCATCGAGTGCGTTATCGAAGGCCCGGATTTGGAGATCTCGGATGTAGTACGTCCGAAGTGCTTCACGAAACCAGGCAACCATGAAGCTCAGCGTGTATCTGACGATCATCACCAACGCGACCCCCATTATGACGAATTGCAGCGTAAAAGGTATTCCAATCGTACGATAGACGGTCACGAAGACACCAAGGACCCCGTCAGCTTCTGCGGCAGGATTCTCTGACTGCACTATTTCGATGATCGGCAGAATGAATCCGAGTCCGACTCCTTCCAGTATTGCCGCCCCCAGTCCGAGAACGACGATCAGAATCGTAAACTTCGGGTTGAACTTCGCAACATCCAACAGCGCATGTATCTTCTCCCGTCGTGTAACCTCGCCGATTTCGTCTTCAGACATGCGTGGAGGTTGACTCCATTTACGCATAGAGTAATTCGGAAGACGCATATAAGTTCATTCCTTCCGGTGGCGGTCAGAGGGAGCCCTACATTGACGGTCGCTTTAATTTAGAGGAATTCGCTGACAGAGAGTTGAACGGCCCGATTAATGAGAGCCAATTTATATCTCTCGAATTTTTCAGCAACCTTTCCATAGAGACCGTCAAAAACTAACCGTTCAGCGATTCATTCGCGAACGAGGGTTCGTCATCGACTTATTTCAATTCGCCAGACTGCGACCGAATTCGCCCCTAACTTAACGCGACCGGCGTGGGATATCCGGACAATCGTGGAAGTGGTGGAAATCTAACACTAAGTAACGGCGCGTATTCACCCCCTCGAAAACCCGACCGACGTGTTCGTCGAGCAGAATCTGCCTCGCGCTCACTGCACGGGTTCTTTGGGCTTCAGGGATTCGTCTCGCACGTCCGCAAACGCCGCTTCATTTTCCGCTTCGAGCGCCCGCATCTCGTCAATGTGAGCGTAATAGTAGGCGAGCGCCTCATAGACGTCTGCAAGGGACACATCCAGCTGGTCTGCAACGTGGGCAGGGGTTTGTCCGCCGTCGATCACCCGCCCACCCACGTGACGAACGGCGATACGCGTGCCCTGGATTCGTGGCTCACCACCGAGCACGTCGTCGTCACGGGTGAGCGTCATAGAGTCACGTCGGTCCGCCGTGTGTTATACCTTTTCGGCACCCACTCGGGCGACGCTGCGGGATACGCGGTACTCGCGGGCCGGACGACCGCCCAGGCCGCGTGCCGTGGGGAATGGGGTCGTCTGGCCGGCCCACGAACTGGCGGCGTTGCGTCCGGACGCCGCAGTCCCCGTCGTCGCCGACTAACACGTCCAGCGGAGGCGATCACGAAGACGAGACCATCGAGACGACCCTCGAGTTATTCTCCCTGCCCGTAGGCGAGCGGTGGACGGACACCTCCTCCCGGATGTGAACCGGAGGAAGCCGGACCGCTCGCCCCGCGGTTGGTAAAGCGGCTCTTTGACCCTCCAGAAAGTGCTTATCAGCCGCGTGAAACAGGGAACCATGCGCCGCCGTACTGTCCTCGCAAGTCTCACTGCCGGTATCGGATCACTTGCCGGGTGTAACACGACGCTCGGCGTGGAACGGGAGTCACCGACGACGACGCCAACTGAGTCACCGACACCGACGGCCGATGACCCCGATGAAGGTGAGGAATGGGAGATTGGGGCCGCGAGCATCGTAGACTTGACGACAGCCGACCGTACCTATGCACTTGCGCCGCTCAGCTATCACTCCGACGATGGCGCACACATTAGGGCGCGGTTCTCGTCGACGGCGACACCGGAGGGGCCTGCGACGGTCGAAGCGACGCTCACCAACGAGAACCCCTTCGAGAACACGTTTCGGTTAGAGTGGACGCCACCGTTCGGGCGACTCTATAGCGATATCCCACGTCCGATGGGAGAACGGAATGGCGATTCCACGTACCGTGTAAAGTTGATTTTTGCACCGACGGCGAACCACGACCTGGTCGAGAATCCGCCTGCCATCCAGCGGGCCGACGACGGCTACTGGCGTCTCGCCACTGATACAACCCCGGAACTCCCCGAGCGAGTTCGCCTTGCGCCGGATGAAACCATCCATGGAGAGTACGCTCTGGTCGGGTACGCTGAGGGAACGGGCCGCGGCCGGCCGCCGGGAGTCTATGAGTTCTCCCGTGCGGGTGAGCGCCCCCTGCGTGTCACGGTCTGGCCCACTGACTCGCCCGGACCCGCGACCGACTCGCAGTTTACGGGTGTGTCAGTCCCTGAACTGCCGGGCGACAGCAATACCGCATGGTTCCACGATACGGACACGTCTACCCCCACGTTCGTCCGCCCGAGCGTCGAACGGACGGACTTGCCTGCCCGGATCGAGTTCACATTCATCAACCGATCACGGCAATCAACGGGCTGTGGCCACTGGAACTTCTACAAATTACTGGATGCCGAGTGGTTCCACCTCGGTCCACTCGTACACACGGCTGACTGTCGAAACGTCTCACCGGGCGATACAAAGACGTGGACGCTCCGGGCAGCAGCAGCCGAGATGGCGCCCTGTCAGGCGCAGAGCTATCCATTCCTCGGTGGTGGCCGGTATGCCGCTATTGCTGGCTACGGCCATGCGACAGCCCAAAGTGGAGCGCTCGTCGAGCTCGATGCACCGTCAGTGACTGTCGTCCCGACTGATGATGTCACGGCCCAGCGTGACGGCGGAACAGTGACAGCGACCTCGGAGCGCTGGCGAACAGCCCCCGACTCTGAGGGTCGCTCACGCGTTTCCCTCGTGCTCGAAACGGCAGGCGATGCCGACCGACGGCTCGTTGCGGAACAGGTGATGCGACGCCGGTATCGTGGCTACCGGAACACGCTCGCCTTCGGGACCGCCGACGTAGAGCGTGTCGTCCTTCGCACGGACGACCGAACGGCTGACTGGACCGTTGGCTACGACGATGGGACAACCCGGTTCCAGTACGAAGAGCAAGCATACCGCATTACGCGGCGTACGCCCTGACTATTGTGCCCGTCGGCGTCGAACTGCTCGATACCTCGACCGTAACCGGCGGCGCAGGGGTGACGGCGGACGGTGGCGTTGACGATCCCGACAGCCCGTTCGCGGACCTCCTCGGACTCGACGCGGAGCCGACGTTCGCGACGCCGTGGCAGGCCCGCGCCTTCGGGGTGACCGTCGCCCTGTACGACGACGGGGATGGGTTCGACTGGGCGGCGTTCCAGCGGCGCCTGATCGAGGCAGTCGAGGCGACGAACCCGGACACCGATCGGTTGGGCGAGGACGTGACCGAAACCGAACGGATCTGCTACGAGCAGTGGCACGCGGCGCTCGAACACCTGCTCGTCAGCTAGGGCGTGTTTGATACCGCGCGGATCGATGCCCGGGCGACCGCGTTCGCGGCGGGCGAGCGGACTGCCGAGGAGTTCGTTCGCGGCGAACGGAATCACTGAACTGGGGGGCTGGCTGACACCGTCCGGTCTGTCGATCCGGCGGGCTCCGAATGCTCCTCGCTGCTCCACTTTCCATCGACGCTCCAATTCGGTTTGTTTCAATTCGTCCGGTGGATGACAGACACTCCGCCAACCGGAGTATAAAAATTCTTTAAATACATGCACCGGGTTCGGAGGTCTAAATCACGGTTTCAGATAGCCTTCAGATGGAGAGGGAGAGTGGTGGCTGAAATCACCCAGTAGAATCAAACCATGCTTCCGTATCTTCATAGAAGCTCTGGAGAGTGTACTTATGGAATTGCCCAAGGAAACATAGGGGGTACTGCTGTTCATTTGTGTTGGTGTGTCGCAGGAAGCGGTTTGGTTCATGCAGCCCGCTGTCGTCCATGAATTTCTCTCTTTCAAAAACGATATGATACCCGGCGAAATTTCCAAGCTCTCCCGTGTTATTGAAGCTAAAACAAGAGAACCCGCCGTGTTGGAAGTCAGTTCTCAAACCACGCAGAAAGGCCAATTTTCTGCTATAGTGTAGTCGATCTGTTCCCCCTGAAGCCGGGGTGAAGTCACGGCCTTCAAGAGAGGTTCCATCGGGGGAATGTTGATTGAAGAGAACGCGAATCGTCTCATTGAACGAATAGAGCGATGCGAGGTAATTGTGGAGCAGACGGAGTGCTTCAAACCCTTCGTCTTCTCGCTCCTTATTGTGGCAGATGAATATTGGATTTGTCTCAAGATCCCCGTCAACATACTTATCTATCTCAAGGTAATTCTGATCAAGAGTACGCTTGGCTACGCTCAGACGCATTCTGTTTCCATCGCTGATCCCTCTATCCGGACTTACGGCTTGTTCGGCGATCTCCTGTATTTGAAATTCGTACTCGGATGAAGAAGAATCAGGGGACACTGAAGCCGCTATCCGTCCGTGTCGTCGTTGAACTTGACAGCACGGAGCGCTCGCTCAGCGGTGACTACGTCGCCATTAACTGCTGTAGCGACTTCCTCAGCCGTGGGGACGTCGCGTTTCTTAGCCATCTCATTTACAAAAACCCGCTGAGGACTCTTAACTGTTGGGCATAGGTTGAAACCACTATAGATCTGCGCCAGGGCGATCACATCGCCATCGAAGAGATATGGGCCAGCACCGTCACGCATCGCTCTCGTCGTCTGCACCCCTCCGAACAGCGTCTCTGTGCCTCCGGGCAATCGGGCCGGCCGTTTCGTCGAAGGGAGCTGTTTCCCGCCGTCTCGAGGACGTTTCCCCGACGAGTTTCTCCATGCGTTCGAGGATCTGTCGTGGGTCGTCTTCGGGTTCGTCGATCATCTTCCCGTCATCCTCGCGGACGTCAAGTTCCGTGTTGGGCGTGATGCCGAGTCGTTCTCGAACATCTTTCGGGGGGACGATTCGACCTTTCGAATCCACCGTCGCAATGTTCCCACTATATGCGGTAATGATATGGCTGTTCCGGTTGGATAGCGGTTCGACGATACCTACGTATCCATCTCGAACGGGAACTCATCGAGACTCTCTTCGTTCGACGTCGGCGGGAGATACTGCTTCCACTCCCGGGTGGCAGGATCGCCGTAATCGCCGATGTCGGGATGGGGATCGACGTCGTCGTAGTCCGCCAGCCGGGCTCTTATGGCTGTGCGGGCCTTCTGGCCTTCCGGGGTATCACCAGTGATGTCCTCGAGTGTTCCGCGTGGCTGGACCGTCATCTCTAGCCCGTGAGGGGTGTGTCTGCTCTGCCGATCCGCGTAAAAGGGTGCACGTCCGACGACGAACACCGGTTCGGCGGCAAAGCAGAACTCCCACTCGGGATCGTCGGGATCTGCGGGGACGGTACTCGGCCACGGCTCAGGATCCCGGTCGTGGAGGAACTCGAGGACGCTCCAGAAGCGGTCACGGTACTCCGCCTCACTCCGAACTCCTTCCGGGGGTTCGAAAAACACTACACACGTGGTTCTGTCGGCGATGGACCGATACCGGTCGAGGTACTGGCCCAATCCCGCTCGGAGCTTGAGGAGCGCGTCGCGGTCGCGAGCGTCCCCGGCGAAGAGGTACCGAGCAGTATCGCCGCGTTCGGCCTCGACCGCGAAGTGACACGGATACGCGGTCTCCCGCATCGTCTCCCTGAAGGTGAGATACCGCCGTTTCTTCCACCCGAACAGCTCGCCCGTCTCTATCGCGTCTTCCAGCTCGGACTGGTCGAACAGGAGTCCGGCGTCATCCATCCGTGCTGTGTCGGCGGGAGCCGCCTCCATCCAGGTGGTGGCCCGCGATGAGTTCGCTCTTGTCGTACTGCTTTCGGGTATCCGTGCCACTGATCTCTGCCACCTCTTCGGGGACCGAGACGACCGAGTAGCCGACGTCGCGGCCGATGGCCACGGTATCGACGTCCGGGAGTATCATCGTCTCGACGTTCGGGTGGTCCGCGTAGACGTCCTCGATGAGCTGTCGGCGTTCCTGGGCCGTGAGTGGATTGTTCTCGCTTAGTTCCGTGTCGCGGATGGCGATGAGGACGTCGTTGCCGTTGTCCGCGGCGGAGTCGATGATCGTGCGGTGGCCGTCGTGGAGCGGTTGCCAGCGACCGATGAAGACGTGGCTCGGATCGAACTTCCGGTCCAGCTCCTCGTTGATCCGCCGGATGTTCGTCTCCGGGGAGCGTGTCGCCGTCCGGACTTCCAGTCCGATCTCGGCGCCGTCCGGTTCCTCGAACGGCGCGTCGATACCGGTAAACCCCTCGATCTCCCCCGCGCGAGCCTGCTCGTACATTCCCTTCACGTCACGTTCCTCGCACACCTCGAGGGGTGCGTTGACGTAGACGAACGAGACGTTCTCGACCGTCTCTGCGATCAACTCTCGCTGCGAGCGGTACGGCGTGATGAACGACGCCACGACGTCGAAGCCCTGGTCATTCAACGCCCGGGCGACGCCGGCGGCCCGCCTGAGGTTCTCGGTCCGGTCCTCCTTGGAGAATCCGAGGTCCGAGTTGAGGGTGTCCCGGAGGTAATCCCCGTCGAGGTGGACCGTCTTCGGCCCGATCAATCCCTCGGCGAGAGTCGTCTTTCCTGAGCACGGCAGCCCGAACAGCCAGGTCGTGGTGCCGATCATCGGGTCGGGCCCCCTCCGAGAGGCCCACACTTGTGACCCCCCGCCGTGCCCACGCGGGTGGTGTCGTCCTGATAGAGTACGGACGTCGACGCCGCGATCGAGAGGCTGGTGGACATCGAGGCCGCCTCGGTTCGGCCTGGACGTGCGGTTCGTTCTCGTCGAGTCGCCGGTTGCTGCCGTCTCGGCATCGACGCCCGTCGGTGACGGCCGGCATCGCCGCTGCCGCCGGCCAGTGTCGCGTCGCTCAGATCCATTCGTCGGCCTCCGTGTAGCCCAGCTCCTCGACCACAGCCCTGTAGGTGTCGTCGGCCCGGTCGAGCGCGCCCGTGATGAACTCTTCCCGGTCCCGCCAGCGAGCGCGTCTCGGTTCCGCCGTCGTCATCACCTCGTCCGGGGCGTCGACGTACTCCGACAGCAGCGGCGACGCGCCGAGGTCAGCGAACTCGACGATCTCCCGGACGGTCGAGCGGGTGTCGGTGAGGAGGTCCTCGAACCGGACGCGGAGGACGTCCTCGAAGGCGTCGCGGTCTTCGAGGATGTGGCGGTGGGCTTGCGTCCATTGATGCAGGCAGACGTCGATGAGCCGCCCCTCGGTCTCCCAGCCCGGGGGGAGGTCGTAGCACCACAGGGAGCCGTCGTATCCGTCGATGTCGAGCGGCCCCACGTCGTACGTCTGGAACCCCCTGTTCAGCCGCCAGCCGTCGTAGAGGCCGTTGATCGACGCTGCCGGGTTCCGCGTGAGGTGGACGAGTCGGACGTCGGTCTCGGGGAACAGCCGCTCGCGGATCCACGGCAGCCGGTAGGCGTCGCCGCTCGCTTTCAGGACGAGCGTCCGCTCGAAGTCGTCCGCCGTGAGACCGCGCTTGTCGCGGTGTGAGGTGACGAACGGCCGGTCTTCGATCGTCTCGGTTCCGAACGGGCTGTCCGCATCTCGCTCGGCGTACTCGTCGTACTGCAGGGGCGGGATGTCGAGGCTCTCGAGTACCTCCTCGAGCGATGCGCCATCGAGCAACCGTTCGCGGATCCGTCCGTAGGGCAACTCGCGACCGGGGAACTGCAGCGGGAGCCGGACGAGCGTGTTGTCCACCCGGTGGGCGCGGTCGCCGGACCGCTCGGTCGCACCGACCTCCGCGAGGAGGTCCGAAAGGAGCCTGTCGCGGTGGAACGAATCGAAGTCGGCCGGGACGACGTCGGATTCCAACGCCGGGTAACAGACACCATGCAGCTCGAACCACCGGTCGTGCTCGCCGTCGAGACTGCACGTCCCCTCGTGGTGGCGGAGGATGTCGAAGAGGAGACTGCTGCCGCCTCTCGGGGCCGTTGCGACGAGCAGGACGCTGTCGAAGTCGTCGGCTCGATATTCCGACAGTATCGACCGTTTCTCCGCCGAGATGACCTCCTCTCTCACGCGGTCGTAGTTCCGTCTCGCCCGCTCTCGGTGATCGTCCGTCTGTCCGTCGGGACTCACCAGCCGCCACCTCCCATCGTCTCCCCTGATCTACCCCGGCGACGGGATCGGCGGTCTGCTTTCATCGGGTGTGACCGAGTGGTGATCGATGGCCTGGGTTCATCCGTCGTGATCGTGCGAGCATCGTCCGTACACGCAACTCTGATGTGCTCCCATGGGCCGACCATCGTGACGTTCGAACACCGGATGTCGGCGCTCGCAGCCCACAACGTGTCAGTCACCTATGGGGAAGGAACCGGCCACGTGTTGAGAAACTTTTCGTTTCTCCCTCGACGAACGTAGATCGAGGATGGACCGCCGAGGGGCCTGTCGACCGCCAAGAGGTCATGACCGTCTTCGAGAACTGGCCCGACCTCCTTGAAGACGCCGAGCGATTTCGCGAAGCGCTGATTGATGACTGACCGCAACTCAGCACCTCCCGGCCGGTTTCGAGTTCGTCGATCACCTACTCTACTTCCGGTCGACGAGAACATACGGCAGGCCAGCATCGTTGATCGCGTTAAGCGTCGTCAACGACTCCTGTTCGCGATCAGGGAGGCTCATTGTGCTGGGACGTAGTCGGGGCTGTCCACGTCGATGTCGACGTTGTACTCGTCGGCAACCATCTCCAAGGCTGGCTCGAAATTCCACCGATACTCCTGCATGTATTCGATTGTCTCCGACAACGATATGACCGGATTGCCGTCGACCCACTCGGGGTCGATCGGGTTAGTCGTCGGGTACACACTATAATAGACAGAATCGTCAGTGTCTTCGACGACAGTATCGTCGCGTTCGCCGATCACAGATGGAATATCGTACCGATCGAAGAAGGACCGCCACTGCTCGGTATCGGCGTCATTGATCTGCATGAACACGGGATATGCGTCTCCTCCACGAGCGATCTGGTAGCCACCATGGGTCCAGACATAGACGGCATCGATCTTGGTGTACGCGAAATCCATCTCTGCGAAGTGGGGAATTATATATGCCTCATCGACGCTCGGTGAAGTCTGTCGGGCGATCGTTTCCATCAACCGTGCATACCCGTCCCGGACCTCCGGCGCAGTAACGCGAATCCCATCAGTTCGTTCGACGACGTCGATCGTCTCCATGCGTTCGACCCAGTTGTAGACCCACGAATACGTGCCGTCTATCTTCTGGGAGACCCGACGGATCGAATCTCCATCACGCGCGGCCAAGACTATCTTCGCCGCGGTGGAGTCGACGAAGTCCATCATTGGTTATCTCTATACAGATAGCATTGATAAACCTTCGCATCACGCTGCTCTCGTCACGAGGTTCGTTAGCCATTGAGGGCGCATTCCCGCCGTTGAGCAAAAATGGCTACGAAGCATTTCCGGAATTTCCGAAGTACGCGAGGCAAGCGGAGACTGACCCACGATGCGGAAATACGCCCGAAGGCTTCGCTGTCCGGCAAATACGAATCAGGTACAAACCGGATGCCGCCTCCCCGATTTGAACGAACCGAGAGGTTCTGGGCGTGCGGCGCTCGCGGTGCTCGCGCCGTTCCGGGGCTGCGACTCGTCGGCTCAAAGCGGATCGGGAGCAGAGTTCCGGCTCACGGACTCGGTCGCTTCGCTCCCAGATCTGGTATCCGTTGAGGCACACGAGTCGCTCCGGATCGCCAGCGACACATGATTTGGGTAGCGGGCATGCCTTCGTGGCTACGACTGTGATGAGGGTAAGTGCGGGTGTGGTGTTATAGGGAGTACCCAAAACTGGATAATGCTCCTGACCGAGAACAAATATGATACCTGCAATTATGATACTCCCAAGTACGATTATTCAGAGTATTTTTATTGCTCCCTCTGCACGGCAGCGTACATGCCGGACTTCCTGAACCGAACGGAGGAGTTTACCGGAGGAGCTCACCCGCCTGCGAGCCCTCTTCGATTCTAACGACGCGAAACTAGCTGTCGTGTACGGCCGCCGCCGACTCGGAAAGACACGGCTCGTCAAACAGGCATTCGAAGACCACGACGGTAGTGTCTTCTATCAGTTGCCGAGATTCCGTTCGGCTTTGGAGCGCCAGCGGCCACGAACATGCTCGCGCCGGAGCCGCCCGAGTTGGCAATGCTTCGACCCCGAGAGCGTATTCCCGCTGCCGTCAATCTTGTACCAGATTTCGGTCGAGAGCCCGCGATCGTGACGGGTCGGCGTGAGCGGCGCACCGGTTTGCTCCGAATTCGTCTCATTATCCTCGAAGGACCGCCACGGGACCATGGTCGATCGGATGGAATTCGAGCACGAGTCCACAGTCCTCGTAGACTGTTACCACCGTTACCTGTACGTCCTCGTCGAACGCGTTCTCGTAGATGTCTCTGCTTGCCATGACTCTCACCTAGTTACGAGGGAGGTGCTGTTGTGACAGGTCCCTCACCCATCAGGGGCCGACAAAATCAAGTCGTGAAACGTTCCTAAGTGGAGCTTCAACCCCATGTTAGGAGTCTATAAATCCAGGCACTGATAGATAGAATGTGAGACCAACGCGTTAACAGTATCCTACTGAGGTTCCTCAACCCGTGGAGCCAAAAATAGTCTCGAGTGTTTGTTATCTGATTCTACCTCTAAGACGAGAGTACTGTTTTCTGTAATTAACAAGTCTACATTTTCATCACTAGTTATTTTCCGGAGGAATTGGATCGGTGGTTCGATTGAGTACCACGCCTCGAAGTATTCTACTTGAGAATTCGTGAGTTTTGGGCTAACCTCTCCCTCACCTGAAACTTTGTCCTCCACCTTTAAAGAGAGCATCCCTTTGTCAACGGTAACTTTGACGACTGGAGATACAGTACTCATTACGTTCAGTGCTCGTGATAGCGATATCCTGTTGAGTGAGCCGAGGCTCTTGAGGTCCCCAACCTCAGGGGGTTCTTCAAATTCTGTATCGACGAATCGCCTAAGGCGTAGGGTTAACGGCTCCGAAAATATCTCTTCTTCTTCATATCTGACGACGTAGTCATAATCCAAAAACTCAATTTCGAGCATCCCTTCTTCGGCTTTCGTGACCACATCCATCAGATCGTTAGGATTCAGACAAATCCGTTCCCCCTCTTCATCAGTAGAGATCTCTACGTCGTCACTTGGAACGAGTTCATGGACCAAGGACATACTTGGTGGATGAGCGTAAATGAGAACGCATCCGTCGTCGGTGGTAAGATTCAGGTCAATAGCAGCACCTTCGGAGAATTTGACCAGCTCGTCTATGCTATCCAGTATCTCTTTTAGACTACTCTGTGGAAGTCGAATAGACGTGGTCATTGGTCTTCGTCGAACACCCCGAGTTCCTCACCTACATCTTGTAGGATTTTGTATCGGTCGCGAGGTTGTTTGAGGAACCGCTTCTTTTCCCACTCGTACGTGTCATTGATGGCTGTCGTTCGAGAGACGAGATTAAATCGGTCTCGCATTTGGCGGATACAATCCCTCCAGATCTCTTCGCGCTCAGATGCAGGGAGATGGCTGAACATCTGTGGCCGCTGTTTATTTACGAGAATATCGTCGATTTCGTCGAATCTGAACTCTAATTTCCTCTCATGAGAGCAATAGGCTGTGATATTGGCAGCAAAATGAAAACGGACAATATCCTTGTCTGTGTCTCTCGCGAACGGAATTAAGTCCTTGCCACCTTGATACACCTGAATGCCTCGACCGCTTCCTCGTTCTATATGATCGGTGAGCGTCTGATTTTTGTGTTCTCCATGGGCTAACCAGAGGTGTTCAACGGAGTTTTCTTCGAGAACCCATACCCGTAGACCTAACGATTCTGCAGTACTGACAACTGTAGATTCGTACTTCGTGTACACTTCATGTGGGAAGAGAACGACCAACTCGTGATGATCGGGCTTATAGGAGATATCGTGTAGAGTAAGGTAATCTGCTACCATTGAAGGAGTAACATTCTGGTACTTCTGCAGGTCCTCAATCACCGATTTAATTTTGTCCTCAACGTCTGAGCGTCGGTCGATGTAAGTCTCAATATTCTCAAAGCCCTTTACATCGATAATTTGAGCGTCGCCCATTTCGCCGATAGAGAGAAAGTCAGGGGTGTATGGGCCTTTCTTCTCGCTCTCAAAACGTGGATCGGGATATCCCATATATCCGATATCAGAGAGGTTACCTAGCCCGCTCATATCGACTCGATACAGCGTGTAAAGTTTACTCAAGGTATAGGCATGAGGATCGTCAAAATCAGGATCAGTGACCAGGTTGCGATTCATCTATTTCGACTACCTCTCCACGAATTCCATCTCGTCCAGCGTGTCGCGTTCGATGGTAGTGCCGAATTTCGACTTAAGCGTCTGATACAGGTTGATGACCCCGTTTACGGTGGTTTCAATAGGTCGGACATATAGGGTCGGGTCACCTCGGTATTCAGTGAATAGAATCTCGAACTCGGACTGGTCGAAGGTATTGTATGAATGGCATCGAAACTCCAAGCCGTCGCGACTGCTGACGAAGCCGTGGAAGTTAGCGTCCGACTGACCGACTGTCAGTAGATTAGAAAGCTTGATTGTGGACTCTTCGTTGTAGTTGCTCTCGGGGAACCTGAGGCGGAGAATCTTTGGCGGTTCATAGCTGTCAATCAGTTTCATTCCGCCACTCGTGGTTGAGTACTCCTTCTCAGGGACGACTTCGGCAAACTCCGAGTGGAGTTCTTCGTCCTTTCCTATGACATCGTTGACGACCTTTATTGTCGCGTCAGGTTCACCAGAGCGATGCGTAATCTGTCCCGACTTGTCGACGGTGACAGCGGCTTCACCTGGATTCGAAAGATGGATATCAAACCGTGATTCCGTAACTTGGGACCGTTGTAGGAAATCCTCCGATAGTTGGGATTTGAGAACCTCCTCGACCATCCATCGTGGAGTCCTGAGACTGAATTCCGTCTCCTGCTCTTCGAACTTGGTCAGGTTCTCCTCGTAATACTCCTGCATCTCCGACGGAATTGACGAGAAATTCCTGTACAGGTAGTACGGGTCCCACTGGCGTTTGATTCGGACCTTATCTCGCTGCTCGGAATACCCTTCATACAGCGACTCAACGGTTTCACTCGGAACCCAAGAATCCGTTAGCCACCCAAAACTGTCGCCCAATCGGCCGAGCGACTTTCGAAGACTGTCTGGTAAGGCACTCGAATAGACGATTAGCCAGTTGTCATAAGAAAGTCCGAACACCAGAACTGTGCTCTTCTCCGTCTGGATGATGACCTCGCCCCCAGATCTACTGACAATATCGATATTGATGTCCTCATCGGATATCTGTTCGATGAAGAAGTCGTTAAAGTCGACTGAATCAACCGACCTGGTACTATAGTAGGTTTTAAAATAAAGGTACCTGTCGTTATCAATATCGCTCTGGAAGTATTGGTTGACTGTCTCCTCCAGACGTTCGATATTCATTAGTGAGTTCCTTGGTGATTATTTCGTTCGTTGTTCGGATGTTAGTCTGTCTATTTGCTCGTCTTTGATAACTGTTCACACCGAATTTATATAGTATCTTTCCTAGTTGGGTGAAAGTTGTCGCAGAACTCGTGCCCTGTATCCCGAACAGCTTCAGAAAAATAAATTCAATTTGCCATTTTGATTGCGTGAAGAGGTACTCAGCTCCTTACAGTTGAATTGATTCAGGTTGTGGCTGCCGGCCGACCGCAGGGAGGCCGGGAGTGGAGGGTGGGGTAGGGGGGCCTGGTCGGTTCGGCACACACGATAAAAAGGGCGCCCCTTCCACTACGCCGTCCACCACTGCCAGTCGCGCTCCGGAAACACGATCCGGCTATCGTAGGTCAGTGCGATGCTGCACCGACCCTGATACCAGTTCTTCTTCGCGTGTTTGATCTGGACACGATCCCCCTCTCTGACGCCCCTCTGGTCGCTCTTCTCCCAGACTGTGAATTTGATTTTGCCACTCTCGTCCGCGATCAGTCCGACCTGACTTATGGCCGAACTACTCGGCCGCCACAACTGGACGATCTCACCGCTGACGCTCACCTCCTCACCCGGCACGTCCGGCACCTCGTCGATCGTGATGCTGACGCCCGGCATCTGCTTCACCGCTTCGAGCGTGGCGAACACCGCATCGGTGACCTCCTACCCGTCCACGACCTTGTCGGCGAGTAGACGGACGACGGCCGCTCTACTGTGACCGTTCTCGACCTTTTCGGCGATCCCCTGTGCTTCCCGATTGACCGTCGCGAGATCGTCCCGCGAAAGGTCTTCACGTGGGACAGTGCTATCGCCGCCCTGCTCGCTACCCGGTTCCGCTCTTGTCCGTCGACGGAACTGCTCGTTGACGAACTCACGATTGCGCTCTGCCCGTCACGATGCCCGGATCCGTTCGACATCAACGGTTACAGAGGCTTAATTAGGAACCTGTCAGCCGTCCTGGAGCTGCTCGATCCGCTCAGTGATCCAGTCGAGAACGCCGAACAGCACACCGAGATGGTGTGTCGCCTGCATGGTGGAGGATTCAACCTCGGACGCCGCATCCGGCGGTGGATGGAAGTGCCCCTTCGACGCGTCGGGCTTGGGGTGTCGATCCCAGCGACACTGCCAGGTGTCGTCATCTCGTGTCTCGAGAGAGTGAACAGTGTAGTCGCCACCCTCGAACCACCGAACGTCGAGGCGTACCTCCGTAATCGGTGACGGATACTGATCCTCGTCGAAATAGAGTTCCAGCCGCCGTGGTGACTTGGAATCCGGCTGGAACGCCCACCCGTCGACAAGTGAATGGGTGACAGCACGCTGGGCGATCACGTCGAGCGTGGGGACGTCGAGTGGCCCGCTTGAGTACTCCTCGCTGGTCACACGCGTACACCGTCATCGACAGGGCCGTGTGCGCGCTCGACGGCCCGGCGGAGCAGTTTGATGTCGTGCCGGACGGTGCGCCACTCGCTCAGATCTTCCCAGCGGTCGTGTACGGCATCGTGATCGTCGACCGGCATGTCAGCAGCTGTGGAAACCGCATCGGGATCAGGAACTTCATACTCGTCCTGGAACGCCTCGTCCTCCGCAATGAGATCGTCGAGCCGATCGTGGAGGTCGTCGGGATCATGTTCGCGTGCGAGCGACTCGACGCGTTTCCACCGGAAGTACGAATCGTTCCGCCGGTAGCGGGCCGGCCGCCCGTCACGGCGTTCTGCAACGCCCATCTCGGCCAGCTGTTCGAGCGCGTTGCGAGCCGCGGTTTCAGAGCACGCCGCCCGGTCGGCAAACTCGTGGGCGGTGAGAAGCGACTGTGAGCCCACGAGGACGTCGTAGACGCGCTGGAACGTTGTCCGCTCGTGCTGCCAGCGGTCGGCTGCACTCGTCTCGCTCATACACCGAGTTCGACCGTCAAATTCATATATCTTATCCCAAGCGGTTATATCTGATCTAATCCGTCGGGTCAGTCCGTCCGCACACCCAGTTAGACGACGTTCGGAGGCCTCGTGATGAATACTTTCACCGAGCGTCGAGGCGATCGAGTTCGGCTTGCCTAATCGCTGCGCTCGCAGGTTCAGAATATGCCGCCTCCCCGATTTGAACGGGGGACAGCTCGATCTTCAGTCGAGTGCTCTCCCAGTCTGAGCTAAGGCGGCTCCAGAGAGGGCACGCCGACGCAATCAAAAAGGGTTTCGAAAAGCCGTGCCGGCGGGCGTCCCGCGGCCCGGAGCAGGAAGCGTTCGGTGCCGGCCCGGCTACAGTCCCCCGTAGAGTCGATCCGCCCACATTACAACTTGGGCGTCATCCGAACGGCCGTCCGGCGGTGCAGCGACGCCACCCACCGGCCCATCGAAGGAGCCGGCCGCGTCGACGATTCACAGTCGCGGGCGCGACGACGTCGAGCAGCCGACCACCCGACCACGCAGGACCGGCGCCGTCACCGATCGAACCCGCCGCTGTGGTGTCTCGGAAGGATTATGAGTGGGGATGCACACGGCTGAGGCGCAATGGCAACTGGCACGGTCGACTTCTTCAACGACACCGGCGGCTACGGCTTCATCGAGACCGACGAGGCGGACGAGGACGTCTTCTTCCACATGGAGGACATCGGCGGCCCCGACCTCGAGGAGGGCGAGGAGGTCGAGTTCGAGATCGTCGAGGCCGACAAGGGCCCCCGCGCGAAGGACCTCACGCGGCTGTAGCCGCGGCCGACGCGTCAACGTCTCGTGGCCGTCGAGGCGGCCGAATCGTCGAGGTCACGGGTCTGTCGAGCGGACACACGCCGATGTCTCGATGCCGTCGAGGTGGTCCGCGCGTCGCCGGTCGGGACCGACACGACAGGATGGCCAGCAGCCGGTGGGTCAGGCCGGCTCGATGCGGACCAGCCGGTCGTCGACCTCGCGCGGGAACTCGCCGAGCGCGCGGCCGTCGCGGTTCGAGGTCAGGAGGTACAGCGCGCCGTCCGGCCCCTGCTCGACGTGCCGGAGGCGGCCGTAGGTGCCGTCGTACAGGGCGTGGGCGGTCGCGACGTAGCGGTCGTCGAGCCAGTCGGCGTCGAACCGGCGGCCGCCGGACGGCCCGTCGTCGCGAGCCAGCGTGACCGCCCACAGTGTCTGCGAGCGGAGGCCGGCGACGAACAGCCGGTTCCGCCAGGCGGGGATGGCGTCGCCAGTGTAAAAGGCCGTCCCGCCGGGCGCCCACGTGTCGTCGGTGTTCACGAGCGGCGGGGTGAACGGCTCGTGGTCGGTATAGGCCTCGTACTGGATGCCGCCGGGGCCCTCGCGGGCGACGTTCCAGCCGTAGTTGGCGCCGGGCCGGAGTACCGACACCTCGTCGCGGGCCGACGGGCCGTGCTCGGCCAGGAGCGGCTCGCCGTCCGGCGTGAACGACAGCCCCTGGGGGTTCCGGTGGCCGACGGTGTAGAGCCGCGGGTCCGCGTCGGCGCCGAACGCGGGGTTCCCGGGCGCGGGGTCGCCCGACAGCGTCACCCGGAGGACGGCGCCGGCGAGACTCGAGGGGTCCTGGGCGGCCGCCCCGTCGCGGGCGTCGCCGGTCGTCACCCAGAGGTGTTCGTCGGGCCCGACCGCGAGGCGGCCGCCGTTGTGGAACTCCGCGGCCGGGATGTCGTCGACGACGGGCGTCACCGTCTCGGCTGCGAAGTCGTAGCGGACGACGCGGTTCCGGAGCGGGTCGCCGGCGGTGTAGTGGACGAACACGACCCGCGGGTCCGGATACGAGGGGTGGGTGGCGACGCCGAGCGTGCCGCCCTCGCCCGGCGCCGTCCTGTCCGGGAGGTCCCGGGCGCCGAGCACCCGGGCGCCGGCACTCGCCGGCTCGTCGACCCCCGTCCGGATGGTCTCGAGGTCGAACCGGCGGAGGCCGCCGGACCGCTCGGTGAGGTAGGCGTCGCCGCCCGCGACGGCGAGGTCCCACGGGACCGACAGCCCGCGGACGGCGGTCTCGGCGGCGACGGCGGCCTCGCGCGGCGACCCGTCGGCCGGCGCCCACCCGGGGTCGTCGGGCCACGTCGGGGTGGCCTCGCCGGTCGGGCGGTCGTCTGGCGAGCCGGCGAGACAGCCGGCCAGCGCGGCCAGGCCGGCGCCGCCGCTCGACGCCAGCACGTCCCGTCGCGTGGGGGGCGGCATGGCCGGTCCTTTGCCCGGGGACGGAAAGGTGGCTCGCCCCGCGAGACCGCGGGAGCCGAACGGTCCCCGCGACCCGCCGCGCTGGCGACACCCGCCAGGGCCCCGTGCTCGGCCGGCTAGCAGTACAGGACGGTGACGTAGACGGCCTCGTCGCCGACGGCGACGCCGGCGCCCTGGCGGGTGTAGCGGTCCCGGAGCAGCGTCGCGCGGTGGCCGGGCGAGTCCAGGAAGGCGCGGACGACGTGGTCGGCGAGCGCGCGCTCGGAGGTCGCCAGCGCGCCCCGGGGCGTCCCGTAGATGTTCTCGCCGACGGCACAGTCGATGCCGGCTGCCGCCGCGCGGTCGGTCGGGCCCTCGCCGTCGGGGTTGGTATGGTTGACGAACCCGCGGTCGCGCATGTCGCGGCTGTGGGCCCTGGCGACGGCCGCCAGATCGGGGTCACGCCGGAGGGCCCCGACGCCGGCGGCGCGTCGCTCCTCGGTCGTCCGCTCGGCGATGTGGCGTTCGACGCCGCTGGGGTCGAGGTCGTCGCCGATGGGGCCGACGTAGGCGACGGCGCCGATCGCGGCGACGACCACGAGGACCGTCAGGACGGCCAGCGCGAGGCCGGGGCGGAACAGCGACGACAGCGGCCGGGCGGGCGGCCGGTCGGTGCCGGCGCCGTCGAGGTCGACACGCCAGCCGCCGGTCGTGCCGGCCCCGGTGCCCGGGCAGTCGTGGGCCGCCGCCGGCCGGTGGTCGGCACAGACGGCCGCCCCGCAGTGGGGGCAGGCGTCGCTGACGGACGCGTCGCGACCGCAGACGACACACGCGTGGGCCACGGGGGGCGTACGGGGTGGAGCCACAAAACGACGGTGTCAGCATCGGCCCCGTGGCGTGCTCGCCGGTCCGGGACCGACGCCACCGTGCTCCCCGGTGGCTCGCTCGGTCGGGCGACGCACGGCGAGGGCCGGGGGTCTGGACCGCGTGATGGACCGCCGCGGTCGGCGGTCGTCTGCTGGTCTGGCGGCCATCAGCGGGCAGGCCGGGCGACGAGCGGGCCGCCAGGCAGCGACGAGTCGGGGGGTCGCCGACGGCCGACCGGCTACTCGAGGGTGAGACCGACGGCGTCCATGTCGAGGAACGCGGTCTCGTAGCCTTCGTGCCGCGAGGTCTGTGGCGGCGAGTCGACGGTGATCGTGAGTTCGTCGCCCGAGGAGATCCCATCGACGGCGGCGCCGTAGTGGTAGCCGGCGGTCGGCTCGATACCCGCCGACAGCTGGCCCTCGAACGTCGTCCCGGCCTCGCTCTCGAGGGTCGCCGACAGCGCCATCATCGGGAGCGGGACGCGGTTGTAGGGCGTGCGCGGCGACACCAGCAGGTAGCTGTCCTCGCCCTCGACGAACGGCGGTTCCTCGACGGCGCTGACGACGAACGTCGCGTCCCCGCTCGCGCCCTCCCCGACCACCCGGCCCGGCAGGTCGCTCGGGGCTGGCACCCGCGACAGCGGCATCATTCCCATGTCCATCATGGAGACGGCGCCGGGGTCGCCCTGCCGGTTCTCGAACTGCCGGATCTCCAGATCGTTCCGCTCGCTGTCGCTGTACTCCATCTCGAAGGTGGTTTCGGCGCGCTCCTCGAACGTGCCGCCGAACTCGCCGAACCGCCGAACGTTCATGCTGCTGAGGCTGACGGTCACGTCGTAGGTGCCGTCGCCTGGCAGGGCGAAGTTGTCGCCGTAGTGAAAGCCCATCGACTGGGAGATCATCGGCCACGGCGACTTCTCGACGACGAGGTCGCCGTCCCGCTCGATCTCGACGCTGACGCCGGCCCCGATCGGCAGGACGGTGCTCGTGGCCTCGTCGAAGACGACCGTCATCAGGTGGACGGTGTCGTCGTCCCGGAAGGGCACGCGTTCGGTCTCGCTGCCGGTCACGATCCAAAATTGGTGGGGGTAGGTGTACATGAGGCCGACACGGTAGTCGCCGGCGCCGGCCATGCCCTTCATCGCCATCTCGTCGCGGTGGGTGGGGATGTAGACCTGCCTCCCACGGTTCTCGGCGACGGTGGCAGCGACGGTGGGCGTCCGGTCGCGCCCGGTGTCGGACTCGTCCGACTCGAAAATGTTCGTACAGCCCGCCACGCTGAGACCCGCCAACCCGGCTGCCCCGGTGAGGAACTGTCGTCGGCGTTCCATTGGTGGCGGTTTATAAGGAGATGTCCCGTAAGACGGTTCTGGTCCGACCGTCGAAACGACCACCCACCTCCGGCAAGAAACGGCACTGAACCGGAGGCCATCGGGTCGGTGGGTAGTGATGTGTGGGGGGTCGGTCTCAGAGATAGTCGGGTCGGTGGGTGGGGCCGTTCCGGGAGTTGGGTCGGTCTCAGGGGTCGGCCGGCGGGAGCGCCCGCAGCGCCCGTGGCGGCAGCAGGTAGTTGCCGCGCCGCTGGACGGAGAAGTACTGGAGGATGCCGTTGTTCAGGCGCTGGCCGACGCCGGAGCTGTCGGTGAGGTCGGTGCCGTTCATCGCCTCGCGGGTCTCGACGAAGTCCGCGATGGACTGCTGGACGCTGAGGAAATGGAGGCCGGCGTGGCCGTCGTCCGTGGAGTCGAAGTCCCGCCGGATCATAAGCGGCGAGTCGTCCTCGCGGGCGTCGGCGGCCATCTTCTGGGAGTGGCCGACCAGCCCGTGCTCGCGGGCCGACTCGCCGACGTCCTCGGTGCAGGCGTCGTCCATCCCGCTGTCCGTCCCGAGGTTGTGGCCGGGGCCCTCGACGCGGTCCTCTTCGGCGTGGACCGGACAGAACATCTTCCCGACGCGCTGGTCGCGGTTGTCCTGTTCGTACCACTGCTGGAGGTTCAGCCGGATCTTCGAGAGGTGCTGGGTCGTTCCACCGGCGAACCCTCCCGACTCGATGGTGACGAACGACTCCGTGGCCTGGGTCTTCTCGAACCCGGACTTGAAGTTCATGAACAGCGGCGACTCCTCGTCCACCGGCGCGTCCTCGGGGACCCCGTCGACGTCGGTGTGGTCGGCCGGCAGCCCCTCGCCGACGAACCCGGTCCGCCGCACCGTCGTGTCATCGAGGTCCGGCCGGGCGAACACGCCCTCGAACGTGGCGTCCATCCCGCGGCCGTTCGCGGCGTCGACCTCGCCGAACAGCGCCTCCTCGGCCTCCATGACGACGTCCGGGCGGTCGCTCGCCAGGTGCAGCACCGCGTCCGGCCGGTCGGGCTCGATGTCCTCGAACGGCGCCATCGGCTCCGGCTCCGGCAGCGCGACGCCGTCGGGGTCGGCGTCGAACCGCTCGAAGTACCGCGGCGCGTAGCCGATGGTGAACAGGAGGCCGTCGCTGCTCCACTCGTAGGCGCGCTCGAGGCTCCGCAGCGCCGTCTCGACGGTCTCGCGGTCCTCGGTCGACGGGACGCCCTCGCTCGTGAGGTCCAGGAGCAGTACCACGTGGTGTCTGGGCGAGAGGCGGTTGTCGTGGTCGTCCAGGCCGAGGAACTCGTCCCAGACGTGTTGGCCGTCGGGCAGCGTCCCGGGGTCCTCGACGCCCGAGGGGACGGCACCGTGCCCGAACCGGTCGAGACACGCCGACAGCGCCGTCGCCCCGCCGATGGCGACGGCGGCCTTGCCGAACGCGCGGCGGGAGACGCCACGCTGGTCGGTCGGTCGCCGTTCGGGCGGGTGCTCGTCGGCCGCTCGCCCATCCGCTCCCGCGTCCGCGCCGGGTTCGGCGGCCCGGTCGGGCTCGTCCTGCTCGCCGGGGTGGGGACACCTGTCGGCGTCGGCCGCCCCGGGGGTCTGCGGGGCGCCGTCGGCGTCAGCCGACCCGTTGGCCGCCGACGGGTGGTCGTCGTGCATGCGCGGGATTAGGCACTGAACCGTTTAGGGTGTTTGGTCCGGGCGTCGAATCGCCCGATCGGTTCGCGCCCCGTCAGCGGTCCCGTCGGCCGGCGAGCAGGCCGCCGAGCGCGAGCGCGACCACCGCGGCCGCCACACCATCGACCGCGCCGTCGCCGGCGGTCGGTGTGTGCGATGGCGTGTCAGTGGCATCGGGGGTGGTGACCAGGTCGTCGTCCGGCTCCGTCGGCGTCGGCGTCGGGCCCTCGACCACGTCGCCGCGAAACTCGACGGCGAACGTCGTTCGAACGAGGGCGTCCTCGACGGTCACCGGAGCGGTCGAGTCGGCCTCGAACCCCTCGCTGCCCGTATAGAGCACCGCCGCGAACAGCTCATCGGTGTCCGCGGTCGCCAGGTAGGTCCCCTCGAGCTCGACGGTGACGTTCTCGTGGACGCCGGCGTCCAGCTGAACCGCCCCGACCGGCTCGCCCACGTCCTCGTCGGCCGCGGTCGCGGCGACGTCGGCGTCGACGGGGTGGACGGCGACGAAGCCGTCCTCGGGGAGTTCGACCCGGCGGACGGTGACGGTCCCGTCCGTCGAGGTCTCGGGCTGGAAGCCCTGGGCGGTGACGCTGGCCGGGGCGTCGGCCCGCTCGACGGTGATACGGCTGCCGGCGGGGTCGCCGTCCAGGCCGGTCCGCAGCGGGTCCTCGGCGGGATCGAAGCCCTCGCCGCCGTCCTCCCGGTGCAGCAGGACCCAGACGTGCCGGCTGCCGTTCCAGTCGGCCCACGCCGCCTCGTCGATCCCGACGGTGGTGTCGGTCCGGAACGGTTGCTCCGGGTTCGCCCGCCGGTGGCCGAGCACCGCGCCGGGCTCGCCGCCGTCGTCGGCCCGCACGGCCACCCAGCCGTCGCTCGCGACGAACTCCCACTCCAGGCGGAGCGTGCCGTCGGCGGACACCTGGTCGTCGGTCTCGACGTGGTCGATGTGGGCGACGACGGGTCCGACCGCCACCGCGAGCGTCGCCACACCGGCCAGGACGGCAACGACCAGGACGCGCGATCGTGGCATTACTGCACGTTAGGGCCACCCAGTGCTATCCTTTGGGGTGATTCATATCGGGTATGGGCCGGACTATGGCCCTATCGGCCGGCGCGGCCACGGCACCGGGTGCGGCCGTGCGGGGCGGGCGGCCGTCAGATGTCGAGGTCGATCTCCTCGTCCTCGTACAGTTCCTCGAAGTCGCGGCTGCGGTCGCGGGCCGCGAGCGCCCGCTCGATCTCGTGTTCGCGGCGCTGCTGGCGCTTCGTCCGCCCCTTCCGTTCGCGGCCTCGCTTCGTGTCGGGCATACCCATGTCAATGTATAGCACCCACACACATAGGCGTGTCGGCACCGCCGAATCCTGCCCGCTGGAGCTCGAACCGCAACCCGTGCCGGAAGCTGTGCTCACACCGGCGGCTCGCCGGGCAGGGCGTCCCGGTCGTTTGACGCCTCGAAGTCGGGGTCCGGCCCGACGGGGACGATGCGCGTGGGGTTCACGCCGGGGTGGGTCGTGTAGTAGTGCTCCCGGATGTGGTCCATCCGGGTGGTCTCGCCGAAGCCCCGGGTGCCGTAGAGGTCCCTGAGATACGGCCAGAGGTGGTCGTACTCCCGGACGAGCCGCTTGTTGCACATGAAGTGCGTGTGGTAGACCTCGTCGAACCGGACGAGGGTGGTGTACATCGCGACGTCCGCCTCGGTCAGGCGGTCGCCGGCGAGGTACCGCTGGTCGGCCAGCACGTCGTCCCACCGGCCGAGCGCGTCGAAGACGTCGGTGACGGCGTCGTCGTAGGCGTCCTGGGTGTGGGCGAAGCCGGCGCGGTAGACGCCGTTGTTGATGGGGTCGTAGATCTCGTCCAGGATGCGGTCGACGTCGTCGCGCAGCTCGTCGGGCGCCAACTCGACGCCGTTGCCGAGGTCGGCGAAGGCGTCCGAGAGGATGCGCATCACCTCCCGGGACTCGTTGTTCACGATGGTCCCCTCATCGCGGTCCCACAGCACCGGCACGGTGACGCGACCGGTGTAGTCGGGGTCCGCGGCGACGTACGCCTCCCGGAGGTAGTCGAAGCCGTTGACCGAGTCCGGATCGCAGCCGTCCCTCTCGGGCGTGAACTGCCAGCCGCCCTCGTCGCGATGGGGGTCGACGACGTCGACCGAGATGACGTCCTCCAGCCCGAGCAGCCGCCGGGTGACGAGCGTCCGGTGGGCCCACGGACACGCGTAGGAGACGTACAGGTGGTACCGCCCTGGTTCGGCGGCCGCCGGCGCGACCCCGTCCCGGAAGGAGGTGGGCTGACGGTCGAACTCGCCCGCCTCGTCGGTCGGGTCGTAGTCCGTCACCCACTCGCCGTCGATGAACTGGTTGACCATGCGGCCGGTAGGCGGGCGAGCGGGATATACTCGGCGGCGCTGCCGCAAGTTAGCTGGAACCCTGCTACCGGAGGGACCACCCCCAGTGTGGCCCTCGGCTGGCGTCTGATCGACGCCGGCACGGCCCATCTTCCTGCAGAAGGGAGCCTCGTCGGGTCGCCCCGCCCGGGAACCCGGTCGATGGGCATAAGCCGACCGGCCAATGGAGGGGACAGCGATACCCCCGCTCGACCCCGACGTGGAACCCGGATCATGGACGAAAGAACCACGGTACGGCCGAAGAATCGATCGAATGACCCCGGTATGTGGATCCGTATCCGCCGGGCCGTCTCGAACCGCCTCGCGTCCGTCCGCGACCGGGACGCCGCCTACGAGTGTCGCGACTGCGGGATCAGACAGCGTCAGGGAGGCCCCGCCCAGTGTCCCCACTGTGGTCGGCACCTGAGACGGGTGTCCCGCAGCGTCGGCTGAGGCGGCAGTCCCGTCCCGATCTGGGTCACTCCCAGGTCGGCACTGAGGACGGGACCCATTTCGTGAGATGCCTCGAATCACAACGCTATTGAGGGGGCTGGACGAACTCCGGCCATGGTGAGTGTCGTGGGGGTCTTCGGCGGGGCGGTGCTGACCCTCGTCGCGGTGGCGCTGCACCTCGCGGCGGGCAGCGAGTGGCAGCCCCGCGAGGACATCTCCGGGGAGGTCCTCGAGCAGCGGGCCCAGGCCGTCCCCGAGACGGACTTTCCGGAGCCGTCCAACCGCACCGTCGGCGGCGGTGGCGGGGCGGTCGCGGCCGTCGGCGGCGCCGAGGGCGAAGGGGAGGGCGAACTCGCCGACGAGGCGGCCGGTGAGGACACGCCCGCCGCCATCCCGGACGACGAGGCCGAGGTCTACGACGTCGAGTTCGAAAAGGAGGGCGAGACCGTCGAGGTCAAGGAAAACGAGACGCTTCTGGAGGCCGGCGAGGAGGCGGGCTTCGACCTCCCGTACGCCTGCCGGGAGGGCCAGTGCATCTCCTGTTCGGGTCAGATTACGGACGGTGGCAACAGCGAGGACTACGTCGAACACCACACCAACCAGATGTTCGAGGAGGCTGAACTCGAGGATGGCTACGCGCTGACGTGTGTCGCCTATCCGACGTCGGATCTGACGCTGGAGACCGGCGAATCGCCATAACTCACCCGTTCAGGCTTCTAGAGTTCGCTACACAACCAGCGGCAGCTTCTCCAGCGGCACCGGCCCCTCCTCGACCAACTCGGCGATGTCGTCGACGTCGGCGATTGGGCCGTTGACGAACATCGCGGGGCCAATGAGGCCGATCGAGACCGCGCCGAGACCTGGTATCGCGGACGGCATCTGGATCCAGGTGAACGTGCCGATGAGCCCGCTCCGGCCGATAGCGACGATGATACCAGCGAGCACCAGGTCGTAATATTGCAGCGAATAGGCCATTGGTACGTGATACTTCCATGCCACAATTGCCGGGTTCGCCCCGTGTCACAACCATTAAGCCACCGACCGGGGTAGGGAGAGACGGAGCCCGTAGCTCAGTGGACAGAGTGCTTGGTTCCGGACCAAGATGTCGCGGGTTCAAATCCCGTCGGGCTCGTTCGGTTTTCGAACGGATCGTAGTCACCGGACAGCGGCGCATCGTTTATAAACGATGGCCGCGGTCGGCGATGGAGTTCGTTCGAAATTCGAACGAATGTACCGATACGGTGGTTGCGTCCTGCGGTTCGCTAGAATCACGTTAGGGGGCTGTTGGGAAAGTGGTTTTGGTGAGGTTCGGATTTTTCAACTGCAGGTTGCTAGGAGATGCTAAGCCAATCCTTTCTAGCCAGTTTGAGGCTGGAGATACTGCTCCAGAATCTCCCCCGTTCCACGAAAGATTTCATAACACAGGCTGTCGTCCGTTTTCCTAATGCCCCCCGAGCAGATTACCGCCTCCGATATTGCCGGATGGAATTCTCTGGAGGCGATCGCCGAGTCTTTCGAGAAACGGGGCCTCAGGCATCGCCCGAAGTTGAGCAATGAAAACCGACTCGTACTCCAGCTCGCCGACGACGAGTTTATCGAACTTGTCAATGCCGGCCCAGGCGAATCGGCAACGGATTTCAAGCCGAAAGACGTCGACCGTCGCCACACCAACCTCGTCGCGACCAACGACTTCGAGGAGTTCACCTTCCTAACCCGCGTCCGGACCTTCGGCCAAAAGCACGGCCAGATCAAACACCAGAAGCTCACCTTCACCAAATCGCAGTTCACGAGCGACAGCGGCGCGAAGAATACCATCCTGCAGAAGCTCAACCAGATCGAATACGGCTCCTCCGCAGCCATCTACGGCGACCTCTACGACACCCAGCAGATCGTCAAGGGGTTCTACGAGGACTTCGAGGACCTGCGAACTGATCTCGTGCAGGAAGTGAGCGGGATCCCGGACGATCGTGGCGACGCGAAGCGACGCTACGTCCAGGTCACCCTCGACCGGATGATCTTCCTGTACTTCATCCAGGAGAAACGCCTCCTGGACCGGAACCCCGAATACCTCCACGAACACCATAACCAGGTCGTCCAGCAGGGTGGAGACGTTTACGAGGACTTCTACGACCCGTTGTTCTTCGATCTGCTCGCCGAAGGGGGACAGGATCCTGACTTCGGCAGCTTGCCGTACCTCAACGGTGGCCTGTTCACCACCAATCCGGTCGAAGAGGAGTTCCCGGACGTCAGGCTCGGCGAGTCGGCAGCGGAAACTAACGATCTCTTCGACGAGATCCTGGATTTCCTCTCCGACTGGAACTGGAACGTTGACGAGCGGTTGGACATCGTCGACCCCAAGAACCTCTCGCCTGCCGTGCTGGGGCACATCTTCGAGCAAACGGTCAACCAGAAGGAGATGGGGGCGTACTACACACCCGAGGAGATCACCGGCTTCATGGCCCGGCGGTCCATTCACCCGTATCTTCTGGACCAGCTCAAGGAGGCCGCCGACGCCGATTACGGGGAAATCGACGAGGTGTTCGCGCTGATTGACTCGGCTCCGGACGCCTCGGGTGAGGCTGTCGCGACCGACGGGGGGATGATGACACAGCAGGGGCCGACGGGCGACGTCCAGACGGACCACGTGGAGACGCTGTATTTCGACATTCTTCAGAGCATTCGCGTGCTGGATCCCGCGGTGGGCAGCGGTGCCTTCCTGCTGGCGGCCCAGGACGTGTTACTAGACATTTACCTCCAGTGTCTGGAGTATTTTGAGGAACTGGAAGCCCAGGGGCAGGCCTGGGAGCTCTCAAGTCGGACCAGGGACGAATTGGAGCACGTTCAGAGTCGGAGAGGTGGGAAACGACTCTATGCGAAACGGGAGATCATCCTCAACAATCTGTATGGTGTGGATATCGACGACGGGGCAGTCGAGATCTGCAAACTCCGGTTGTGGCTCTCGATGGTGGCCGATATTGAGGACGAGCCTAGCGAGGTGGAACCGTTGCCAAACATTGACTTCAACATTCGGCAGGGGAACTCCCTCATTGGGTTTACCGAAGTCATTGAAGTTGCTACTGAGGCAGGTGATGGTTCACTGAATAACTGGGGTGCAGGGACTGGACCTGGAGTACAAGAGCTGTATGAGGACGTCATTGAAGCTATTGAGCGCCATCAAGACGCTACCAGCGGAACAGAGGCAACTAACGCCCGGAAGTTAGCGGAGTCGAGAATTGAATCCCATAGTGAAGTGTTAGACGAGAAGGTTCTGAAACAATTCCACGACGCTGGTATTGATGAGGTTGATATGGTCGATCTTCAGGAGTATCACCCTTTCCATTGGGTCCTGGAATTCGCTCCTGTGTACAGAGATGGCGGGTTTGATGTTATTATAGGCAATCCCCCGTGGGACGTTATCACGATAGACCGGGAGCATTTCTTCCCAAAGTACGATGAACAATTTCGGACAAGACCACCAAAAGAGAAAGAGAAGAAGCAGGAAGAGCTCCTTGAAGACCCGCAGATTAGGGAAATGTGGGAAGAGTTCCAACAGGAGATGGAACTCAAAGCAGACTACTACAATTCAACCACGGAATATGAGTTGCAGGAACCTTCCATTGATGGCAAAACTGTAGCTACTGAAAATGAGTTGTCATTATTCTTCTTTGAAAGGACCACTCAACTAGCCAAAGATAGCTCGTATGTAACCCAGATTATGCCCGGAAGCTTCTTCCTTGGTGCGACTGGAAAGAATCTTCGACAGTATCTTCTAAATGAAAATGGTTTAAATCATCTTGTTCAGTTCCAGAATAAGCAAATTTTCGATGAGCTTGACGACCGATATCGATTCTGTATCTGTACCTTCAAGAATAGTGGAACTACTAATGATATAAAAGGTAGATTTAGTATTGGTGATTTATCTATTCTCAAAGAATTCGATGGCGGATCTATAGACGTTCCCGTTGAGGTTTTAGAAAAATATTCTCCGAACTCTGGAATCTTCCCGTATCTCCGGTCCCAAGAGCTGATTGATGCGCTGTCTAAAATGGTAAAGTTCCCTCCGATTGGCGAGGAAGTCGAGGACGCTTGGCAAGCCATTCTCTATATGAAGGAGCTCGACCGCGCTAACGATTCTGATCGTCTTATCGAAGATCCGGAAGAAGGGGACTACCCTATTTATGAGGGGAAGAACATTCATCAGTATGCTTATGATAATGAAATCGAGACTGATCTCGACCCAATTTCTCTTTGGGGAGTCGATGAAGACGAACCGGAACGGAGCGCGAAACATCGCGTCAGGATGAAGAATTTCCGGTCGCGTGACCCAGACACGAGTCTAAAGAAGTCGATCTATCTGAAGTTCGGGGGAAGTGGCTCACAGAAATCATTTGTCAATAACCTCTTGGAAGAACATGGGCGTCGCGAACTCTCAAAGGAGGATGTATTACTTGATTGTACGGAGTACCGAATTGGCGTTCGGAATATAGCAAGAGCTGACGACGAACGAAGCCTGATTGCGAGTGTACTTCCGAAGGACATAGTAACAGTTCATACCATTTGTTCAATCCGACCATATGTCATAAATCCTACTGAGGAGGATTTGAGCAATTATCCGATGCATAGTGCATATGAGAGGGCCTTTACAGATAAGGAACTATTCGTCTTGGCGGGACTGCTTAACAGTGTCCCCTTTGATTACCTAATGAGGACAAAGGTAGATAGTCATATTGTCCAGTACAAGTTCAACGAGTCACAACTCCCCCGTCTTACGGAGTATGATAACTGGTTCAATTACATCTCTGAACGTGCGGCTCGTTTGAATTGTTATGGCGATGAATTCGCCGAGATGCGTGAACGCCTTGGTAGAATCGATGTTACTACAGAAACTGGAGAACGCCGGGAGCTACGCGCTGAAATCGACGCTGCTTCCTTCCATGCATACGGTCTTGAATCAGAAGAAACTGAGTTCATTCTAGATGATTTTCATCGCGTCGAGAACCCTCGGCTGATGGACGAAGCATACTTCGATATGGTGCTTGAGAAGTACGACGAGCTCGCAGCAAAGGGACCAATGCCGTAAGTTTACTGTCTTAGTTGAATTTTGAAGGAAGTATGGCTTCGTGGCAGTTGGCCAAGGATATTTCTTCCAAAGAAGAAATATCCTAGGGAGTTTTGTGGTCTGACTTACTAACCATTACTAAGTAGAACAAAGCCATGGAACTTGAGGAACTTCGGAACGCGGTTCAAGAGCGGACTGATGACCGCTCTGACCTGAGTCGTGGCGCACGCGAGGTTGGGGAAAACCTGGCAGATCTTCCCGATTAGTCCGACGTCAAGGCGTCGACGAAGGCGTCGAATCCTGGATCCTGCGTCGTTTCGAACCTTTTCGTATCGGCATCTGCCTGGTCGAGAATCGTCTCGACGAAGTCGACACTCCGATCCTCGTGGGTCTGTCCGAAAGACTCGAGGGTGTCTACCACGTCCAGATCGAAGTCGTGGAGATCGATGTCAACGTCGTTCTTTCGGAGGATGATATCAACACCGAATTCTCTGGCATATCGAAACAAGTGAGCGTTGCGGCGGACGGTCAACAGTCGCTTGGAATCGTGTATGTATGGTCGGGCCCACTGGTACCAGATTCCAGGTTCGCCGGTGTCCGGCACCGTGAGCCCGTCGCCATGTGAGCGAAGATATCGTTCGAGGAGCCCGAGCGCGCTTCGGTGATTTGCATTCGGCATCGGATGGGATAGGATGAAGCGAGAGAGGAGCTGTCCACCCACATCAGTGATTGATGCTTCGCCCCACTCCGGATAGGCCAGGATCTGCGGAATTTTGAGGAGGTTCATGTCCTTGTAGATCGTAAACCGGCCTGTTTGCTCCTCTTCTTTCCTTGTGATGCCGATGAAAACGTCGAGAATGAGACTAAGCACCTGTATTTCAGCCTCGGTAAACTGTTCGTCCAACATCGCCTGAATCTCCTCGTCCGATTGCTCGTCGAGGACGGTTTCTGGAACGGCATCGGAGTACACGGCGTAGAGTGTCTGGATTCCCTCGTCGGTCTCGATGGTGACTTCCCGAGACTTGAACGCCACTCCTCGCTCCGTGGTACGCGCTGCGAGGTGCTCTTTCCATTGTCCTTCGTCAGGATTGACGAACTCGAGCGAGTAGCGATCTTCTGGCCCGATGTGATACGGCAGTACGTTGGTCACGAATCGACTCCCTGCGGTGGTTCGTTCTGAGTTGGATCCACCCGTTTGATGGCGACGTTATGCACCGATCACACCCCAGCAGATCAGCCGTGCCTCGATCTCGCTCTCCCCGACGAGCGTTTCCTGATATTCGGTGGACTCGACAACGTATTCGTCGAGAAACCTCTCCAGCGTGTCGAGGAACTCCTCGACTGGCCAGTCCGGGAGCGTCTCGTAGTCTTTATTGTGCCTGAATCGATTCCGGAGGACCCGATCTTCGTCTGTGTTCTTGAGCCCAACTTCCCCCAGGCGATCTCGAAGTACCGCTGCCCGCTCGCTGACCGAGTCGTACTCTCCACTGGCGGGTTTCTCCTCGAACCGGGGTTCGATGTACTGCTTGCAGAAGCTGATCAACGTTTCCTGTTCCTTGGAGTGTTCCCCGCCCTGGAGGAATGCCCCCTCGACCTGACTCTCGCGGACGGCCTCCAACCGCTGGTCGACGAGGTCGTCGATTGCTTCTCGTTCTTCGAGTACCCGCTCCGTGTCGTCCTCGGCAGTGATGGGGTCGCCGGTCGATTCCGGTTCGAGTCCGAGCATCCGGACCGGCCGTTCTTTGACCTCGTTCCCGAACGGTTTGTAGTAGAACGCCCGACGGACCCGTCCGAGTGGCGCGTCTTCGTCGTCTTCGAACCAGAGGTGGGCCAATCCAAACACACCTGGTCGAGGCCCTGCCTCTACGTCTGTCGCATTGGTGTAGAGTAGATCACGATCCGCAACCGGCTCCTCGAAGAAGGTCTCTGCGAACTCGAAATCATCGGCTTCAAGACCGTAGTCCTCGTTCAATTCCTGCTTGAGGAGGTATCGCTCGAAGGCCGCATCCTCGTTGCTCCCCGCGTTCCTGAGGAGCGGATTTTTGCTCGTATCGTCGAGTTCGTTAACGTCGTCGACCTCCCTTGACTTCCGGAGGGACTCCTCGATCTCCTCGACCTCTAACTCACCTATGGTCTTCTCCGTCTCCACCCCAGCTCGGCCGAGGATTTGGTCCTCATTCGGATCGAGGATGTTGTTCTCCTTCCCGACGATCAGGGCGATGTCGTTGATCTTCGCCTGCAATCGCTCCAGGAGTTTGATCGCGGCCTCGATGTCGCCATCGGGGTAGAAGTTGTGGACGTGCTTCTCCTGGGTGCTCCCGATGCGGTCGATCCGACCGACGCGCTGGACGATCCGCATCGGATTCCAAGGAAGATCATAGTTCACGACAACGTGGACATCCTGAAGGTTGACCCCTTCGCTCAGGGTGTCCGTCGCGACGACATACTGGAGTTCAGTCTCACCGGACTCGCCGAGGGTTTGCTGATAGCCTGCCGCTTCCGGGGCAAACCGTTTGATAATGTCCTGCTTGTTCTCGTCGCCACCCTTGATCACCGCGCTGTTGTCTGAGGTGAGCGGCGAGTCCGGGTTATCTCGAAGCGTCCGATAGACGTAGTCCGCCGTCGCCCGATACTGGGTGAATATGAGGACCTTCTTGTCGTGATCGTTTAGGACATCAGCAAGCTTGTCGATCTTCGGATCACGGAACTCGCGGAGCGAGAAGACAGCTTCGTAGAACTCCCGCGTCCCCCCATCCACATCACTGAGATCGCTCCTCGGATACAGTATCGGCTCCTCGCCTTCTTCGGGAACCTCGGGGAGTATTCCAGCATTGTGGTCGGTCAGCCACTGTCTCGTCGCAACCGCGTGGTCACTAACCTCCCCGGCGTCATAGGCGACGTCGCCGATGAACTGCGACAGGAAATAGGCAAGCAGGGTCAGGTCCTCCCGGACGTACTGCTTCACCTCGCCCACGGTGGCGTCGGCCAACTCGTCCTCCGTTTCCTCGTCCCCACCATCTGCTCGAACGACACTCGAATCAAACCCGAACTCTTCCAGCGTCTCCTCCAGGTCTTCGGCTGCATCGTCTCCGTCCACGAAGTCCTCGATCGATGCCGGGGCGTCACCGTCGCCCACCTCCCGGAGCACGTCAATTTTCTCGTCGTCGGGCACCCCATCGAGGATTCCAAGGAGTTGCCGCTCGCTCTGGTGGAGCGTTTCGACCGACTGGACGAAGGCATACGTGGACGATTCAAGCCGCTTCAGGAGATTGAGTTTGTACAGCGCTTTGAGCGTCCCACCGGATTTGGGATTCTTGATCGTAATGTGAGGGAGGTGGAGGGCGTCCATTACATCCGGGAGCATCCGATATATCGGCTGGTAGGCCTCTGGAAGCGAGTACTGCTCCTTGTGGAGCGTAGGCGGTTCGAAACTCATCTTGAAGTCTTCGTCTTCCTGGATCTTCTCTTTCACGTGGTTTCGCGTCCGGAGGACCATGACCTCGTTGAGAATGTTTGAGATCTCTGCTGACCGTCGCTGGAGTTGCTCTGTGAGTTGCTCCTGCTCCCGTTCGCTGACCTCTTCCTTCCCCGCCGCGATGCGCTTTCGCGTCTCGGAGAGATCAATGTACTCGTCGAAGGCACTGAAATCGAGCGACGCTTTATTCCGAAGCTCCTCGGCGCTGGTGAAGAGACTGATGAGGTTCTTCAGATCGGTCGCGCTGTTGTTGATCGGCGTGGCCGTCAACATGATCATCGTCTTCTCGCGGAGTTGCCGGAGGTTCGCGTGGCGTCTCGTCCCCTTGTAATCGTCGTCGTGCTTCGGATTGGGTCGCCACTTGCCCGAATTCCTGAAGCGATGCGCTTCGTCGATCAGCAGAACCTCGAACTCGTCTCGTAGTTCTTGAACCTCCTCATAGGAGAGATTCTGGAATTTGTTGATGCTCATCAGATCGAGATGAGTCCCGTCGACTTCAAGGCCGAAGTACGGGTTCCCGTCCTCGTCGGTCATGTCCTGGAGTAGGTCCATCCACTGGTCCTGGAGATTTGCGGGGACGATGAGGAGACATCGATCACCCCGCTGTCTGTAATCGTAGAGGAGTTCGCTCCCGATGAAGGACTTGCCCAACCCGACGGAGTCGGAAATGATACACCCGTTAAATTGCGAGAGTTTCTCCTTGGCGCTCTCGTAGCCAAGCTTCTGGAAGTAGTAGAGTGGACTATCTCGGACGCTTACGTTCCCGTTCAATTCGTCATACGCCAGGAGTTTGTACATCTCGAAGGGCTCGAGATACGTCCCGAGTTCCGGCCCATCGTCGGTTTCACCGTCCTGTTTATCCTTCCATTCCTGGTATTTCGAGCTCCCTTCGATGATCTGGATGACGTCCTCGCTGAACTCGTCCGCGTTGGCCCACTGGTTGTCGTACCACTCCTCGAAGGCTTCCGCTTCTCGCCGGTCCTGACTCGTCATATTCAGCTCGATATTCCTTCGCTGCCCACTCGCTGAAAAATTTGAGGACCCGACGATCGTTACAGCTGCTCGCGTGTCTGTCTCTCCGGACCTCTCTGCTTCGTCGTCGGCTACGCCTCTGAAACACGCACCTTTCGCGTGGAAGTAGCCGTCGTCAGGGACTCTGATTCTGACATCGATGAGTTCGTTTGCGATGAAGTCCCGAAGTCGGTCTAATCGCTCAACCTGAGCCTGATTCAGGTCTGCAATATCCTCTTTTAGCTCCTCTTTGAACTGGTCCCGGAGCGAGATCCCTTCTTCTATTTCCGAGGCAGTCGCAAGGTCGGTCTTCCTCCCCATCAGAATCCGCATTGGGGCTCGATCCAATTTCTCCGGGTCGGCAAGCTGTTCGAGGTCTTCTTTGACGAGGTCGAATCCTGAGAGGTAGAAGTAGCCGGTCGAAATCCGAATCTCTTCGCTGAGTGGGATCACCTTCTTGTACGTTTCTTCGAGGGTGGATTCGGAATTGTCGACGATAGGGTCGAGAGACAACATCGAAGTCATTGAATACCGAAGTTTGCCTTCGCCAGGTTCATAAACTATTCTTCAGGCCATCTAATCCAGGCGTATACTGTACATTCACAGGTCTAATGCAGGTGAGTGGGAAACAACGAATTCGGATTCTGAAGGTTCGGACTCATGAGAATTCCCTCTTCAAGGCCCGGGTCAACGTATCGATATTCAACAGATCCGAGCCGTTAAACATCGACAGCGGGAACTCCTTGGTCGTCTCGCCGAATTCGTCCTGCCAGAATCGCGCCAGCGACTGGAAGTCATCGGCTTGGACGAGTCGAATGTCGACGCCGCCGAGGTGTTTCTCCATGAGGTTGGCATCCTCCAAGGCACTGTTAGCGAACTCTGGAGCGATGATGATAAACCAGTGAACGTCGTGTTGTTGGTTCTTCGTGTCGATGTAGTTCTTGATCTTGCTGCGTGTCGTACTCCCGAGTTTGAACTCCCCGGTTCGCCGCTTGTTGTCCCACAGGAGCCACTTGCCGTCCTGCTCGATCTCGCCATCCGCGACCGTCCCACTGGCGCCCTGGCCGAGCAACTCCGTTCCGTCGAGGGTGAATATTTCTCGGAAGAGCTCCGCCGTGGCTTCTTCGAACAGGATTTCGAGTTTCTTCGATTGGTTCGGTTCGTCGACGAGTCCCTGCAACTGTGGGGGAATCTCGTCGACCTTGCCGTCGGCTATCTCGTCGTAGAACTCCAGGAACAGATCGACCTTGTTGGCCTCGGGCTCGACGCCCCGTTGGGATTGCTCGAAGTAGTCGATCGTCGCCTCAACCATCTCGTCGCGCTTCCGCTTATGTGCATCCAGGCCGAACTGGTCGACGACCGCTTTCAGGTCCTCTTTCGTCAGGACAACCTCGAAGAGGTCCGTCGGATACACCCCCTCGGCGACGATGTTCTCTCGACGCTTTTCATTCCGCCCGTGATTCTTTCGGTCGATCCCGAAGGTCTCCGAAACCTCGATTAGCAAGCCCTGGCGATCGAATGGTTCGAGCGCCTCCAGCATGGTCAGGTAGTTCTTATCGGACATCTCATAGCAGAGCCACTCAGCGATGAACCCGGTGTAATCTTCGGGTATTCCGACAACGTCTCCCCGTTCGTCATCGACGATCTCGTAGACGATGGCTTGTTCTTGCAGCGACCACAGGCCCTTCTCGATAGTGTCGATGGCGTGCTCGGGCTTCTCGGAACGAGACACCTTCGGGAATCGGTCGATCGTCGACAGTCTACGGAAGACATCCTCCCAGGTGTAATACTCATGTTTCCAATCCTGAGCGTGGTTGTGGAACTCCATGAATTGGTAAATCAGGTTGAGTTCCGAATCGTCGATGTCATTGTCGTGCTCGACGGCAGCCTGCGAGAGGTGGAGTAGCTGGTCAGTTTTGTCAAAATCCCCCTCCTCGTACTCGTCGATAATCTCAACTTGCCACTCTTGGACGGTATCGAGGAGGTCTTGCTTGCGCATGTCGAAGTTCGGCTGCCGTATCAACGTCTGAAGAATCGCATAGCGAATAACCAGCGCCTGGTACGGTGACGTATTGATATCGCGTAATCGTGGTGGAGTGAAGTTCGTCAGCTCGGCGGCCAATCGCTCCTCCTCTGCCAAAGCCGGGACATGGGATTCGAGGTAAGTTTCTCGGTCGTCGAAGCCATCGTGCTTGAACGATTCTGGATCAAAGGAGTCCGTTTTCGTCTTCTGATCATCTTTGATGAATCGCTTTCGCTCGTACGAATTCCAGTCGGCGTCGAAGAGCTCCTGGAGGTGCATGGTACCAACTTACACAACAATGAGAAATAGATTTGCCCTGTGTAACTGACCAACTCCACGGACCCATTCGGTTTGGGGGACTATCCGATTCAGCCCGTAGATTTAACCAGATTGTAATCATTATCGGTTCCGTGTCAATTAGCCGAGCAAGGGATCTGCAGACACTCTACTCTGCTGTCGAAAACCACGACCTGGTCATCGTTCCCGCCAACCCTCTCGCCGATGCGATCAACTGCCGCGTCACAGCATCTCAGTTCGGCACCTTCGCGACCACACCCCGACGACTTGCGACAGGCCGCCGAGAACAGGCCGAAGACCGCCTCGCCTTCCTCGAAGTCGTCGACCGGACCGACCACTCCTGGAAGGCGATCGCCTACGCGATTGGGAATATCCTCCAGTGCTGGGAGCATCAAGGCGCAGCCGACGATATATTCGAATATGGCGCCTACACCGACGAGACCACCGAGGCGGCCGTCGACATCATCGAAGACATCCAGACGACCTCCGGACAGCTGACCGACTACGAAATCGACGAACATGAGGCCGTCGCCGTCGTCGGCTACGAGCAACTGACCCAGCTCGAACGGTCGATCCTCCCGGCCGAGTACGACCGCGTCGAGCTCTTCACCGACGATCCGTTCGACCATCCGCCGTTCCATGTCTTCGACTCCTCGGCCGACATCGTCGACGCGCTCCTCGATACGGTCACCCCAGCGAACGCCGACGACGTTGCCGTCGTCCTCGACAGTGCGAGTAGGTATTCCTCGCTCGTCGAATCCGCCCTCGAGGCGAATGATATCCCGTACCACGGTGGTCCCGGGTTCGTTGAGCACCCGGACCATCGGGCGTTCGTCCGACTCCTCCGGACGGCGTTCCGCGGCTCCGAAACGACCGTTACCGATGCCAAGCCGGTCCTCGCCCGTTTGGGCGCAAACGTCCCGGTCGAGCACGACGAAAAGCAGCTTACCAGCGTCGATGTCCCGGAAGTCCAGTGGATCACTGATTTCTGCGAGACAGTGGAGCAATCCACGTTCGACGAGGCGCTGACCGCCTTCGAGACCGAGACGGGAAGTAACCTTGAGCAATTCTCTGAAGAGCTGTCCAAGCTCGGACTCGCGACGGCGACTGTCACCCAGGACCGAGTCGAAAACCTCGCATACTACCTCCAGACGTACGACGTCCCCGTGGACCGCGAGAACGAGGGCGTGCTGTTGGCCGATGCTAAGTCGTCGGGCTATGTCGATCGCTCGTCCGTCTTCTATCTCGGCCTGGACGACGGCTGGACCCACGCCGCCCCACAGCGCCCCTGGGTCGACACCGACGCCCAGTTCGAACGCTACATCAGGCGGTTCCAACTCCTACTGCAGAGTGGGACCGAGCAGTACTATCTCGTCCAGGATACGGCCGGCGGCCAGCCGGTCACGCCCTGTCTGTACTTTGGAGAACTTCTGGATGAGGACTTCGAACGATTCAGCGATCTCGAGTCGGTGCAGCACTCCCACCCTGAGGAGGAGACTGGGGAGCGATTCGAGACGGAGCCCATCGGCGTCGAGCCCGACACCATCGAGACGATCAGCCAATCGAGTCTCAACAGCTACGTCAATTCCCCGCGGGACTACTTCTTCGGCCGAATACTCGACGGCCCCGACAAGGACTACTTCCGGGAGGGGAACCTGTTCCACGACTTCGCGGAGTTCTACGTCAACCACCCCGACCGCGTCGACGACGACGCCATCCGTGACGTCGTGGACTTGATGCTCCGGGAGGCCGGCTCGTTCTTCCACGATGATGAGGCACCGTTGCGCCGACGGAAGTACCGGATCGGCCTCGACACCATCGTCGAGTACCTGGACGCCCACCCGCCAGAGAGCCAGGCGTTTCTCACCCCGGCGTCCGGCTGGGGCGACAATGTCGTCGCCGACCACTTCGGGCTGGAGGTCGACTCCACGCTCACAGAACGCTGGTTCGAGAACGCGGCCATCGGCGCCAAGGGCAAGATCGACCTCGTGCGGGCCGCCGACCACATCGTCGACTACAAGAGCGGCAGCAAGAAGTCCGCATACAAGTTAGTGAAGCGGTCGTCGATCGACCCTGTTACCGACACTCCGAACTTCCAGGCGGCTTTGTATCTGAGCCACTTCCGAAGCGAGAACCCTGACCAACGTATTCAGTTTAGCTTCTGCCACTTCCTCGAGACGCTCGACGACGTCATCACGGGCGACGCGACTCTCGAGGATGCCCTAACGACCATCGAATACTATCCGGAGACCTTCGACGACTTCGTGGCCTCTCGAGAGGCCTATGACGCCCTTCTGGACGGATACAACGACTGTGTTGCCACGTTTGAGGACCTCGGATTCGCCACTTACCAGGATACCGTCGAGTCCCTGTCGTTCCCGGAGACGACTGACAAGGAAGAACTCAGAGACTCAGCCTTTGCCGAGGAGTTCACCGCGGCGATATTGAAAGCCACCGGCGAGGCTGTCGATGACGAGAAGGGCTGTGACCAAGCGATCCGCGAACTCAATGGGATTCGGAAACGCGCGTTCTTCCGGGAGGATCTCGACGCGTTCGAGGCGTTCGTCTCGGACCGCATCGAGGAGATCAACCACCGGCGGGCCGGTGCCGAGTGCTTCCCGATCGAAGGCCCCGGCGGAGAACCGAACTACCGCCGTGTCGACCATCGCGACCTTTTGCTAGAGGGTGAGCGGGATGACTGACATCGAACCGAACGAGCAGCAACGGCAACTCATCGAGAATACCGAGGGCCTCTATCTCGTCGACGCCGGCGCCGGCACCGGAAAGACGTTCGCCGTTACACGGCGGTACGCGAACATCGTCGACCAACCCGAGGTGGACCCGGATGACGTCTTGCTCGTGACGTTCACGCGGAGCGCAGCGCTCGAGATGAAAGAACGGATCGTCGATCGATCGGGGTACAGTCTTCGGGAACTGGCCGATGCCCCGATCAGCACGTTCCACGCCCACTGCCATGCGATCCTCGATGAGCACGGCTTTCGCGCTCCGACCCATCTGGGTATCGACGACCACATCACCGGCTCCACGAACATTCTCGAAGATGAGCTCATCGAAGCGGAGCTCTTCCGGGAGTTCCTCGGCCAGTTCCGGGACGCACACCCGGGGTACGCCGACCAGTTCCGAGCGATCGACGATCACTCGGAACTCCTCGGGCTCGTCAAGCAGCTCTCGGCGAAGGGTATCTTCCCCACCGCTGACGGCTGGTATCGGGACGGCGAATCGCATCTCGACGGCGACTTCGAGGCGTTCCGGACGCTGTTCGACGAGGTTAATCAGCCACAGAATGGTGGCCGGAAACAGTCCGAGCTCCGTAGCGACTTGAGTCGGTATGGCGGCAACAAGACGTATCGGCCGGACGCCCCGTCGAAAGCCGACCTTCGCGGTGGCCGCGGCACGAAGCAACTCGACGATGATGTCGCCCGCCGCGTCTTCGAGGCGGACCGCGAGCACCTGAAGCAGTTCGTCCACGATGTCTTCTTCGAGTACCTCGAGTTCGCGCTCGGCCGTAACTTCCTGAACTTTGGGTTTCTCCAACTGTTCGCGTTCGTGCTCCTGTGTGAAAATCACGGCATCAGAGAGCGGATCGCCTATGAGTACGTGATGATCGACGAATTCCAGGACACGAACGAGATCCAGTTCAAGCTCGCGCTCCTGTTGGCCGGCACCGACAATCTCTGCGTGGTCGGCGACTGGAAACAGAGCATCTACTCGTTCCAGTACGCCGACGTGGCCAACATCACCGACTTCAAACAGCGCCTGGACCGGTTCCGCGCCGAACTCAACGACGACGCCCAGCGGGTCGCCTTCGACGCAACCGAAGTTACCCGGATCGAACTGGAGGAAAATTACCGGTCGACGGCGTCCATTCTCGAGTTTTCGGAAGAGGCACTCGTCACTCCAGCTAGCGACGGCGAGGACATTGACCACTCTGTGCTCGACGACGTCGTCTCGCTGTCATCGAATGCGTCGTTCGACGAGACGAACATCGAAGCGGTTCAGCACGAGGATGAACACGAGGCCGTCCTCTCTAACATTCAACGAATCGTCGGGAACGAGGGGTATCCCATCGAGGATGAGGACGGCGACCCGCGACCGCCGAAGTACGGCGATATCGCTGTCTTCACCCGGACGAGAGACTACGGTCGTGAGCTGCTCCAGGTGGCCGAGGAGTTCGCCTTCCCGATGTCCTACGACGGCGGTGTCAAACTATTCCGGACGGACCAAGCCAAACTCCTCCTTGCGTGGCTCAGAATCCTGGAATCCGACGCCGACCGGGGCTGGGCGGTCGTGCTCGAACGAGCCGGCTACACGCTCGACGAAATCCAGGAGCTGCTGGTCGCCCGCCGAGTCTTTGCGCGGTACGGCTTCGACGGCGACTACGCTGACGTCATCCTTCACACCATCCAGTCGGTGTACGACGCGACCACGATGACTCGTGGCGACCTGATACAGTTCATCGAGGGCGCCATCGAGGACGGGGCCACCCACGAGGTCCACACAAGTGCCGGCGATGATTCGGTCACGGTGCAAACCATCCACGCGGCCAAGGGCCTCGAGTATCCGAACGTCATCCTCGCGAATTTGAACGATGGCCGGTTCCCGCCCTCGTCACGGAACTCGGATATCGTCCGCTACGAGGAGCCGGTTGGGCTCCGACAACGCAAGGAGTACGCCGAAATCGATGCCCACCCGCACGTCTACGACAACTGGCGACACGACGTCCTCAGACACTGTCTCCCCGAAGGATACGACGGGGAACGTCGATTGCTTTACGTCGCAATTACGCGGGCTGAAAGCCACGTCATCTTTGCCGGCGGGGAGGAGCGGAATACCTTCCTCGAAGAACTTCCCGTCGAGGTTCAGCCAGTCCAGCCGGACGTCGAGCCAGTCGAGCGGGATCAGACCGTCCAGGCACAACTGCCATTCTCGGTCCAACCGCCGGCTGGCCCGATAGGGCTCACGCCGCACGACCTGATCGATGACTCAATCTTCGACGTTGACACCGGTGAGACGGTAGCTTCGGAAGGTGGTGGGACGAGCTTCGGGGATCAGGTTCACCAATTCGCCGAGGAATACGCAAGCGGTGAAGAGGTTGCGCCATCTAACCACCATGAGAAGCGAGTGAAGGCATTCATTGACAGTCTTGAGGGGGAATTAATGGTCGAACAACCCGCCCGGCTCCCGTTGGAAGTGGATGGTGGTCGTGTGACAATCTCGGGCGTCGTCGACCTCGTACACCTCACGAATGGCCGGGTCGAGGTAATCGATTACAAGACCGACGCAACCCGCCGAGGTCATGAGGAATATCGGAAGCAACTTAGCGTCTACCACCACGTACTGACCTCGGTGTATGAAAATCGAGACATCTTCCCAGGTATCTACTATACGGCGGACGATGAGCTGGTCACTTTAGACCCTATTCCATTGAATAGCCTCGAAGATTTAGTTAGCGAAGCTCGGGGGTAACCGGTGTCAAATCACGTCTTCTGTTCTATCTGCTCTTCGATTTGCGGAGCCAATTCGAGCAGTGATTGAAAACGATCGACGTACTCGGTGAGCTCTTCTCGGTCCGTGTGTCCCTCCCTCACAACCCTTGGTATTCGTGATACTGTCTGGTCGAGGCTGATCTGAAACCACCGACTTCAGATACTCTGATCGACGCGTAACGGGGTGTTACGTGCCGCTATTTAGATTTGAATGATGGTCAGCCGCCTCCGGGTGATTCAGTTAGGAAATTCGGCGTAGCGGAATGTTACGTCGGCGATCATGGGGAGAACAATAGGTGGAAATGTTTGGGCGGTATCAACTGATGAAGATACCGAGAAAGTCGAAACATCATTATCGTATGTCTAAAGTGTTCATTCGCCGGATTATTTTCCTAAAGACGATCAATCTGTGGGACGTTTGGCCGACTCCTAATTAGGTAATTCATATACTATGGTCCAATAGCAATAATTCGTTCAGAATCCGGCTATGAAATCGATCGTTACCGCGCGGGAGCTCTGAACCGGCCAGGCGTACGGGGACATATCGAATGTTGAACAAACAGAATCACCTATAGAATACCATTACTCGGCCATGATGGGCCATGCATGGCCCAAGCTTACTGATTATCTGTTAACTGGAATGGCACCGAATGTTTCAGAATAAACACGACTAGCCATTCAATTTTTTGCAAATGTAGGGTAGTTTGGCCAGAGTATACAATATGTTAAGCTAAGATCTTCAATCTTGGCCGTTTTGCCATGGCCATGGCCATGTTTTCGCCATTATATATAAGGCCCGAATCGGCACGGGCTGGTAATGGGGTCGAATTTAAAGCCAGCCTTCGCGACCCGGCTGCCAGCGGAGCACGCGGATCTGGCTGAGGCGGCGATCGACGAAACAGACTCGACCAAGGCCGACTTCCTCCGCCGCGCCGTCGAGTACTACATACGCCGAAACCCAGACCACGGTTCGGCGCTGTACGCAGACGAGTCGGTCCAGGGAATCATTCGCGATCTGAAAGCGACGGACAATGAATAACGACGTCCCCACCATCCCGAACGACCGGGATCTCGAGGACACGCTCCGGGGAGTGCTTCAAGAGTCCGAAAACTCCCTGGAACCGATCACCCCTGCAGACGCCGTCCAGATGTATCTCGACGACCGGAAGCGGGACTGTCAACAGGCGACCGTCAAGGGCCACAGGTCCCGTCTGAGCTTCTCGTCGACTGGTGCACCGAGCAGGACATCGAGAACATGAACGACCTCTCGGCTCGCGACCTCCACGAGTTCCAGGTGTGGCGACGGGAGGACCTCAACGTCGTCAGCGAACGGACGCAGATGTCGACGCTTCGGGTTTTCATCAAATGGTGTGAAACCATCGACGCGGTCCCCGAGGGCCTGTTCCACAAAATTAACGTCCCCAACGTCCCGCGTGGCGAAGGCTCCCGAGAAAAGACTCTTCACGCCGATCGAGTCGAAGAGATCGTCGAGTATCTCGGCACGTACGAGTACGCGACCGTCGAGCACGTGACCTGGCTCATACTGGCCGAAACCGGGATCCGGATGGGTGCCGCCCACGCGCTTGACATCGACGATTATCGCCCGAACGCCGAGACACCCCATCTAAACATCGCGCACCGACCGGAGACGGATACCCCGATCAAGAACGGTAACCGCGGTGAGCGGCCGGTTGCGATTTCCTCGGAGGTCTGTGCGGTGATCGATGACTATCTGGATCACCAGCGGCCGGACGTAACAGATGAGCATGGCCGATCACCGCTTCTGACATCGGTGCATGGTCGAGTTGCGAAGTCGACGATCCGGACGTACATCTACAAGTGGTCCAGGCCATGTGAGGTTTCAGCTGAGTGCCCTCACGATCGAGATCCCACCGATTGCGAGGCGGTCGTCGATCTGGATAGTGTCTCGAAGTGTCCGTCGTCGGTGACGCCGCATCCGATCCGCCGGGGGTACATCACCCACCTACTATCGTCAGGGATTCCTGTCGAGGTGGTTAGCGAGCGGTGTAACGTCTCCCCGAGCATTATCGATGAGCACTATGACGTACGGTCTGCTGAGCGCAAGATGCAGCAACGTCAGCAGGTACTGGACGAATTTCAGCTGAACAATGAAGGTAATTTTTGTAATTAAGGCTTCCTATTAATTTGCCTCAGATAAAATAGAACTAGCAATTTCTGACACTGGCCCATGGATAACTTGCAGGTCAATGACCGCGTAGATGGCAAATAGCAATAACCCACCGAAGACTATATAATAGATACATTTATCGGTTTGAAATTGGCTACTAATACGTTGGTCTTCGTCCGAATCTACTATATCATCGAAAAATTCTTCGCTCAATTGGCGTTTATACATTTCATAGTACGAATCACGTCGTTCTTCGATAGAAATGAACTGTTGATTTAAGCCCATAACTGCACGGATACTTAATATGAGATATAAGATAACCGGGACAAGTGAGAGACTCAAAGCATTTTGTACTGTAGCAATTTGTTCTAATTGAAGGAAGATACCCACCCAGACGACGATCAAAAAGCCAAAAACTCTGAATAGGTCCCTACTCAGGTTATTTGCGAGGCTACGCCGAAGTTCTGAGATCTCCCGCTGAGTTTCAAGAAGGTAATTACTAACGTCTTGTTGCATCTCCAAAAACTCATCAACGCTCTCCTCTGCATAGAATTGGAAGTTAGATTTTGAACTTCCGAATATTTCATCAATATCCTCAATTAGTCCTTCAATCGTAGTAGTGTACAGTGTGATGATATTTCTTAAAACTGATAATCTATCTGTCTCCCGGATCTCATAGGTCCATTGGAACACCTCGACGAAGGAACTAACCATATCCTTCGTTATGAGAACATCCGATTCTACTCTCTCAGATGTAAGTGTCTTCAATTCCCAACCACCTTCATGGTCATCTATCTTTACGTTTTCCTCCAGAATTTTTTTACCGTTTATTCTTATTTGCCAACTGTCAGAACGACGACTTACCACATTGCTAAGAGAAAATATTGAATACAATAATTGATAGCCGCTTATTTGGGTAAATAAATCGGAAACGAAAGATTCGTCATTGATGGATTGGAGCTCGAAGAAATCTGGGGGGATATAAATACTCTCGAATTTATCGATAACGCACTCCCGCCCAACCTTAGATATTTTTCTTTCAATTTCCGATCTCATCCGCAAGAAATCATTATACGAATCCGAAAATAGATTCGATAAGGAAAAGAAACCTAGATCCTTTCCATAACAAGCCGCATCGATGTCTTGGATAACAAACAATTGTTTTTCATTAGCCGGGAGTAGTATTTCTTTTAATGAGTCCATTTCATCGATGTCTATATGGTCCAAAAATGTTGACTTTTGTACATAAAATCGAACACTATTTAGTTCATCTATCTCAGATTTAATCACTCCGCTAATGTCTGCTGTATTTACACGGTAAACAAAACTGACCTTTACGTTTTCATTACCAATGAAGCCGTCTAAGCATTCCCGTAATTGCTCAGTATTTGTTATACGATTGTTTCTCAAAGTCTCTATTGCTGATATTGCTGCATCATCCTGAAACAAATCATCACCTTCTGTATCCTCGTCTTGGTCTCTGGTCCGGGTAATGTTGTTATTGGGTTCCCAGTGGATTCTGTATTCAAAGATATCTCTTTCTTCGGAAACCTTGAATATCAGGCTTCTCCCATCAAAAATTGAACGAATATCAGCTATTTGTTCAAATATTCTTTCTCGGCATGAGATAGTAAGTTCATTACTAGAAAATTTAATCGTGGTAGGATCTTCTGAATACGTCCATGAGTCTTGTAGATCTGTCAAAACACCGTGAAGGTCAGAGATCATTATCTGTCTAAAACATTTGTATCAACGTCCGACCCGGTAATGATTACTTCAACACCATCATCGGTTGTCTGCCTCCGTACATGATCACTCGCTGAAGATGGGAAGGTTACGTCAATCTCATCATCAACAGTATATTTCACTTTATTCGGTAACTCAGTCGAATCTATAGCTATACTCTGAGGATCATCAACGCCCATCTTTTCAGCAATATCATCGCTTGAAACCTCACTTCCGACGATTTCACCTGCGACAGTCGTAATATGATCTATTCCAACCACATCTCCGTCTGAACTTTCCTGTAAGCTCTTGAACCTGGTCAGGTCATTCCCATCGGCAAGTTCACCGGTCCGGTCCCGTTTGATTTGGCTAACCGCGTTAAATACCTTCTTTGCCTGATCAAGAGAACCTGGGTCAGATGAGCATTCCAAAAACTCCTGAAAGTAACCTGAAACATTGTCTTTCTGGTAGAATTTCACGTCTCCTGGTAAACGGAAGCCCTGAACTTTGATAATTGGATAACATAGGCCTTTTTGAAGTTCGTTTGGTTCTGGAAATATATCATCCAAATCTAACTCAACAAGAGTGTTATCAGACATTAGTTGAAGACGTTCCTCCTCTTCAAGATCTAATTTAAGAATAGTCGCTACACGGTGAGGACCTTCCTCAGCGATATTTCCCCCATCTCTATCTTCAATATCTGCTTGGACGTTGAAGAGAACCCCTTCATTTGCAGCCTGATGTATCATATCATTAAGTTTTTCAGAAACTCTCTTAGCAGCGTCGAGGAACTCCTGTTCTTCTGATTGAACATCAACTGAACGAACCGTCTCTATCCAGTCATGCGGTTCTACATCAGTGTCATCAAAATGTCCTACAGTCACGTCAGAGACGTCTCCTTTGATCACGACCTCTTTGATGTAACGTTTGAAAAGATCTAGATCATTCGCTTCCTCCCCTGCGATGAGATTTTGCCATTGGTCGCTATTATCAAGCGGATATGCGATTTGTGAGTAAGCTATTCCCTGGATATCGATATCCATGGTAACAAAGAGAACCCGTGTAAATTTTATAAAGGTTATCCCGGGAGTCTAACTTATTGGTTAAGTAACGTCAGGCAGTATTTGAGCCCAGCGGGTATATCAAGGTATAATTAACCCATACTTACCATCCGGAGATAATATTCAAACGAATATTATATATCTTATATCTTGTTGAGATATTTCCGTCGCTGCTCCATCTTCTCCCGCTTCGTCCGTTGATCGTAGTGCTTCTCCAGGATATCCTGGCTCACGTTCGCCCGACCCCCCACAGCCGTTTCCGGGACATCTTCCTTGAGCTGGTGCGTGATACTGCCGCGACGGAACGGGTGCGGACTGAGGCTCGACGGGCAAGAAGACCACTTGCGGGTATTCACGGCTTCGCAGGCATCTGGATCGCGGTCGTGCGGGCAGTCGTTGTCGTATTCACAGGGTCTGGTATATCGATAACAGTATTTCCCGATGGTCGATCGGCCCAGGCGGCCTCGGGCCGACGTGAGGAGTGGTCGGCGGCCGTGGTCGTCTTCGACGTCGTGCCGTTTATGTCGGAGGTAGTCATCGAGGAGGTTGCAGAAGTCCCCTGAGAGCGCCAGGAGTCGCTCGCCACGCTTCCCGTTCTTGATCGGGGTGTCCGTCTCCGGGCGGTGGAGTATCTCCAGACACTTGTCCTCAGGGTGGTAGTCGTCGACGTCCAGGCCGTGCGCGGCCCCGCGGCGGAGCATCGTGTGCCAAAGCAGCTCGAGTGTGACGTGCTGGGGCGAGGCGTACCCGTAGGTCTCGAGGTAGGTCAGCACTTTCTCTGCCTCCTCGGCGTCCAGCATCTCGTCGCGGCTGCCTTCGTCGCGGCCGACGGCGGGCGAGCGGACCTTCTGGTGGAGGTCCTGCTGTGCCCCGTCAATGGATTCGAGCCAGCGGACGAAGACCCGAAGGGTGTCCATCTGGCAGTTCTCGGTGGCGGGCGCCAGGTCGCCGTCGTTACGGCGCCAGAGGCGGTACTCGTTGAGTTTCCGGCCTGTCAGCTCGTTCAGGTTATCGATGCCGCGGTCGGCACACCACTCGACGAAGAAGCCGAGCCGCGAGCGGTGGGAGTTCAGTGTCACGCTTCTCAGTTCCGGTTCCCTGTCGGCCAGGTACAGTTCGACTGCGGTTTCGGGTTCGATGGGTTCGAGTTCCATTGGTCGGTCCTGGCGAACCGCACCACGCAGCCACCGTCATGGCGGTATCCCGAATGGCAATATCGGGCCGTAGAGGCCGTAACTCGCCATGATTTCCGGTTTGCGTTTCGCTTCCCGTCGGGCTCGTTCCTCCCTGCGGTCGTTACGTTCTCGCTCAGGCTGGCGCGACGGTATCCTCGGTCGAATCGCCGAACGGTCGAATGATGAGATCGTCGTAGGGGAAGATCGGCCGTTTGGACTGGCCATCCTGTTCGAAGCGAATCACGCCCAGCGTTTCCAGTGTCGTCAGCTCCTCGTGGACGTTCTTCTTGTCCCGTGCGACGAGCCGTGCCGTCTCTCGGATACTCGTGGGCGCCTCGTCTCTGATGACGTTCAGTAGCGTATAGGTCTGCTCGTTGAACGTCTCGGCGAGCAGCTTCTCGTCTGGGAACGTGATCGTTGTTGGTCGGTCGATCGGCTCTCCATCCTCGAGCGTCTGGATGGCTTCGAGACCCTTCTCGTAGAACTCGTCGTCGCTGCGTACGACTGTAATCAAGAGTACGTTGGTAGCGTTCTGGATCATGGCTATCACCTGTCCGGGGATGGATCGAACCGTGGTTTCGGTATCTGGTCCCAGAACCGTTCGTAGAGTTCCTCGATTCCGGGGAACTCGATGGTCACAGGTTCTGGGTCCGGTGCGGCGTGCAATTCGTGGCCTTTCGCGTCCTCGTGGGCGTTGTTGTAGCGGCGGATCGTCCCGTCGTCGAGCGTCTCAGGTCCGGCGGTGAGCGCCCCGTAGTGGAACGTGTACCGCCAGCCTGACGGATATGCTGTGTCCGACGTTCGGCGGACGAGTATCCGGACGACGGTCCAATCGTCGTAGACCTTCGCTCCTTCGTAGCCGTCCAGGTCGTCGGCCATTGGGCCCATCCGATAACCGTTGGTTTATTCGCCAACGGCTTAACGTTGCTGGTACCTGTATTGTTAGATGCTAAACGATTCCAATTGAAACTAAACCTTCTGCCCGCAAGCGAATTGGGGGCCTATACCGAAATACCAACCGCGGGAATAGGCATTACTAGCCGTACTAAAAAAGAGGTTTGAACCGATGATAGCATCGGCAGGTAAGTAGTAATAGGATCCAATCTCAAGATCAGTGTCCGCCTCTAATATGATGCAAGGACTACCACTATTGGTTCGGTATAGTCATACTCGACGTTGAATGGATGCTGGGATATCTGTCGTGCTTTCTTCTGGGAGAGTTTTTCCAGAGCCTGCGGAGAGACTGCAGCGTGATAGTCGCCAGTTCTGGTTCCCTGTCGGCCAGGTACATGAACTCGTTACCGTTGAACCGATTACGATTGGCGAAACTGGTCGAACGAGCACGGACCTATACCCCCTCAACCACGGGTTCCTCGAGCGGACCCATAAGGCGGCCATTCCGGCCCCGCACGTCGACCTCCGGCGGGGTAACCCACGCGGGGTTCAACCCGAGCTGTCATTATTCCGGCTCGTCGTCGATGGCGAGAGTGATTCCCTCCTCGCGGTCGTACTCGATATGGACGCCCTCAGAGAGGACCTCGCGGATGTCGGCGTCGACCTTCTTGACCCCTGCCTCGTCGCCCTCGACGTGGATCTCGTTCCCTGAGATGATGACGTCGATGTCGTTGTCCTCGATGTGGTCTTCGACCGAGTCCAACACGGGTTCGGCCACCGCTGCGGTCCGCTGTCCGATTTCCTCCACCCGCGTCCGGAGGTCCCCCGACCGGTCACCGGCGACGGTCACGGCGGCCGACAGGTTCCGCCGGACGCCGTCGTCGAGCGAATCGAGGAACGCTCTGAGGTTCTCCTTCGCCTCTTCGACCTGGTCGTCGTCGATACCTAGTTTCGCACCCGGATCGATGTCCGTCATATCACGCCGTTCACGGGGGATGCATACAACAGTTTCTGTTCGCACGTTTCGATCCACACTGCGGGCACGACCGGGCACGTGTCCGCGAGGCCGCCGACGTGTGGATACACGGCGGCGTTTCCTCCGGTCAGCCAACCGGCTCGACCGAGTCCGTGGATGGTGGCATCGCCGTGACGCGCCGCTGTCCACCGTAATGGCCCCGAAGTCCGGCGAGGGCTGCCAGCCGAAACATCGACCTACTGTTCGAGTTGTTCCAGTTCGTGAACGGCACAGTCGAAGGCGGGCGCCACCTCGTCGTAGACCTCCGGCTTGGCGGTGAAGTACAGCACCTGCCAGCCCTCGGCGGTCAGCCGGGATAGCACTGCGAAGCTCTCCTGGAGCCGGTGTTCGTCGGCCGGGAGGAAGGCGTCGTCCATGAGGAAGAAGCCCGACCGGGACGCCATGAGCTGGTCCGCCAGGCCGAGACGGGTCGCGAGATAGAGCTGTTCGGTCGTCCCGTGGCTCAGTTCCCCGGCGTGATGGACGGGACCGTCGTCCCGTTCCACCTCGAGCACCCGGGCGTCGGGGTCGTAGGTCACGTCGACGTAGCGGCCTTCGGTGATGGCGGCGAACACGTCGGTCGTGGTCCCCGCCTCGAAGAGGCTCGTAAGCTTCCGTTCCTCTTCGCGCTTGATCGCCTCGAGGATGTCGATGGCCTCGCGGGAGACGTCCGCCGAGCGCTCGATGTGCTCGACGAGGCGGGTGACCCCGCGGTGGGCCTCCCGGAGGCCGCCGACGCTCCTGGCCGACAGTTCGACCGGCTCGCCGAGGTACGGTTCGGCCGAGAGCCGGTCGAGCTTGCGCTCGAACTCGTCGAGGCGCTCCTCGTGAGCGTCGAGTCGCTCGTCGAGTTCGTCCCGCTTTCCTTCCAGTTCCGCGATGCGGTCCTCGACCGCTGCGAGCGCCTCGGGGTCGTAGTCCTCGGCCGTGATGCCGTCGGTGTTCACGTCGGCGAGCAGCGTGTCGAGTTCCGCCGCCCAGTAGTCGGCGGACTCACGCCACGAGGCCGCCGTCTCCGGGCTATCGAGGGAGTCCTCGAGGCTCTGGGCGGCTCCGTTACGGTCCCGCTCGTGGTCCGAGCGGGCGGCGACCCGCTCGCGATAGGCCCCGACGGACGCGACCCCGGCCTCGTCGAGAAGCGCACGCTTGGATTCCCGGGCCTGCCGGCGGGCCTCCCGGTCGTCGGACAGCTCCGACTCGAGATCCTCGAGCCGGCGTTCGGCGACCCCGATAGACTGTTCGAGCTTCCTGCGGCGCTCGTCGAGCCGTTCGAGGTCCTTCCGGAACTCGGCGATGGCTGGGGCCACGTCGGTGAGGTCGTCGACGTCGAAGCCCAGGTCCCGGGCTCGCTCGCAGAGTACCGCCCGGTCCCGGGCGGCCCGCTTGGAGGCGAGGTGCCGACGGTACGCTAGCCCGCCGGTCGTCAGCCCGACGAGGAGGAACGCGACGCCGAGCGGCAGGCTGCCGACGACGGCTGCGGCGCCGCCGAACGTCAGCGCGATGAGACTCGCGGCGGCGAGGCCCCGCGTCGCCGTGTCGGAGCCGAGCGCCGTCGCGTCGGCCTCGCGGACGGCCGTCAGGTCTGCCTCGAGTGTATCGACGTCCTCGCGACGTCGCTCCAGCGGCTCCAGTTCGGTCTCGAGCTCCGATAGCTCGTCCTCGTCGGCCTCGAGGGCCGCCTGGTGGCGGTCGAGGTCCTCGTCGGTCTCCTCGATCGCATCGTCGAGGCGCTCGATCTCGCGGTCCAGGTCCCGGAGTTCGTCGAGGTCGTCTTGCGAGACGGTGGCTTCCTCCAGTGCGGCGGCCGCCTCTCGGTAGTCCTCGAGTCGCCTGGAGAGTATCTCGTGGCGGTCCAGCGTCTTCGCCGCCTGAAGATCCTCGCGCCGCTCGCGAGTGTCGCGTAACTCGCGGCGGACCTCCAGGCTCGTCCGCTCGTCGGCCTCGACGTCCGACTCCTCTGCTGCTTCGACGTATGCTGCGAGGTCATCCGCGAGTTCGGTCGCCGCTCCGTAAATGGTCTTGGTCTCGGGTGCCCCTCTGGTCTCTAAGTTGAGGTCCACCCTGGTGAGGTTCCCTGCGTCGACGAGGCCCTGGCGGACCGCATCGATTTCGTCGGTGTGGAGGTCGCCGATCTGTTCGGCCACCGAGTCGTAGTAGTCGTGTTCCTCGGGGATCCGGAGGTCGCTGTCCCGCACGACGAAGACGTTCCGGAGGTGTCTGGGGGTGACGTCCTCGCGGTCGCACAGTGAGTCCTCGCCGTCGAAGACGCGTTCACCGTCGGCGGTCTCGACGGCGACGTAGCCCTGGGGCGGCTCGTCCACGCGGTCCAGGCCGTCGACGGTACCGGCTACCTCCGGTGCGAGCAGCTGCAACAGCGCCTCGACGAGCAGTGTCTTTCCGGACTCGTTCGGGCCGTAGAACACGTCGATATCGTCGTCGGCACACTCGTGGCGTATGCTGGAAAGAGGGCCGTAAGTATCGATGCGGAACCCGTTGAGTCTCACGACAATCTTCCCTCCGAGGCGAGTTCGGTACAGACCTCCATGACGCGTCGCTTGACGTCCTCGTGGAACCATTCGAGGTCGTAGTCATCGCCGAGGGTGTCGGCACGGATGTCGTCTCGCTCGGCCAGCCGTTCGGCGAACTCGCGGTATATCGGGTGCTCGAGGAGGTTCTCGACGGTCCGGACGCCGTAGTCGAGGTCGACGTCGAGGTCGCCGGTCGCCGAAAGCACGTCCTTGCGGAACGTCGACTCGCCCCGTTCGGTAAACCCGTCGAGATCGAGGCGGGCCGCCACATTGTCGCCACGCCACCTTTCGCAGCGGGAGCGGATGGCTTCGATGAGTTCGTCCTCCTGACCCGGCATGACGGTCTCCTCGAGGACGGCGGCGTAGCGGGTGTTCAGTTCACGGAACGTCACCGTCTCCTCATCCGTGTCGACCAGCGCGACAGCCCGGCGGCCGGTCTCGGCCCGCGTGACCGACGCTGGCGTGCCCGGGTAGACGAACGCCCCGCCGTTCGGCAGGTCGATTCGGCCCTGGCTGTGGTAATGGCCGGCGAGGTAGTACTCGAAGTCCAGCTGGGCGAGTTCCATCTCCGTTACGGGGAAGTAGTTCACCACGTCCTCGTCGCCAGTGGTACCCGCCATCGGTGCCTCGAGGCTGCAGTGCAGGAGGAGACACTCCGGGCCGTCGTACGTCTCCCGGTCCTCGAGTGCGACGCGGAGGTCGTCGGTCAACCCGGGTTGGTAGGAGACGGTGACGATGCGGGTACCGTCGACCCCGTAATCGCCGTAGGGGTCGTCCGTCGCGGGGACGACCGTCTCCCCGAAGTGGACGTCGCCCTCGAAGGCGGTGCGGTCGTGGTTTCCCGGGATGACAAACGTCTCGAAGGGCCGGTCGGAGAAGACCGACCGGAGGCCCGTGCGGAGGCGTTCGGCGGCGCCGTCGGTGTCGAATAGGTCACCGCCGATAGTGACGACATCTGCCTCGGCGGCCTCGGCATCCGCCAGCACAGCCTCGAGCGCCGCGAGGCGCTCGTCGGCGTCGGGCCGGAGGTGGACGTCGGCGGTGTGGAGGATCCTGGTCATCGTACACTGGTGGTGTATGGGGTCAGTGCCAGTGCGGTCTGATCAGGCTGTTCGTGGCGCCTCGTTGGGGGTCCGGTTCGACTGTACTTCCCCGGGATGTGGCTATCGCCTGTAACGCCGAGGTCGGCCAGCTGCGGGCGGAGGGCGGCACAGCCGGTGACGCCGTCGATTTCGCAGTCGGCGTACACGAGCACCGACTCACACCGGTGACGGCGCTGGCGAGGCGGTCGACGGCGAGATCGAGGTCTCCGAGACCGCCGGGGTCGTGGATGGCCTGCGTCGAGGGCCACAGCCACCGGTCGGCCGCCGCCGGGCCGGTGACCTCGCGGGTGACGAACACCGACGCAAGGACGTGCGAGCAGTCAAGCTCGTCGACGAGTCGGCGGACGGCTTCGGGGTCTGACGAGGGGTTGACCCACTCGGGGTCGACGGTCACAGGTGACACCTCCTCGGGCTCTCGAGATGCGGGGGGAGGGCCGATCGCGGCCGGCGACGCGGCGGCTGCTCGAGGCGTGGCCGCACTGCGCGGCGGCCGCAGGGACCGAATGACTGGGTCACGCGGGGAACTGGTTTCCGCTCCCACAAGGAGGTTCGGACCGTTGCAGCGGCTGACGGCGACCGGCGGCGGTCCGGATCGGCCGGCTCACCGCTCGCGCGTGGACCGAGTGACCGGTCCTGGCAGCAGCATTGCCGGCCTCGACCCGGGCGTCGCTGCCGGCGTCTCACCGGTGGCTGCGGCCGGCGCAGATGCCGCGCCGGGTGTGGCGGACCCCGCTTCGGATCGATCACTCCGCGGCCGGGGTCCGCCCCGTCATCGTCGCGGACAGGATGTAGTCGCTCAGGTCCCGGTCGGGGTCCCACTCCCGGATGAACTCCCGGCTGTCGTCCTCCGGTTCGACGGCGACGTCGACGTAGCCGGCGTCGCGCAGCATCGCCTCGACGTCGGCCGCCGGGGCGGCGCCGGCGACGCAGGCGGCGACGGAGTCGGGGTCGGCCGCCACCTCTGTGGGGAGCGCGGCGGTCCGGACGACGTCGGCGACGGCGAGGTGGCCGCCCGGCCGGAGCGCGCGGTGGGCCTCCGCGAACACCTGCGGTTTGTCAGGCGAGAGGTTGATGACGCAGTTCGAGATGACGACGTCCACGGCGGCGTCGGCGACGGGGAGGTGCTCGATCTCGCCGAGCCGGAACTCGACGGTCGGGTCCTCGCCGGCGACGTTCGCGCGGGCCGTCTCGACCATCTCCGGCGTCATGTCGACGCCGATGACGTGACCGTTCGGCCCGACCTCGCGGGCGGCGATCGAGCAGTCGAACCCGGCGCCGGAGCCGAGGTCGAGGACGGTGTCGCCGGGCTCGAGGCTGGCGAGCCCGGTCGGGTTGCCGCAGCCGAGGCTCAGGTCGGCCGCGGCGGCCTCGACGTCCGCCTCGGCGTAACCGAGTACCTCCTCCGTCGTCGATCCGTCCCGGCTGTCGTCGCCACAGCAGGACTCCGTCGTCGCGAGGCCGGCGTACCGCTGCCGGACGGCGGCCCGTTGGACCGACGGCTCCAGCGGCGGGTCGCCGTCAGTCATCGGTCGAGTCCCGCGTCTCGTCCAGGACCGCGAGCAGCCGCTCGGCGCGCGGTGTCGCGGCGTAGTACCGCCACCGGCCCTCCTTCCGCCGGTCGACCAGCCCCGCGCTGAAGAGCCGGGACAGCGCCTGGCTGACGGCGCCCTGGCTCACCCCGAGTGCGGGTTCGAGCTCGCAGACGCAGATGTCCCCGTCGGCGGCGGCGACGAGCCGGAGCGTCTCGTACCGCGTGTCGTTGCCGAGCGCCGAGAGCAGTTCCACGTCTGCGGCCACCCTCGCCTCGGTCAGGCCGTGGCCGACCGTACAGCAGTCGTCACGACGGGGCCCCCGCCGTTCGGCCGTCTCCCGGTCAGTCATCTTAGTATACGCTAATATAATCGTTCGATGGTATAAACGTTCGGCTCCCCATTCGGATCGAGCCCTTGGTCACCCCCGCGAGGACGCCGCGGTCGGGGCTGCCGCGAGCGGAACGGATCGAGCGGTGGTACCCCTGCCGCCCGGCAGTCGTCGGGCGCGCAACGGGGTCGATCCACCGACGTGGAACCCGCTCGCTCGGGGGCCGGACGCGTGCGCCCGCGCGACTCAGAAGGATAACGCCCGCTTGATCGCGTCGGTGACGCGGCCCGTCCGACCCGCCTCGTCGCCGCGGTCGGCGGCCGTCCGCTCGATCTCGTCGAACAGCGCCCGGACCTTCGTCTCCACCTCGTCGCGGACGCGGCGCACCGTCTCGAGGTCCTGGCCGGCGGGGTTCTGCAGGTCCCAGGCGCGGGCCTCGACGCCGAACGACGAGGGGCTGAATTCGTCGATGGTACAGCCCATCGTGACCAGATAGTGGCTGTCCCTGAGGTCCTCGAGGACCACATACGACGGGCTCCGGTCGGCGACGTCGACGTCGACTTCCGCCATCGCCTCGACGACCGGCGGGTGGACCTCCTCGGCCGGATCCGTGCCGGCGCTGTGGATCTCGACGACGTCGGTCAGGCCGCGCTCATCGCTCTCGCGTTCGGCGAAGGCGGCCGCCATCTGGCTCCGCCCGGCGTTCTCGACACAGATGAAGTCGATCCGGATCGGTTCGGTCGCAACCATAGCCCGTGTGTATCCAGGCCGCAGGCATAGCGGTGGGTATGTGGCCTATGGAGACATCGATACCGCTCGTGAGCGCTCTATAGGTAGCGTGCTGGACCCTCGTCACTCTGAGACCCACTGCAGATGTCGGTGCGGTGCCGCCGGTGCCGATGAGGCCCTCGCGTCAGGCGGGTTCATATTCGTGGGTCGCGCGCCAGTACGCCCCAATCCGGTCGACGAGCCGGTCCGGGTGTTCCGCGAACAGTCGCTCGCCGATCGGCCGGCCGCGCCGGTGTAGCTCCGCGCGCCGCCCCGTGATGATCCCGCGGAGCCGGTCCCGCGTCGCGTCGTCGAACAACGCCGCCTCGTCCATCGCAATCTGGAACTCCGCGAGGTCGTTCTCGTCCCCGATGACGTCGGAGAGGGTTTTGAGTTCCGACCGCCGGGCCCCCATCGGGCCGGGCCATCGGGCTCCTCGTAGGCGTCGGCCATCCGGTTTCGGGCCCGCTTGTAGGACTTCCGGAGGCCGCCGCCGACGGCGTCGTACCCCTCGGTCGCGACCGGGAGGTCCTCGACGCGCCTGCGGCCCTCGACGAGTTCGGCCCGGACCGTCGCCAGGCGGTCCGGGAGGTCGTGGTCGGCGGCCATCCGGTCCCGTCGGTCGACGAGCGTCACCCTGATGTCGGCGAGGGCCCCGTTGTCGAGGCGGTCGTCGTCGGCCAACGCCGGCTGCAGCTGCTCGTCGAACGTCTCGATCGCCGCGTGGGCGTCCCGGACATCGGAGAGCCTGCCGGCGGCGTCCCGGTAGTGGGCGTTCTCCTCGCTATAGGTGGGCAGCACCGGGCGGACGAGCCGGACGGCCGCCCGGACCTCCTTACACCGTTTGCGGACCTCATGGACCGTCTCGTGCCGCTCCATGTCCCCGTCGATGTGCTCGATGGCCGCGGCGACCGTCCCGTCGACGATGCGTTTGATGCCGTCGGAGACTGTCTCCGCCGGCTGGAGGGTGTACTCCATGACTACGAATGGTACGGCCGAAGCCGCATAAGCGTAGGCTATATAGCCCCCGCCGGAACTACGTTGGCGGCTGCCGATAGATATCGATAGCCCACGATCAGGGCGAACGACAGACTCGGCGGGGGCGGGACCGTTATCTCGGCCCGGGGTCACGACAGTTGGGTGGTCGGTCCCGAATCCGTGTAGCCTCGGATTTAGTGGATGTACCCGTCGGGGCTGTCCTCGACGCGTCTGGGTTCCGCTGCGTCGAACCTCCCGGCGACGCCTCCCACTGGAGGGAGAGAGGAGTTCGTCTCCGGCATTGACGAGGCCGCCCTCCTCTCCAGTGCTGGAACGGGCTGCCGGTCCGATCCGTCGACATCGTCGGCAGCCACTCTCGCTCCGCGTTGGTGCGGCTACCGTGAACTGGCCCGCGACGGCACGCCCGCCACGCCGATCAGGACGAGCGGACCCACGATGAACCCGCCCCACGTCAGTAGCGTCGCGACGCCGGTGAGAGCCAGCCCGAGCCGTCTCCGGGGGGTGAGTGGACACGTCGGCCCCAGTGCCCGCGCGAGGACCCAGCTGCCACCGACGAGCGGCACCACGATGAAGACCGTCGTAACGAGGACCCCTGCTGTGGGTCCGGTTCGTCCGAGCGCGACCGACGTCTGGACGGCCGTGTTCACGCCGGATCCCAGCAGTAGCAGTCCGGCACCGGAAAGCGTGGCCCGGAGCTGCTTGTGCTCCCAGGATTCCTGCCATCGCCGTCGAACGGCACCGAGTCCGGCGACGACTGTCAGGAGCAGCGGCCCGACCACCACGAGTGGCGATTGGCCCTCCCACAGATGGAGTTCGAGCAGGTCGAACGGGACCGTCAGGTATTCCGTGGGCGTGAACGACTCCGCGGAGCCGATCGAGACACCGGCCGGTCCCGTCCGGTCGGCCGGTTCGTAGACGGCGATCAGGTAGGTCCGCTCCCGGTCGACCGTGTGCTCGAACCCGGCTGTGTGGTAGTTCGCGGACGGTCCGAACGGCTCGTAGCGCGCGGACCCGGGCCGGTCACCTTCGACGACGACGGCGTCCATTCCGTCCGGGAGGACGACGCCGTCGGGGACCGATCCCGACGCCTCGAGTGCCGTCGCCGGCCCCGAGCGTCGCCCGGTAGTACTTGACCTGGCCGTCCTTGAGTGAGTCGTAGAACGACCAGGACTTCACCGGGTCCGGCACCACGACCGCCTCTCCGGGGGAGTCGTTGTCTTCGGGGAACCGTGGCACGTGCGCCAGCGCCGGCGAGGCCAGGAGGAGAACCACGATGACGGTGAGTACGAACCGTCGTGGCCGCATGGGTTGACGTCTCGCGGCGCGGCCGTATTAGCGCTTCTTCACAGTCGGTCCCGGGCGCCGAACGGAGTCGCGAGCCGAGTCACCTCGACCGACGCCCGGTCCTATTGCTCGGATTCGCGAGGTTTGACCGCACGAGGATTTCGGATCGTCCGCGTGGCCGTCCGGGTCAGAATACCGCATTGAGCATGTGCTGGGGGCCAGATCCGTGGGACTCCCAGGCGCGCGGTCGGAGCGGGACCGTACCACCTATCCGTAGCCCGTTCGAGGGATGTGGCGCGGTCCTCAGTCGGCCAGCGCCTCGGCGGCCTCGCCGGGCCGGGGCGTCGTCTCCGGCTGCAGCGCGGTCCGGGCGTCGCTGGAGAGCTTGTTCATCACGGCGCGGCCCTGGCGCTCGCGGGTGATGATGTCGTCCCCCTCCAGCCGCTGGAGGTGGTGGCTGATGGTGCTCGGGTCGCGGCCGAGCTCGTCGGCCAGGTCGCTCACCGAGGCGGCGCCGAGCCGCGCCAGCGCGTCGATGATACTGGCCGTCGACTCGTCGTTCAGCGCCGCGGCCAGTTCGATGCCCTCGGCGTAGGCGGGGTAAAAGCGGCGCTTGCCCCGGAGCTTCGCCCCGGAGACCACCTCCTCGCGCTCGAGGACCTTCATGTGGTGGCGGGTCGTCGACAACGGGAGGCTGGCGCGCTCGCTGACCTCCGAGAGGTACGAGCCCGGCCTCTCGTGGACGACCTCGAAGACCACCTCGCGGGCCTCGTGCTCGAGGGGGTCCGAGTCGTCGTACCGGCTGTACCGCAGCGGGAGGACGAACGGTCGCACCTTGCCCAGCAGCGTTCCGAGGAGGCCGGACCCGGTTCCGCCCCCGAGGACCGGCGAGCGGACGAACGCGACCGCCGCGAGGGCGCTCAGGCCGAGCGTCGCGCCGCCGGTGAGCCCGCCGGGAATCGGCCCGGCGCCGTCCCCGCCGTCGAGCCCGCCGCCGTCGCCGAGTGCGCCGACGGTCAGGACCACGGCGTCGACCGAGGCGCCGTCACCGCGTGCGACACCGGTCGGGCCGGCCCCTACCCGCTCCTCGACGGCCACGCTACCGGTCCGCTCCGTTCTCCTGAGTCCGTCGGCCGGCAGCTCGAGGGACAGATTGAGGGTGGTGCCGACGGTCCCGACCAGGGTGAACCCCGTCACCGTCACGCCGCTAACGGCATTGCCGTCGGTGTTCCCGACGCCGTCGACGGTGAGGGCCGCGTTCGGGTTGTGGTCGCCCCCCTGGGCGGCCGGCGGCACGCTCCCTGCGGCCTCGTCCGACCGCTCGTCGGTGCTCGAGTCGTCGGTGCCGGAGTCGTCGGTCGACTCCGCGTCGGAGCCGTCGCTGGAGTCGTCCTCGCCCGAGCCGTCGTCGCCCGATTCGTCGCCGTTCGTGTCGTCGGCGGCCCCCTCATCGGACGAGTCGCCCCCGGACGTCGGGCCGCCCGACCGCTCGTCCTCCGAGCCCAGGGTCCCGTCGACGTCCTCCCCGACCGTCCCGGTTGCTGCCCCAGCGGCGATGGCCGGCCCCCCCGCGATCGAGCACCCGACGAGGAGCGCGACGACCACCGCGAACAGCCGCCGTGTGGTAGTTTTTGACATGGATGAGCGTGGGATGTAGACCGAAGTTACCCTAGCATCGGGGCACCCTACGAAATACATTACGCACTGTATGCGTGGTTGTTTAAGTCGGGTCGGGTGAACGGAGCCCGCGGTACGACCGAACCTGGGTGTTATATCTTCTGACAGACGCGTCCAAACGTGTCAACATTTGCCACCCGCGGACCGGCCATATCCGGGCATGGGGGAGGTCAGAGGTGCTCGCCCTGGTAGCTGCCGTCGTAGGCCCCTCGCCCTTCCCCTCGTAGCCCGCGTCCCAGACGGCGGTGTTGAGCATACAGGAGTTCCGCATGAGCGACGACCGCGGGTGGACGAAGCCGACGTGGTCGTCGGGCACCGAGACGACCTCGGCGTACCGAACCACGTAACCGCCCGGCGGCAGGTAGTGGGTGCCCGCCCGGTCGGCGCCCCCCTCGACGGCGTCGCCCCCGAGGGCGGGGTCTGCGGGACGGCGCAGGCGGGAACCGACCTCCTTGCCGTCCCGGCCGATGCGGCCCGGTTCCCGCTGCTCGAAGACGGCCTCCAGGGTCAGGTCGACCCCGTTTGGCTGAACCTGTTCGTCGGTCGTCGGCGTGACCTGGTCGGCGACGAACGCGCCGCTTCGGTACATACCCGCTGGTTCGACGCCTCGGCCAAGTGGCTTGCTGTTCGACGCCGTGTCTGCAATCGCGCCGGTGCCGATGCCGGTCGTTCGACTGCCTTTTGCCCCGCCGGCTCCAAGCGCGGCGTATGGACGCCGAAACTTTCGACGAGCGGAAGTACGGCGAGTACTTCCCGCAGCTCCAGCAGGCGTACAGGAACGCCTTCGACCGGATCAACGAGCGGTACGACTCGACGCTGGTCCACGCCATCGATCAGCAGGTCCTCGACGAGTCCGAGCCGTGCTACGACGACAGGGAGGGCTTCTACCTGGAGCTGCCCGCAGAGCCCCACGACCGGCTCACCGGCGTGGTCGTCGAGGAGGAGCGGTTCGAGGCGGTGCTGGAGGCGTACGTCGCGGCGATCGAGGCGGAACTGGCAGGAGTCTTCGACGGCTAACGCTCGCAGTTCGTGCCGAAGAGGATGCGGAGCGTGCCCTGCTGGTCGATCCGGAGGACCATCCGGACGCAGCTCGTGGACCCGTCGACGCTCCCGGAGACGTCGGTCGACTGGATCTCGCCGTCGTCCAGCCGCGCGTGGACGACGTACTCGCCCGCCGTGTTCGTCCAGTCGCCCTCGACGACCGTCCCGCCCGCATGCTCCACCTGGTAGGTGTTCAGGTGGACGACGCCCTCGGCCGACTCGACGGCCAGCTGCACCCGGTGGCCCTGGTCGTGGTTGTTCCGGACCGACAGCGTCTCGATCAGGACGCCGTCGGGGTCGCCGGACGAGCCGGGGGCGGCCCCGGCGGCTCCGGTGTCGCTGCCGAGCGCGTTCATGCAGCCGGCCGTGGCGGTCGCGAGGCCGGCGGCGGCGAGGAAACGGCGGCGCGTGGACATGTCCATACTTCGGCGAGCCACGAGCATAAACACCCGTCAGACGGCCGTCGGGCGCCCGTCATCCCAGCGGTCGCGGCGGCCGGTCTCCATCGTCCGGCCGTCGGTCGCCGTTGGCTCGTCCGTCCCCCTGGTCACTGCTGCTGTCCGCGTCCGGCGTCGCCCCGGAGCCCAATCTTCATACGGCTGCACGGCGTACCCCACGACATGAGCACGGAAACCGCCGCCGGAGACGACGAACTCCGCGAGCGCATCAGCAACTTCCTCCGCCGCAACTTCCCGCAGATCCAGATGCACGGCGGCAGCGCCGCCATCCAGGACCTCGACCGCGAGACCGGCGAGGTCACGATCATGCTCGGCGGCGCCTGCTCGGGCTGTGGCATCTCGCCGATGACCATCCAGGCGATCAAGAGCCGCATGACCCAGGAGATCGCCGAGATCGACACCGTCCACGCCGACACCGGCATGGACGGCGGCGCCGAGGGGATGGCCGGCGGCCAGGTGTCCCCGTCGTTCCCCGGCGACGGCGGCGGCGACGAGGGTCCCGAAGCCCCGTTCTGAATCGGCGGGGATCGCACTTTCCGGGCCGACGTCCGCAAGCTCTACTGGCCCGGCGAGGGGCGCCGTGAGCGTCGCCACTGCGTAATTTAAGGATCACCCGCCCGCAGTGGAGCCCATGGACGACCTCGCCGACGGGGTCAGGGCCGCCCTGGACGTCGACGTCGACGCCTTCGAGACCCGCGTCGAGCGCGAGGCCGAGGCGCTGAAGGCCGAACTGTCGGTCGGGACGTTCGACAACCCGGGGGCCATCGTCGGCCTCGAACACGAGTTCTACGCCGTCGACGCCCGCACGGACGTCCTTCGTCGGGTGCCCGCCCCCTTGCTGGAACTCATCGGCTTCGAGAAGGAACTCGGCCGCCACAACGCCGAACTCGCCGGCCGCCCGCAGCCGTTCGGCCCCCACGGCCTGGCCGCGCTCCGGCACGAGGTCCAGGCGGCGGTGCGGGCCGCCCACGCGGCCGCCGCCGAGGCCGAGGGCATCCGCCTCGTCGCCGACGGGGGCTGGACCGTCCCGCCGGTCGCCGAGACCGCCCGCGAGTACCTCGCGGCCTGCGAGCACGTCGACGGCCTCCGGCTCTCCCCGAACGTCCCGCCGTCGGTCCGGTACCACGTGATGTCGAACACGCCCCACTACGAGCCGCGACGTCGGCTCGAGACCCCGAACGTCACCCTCGAGACCCCCACCATCGCCCCGGCGTCGTTCACGACCAGCATCCAGCCGCACTACCAGGTCCCGACCGCAGCGGCGCTCCCGATGCAGTTCGCGTACGCCCTCCGGGTGGCCGGCCCGCTGCTCGCGCTCGCGGCCAACTCGCCGCTGTTCCCGCCGTCACTGTACGACGCCGACGCCACGGTCGAGGACGTCCTCGAGACGGCGTCCCTCGAGGGCCGGATCGGGCTGTACGAGGACGTGATGAACGACCCGGACCGCCCGGCCAAGGTGCGGTTTCCCCGGGACCTGGAGGACGCCGGCGAAGCGATCGACCGGATCGCCGCGGACCCGCCCATCGCGCCGGCGACGCCCGCGGCCTGCGAGCGGTTCGACGGTCGGTTCGCTCACCTCCGGCACAAGCACGGCTCCTACTGGCGGTGGGTGCGGCCGGTGTTCGGGGGCGCCTCGGAGGCGGCGGCCAACGCACGCATCGAGTTCCGGCCGCTCCCGGGCCAGCCGACCGTCCGCGACGCGACGGCGCTCGTGGCCGTCTTCGGCGGCCTCATGCGGGGGCTCCCGGCGACCGACCACCCCGTCGTCGACCTCCCGTGGGAGCGCGCCCGCGAGAACTTCTATGCGGCCGCCGACGCGGGGCTGGCGGCGGAGCTGCACTGGCGTTCGGCCGACGGCTCCGAGACCACCGACGCCGACGAACTGTACGACGACCTCTTCGGCGTCGCGGCCGAGGGCCTCGAGCTGGCCGGCTTCGATGCGAGTACCGTCGACGCCCGGCTCCGCCCGCTTCGGGCCCGCGTGGCGGCCCGGACCTCACCCGCCGGCTGGAAGCGCACCCGCCTCCGGGCCCACGCCGACGACGGTGCGTCGTTGTCGACCGCCGTCCTCGAAACCGGGTCTGACTACCTCGCCGCCCAGGCCGACACGCTCGTCGGCGGCACGTTCGCCGACTGGCCCGGCGTCCAACCGCGGGACACCACACCGTTTAAGCCCGAAAGGGGCCGATAGTCAGCCACCGATGTCGGAGTCCGCCGGCCGGAACGTACTCGTCGTGGTGCTGGACACGGTCCGGAAGGACCACCTCACCCCGTACGGCTACGACCGGCCGACCACGCCGACGCTGTCGGCGTTCGCCGACGAGGCGCTCGTCTACGAGGAGGCGGTCGCCCAGGCCCCGTGGACGCTGCCCGTCCACGCGTCGATGTTCACCGGCCTCTACCCCGCCGAGCACACCGCGACCCAGGAGGCGCCGTACCTCCCCGGGGACGTCGGGACGCTCGCGGAGGCGCTGTCGGCGGCCGGCTACGCGACCGCCTGCTACTCCTCGAACGCCTGGATCACGCCGTACACGCGACTCACGGCGGGCTTCGACCGCCAGGACAACTTCTTCGAGGTGCTGCCCGGCGGGGCGCTGTCCGGCGTCGCCGCGGACGTCTGGCAGCGGGTGCTCGACAGCCGCTTCCGGTGGGTCGCCGACCGCCTGGTGGAGGTCGGCAACGACGTCCACGAGCACCTCGCCGGCGGCGACGGCGCCGACTCGAAGACCCCCGAGATAATCGATCGCGTCCGGGGGTTCGCCGACGCCCACGCCGGCGACGACTGGTTCGCGTTCGTCAACCTCATGGACGCCCACCTGCCGTACTACCCGCCGGCGGAGTACCGCGAGGCGTTCGCGCCCGGCGTCGACCCCACCGCTGTCTGCCAGAACTCAAAGGAATACAACTCGGGCGCCCGGGCGGTCGACGAGGCCGAGTTCGCCGACATCCGGGCCCTGTACGACGCCGAACTCCGGCACATCGACGCCGAACTCGGGCGGCTGTTCGACCACCTACGGGCGACCGGGCAGTGGGAGGACACGGTCGTGGTCGTCTGTTCGGACCACGGCGAGCTCCACGGGGAGCACGGGCTCTACGGACACGAGTTCGCCGTCTACGACCCGCTCGTGAACGTCCCGCTTCTGGTGAAACACCCGGCCGTCGACGCCGGCCGGACCGACGAGCAGGTCGAACTCCTCGACCTCTACGACACCGTCCTCGAGTCGACGGCCGCCGCCGACGCCGTCGGCGCCGTCGACGCCCGCCCGTTCGAGCCCGGCCGCTCGCTGCTGTCGGCGGGCCGCGACGTCCCCGACGGCGAGTACGCATTCGTCGACTACCACCGGCCGGTCGTCGAACTCAACCAGCTCGAGACGAAGGCCGCCGAGGCCGGCATCGAGATCCCGGAGGCGTCGCGGTTCCACTCCCGGATGCGGGCGGCCCGCCGGCCCGACGGGAAGTATATCCGGAACGAGCACGTTCCGGACGAGGCCTACCGGCTCGACGCCGACCCGGGCGAGACCGACCCCGTCGACGGCAGGCCCGCGAACGACGACCCGGTCGTCCGGGAGGTCCGCGCGGCCCTCGAACGGTTCGAGGCCCGCGTCGGCGACGAATGGACGGCCACCACGACCGGCACCGACGCGGCCCTCGAACAGATGGACGACGTTGCCAAGGAGCGGCTCCAGGACCTCGGCTACATGGAGTAATCACGCCGGCCTGGGCCACGAGACGCTCGACGCCGGGGCCGGTCACGACCTCAATCGGGACCACCATCACCTCGCTCGCCCGCATCAAGCTCCCGCTCGAGTGCCTCGACCCGCCGGGCGATCCGGTCGAGGCGGGTGCTGTGCGTCGTGAGGTACAGCCCGAGGCTGCCGGCGACGACCCCGCCGACGAACCCTGCGATGGCTCCGGGCCGCCCGCCGAACGTGAGGCCGTACAGGACTGCCAGCGCGGGGAGGGAGACGATCCCGTCGAACCAGTTCATGGTCTCGCCGACGGCGACGGGAATCAAAGGCGTTTCCGTTCGCCCGATACGGTACCGGGCCCGCCGGCGCCGGGGACTCAGCCGCTCTTACCGGAGTTCGCGCTCGGCTTCCCATGCCCGCAGCAGCCGCGTCATCGTGTCGTTGACGGGGACGTCGACGCCGTGCTCGTCGGCACGCTTACAGACATAGCCCCCGATGGCGTCGACTTCGGTCCGGCGGCCGGCCTCGACGTCCTGTCGCATGGAGGAGGTGTTCGCCGCCGTCGCCGCCGCCACGCGTTCGACGGCCGCCGCGGCCGCGTCGGGCGACAGGTCGACGCCCTCGGCGTCGGCGACGCGGCCGACCTCGCGGGCGGCCGCGGTGGCGACCGCGTTGGCCTCGCCGTCCACCAGGGCGCCGTTGTCGAGCCGGGCGAGCGCCGTCGTCGCGTTGATGCCGGCGTTGATCGCCAGCTTCTCCCAGAGCCGCCGCGGCATGTCAGAGGCGACGGTGGTCTCGACGCCGGCGGCGTCGAGGGCCGCCCCGACCCGGTCGGCCGCGTCCGACGGCCCCCCGTCGCGCGCGCCGAGGGCCACCTCGCCCACGCCGGTACACCGGACGACGCCCGGCTCTTCGAGCACGGCGCCGTACGTGCAGGTCCCCGCCAGCACCGTCGCATCGAGCCCGCCGGCCAGCACCGCCTCGTTGCCCATGCCGTTCTGGAGCGACAGACAGACCTCGAGGTCCGCCCCGGCGAGCGCCTCGGCGGCCGCCACTGTGTCGACGGCCTTCACGCAGACGACGGCGAGGTCCGCGTCGGCCGGCGGCTCCGTGACCGCGTCCGGGCGGACCGTCGTCTCGACCGCCCCCTTGAGGTGGAGCCCGCGCTCCCGGACCGCCGACACGTGGGGATCGCGGCCGACCAGCGTCACGTCGTGGTCGCGCGCGAGAAGCCCACCTACGAGGCTGCCGAGGCTGCCGGCGCCGAAGATGACGACGTCGTCCATGCCCCCTGTTCCCCGGGCGGGGCCAGAAACCCTCCGCTTTCGACGCCGGGCGGTCGGCCTCGGTCCAGTCTCGCCGGGCGTCGGTCCGCCTGGACCTCGCTGACGCGCTCACAGGATGTCACCACGGGCCGGACACCGCTTGCGAACGTCGCGGGTCTCCTCGTCGGCCTTACCTGCGAGGTGGATGGCGATGGCGTCCTGGGCGACCTTCTCGGCCAGGACGGCACACTTGACCCGCATCGGGCTCAGCTCGACCCCCAGCAGGTCGACGACGTCGTTGCGGTCCATCTCCCGGACCGCCGACGGCGACATGTCCCGCAGCTCCCCCGAGAGCATGCTGGCCGACGCCTGGCTGATGGCACACCCATCGCCGATGAAGGACACGCGGTCTATCGTCTCGCCGTCGTCGGCCAGCTCGATGAACAGCTTGATCGTGTCGCCGCACATCGGATTCTCCCCGACGTGCTCGACGTCCGCGTCCTCGAGTTCCCCGTAATTCCGGGGGTTCTTGTAGTGATCGAGGATCTGCTGGCGGTACATGTCCGAGCCGGGACCCATCGGTACCCGACGCAAGGGGAATGGCGGGGAAAAGGCCACCGGTACGGTACGGTGGGAGACCTGGACGTCGGGCGGGTCGGTGACCACGCGCAGCCTCACCGGCGTCTCGGGCGGCGACGACCCGGACCGTCGTCGAGCCCACCGCCGAGCGCAAAGCGGAAGGAACCGCCCGTTCCAGGGGTGGTATGAGCCCGGAACCGGCACCGGACACGTCCCCGGACCAGGCGGGACCCGACAACGCGACCGCGAGCCCGTCGACCGAGGCGGCCGCCGGGTCGCCGGAGGACGACTCGGCACCCGGCGAGTGGGTCCCATTCGAGGGCCTCTCCCAGGAGGGACTGCTTTTGTTGTTCGCCGGGCTGGCCTGCGGGATGGCCTCGCTGACGGCGCTCAGCCGGGGCCAGCCCCAGCCGGTCGTCGTCTTCGGTGCCGCCACGGCCGTGGTCGCCCTCGCCGTCTTCGCGGTCGACCTCCTCACCGGGCTCGTCCCCGACATGCGCGTGCACGTGGGCGTCGGCGCCGGCGCGTCCGTCGCGGGCGCGTTCGCCCTCGCCGGCCAGCACTGGGTCAACGCCGGCACGTTCGCCGTTGCCGCGGTACTCGTCCTGTATCGCGTCGTCGACGTCGAGTACCGCGGTGCGGAGTAGCCCCCGGTCCGACGATTTATGAACGATGCCGGGACCAACGGCCGCGTGGTCTGACGAATACCCGGTGGTTGGCCGAGGCGGGAGCGCGGCGCACCGCCACCGGGACAAGATGACGCCGCCTGCTCGCCGATCCAGCGGTCACGCGGATCCAGCGGCCACGAGGCCCGCTGTCAGCCGCAGACCGCGCCGAGAACGGACCCGCGGGGCAGTCCGGAACCGGTCGGCTCAGGCGAACAGCTGCCGGGCGTCGTCGATGGCCGCGACCAGCCGGTCGACCTCCTCGCGGGTGTTGTAGACGTAGAACGAGGCCCGCGCCGAGGCCGCCGTCCCGAGGACGTCGTGCAGCGGCTGCGTGCAGTGGTCGCCGGCGCGGATGGCGACCGCGGAGTCGTTCAGGATCGACGAGAGGTCGTGGGCGTGGACGCCGTCGAGGTTGAACGCGACGAGACCGCCGCGGTCGTCGCCCGGCGGCCCGTAGACCTCCACGTCGTCGAACGACGTCAGCCGGTCGTGGGCGTACTCGGCCAGCGCCGCCTCGTGGCGCTCGACGTTCGCCATGCCGAGGTCGTCGAGGTAGTCACAGGCTTCCGCCAGCGCGATGCCCTGGCTGATGACCGGCGTCCCGGCCTCGAACTTCCAGGGGAGTTCGTTCCAGGTCGCGTCCTCGAAGGTGACTTTCAGGATCATATCGCCGCCGTAGAGGTACGGCTCCATCCCCTCGAGGAGGTGCCGCTTGCCGTAGAGGACGCCGATGCCGGTCGGCCCGGCCATCTTGTGGCCGGAGAACGCGAGGAAGTCGGCGTCCAACTGCTCGACGTCGACGGGCCGGTGCGGCACCGACTGGGCGGCGTCGACGAACACCAGGGCGTCGTGGTCGTGGGCGATGTCCGCCAGCTCGCCGACCGGGTTGACCGTGCCGAGCGTGTTGGAGACGTGGACGGCCGACACCATCGCCGTGTCGTCGGTGATCATCTCGCGGGCGGCGTCCATGTCGAGCCGCCCCTCGTCGGTGATCGGGACGTAGTGGCAGTCGGCGCCGGTGCGCTTTGCGATCTGCTGCCAGGTGACCAGGGCGGCGTGGTGTTCCATCTCGGTGAGCACCACCTCGTCGCCGGGTCCGAGTTCGTTCAGCCCCCAGGCGTAGGCGACGAGGTTCACTGCCTCCGTGGTGTTCTTCGTGAACACGACCTCCTGGCGGCCACCGGACGCCCCGATGAACTCGGCGACGCGGTCGTGGGCCTCCTCGTAGGCGACGGAGGCCTCCTGGCTCAACTGGTGGAGTCCCCGGTGGACGTTCGCGTTGGTGGTCCGGTAGTAGTCGGCGATGGCCTCGACGACCGGCTCGGGGGTCTGCGTGGTGGCCGCGTTGTCGAGGTAGACCAGCCGGGTGCCGTCGAACTCCCGCTGGAGTATCGGGAAGTCCGCCCGGATGGCCTCGACGTCGAGGGGCTCGGCCTGCTGGCTCATTATCGGTTTATACCGGGCGGAGGCTGGTTACTCCTTCGGTCCCGACACGTGGTCCTGAACCGGTCGCGGGTCTCCGCCGGCACCGCCGCCCGGAGACCGGACTCACTCCGCCGGTTCCAGCACCGGCGCCGGGATGTCGATGCCCAGGCCGGGGGCGTCGGGCGCCCGGATGGTACCTTCGTCGTGGGCGAAGTCGTCCTCGAGCATGAACGACCAGACGTCCGGCGTCCACGGCGGCTCCATCGGGTACTCGCAGTAGGGCGACCCGACGGCGGTCATCACGTGGAGGTTGGCGGCGAACCCGACGGCGTTCGTCCACGTGTGGGGGACGAACCGGAGCCCGTGGGCCTGGCCCATCCGGGCCACGTCGACGGCTCGCCGGATCCCGGTCGCCAGGGCGGCGTCGGGCTGGAGGACGTCCAGGGAGCCGTACTCGATGAACTCCCGGAAGTGGTGGACGCCGTCGTTGAACTCGCCGCCGGCGATGTCGACGTCGACGGCGTCCCGCAGCCGGGCGTACCCGGCGTAGTCGAGGCGGTGCAGCGGCTCCTCCAGCCACTCGACGCCGCCGACGTCCTCGAGCCCGCGGGCGAACTCCAGGGCGTCGCCGTAGCTCCACTCGACGGGCTCCTCGGCCACCCGGACGGCCCAGCCCTTGTTCGCGTCCACCATCAGCGTGAGGTCCGGGAACGCCTCGCGGACCCGCCGGACCGTCTCGATGTGGTCGACCTCCGTGACGCGGAGCTTGACCGCCTCGAAGCCCTCCTCGACGCGCGCTTCGACGTAGTCGATCCGCTCGTCGGCGTCCATCAGCTCGCCGGTGGAGGCGTAGACGGGGATCTCCCGGGCCTCGGCGCCGAACAGCTCGTGGACCGGTTTGCCCGCGTCTTTTCCGATGATGTCCCACAGCGCCATCTCGACGTGCCACGGCCGCGGCCCCACGAGGTTGACGGTCTCGAGCTTCCCGAGGACGCCCTCGACGTCGTGGGGGTCCTCGCCGGCGAGGAACAGCTCCAGCGGGGTCTCGTACTCCAGCCCGCCGGCGAACGACGGCGAGGCGCCGTAGCCGGTGATGCCCTCGTCGGTCTCGACCTCGAACAGCTCGAGTTCGTGGGTCGACTGGGGATACCCCGGGATCCACGTCGGGTAGAACGGTTCGTCGAGGACGTGCTCCAGGTGGTACTGGGTGACGCCGGTGATCTGCATGGCGGCGACCCGTTCCGGGAGCGCTTGAACCTTCGCCTGCCGGCCGGTCGACGAAGCGAGCGGAGGGACGGGTGTCGGGTCCGTCCGGTCGACGCTCACCCCGGAGCAGCCGTCGAGCGCCGGTCACTCGAAGGGGCAGGCGCGTCCGGCGCGGCCCGGCTAGCCCCCGTTGCCGGCGATCGGCCCCGTCTCGACGCCCGTGAACTCGAAGCGGGCGCCACCGTCGTCGCCCTCCGTGACGGTGACGTTCCAGCCGTGGGCGACGGCGATGCTCCGGACGACCGGGAGCCCGAGACCGGTGCCGCCGTGGGTCGAATAGCCGTACTCGAACACCTCGGTGCGGTCCTCGGTCGGGATGCCGACGCCGTCGTCGGCGACGTAGAACCCGTCCGGACACGGGCCGACCGTCACGGTCACGCCGCCGTTGGTGACGGCCTCGTCCCCGCATCGTGACGGCGGGCTCCTGGAACCGTGCTGCACGGCGTTCGAAAGGAGGTTCTTCAGCAGCTGGAGGAACCGACGCTTGTCGGCCAGCACCGTGACGTCCTCCTCGACGTCCACGGAGGCGGCGCCGGCCTCGAGGCGGCGCCCGGCGCGTTCGGCGGTCGCCGCGACCGACAGCGGAACGGTTTCCTCGACCATCTGGCCCTCCTCCCCGAGCGTCAGCAGGTCGTCGATCAGCGTCTCGATGCGCTCGACCGCCGAGTCGACGTTCTCCAGGTGGGCGACGTCCCCGGTCTCCCGGGCGAGGTCCGCATAGCCAGAGATGGCGCTCAGGGGGTTCCTGAGGTCGTGGGCGGCCACGCGGGTGAACTGCTCGAGGCGCTCGTTCTGCTCGCCGAGCTGGCGCTTCGAGCGGACCTGTTCCGTGAGGTCGGTCACGAGGATGACCGCGCCCGCCCGCGGCAGGGCCACCTCCCGGAGCCGGAACCAGCGCCGCGTCCCGTCGACGGCGATGGCCTCGGGCCGATCGTCGGTCCCGAACAGGGGGTCCGGCACCACCTCGGAAACCGGCCGGCCGATGGGGTCTTCGACGGCGGCCAGCCGCCGGGCGGCCGGGTTCACGTCGACCACCTCGTCGTCCCACCGGCTGACGATGACGGCCTCGTCGAGGGCGTCGACGACGGCCGACCGGGCGACCGGCGTCAGGCGGGTGACGCCGGGTCCGAACATCGCGTAGGCGAGTGCGATCCCGCCGACGGCGAACCCGACCGGCGTCGGGTCGGCGGGGATAGAGGGACGGAGCCCGAAGACGAAGGCGGCGTTCGTCATCCACGGGACGGCCGCGCCGACGAGGATGGCGACCGACTGGCGTCGGTAGGCGCTGGGGGTGCCGACGGCGAACGCCAGAAGCATGACCGTCCCGACGGAGAGGAGCGCGTAGCTGTAGAAGACGTGGAGGAAGTACAGCGGCCCGGAGGAGGTGACCCGGACCTCCCCGCCGGCGAACGCCCGCGTCTCGATCGCCGTGAAGAACAGGCCGTGGAGCTGGTTCGTCCCGACCGCCAGGACGGTTATCCCGGGCAGCAGGAAGAGCGCGGCCACGCGACGGCGGGTCAAAAACGAGTCGTTGTCGGTGTAGGAGGCAACGAACAGGACGAACAACACCGGAGTGGCCGCCACACCGGCGTACATAATGGTCGTCATGACCCGCCACCAGGGGAGGGTCGGCGCGAGGAGGCGGCCGAACGCGCTGAATGCCCACAGGACCAGCGCCGCCATCACCGCGCCGAAGGCACGCGAGACCCGGTTGTTCCGGTGTGCTATGGCGTACGTGGCCAGGCTCGCGCCGAGCCCGATCGCGACGGCGTAGCCCGCCCACAGGAGGAATGTGGTACCCGACGCGGAGACCATTCGACCGGGGAGACGTGTCGGTTGCCGTTAACTCTACCGGCAGGCGGCGGTCGATTCGCGTGGCTCGCGGGTCGCTTCGCTCCCCGCTCGCTCGTTCCGAGGCCTCCCTGCGGTCGGCCTCGCGGCTCGCGTGTCGTCGGTCGCTCTGCTCCCTGCTCGCGGCTCACTCCGTTCGCCGGCAGAGCGTCGCTCTGCCGAGCCCTCGCTCGCTTCGCTCGCGAGGACGCCGCTCGCTCAGTCCGAGGCGCTCCCGCTGGTCGCGCCTCGCGCCTCCCGCTCGCCCGTTCCGAGGCCTCCCTGCGGTCGGCCTCGCGGTTCGTGGCGGCGTCATGCGGAAGTCGGACACGGTCGCCGGACGCTGTGGCTGGCGACCGGGGCGTCGTCGCCAATAGGCCACGCGGTCACATCCGGAGGTACTGGGCGTGGACGGTGCCGTCGAGTTCCAGGACGTTCGTCTCCTCGACGAAGCCGTGGTTGACGGCGACCCCGACGGCGTCGTGGCCGACGAGGTTGGCGACGGCGGCCCGGGAGAGGCTGGCAGCGACCTCCTCGGCCGTGGCGGCCTCGCCGTCGTAGAAGTCGGGGTCGACGGTGAGCGACACCTCGCCGGTCTCGAAGGTGTCCCCGAGAACGTCCTCGTCGCAGACGGAAACGAGCAGGCCGTCCTGCGTTGACCGTTCCCGGAGGAGCATCATCGCCTTCGGTCTTCGACCATCCGCTCTTCGGCCTGGCCGCGCAACTCTTCGGCCTCGCTTGCGAGCTCCTCGGCGCGGTCGTCCTCGCCGAGTTCCTCCAGGGCCCGGGCCTTCTCCTCGAGGACGTCCGGGCTGCGGTGGCCGAGCCGGAGGGCGTTATCGAAACAGGAGACGGCGTCGTCGGCCAGGCCGCGCTCCAGGAGGAAGAAGCCGCGGTTGTACCAGCCCTGCGGGAACCGGGGGTCCAGTTCGACGGCGCGTTCGGCGTGCTCGAGCGCCTGCTCGCTCCGCCCGGCCTCGTAGAGCGCGTACGCCAGGTTCGTCTCTGCGGAGGCGGCGTGCTCGGAGTCCTCGTCGATGCGGAGAGCCTCGCGGTAGGCGTCGATGGCCGCCTGGAACTCCTGCAGTTCGGCGTGGGCCACGCCCTCGTTCACCCGGGCCTCCTGTTCGACCGTCGCCCGGTCGGCGAACTGCGCGGCCCGCTCGAAGGTGTCGGTCGCCTGCTCGTGGCGGTTGATCCGCATGTAGTCGAGCCCGACGTCGAGGAGCGCCTCGGCGTCGACGCCCTCGGCCGGGACGTGCTCCGCGTCCAGGGTGTCCGCGAGCACCCGGGAGTCGACGGGGTCGACCTGGTCGGGGTCGACGTCCAACGACGGCGGGTCGAGGTCGAAGCCCTCGTGGGGCTCGCCGAACCCCTGTCCCGCGGAGAACTCGTGGGGGTCGTCCCGGTCCTCGTCGGTCATACCACTGGATTGACCGCCGTCGCTGGTAAGGGTTGCGGGCCCAGATCGTCCGGCAGGTCGGTCGCGTGATCGTGTCCCGTTGCCACCCGTCCCGACCGGCCCGCGGCCGTCAGACCGTCGTCCGGGCGCGGTCGGGCGACCGGCGGCTGACCGGCCGTGCCGGCCCTCGGACCGGGGGGTTATGGGCCTCGCCGGCGAACGGCCGGCATGCGACTGTTCGTCAGCGTGGATCTGGACGGGTTGGCCGGTGGCGTCGCCGAGGCCCAGGCCCCGTTCCGGGACCTCCCGGGACTGTCCCCGACCGACCCCGAACAGGCCCACGTGACGATGACGTTCCTCGGGGAGGGCGACCACGACCGCGAGGCGCTGTCGGCCGCCATCGGCCGGGCCGTCGACGACGCCGACGTCGTCGAGCCCTTCGAGGCGCGGTTCGAGGGCCTCGGCGTCTTCCCGTCCACGGCCTACATCAGCGTCGTCTGGCTCGGCGTCACCGAGGGCAGCGAGGAACTGACGGGACTGCACGGGGCGCTGGAGGCGGCGACGACCCCGCTCGGTTACGACCCGGCAGCCCACGAGTTCACGCCGCACGTGACCCTCGCCCGGATGGAACACGCGGCCGCCAAGGAGGACGTCCAGCGGGCGGTCCGCGAGCGCCACCCCGAAGTCGGCGCTCTCGACGTCACGGAACTCCGGTTGACCGAGAGCACGCTGACGCCGGACGGCCCCGAGTACGAGACGCTCGAGCGGTTCCCGCTCTGACCCGCGGGCGAACACGAGGCGTCGAGCCGGTGGCTGCCCGCAGGCGAGTCGCTGCGGGCCGTCCTCGAAACGCATTTAACCGGCGGGGCGGAACGTCCGCCCATCATGGGCAAGAAGTCGAAGGCGAAGAAAAAGCGGCTCTCGAAGCTGGAGCGACAGAACAGTCGGGTGCCGGCCTGGGTCATCATGAAGACCGACCGCGACACCCTCCGGAACCACAAGCGCCGCAACTGGCGGCGGAACGACACGGACGAATGAGCACCGAGTTCGACGAGCGCGTCATGACGGTCCCGCTCCGTGACGTCCTCGCGGAGTCGAAGGGCCGGCGGGCGGACAAGGCGATGAGCCTCGTCCGCGAGCACCTCGCCCAACACTTCAACGTCGCCGAAGAGGACGTCAGGCTGGACCCCACCATCAACGAGGCGGTCTGGGAGCGCGGCCGCTCGAAGCCCCCCGAGACGCTCCGCGTCCGCGCGGCGCGTTTCGAGGAGGCGGGCGAGGCGGTCGTCGAGGCCGAGCCGGCCTGACGTGCTCCGGGCGGCCCTCGAGACGGACCGCCTCGAGGCCTTCGAGGCGGAACTGGGAGTGTCCGCGGTCCCCACCACCGTCGCCGGCTCCGGCACCGTCGGCGCGCTCGCGGTCGGCAACGGGAACGGCCTGCTCGTGAGCGAGCGCGTCCGTGACCGCGAACGGGACCGCATCGAGGATGCGGCCGGCGTCGCCGTCTCGGAACTCCCGGGCCGCATCAACGCCGCCGGGAACGTCGTGCTCGCCAACGACACCGGGGCGTACGTCCACCCCGACCTCACCCGAGAGGCCGTCCGGGCCGTCGGCGACGCCCTCGACGTGCCGGTCGAACGTGGTACGCTCGCGGACGTCCGCACGGTCGGCACGGCGGCCGTCGCGACCGAGGCAGGTGTGCTCTGTCACCCGAAGACCACCGACGCGGAGCTGGACGCCCTCGAGGACGTCTTCGGCGCCTACGCCGACATCGGGACCATCAACTACGGCGGCCCCCTGGTCGGGTCGGGCCTGGTGGCGAACGCCGAGGGGTACGTGGTCGGCCGGGACACCTCCGGCCCGGAACTCGGCCGGATCGAGGACGCGCTGGGCTACGTGTAAACAATTCCCTCTTCAACCGTCTCCTATTCGCCTCTCTTCCTCCTGTATGCCTTTCTTTGACAACCCTTCTTCCCTCCATTGGACAATCTTGTCCTCACGTCCTTTTAAGCCTCATTTGTACCCCTCTTATCCGTATTCTGTAGCCTCCTTTTTATACCCTTTTTCAATGTCCTCTGTATTTTCTCTTTTATACTAATTTATAAATTGACTTGAACAGCATTCTTCCTCCCTTAAAATGCTCTTAAGCACACAGTTTACAATATTTTTTATATCCTCTTTAACTACCTTATAAGATTCCTATTTCGCCGTTTCTTTAGTCTCTCAGAGCGAGGACGCCCGAAGGAGAAAAGTCGAAGGTCGCACGACGGCGAGCATCCGCGCGAGCGAAGCGAGCGCGGTTCACCGGCCGCGACCGCAGGGAGCGGCCGGGGCGGTCGTTTTTCCCCAAGTTTTTGCGAGCGAGTGGCTCCCCGCAGCGAGCGGCGCGCGGCCGACCGGAGGGAGGCCGCGGGCGGAGCGAGCGGTGAGCGAAGCGAACCGCGAGCCGCGAGCGAGGAAGCCCGAGCGAGTAAAAAGTGGTTTGGGAAGATACTTCCGGCTCCCCCACTCTCGTCCGTACATGAGCGAGTTCACCGTCCGGGGATCGTTCCCCGCCCGGTACGGCGAGCAGGACTTCGAGACGCAGGTCGAGGCACCCAACGAGGACGTGGCCGTCGAGCGGACGTACGCGGAGTTCGGCTCCCGGCACGGGCTGAAGCGCACCCGGATCGACGTCGCGGAGGTGGAGCGATGAGCCTCGGCGGCGGTGGCGGTGGCGGCGGCGCCATGCAGCAGATCCAACAGCAGCTCCAGGCGCTGGAGGAGGAAAAACAGGCAATAAGGGCGGAGATCCAGGCCATCGAGGGCCAGAAGACCGAGATCGACGAGGGCATCGAGGCGATCGAGACGCTTTCGACCGACGACACCGTGCAGGTACCGCTGGGCGGCGGCGCCTATGTCCGCGCCGACATCCGGGACATGGACCGGATCGTCGTAGGCCTCGGTGGCGGGTATGCCGCCGAGCGCGACGGCGAGGGCGCCATCGATTCGCTGGAGATCAAAAAGGAGACCCTCGAGGACCGCATCGAGACGCTCAACGCGGAGATCGACGAGGTCGACGAGGAGACGGCCGAACTCGAACAGAAGGCCCAACAGGCCCAACAGCAGCAGATGCAGCAGATGCAACAGCAGATCCAACAGCAGGACGACGAGTAAGGCGCGATGTTCGACGGACTCAAGGACAAGCTCGGGCAGTTCCAGGAGGACGTCGAGGCCGAGGCGGAGGCGGCCGAGGCGGATGCCGCAGCCGGTAATGGGTCCACCGCAGGAGAGGCGGAGCCCGAGACGGCCGGTCACGAGGGGGACGCGGCGAGCAACGACGACGAGGCCGACGGGGACGCGGCCGATGACGTCGGCTTCGCGAAGAAGGCCGCCCTGGCGGCAACCGGGCGGACGGTCATCACCGAGTCGGAGCTGGAGGGCCCGCTCGAACAACTCGAACTCGAGCTGTTGGGCGGCGACGTCGAGATGGGGGTCGCCCGGGAGATTACCGACCGCATCCGTGAGCGACTCGTCGGCGAGACCCGAAAGCAGGTCGAGTCCGGCGAGCAGGTCGTCCAGCGCGCCATCGGCGAGGCCCTCAGGGAGGTGATCGGCGTCGGCCAGTTCGACTTCGAGGGGCACATTGCCGAGACGGACACGCCCGTCGTGATCGTGTTCACCGGCGTCAACGGCGTCGGGAAGACGACCACCATCGCGAAGCTGTCGCGGTGGCTCGAGGCGCGCGGGTACGCGTCGGTCATCGCGAACGGCGACACCTACCGCGCCGGCGCCAACGAGCAGGTCGAGGTGCACGCCGACCGCCTCGACACGAAGCTCATCAGCCACGAGCAGGGCGGCGACCCGGCGGCGGTCATTTACGACGCCGTCGAGTACGCCGAGGCAAACGACGTCGACGTGGTGCTCGGCGACACCGCCGGTCGGCAACACACCTCCGACGACCTGATGGCGCAACTGGAGAAGATCGACCGGGTCGTCGACCCTGACGTGACGCTTTTCGTCGACGAGGCGGTCGCCGGCCAGGACGCCACGAACCGCGCCGAGGAGTTCGACGACGCGGCCGCGGTCGACGGCGCCATCCTCACGAAGGCCGACGTGGACACCCAGGGCGGCGCGGCCATCTCTATCGCGCACGTGACCGGCAAACCGATCCTATTTCTCGGCACCGGCCAGGCCTACGACGATATAGAGCGGTTCGACCCGGACGTCATCGTCGACCGCCTGCTCGGCGAGGCGTAGACCGTGCGGGACGGCCGTCGTTGAACCCGCCGGGGTGCCCCGTTCGATGGCGGGCCGCGCGGCGACTTCGGGCGGACCCCTGAGGTCGTCCCCACTCGAACGGTCCCCGGTCCGAGGTGGGCCGACGCGGACCGGGGTCGGCCGGACGGCCAGCGCATGTACGAGGATTTCCGTTCCCGGCGGCCATCGGCCGGGCGTCCGGCGGGCCGAGCCCGGCTTCGACACTTCGGGCGGGCGATGCGCTACGCGCCGACCCCGGCGTCCGCGGCGGCCGCATCTCCGGGTTCCTCGTAGGGGACCTCGAGCAATCGGTCGCCGCAGTCCTCGCAGGCGACGCCGACGACGGTCGTCGACCGGCAGCAGGACTCGACGACCTCCGTGTCGGCGGCCACAGGCCCACCACAGACGGGGCACTTCTGGACGAACACGCGGAGCCCACCCAGCAACTGGCTGCGGCGCCGGGGGCTCAGCCGCTCCCAGCCGGCGACCCGGCCGGGTAGCTCCTCGGCGGCTGCCAGGTCGGCGAGTAGCGCGGCGCGGGACTCCCACTGGCCGATCTGGGTGCCGTCCTCGCTGGCGATGAACGCGTCACCGTAGCTCTCGAACGTGACGTTGCCGCCTTCGATCTCCAGTTGGTCGGCGAGTTCGGCCCGGAGCGTGTCCTCGTCGGCCAGCTCGTCGATGCTGGCGAGCCAGTCGGCCTCGAAGTCGCCGGTGAGACAGAGGTCGTCGACGTCCGCACAGGGCTCGACGACGCCCGCATCGAGCAGGACCGTCTCGGGATCGAACTCGTCCCGATCGATCGGTTCCGGCCGCGGCTGTTTGTCGAACTTCGCGAGCAGCCGGTCGGGGAGGTACTGCTTCGTCAGTTCCGGCGTCTTCGGGACGAGGTAGCCCCGCAGCCAGATGCTCGCGACGGCGAGGACTGCGAACGCCACCGCGAGCGGCACCGATAGCCACGCCAGGGCGGCCGTGAGGACGGCGGCGATGACGAGGTTCGTCACCGTGCACGGGAGACAACGGTTCTCGCCGACGTACTCCGGCTGCCGAACCCGCTCTAGGGCCTCGCCCGGGGCTGCCATACCGGAGGATACGCTCGCGACGGCAAAAATTTGCCGTTACAGCCGTATTGGACCCCGACGACCGGCTGTCCGCTCGGACCCGTAGTTGAAAATACGAGGCAACATCGGAACTGATACTGGAGAAGAAGATTCATTCGGGTATCGGGAGTGCGACGACTGTTGTAGCTCTCGGCAGGCCGATCAGTCGTCGCCGGGTTTGTAGGCACCCTGACGCTTCTCGATGGTGTATACCCAAAGAATCTGGTCAGCCTTGATCGCGTTACAGCCGAGACGAAATGCGCCGACAGGGAGCTTCGAATGCGGTGCACCGGTCAGTGGCTCCAGGTAGTCGTCCGGGTCGCGCCACTGGTCGGTGATAATCTCGTCGAGCTTCGAGACAATGCACTCCTGCTCGTGCGGCTGGAGCGTCTCGTACTCACGTTCTGCGGGATCAGTGAACTTCCAATTCCACCCGTCGTCACCCGCCGGCATCCATGTTCTCGTTCAGTCGTGCCCGGATCTCGTCGCTACTGTAGGTCTCTCCCTCTCCAGTCGCCAGTTGATGTTCGCCGGCGGCGATGTCCTTCCACCCCTTCCGCGAGAACGAGGGATGCTTGACAGCGTCTCGAAGCGCCCACCGGATGAACTCGCTGCGGGACGGGAAGTCTTCGGCCCTCCACGTCGCATCGAGGTCGTCCAGGAACGCCTGCGGTATCTTCAGCGTGACCGTCGTCATGTTGGGGTCCTCGTTTGCCCCTGCATCGGCGTCGGACATACGTCTGAATTACCTCTGTATTATCATAAGCGTTGTCGGTAAGTCGGAAGACATACTGCACCACGGGATGCAGGGCCGTGCCGATTCCTATCGCGGGATACGGTTTACTCCTCGTCCGGGACGCCCTCGCCGCCCCGTCCTTCGCCGCTCGCGAACCGGTCTGCGCCCTCCACCGCGGTGTCCATCGCCCGTGAGCCGTGCCACCCCTCGATGGCAATACCCTGGTCGAGCGTCGCGCCGAGGCCATCGTAGACGGCGGCCCGATCGGTCCGCACCGTCTCCTGCGGGAAGCCGGCGATGACCTCCGCCAGCTCCACCGCGGCATCCAGCGCTTCGCCCTCGTTTGCGAGGCGGTTGACGAGCCCCCACTCCCTGGCCGTCTCGGCGTCGAGCGCCCGGCCGGTCAGGATCAGATCCAGCGCGCGGCCCAGGCCGACGACGTGCGGGAGCCGCTGGGTACCGCCATCGACGAGCGGCACGCCGAACCGACGTTCGAAACAGCCGAAAGTCGCCGAGTCGCCGGCGACCCGGAGGTCACACCACAGCGCCATCTCGAGACCGCCGGCGACGCAGTAACCCTCGACGGCGGCGACCGTCGGCTTCGACAAATGAGTGCGCGTAAAGCCGAGCCAGCCCTCCGGCCGGTCCTCTAAGTCCATCGCCTCGAGGTCCGCGCCGGCCGAGAAGGTGCCCTCGCTGCCGGTCAACACCCCGACGAGGGCGTCGTCGTCCTCCTCGAACCGCGCCCAGACATTGCCGAGCGCCTCGGCTGTCGCGTCGTCGATGGCGTTGCGTCTGTCCGGTCGGTCGACCGTAATGACGGCGACCGGCCCCTCGCGGTCGTACTCGACTGGCATGTCGGCGAATCGCCCGACGGGAGCATAAAAGGGGCGGCGCCGATCAGCATCGCTAAACGACATATCGGGATATCGAATCCGGCGGCCCTCGGCCACACCGGGCGTTGCTGCTGCCCGCTGGCACGGCCCAGCACGCTGCGGCATCTCCGGTCCGGACTGATGCTCACTCCAGCTGCTCGCCGACGACCCGGTCGGCGTGCTCGATGAACGTCGCCTCGTCACCGGCGGGGATGGTCGCGCCGGCGGCGACGTCGTGGCCGCCGCCCTCACCATCGACCGAGCGGGCGGCCTCCGTCATCACCTCGGAGAGGTCAAGCCCGCGACGCACCAGGTGACCGGTCCCGCGGCCGGAAACCTTCGTCTCCGTGTCGCTCTTCTCGGCGAACGCGACGATCGGCCGGTCCCGCGAGATGCCGTCGGCGCCCATCGACATGCCGGCAATGATGCCGACGATGGTCTCCCGGATGGCGTCGCCGGCGTGGAACCACTGGAGGTGCGCTTCGGTCTGCACGCCGTGGTCTTCGACCCACTCGATGCCCTCCGAGAGGTTTCGGCGGTGGGTCCGCAGGAGGTCGCGGGCGCGGTCCAGCGCGTCACCGCGGTCGCCGAGACACACCGCCAGCCCGACGTCCGCGCGGTCGTAGCGCGCCGTGGCGTTCAGCAACGTCGAGAACTCGCTGGCGTCACGCAACGCGGTGCCGACGGCCTCCTCGCTGAGGACGTAGGTGGTGCAGACGAGCCGGTCGATCTTGAACGCCGGGACGCCCCGTGCGACCGCGCGCTGTACCAGGGCGCTGGCGACCGTCCGCTTCTCGTCGTCGGTGAGATCGACCCACCGCTTCCACCGTTCGTCGGCCCGACACGCCACTTCGAGGTCGTCGAGGAAGGAGACGGCCCCGCGCTCGTCGTCGGTGATGCCGGGGACGCGGACGTCGGAGGCGTACTCCAGGAGCTTCGGCAGGGGCCGCGTCTGTTTCCCGTACACCGAGAGGTCCGTCGTCTCGGCGAGGACCCCGGCGTCGACGCCCTCGGCGACGACGTGCTCGTTCGCGCCGAGCAGTTCGCCCCCGGAGGCCTGCATGTCGCCGACGGCGCCGACGACCGCCAGCGCGGCGAGGTCCCGGTTCTCGAGGCGGGCGTCGGGCCCGCGGGACGAAAGCGCCCGCGCCAGGACGTAGGCGGCACCGGCACCGGACAGTTCCGAGGCCCCGTCGATGCCCTCCAGGAGCGGGTTCAGATGACACATGGTGTCGGCCTCGGCGGGCTGGTGGTGGTCGGCGATCACCGGCGTGAACGCGCCCGCCCGTTCGTGCTCGGCGATGACGTCGAGCTGGCCGCTCCCGAAGTCCGTGAACAACACGGTGTCGTACTCCCGGTCCGCGAACCCGGCGATGGTGTCGGCGTCGAGTTGCTTCTCGAAGACCGCCTCGAACGGGACGCCGGCCCGCCGGAGCGCGGTTGCGGCCACGCCGGCGCTCGTGAGTCCGTCGGCGTCGATGTGAGAGGCGAGCAGCACGCGGTCGGCGTCGAGGAGAGCATCGGCACACGTTCGCGCGCGGCCGTCGAGTTCGGGGACCGGAGCGTCCATCACGCCGGGCTTGCGCGGCTTCGAGTATAAACAGTCGGACGGCGGGGTAGTCCGGAACGACGGGCCGGCCGGGGCCTCAGAGCCGCTCGACGACGGCCGTCGCCAGCGACTCGAACGTCGCCGTGTCCGGGACGACGTCGACCGGGATACCGCGGGCCGAGGCCGTCTCCCGCGTCGGCTCCCCGATGGCGCCGACGACGGCCTCGGCGAGGCCGGCGACGGCCGCCTCCCGGACGCCGCGGTCGGCGGCGGCCTCGAGGAAGTGCTCGACGGTCAGCGAGGAGGTGAAGCAGGCGGCGTCGAGCCGACCCCCTGCCGCGGCGACAGCCGAGTTCCCCGCCGACTCGGGCCGGACCAGCCGATACAGTACCGTCTCGTGGACGTAGGCACCGGCGGCGTCGAGCCCGTCGGTGAGCACGGTCGACCCGTGGTCCGAGCGCGCGACCTCCACCCGGCGGCCCTCGACGTCGTCGCCCAACGCCTCGACCAGGCCGGCAGAGGAGTACTCCTCGGGGACCCGGTCGACGGAATAGCCGTGTGATTCGAGCGCCGCCGCGGTCGCGGTCCCGATGGCGACGACCGACCCGTCCGGGGTCCAGCCGGCTCCGCCGGCCAGCTCGACGCAGGTCCTGCTGGTCAGGACCGTTACGTCGGCGTCAGTCCGGGGCGTATCGCCGGTCGGGTCGACGGCGAGCATCGGGTCCGAGAGGGGCTCGACGCCGAGGTCCCGGAGGATGGCCGCCGCTTCGTCGGCGCGTTCGTCGTCCGGCCGGAAGAACGCGACCGTTTCAGCCATGGCTCTCAGAGCCCCGGCAGTGCGACCAGCCGCGGATTCTACATCGCGACATGTGGTTTACGTCTCGGCCTCCCGATCCCGGTCGTCCGTCGGAGGCACCCGCACCTGCGCCCGCAAGGGCGACACGGCCCGACGAGAGACACCGTTCCGGTCACTCACCCACCTCCCGCGTGGCGCGCTCGATCAGGTCGGCAGCGCCCGGGACCCGTCCTGGGCGAGCACGCGGACCCGCGTGTGGACGTACTCGCCACGGATGACCGCGTGGATGCCGATCGGGGCGACACAGCCACCCCCGAGCGTCCCGAGTATCGTCCGCTCGACGGTCGTCTCGACACGGGTCCGAGGGTGGTCGAGTTCGTGCTGCAGCGTGTCCGCGAGGTCACCGTCCGGCGCCGACACGGCGATGGCGCCCTGTCCCGGCGCCGGCACGAACGCCGGCTCGAGGCGCTCGACGCGGAGTGATTCCAGGAGGCCCAGCCGGTCGAGCCCGGCCGCCGCGAGCACGATAGCGTTGTACTCCGTGTCGACCTCCCGGTCGAGCGCCCGCCGCTCGTGTTCCGAGAGCGCGTCGAACCACGTTTCCGGGCTCACCTCGAAGGCGTCCTCACCGGCCTCTGCCGCCTCGAGCCGCCGCTCGTGTTCGGCCTGCAGGCCGGGCGCGAGGAGCTTTTCGACCCTGGTGTCGACGTTCCCCCGGAGGCCGCGGACCTCCAAATCCGGTCGCGCCGCGAGCAGCTGGGCCTGCCGGCGAAGACTGCCGGTCCCGACCGTCGCACCCTCCGGGAGATCCGCCAGAGCGGTGCCGTCCGGCGTGACGAGAACGTCGCCGGCGGGGGCCCGCTCCGGCACGCCCGCGATGACGAGGTCCTCCGGGAACTCGGTCGGCACGTCCTTCATCGAGTGAACGGCCGCGTCGGCCTCCCCCGCCAGGACTTCCTCGTCGAGACGACGCACGAAAGCGCCCGTCTTGCCGAGCCGGTGGATCAGCTCCTCGCGGACGCTGTCGCCGGTCGTCTCCACCTCCAGGAGCTCGACCGCCCGGCGACGGCGCTCCAGGGTCCGGGCGACGCCACGGGTCTGCCGGAGCGCGAGGTCCGAGCCCCGGGTCGCCAGCCGGATCGTCTCTGCCATATCAAACGGTGTGCGACGGCGGTTGAAACGCTCTTCGTCTCCTCGAGTCCCGGCCGCATAGTAGGAATGTTTATATAATAAACCGTACACCGCGATATGAAACCTCCCGCTTAACGTTGAGGCGACGAGGAATTAGCGGGCTGGATTACGTGTTTTTGACCGAATTTCATCACGCAACCTGGCTCGGACCACCTCTCGATCGCACCGGATCTGGGGCGGCCGAGCGCCGGACGTTGTCGTAGCTGCTCACCGGCCGTCGACGAAGCGCAGACCGCGCAAGTCGTTCGGGCCGGTCCTTCTAACGATACACTCAGCGAACGATCGCCTCTCGTCGCCGGTGTAACCGAGTATAGGGAGCGATCACCCGGAGAACTGGTACCGGTTTTCGACAGACTTGACAAAGTCGAACGCCTTGACGATCTGAACCGGGTCCTCGTAACCGTGCTGTGAGAGGGCGCGCTCGATCCCGCGGAACGCCGGTACGTCGTTCGTGTAGATGGCGATCGATTCTGTCCGTCCCTGTTCGAGGAGTGTTGCTGCCACCCCACCAACTTCCGCATCTGCTTGCTCTATCGTGTGCTCGGGACGGTCGGTGGCGGCAGCGATATACTGCCGAACCATATCCATCGTCGCTGAAACGACCGGATTGGAATAGTCAACCTCCTCAAGGAGCTCTACCCAGCCAGCTTCGATTGCATCCTCTATTGGAGGACTCCCGTAGGGATAGGAGTCGGGCGTGAGTTCTTCGTATACTCGTGTGGGAAGGAGGAGGACGACATTCTGATCGGTGACAGCCCGCTCAAGCAGGTCGACGGAGTCGTGGCGTTCGAACCAGATAAAGAGGTTCGCATCGATGATGTGGCTCTCGACAAACGGGAAGAGGTGCGCTGACACGGATACTATGCGTCCCGTCGTTCATCGACGGCGGCATCAAGCGCCTCGATATCGAGGCCCGTATCGGTATCGGGCTCGGTCTCCAGAATGATTTCTTGGAGTTCTTGGAGAATGGTTTCGGCTTCGAGAACAGGGATATCCTGTTCACGGGCCATGATCCGGGCGTTCATTTCCGACTGCGTGTACGCTCGAGCGTATTCGATCGCCGGAGTGCGACCAGGAGCGTCGGAGTGATCTGGTAGGTCTCCCCGCCGGCCTGGATCGTCATATCGACGCGACTCGCTCGATAGCGGTGAGGCTGCGTCTCCGTGACACGCTCCAAAAGCCCAATTTCCACGAGATACTTGACATCCTCGTAGACGGTTGTCGTCGAACTCTCGATACCCTCGGTCAGTTCCTCAACAGTGGGAGCGTCGTGTTCGAGGACACGGCTAAAGAGCTGGGCGAGCCGGTCGTTCCGAATCACGTCGGAGACGGCCAGCATCGTATCCAGGGGGTGGGACTGTGCGAAAGCGGATTCTGCCATGTATTTCAATTTTCGCGGAATCCTAAAAATCTATCGGTGGATGAGGTGACGTTAGAGAACGGGACCCCGGGGACATCTATACAAGTCCGGGGCACGGTCTACCGACGCCGGAAGCGCGACCTGTGGCGTGTCGGTGTCGATTCTCACCGCGAACCCCCATCGCCTGCTCGACGGTCGTTTGCGAATGTGCTGGTGTCTCGCCAGTGAGTACGTTCACCGAGGTTTCCGTCTCGCAGGTGAACAGGACGTCTTCGAAGGGTGTGTCCCGAGGATCGCGTCGTGAGCTAACTCGCACTCGTCGAATGGATATTCAGCTGCTTATTGGGGGATCACACCACGAGCCTATAGAGGGGCTCGGTCCTCTATGCCCCTGAAAAACATCTGCTGAGAGTGCCAGAAAACGGGTCCCAATACCCGTGTTCAAGATTCTCGAATCGATCAGTACAGAGAAGTAATCGAAGAATTAGGCAGGTTTTGTAGTGCGTTGCCTGAAAATTGTTATCCGAAGGGCGGCAAACGATAGGAGGAGAAGAAACCCACTGAGAGCGATTAGTAGCACGAATTCATCAGCAACCCCTGTGAAGACAAGAAATCGAGGAATTACTACGCCGCCGACTACGACAGCAATTGAGCCGATAATTCCGGCCATAATTCGTTTTTCACGAGGAATGAGGACGGTTGCCCCGATGACGAGTACGAGGCTGATGATCACTGCTGCGGATGGGTCAACAAAGAGACCAAGCATATTATTCATAAACGCTAATGCGGTAGCAAAACTGATAAGCACGTCAAAACCCGGTTCAGCGAATCGTTTGCCCATATTGCGCAATACTACTATTCAACGTATATGCTTTAGGGGGTTGAAATTGAGCAAAGAATCACGCCAGTTATGGTAATAAACATATTGAGCGATAGAGATACAGACACTGAGCATCTGGTCTATGTGAAGAGGAGTATGACACCGTTGTGCGTCATAGCAAATAGCCTACGATTGACGGAGACTCGCCTTCTCGAAGGGAGACCCACCAGTCGGAATGCGCAGCTCTTGCTGGTCTCCGACCCGCTCCGCGAGCTTCCATTTCAGGTACTGGCTTGCCGTTGACGACGTGAAGACGCCCTTGTCGATCATGTCGCCGACGACATCTTTGAGAGCCGCGAACTGCCCCTGCAGGTGACCGTCGCCAATCGGCTCGCCTTCGTACCACCGCACCTTTGCAAGCGCGCCGTTCCCGACCGCCGCGCCCTGTTCGACCGTCTCCGAGTCGTACGGCAGGCCGAACCACAGCGTCCGATAGGCGGTCACCTCGAACGTCGTCAACACGACGATCCGTCTGGCTCTGCAGGCGTCAGTCCTCAAACGCGCCAGTGGCCTCGAAGTAGTCCCGGACGGCCTCCACGAAGGCTCGATAGCGCTCGAGGTCTTGCAGCGCATTGTACACGACGTCATGATCGATAATGTTCCCGTAGGTGTGGGATAACACGTTTCGGAACCGTGCGCCCTGTGCCATCTCTTCGGGCAGTGACCCAGAGAGCACTCCGATCTCACCGAGCGTGCGCATCGATGCCGGATTACTCTCCGGTGGCTGCGCGCGCTCGTGTTTGACGAGTTCCTCGGCAATGTCGATGGCTGCGTCAGTCATCTTCAGGAACCGACGCTCGACGATATCACGCGTATCCGAGTCCGCCTTGTAGTCCTCGCGACCGACCTGCTGCTTCCGTGCGAGGACGCCCAGACTCTCGTCGATGGTTTCGACAGCAGTGAGAATCCGGTTGAGGCGATCTCCCGGTAGTTCCTCGTCCGTCATCGGTTGTCCTCTGCATCGCCAACAACGGATGCCCCGCCGTCATCGTCGGCGAGATGGTCGTCGATTCTGGCCAGGGCCGCATCGAGTCGGTCGCGAGGCGACTGCCGGTCGGCCTCGGGTGTCGTGAGCTGGCGGCGAAGCTCGGTGGCGTGTACTTCCTCACCGACGAGAAGGACGCCCTGCTCGAAGATCGATTCCGCCAGTGCTGGCGAGACCGTATGGATATCCAGGAGATCCACGGCATCCGTCTCGAGGGCGTCACTGAGGTCGGCACTCAGCCCCAGGAACACGTCGTTGTAGCTGGGATCGGATGGCTGGTGCTCGTCAAATTCGACTGCGAGATCGATATCGCCAGTCGTGTCTGTCGTGTCGGTGGCATATGAGCCAAAGAGGATCGCGAGCCTAAGCGGGTGCTCCCGGAGGATAGCCTGGAGGGCATCAAGCTCGAGGGAGGGGTCGAAAGCAGTCGACGCAGCAGATCTCATTTGGAGAAATCAAGCCCTCGGACAATATAAAAGAACAGGGGGTGCCCGGAGTACAGGCGTCACTGGCAGGTTCATGCGCTACAAACGTGGGTAGCGTGGTGGTCAACTGGCAGGACCCGAGGGGGTCGTTCATCGGGTGCTGGCGTCGGTGGCCGAGCCCTCGATCAACCGCCGTGACAGTGGTCCGACCCCCCGTCGGAGCGAGCCGCGACCTTTCAGGCTTCCGCTTCCGACCGTTCGCGGATTATGGCGTCGAGGTCGTCGGTGTCGTCGAGGTCCGCTACCTCCTCGTGCTCGATGAGTGCAGTGGCCTCGACGGAGTCCCGGCGGGCGCTGTCGACGACGTAGACCGACCGGGTCCGCGTGACGTGGCCGACGGAGGACATGATCCGGGCGCGCTTTTCGGCGGTTCGATCGAACTCCGAGTGGCCGGTGAGGACCTTCCCATCGCCCTCCTGGTCCTCGCTTATGGCCTCGAACGGCGCCCGCGACGTCGGATGGACGGTGAAGCCGACGCGGGTCAGGATCGTGATGAGGTGGGCATCGTCGGGGTCGGCGTCCGGTTCCTCGGGCTCGTCGACGTCGTCCCGGACCCCCTCGGCGCCGTCGAAGACGCTGACCGGGCTCGCGAGCGGCCGGTCGAAAATCTCCTCGAGCTCGGCGGCGACGTCGACGCTTGCGCTCATGCCGTCCTCGTACTTCGAGACGGTGCGGCGGGAGACGCCGAGTTCGCTCGCCAGCTTCCCGAGGGACCACTCGCGGTCCGACCGGACCTCGGCCAGCAGGTCGCCGTCGACGTTGACGTATAGCCCACCCGGGGCGGCGTAGATGAGCGGCGGGACCGCCTCGACGAACAGGTCCAGGGCGGTGTCCGGCGACAGCACCGGCACGCCGTGCCGAAAGTACACTACGCCCGGTTTGAGGTCCTCGTTCCGCGTCCGGAGTCCGATGACGAGGGGGGTCGCCTCGAGGTACTCGCCGAGGCGCCGCATCTCGGCGCCGGTTGACCCGTCGAAGGCGTCGACGTTAGCCAGCACCTTCAGGAGGACCACGTCGTCGCCGCGGCGTGCGGCGATGTCGAAGCTCTTCGGCCGGATCGCACACCGGTCGCTCACCGCGAACCCGGCGTCGGCGAGCATCGACGTGACGTTGCCGACCAGCGCGGCCCGGGACATGGGGCTACATAGGTGTTTCCCTGGTTATATGTGTTTCCCCGTCACACACCGGTGCCATCGTGCGATTGCGGTAGCCGTCCGGCCGCTGCCTTTTTACTGACCGTAACGCCGTTGGTGCCCCTGCCACTACCGGCGGCCATGACCGTCATCGGGCTCGACGACACGGACTCCCGCGACCGGGGGATGTGTACGACCTACGTCGCGGACTCGGTCGCCCGTCGGCTGGCGGCCGCCGGCGCGGCCGTCGAGCGGGTGCTCCTCGTCCGCTGCAATCCGGCGGTCGAGTACAAGACCCGCGGCAACGCGGCCCTCGCCGTTCATACGGACGCCGACGCGTCGACGGCCGCCGACGTCGCCAGCAAGGTCGTCGAGGCAGCCGCCGAGACGGCCGACGACCGTACCAACCCGGGGGTCGTCGTGGGCGACGGGCGGCCGGGAGCGGTGCCCGACCAGGTCGTCGAGTTCTCGCGCGTGGCCGTCACCGACCACCACACCAGGGAGAACGCCCGACGTGTAGCCGAGGCTGCTACGTACCGCCTCGAGACGTGGAAGAACGGTCGAGGCGTCATCGGTGCGCTCGCGGCCCTCGGGGCCTGGGCGGCCTTCGACGAGTGGACCTACGAACACATCGCCTACCGGAGTCCGGACCGGTGGGGCACGGCGCGTGATGTCGACGGGGATTCGGTGTTCGCGGCCGCAGACGCGGCCTACCCGTCGGTCTGGGATACCGTCGACCGGGGGAACGGGGAGACGGTCTGCGTGCCACGGACCCCGGGCCCGGTACTGTACGGCGTCCGCGGCGACGACCCGTCGGAATGCCGCGCCGCCGCGGCCCGCATCGAGGGCGAAGCGGTCGACCGCGCACGTACGTTCCTCACGAACCAGGGCACGGACGCCCATCTGCTCGATGGTGATGTCCCGAACGCGGCGGACGGGCGGTCCTACCGCCTGGACGGGACGGTCGCGTCGTCGCCCGACAGCCGCGAAGGGGGCCACGTGTTCTTCGGACTGGCCGATGGGTCGAGCAGAATTCGGTGTGTCGCCTTCGAACCGACGAAGCGGTTCAGAGAGCACGTCCGGCGGCTCCGCGTCGGCGACGAGGTGACCGTCTGCGGGGAGGTCGCCGCGGGGACGTTGAAGCTCGAGAAGTTCGCCGTCAGGGGGCTGTGCCGGGTCGAGGCGGTCACGCCGACCTGTCCGGACTGCGGACGGACGATGGAGTCGGCCGGCAGCGGCCAGGGCTACCGGTGTCGGGACTGCGGGACGGCAGCCGATGGACGGGTGCAGCGACCGCTCGAGCGGACCCTCCAGGTCGGCTGGTACGAGGTGCCACCGCGGGCGCGTCGGCACGTCGCCAAGCCGCTCGTCCGCGGGGGCTTCGACGCGCCGGTCCACCCCGAGCGGTGACGGGCCGTTGCCGTGCCACGCTGTCGCGGGTCCGTCGTCAACCGGGTGGCTACTCCTTCAGACCGGTGCCCGTCAGGGGAACGACGACGTCGTCGTCGGCATCGACGAGGCCGCGGTCCCGGTAGGCTTCGAGCGCCGCGGGCGCGACGGCGGCCGTCGATTCCACGTAGAACCCTTGGCCGTGGAGGCGGTCGCGTGCCGTGCGGACGGCCGCCGACGGGAGCGCGATGGCGTCGCCGTCGGTGGCCTCGATCGCCTCGAGGATCGTCGTCTCGCGGACGGGGTCGTGGATCCGGATCCCGTCGGCCACGTCGTTCTCGCCGGCCGCCGCACGGGAGCCGTGCAGTGTGTTGACGATCGGGGCGTTGCCGGCGGCCTGGGCGGCGAGGAGCCGCGGCGTCCGGTCGGTCCAGCCGGCGGCCTCGAGCGCCCGGAACCCCCGGTACGCCCCGAGCAAGAGGGTGCCGTGGCCGACCGGGAGGACGAGGGCGTCCGGAACCGTCCAGTCCCGCTGGTGGGCGACCTCGTAAGCCATCGTCGCGGTGCCGGCGAGAAAGGCCGGGTTCCAGGCGTGGCTGGCGTACCAGCCCTCGCCGGCTTCGACGGCGTCGACGCAGACGTCCGTGACGTCGCCGCGCGTTCCGTCGACGCGAACGACGTCGGCGCCGGCCCGCCGTGTCGCCTCCAGTTTCGACGGTTTCGCGTCGGCCGGGACGTAGATCCTCGCGGGGAGCCCGGCGCGGGCGGCGTAGGCGGCGATGGCCGCCCCGGCGTTGCCGGAGGAGTCTTCCAGCACGCGGTCGGCGCCGACCGCGACGGCCCGCGAGAGGGTGGTGGCGGCGCCGCGGTCCTTGAACGACCCCGTCGGGAGGACGTACTCCAGCTTGAACGCCGTCGCGGGGTCAGGACCGTCGACCAGCGGGGTGTACCCCTCCCCGAGGGAGACGTGCCGCGCGACCGGGAGGAACGACCGGAAGGCCCAGATTCCCTCGCGGGGATCGACGTCCGGTGTCTCGCTCGCCGGTCGCGGTCGCTCGGCGAACTCCAGCGGGCCACCGCAGGTACACCGCCAGCGGTCGGGGAACGTGCGGTCGCAGGCCGGACACCGGAGGTCCATACCGTGGCTTGGCGGGACGGTCCCCTGGTGATTTCGGTGTGGCGAGCAGGCGGGGCGTCGAGTGCCGGCGGCGGCGCCCCACACGTCGGCCTCGACCGGCCGCCGGCGGCGCTCAGGTCACGGAGGGTCTGGCCGCCCCACCCGGGATAAACTCTCGCCCGTCAGACGGTGTCGACGTCGGTCCCGAGCGAGCAGACGTACTCGCCGGTGGCCACCTGGGGCAGACGCCGGTGGCGCCAGAGGATGCCGTCGGCGTCGGCGGTCACCTCCGCCCTGACCTCGCCGAACGGGTCGGTGACCGAAAAGAGGACGTCGCCCTCGGTGACCTCCTCGCCCAGTTCGACGGTGTAGTCGACCAGCCCGCCGGCGGCCGCGCCGTACTGCTCGAAGTCGCTCGCGCGGGTCTGGGGCACGACCTCGACCTCCCCCTCGAGGAACCCGTACCGGTGGAGGACGTTGAACGTGCCGGTCAGGCCGGTCCGGATGGACGGCTCGTCCCAGCCGACGGAGCCGCCGAGTTCGGGGTCGATTGTGGGGATGCCCTCGTCCGGGGCGGCGCGGGCCAGCTGGCCGTCGGGGCCCTTCTTGTCGAGGACGTACCCGCAGCCAAACGCCCGGGCGAGGTCGAGACAGTCATCGTGGAGGCGGTGGCGGGGGCCACAGCGGACGCGGGTCTCGTCGATCATACAGGAGGTCGACCCCTGGTGGAGGTCGAGGATGAGGTCGGCGCGGGTGGCGGCCTCGAATGTCGCCGCGGCGATGCGCTCGGAGGTGGTGCCCGCCTCGTCACCGGGGTATGCCCGGTTGAGCTTCGTGTCGTCGATGGGGTTGCGGTGCTCGCCGACCTGGAACCCGTAGGGGTTCACGATGCCGACGACGAGCAGTTCGCCCGCCAGGTCCGCCGGGTCGAGCTGCGGGACGAGCCGGCGGACCACCCCGAGGCCGTTGAGCTCGTCGCCGTCCGAGACGGCCTGCACGTAGAGGGTCTTCCCGCCCCGGTCGCCGTTGACGACCGCCACCGGCAGCCCGACCTCGGAGCCGTCGCGGGCCTCGCCGACCGACAGCCGCCCCGTGTCCGTCTCGCCGGGGGCGGCCGTCGCCGAACCGAGGGACGTCATTACCACCACTCGACCGCCGGGCGGTCTTAGGCCTACTGATACGTGCCGGCTTTTCCGTCTCTCGGCGGGGGATTCCGCGCAGGGCCGGGATACGCATGGCTTTGTGTCGGGCGGGCGAACCGAGAGGCGTGTTCGCGGGTGCTCCGGACCGTCCGGGCGCGGCGGCCGCCGCCGGGAACGCGGGCACCGTCCGGACGACGGCGCGGTACCTGCCGGTGCTCGTGGGCACGGTATCCGGGACCGGCGCTGTGGTCGCCCACGCTGCGGGCTCGCCCGAACGGTAACCCTTTTCTCCCGTCCACGGGAAGGCGTAGCGTATGTCCGACGAGCTCGAGAAAGGCCTGGAGGGCGTCCTGGTCGCCGAGTCGGAGCTCAGCTTCATCGACGGCGAGGCGGGCAGGCTGATCTACCGGGGCTACCCCATCGAGGAGCTCGCCCGGACCGCCTCCTTCGAGGAGGTCGTCTACCTCCTGTGGCACGGCGAGCTACCCGACGCCCACGAGCTCGAGCAGTTTGCGGCCGCGATGGCCGACGACCGGTCCCTCGAGGCGGACGTCCATCGGCTCGTCCGGGACCTCGCCGAGGCCGACGCGGACCCGATGGCGGCGCTGCGCACCGTCGTCTCGACGCTGTCGGCCACCGACCCCGACGTTGGTCAGGACCCGACCGACGAAACCGTGAACCTCCGGAAGGGCCGCCGGATTACCGCGAAGGTCCCGACTGCGCTGGCGGCGTTCGCGCGGCGCCGGAACGGGAACGACCCCGTCGCGCCCCGCGAGGAGTTGGGCCACGCGGAGAACTTCCTATACATGCTCAATGCCGAGGAGCCGGACGAGGTGCTCGCGGAGACGTTCGACATGGCGCTCGTGCTCCACGCCGACCACGGGCTGAACGCCTCGACGTTCGCGGCGAAGGTCACCGCCTCGACGCTCGCGGACCTGCACGCGGCGGTCACGTCGGCAATCGGCGCCCTCTCCGGCAGCCTCCACGGCGGCGCCAACCAGGACGTCATGGAGCTGCTCCGGGAGGTCGACGCCTCGGAGAAAGCGGCCCGCCAGTGGGTCGAGGACGCCCTCGCCGAGGGCCGCCGCGTCCCCGGCTTCGGCCACCGGGTCTACGACGTCAAGGACCCCCGGGCGGAGATCCTCGGCGAGAAGTCCAGGGCCCTCGGCGAGGCCGGCGACCTGAAGTGGTACGAGTACTCGCGGGACATCGAGGGGTTCCTCGTCGCCGAGAAGGGCCTGGCGCCGAACGTCGACTTCTACTCCGCCTCCACGTACTACCAGATGGACGTTCCCGTCGACGTCTACACCCCCATCTTCGCGATGAGCCGCGTCGGCGGCTGGATCGCCCACGTGCTCGAGCAGTACGACGACAACCGGCTCATCCGGCCCCGCTCCAGGTACGTCGGCCCCGACGAGCGGTCGGTGCCGCCGGTCGACGAGCGGTAGGCCCCGGCGCGCCCGCAGTCGTCGCCCCCGCCCGCCGATTCCGCGCCGCTTTTCACCCGGTGTGCCGAGTCGCCGGTATGGCCGACCAGGACCTCCTCGACGCACTCCGGGCCGCCGAGGCGGTCGAGTTCGGGGAGTTCGACCTCTCCCACGGCGGCACCTCCGGGTACTACGTCGACAAGTACCGCTTCGAGACCGACCCGGCCTGTCTCGAGCTGATCGCCGGGGCGTTCGCCGACCGCCTCGGGGCGGCCGGGGACCCGCCGCGGCTCGCCGGTGTCGCCCTCGGTGCGGTCCCGCTCGTCGCCGTCACCGCCGTCGACGTCGGGGCGCCGTACGTCATCGTCCGCAAGCGGGCCAAGGAGTACGGCACCGGCAACCGGATCGAGGGCGAGCTCGACGCCGGCGAGGCGGTCGTCGTCCTGGAGGATGTCGCGACGACCGGGCAGAGTGCGGTCGACGCCGTCGAGGCGCTCCGGGCGGCCGGCGCGGTCGTCGATCGCGTTCTGGTCGTGGTGGACCGGGAGGAGGGCGCCCGCGAGCACCTCGCCGACCACGACGTCGAACTGGAGGCGCTGGAGACTGCGTCCGAGCTGCTCGCCGACCGAGAGTAGCGTCCAGCACCGGGCGGCCCGGCTGTGATCCCCCGGTCGATGGCCACGTGCGTGGCCATCGACCCGCCTTCAGATACCGAAGTGTTCATGCACGTGTGGTGTCGCGGTTGGGCCATGGACCGCTCGACGAAGGCCGCCCTCCAGCTGCGCGCGGTCGACGTCCTCCGGACGCTGAAGGAGACGCGGACCTACGAGGAGCTTTCGGCCGAGACAGGGCTCCCCGCCGGCGACCTCAACCGGTACGTCAACGGCCACGTGCTCCCGAGCGAGGACCGCGCCCGCGGCGTCGTCGAGGACCTCGGGGCGGAGCTTCTCGCAGCGGAGGTCGACGCCCGCATCGCGGTCGACGAGGAGGGCTACGTCGACAACACCGGCGTCGTCGTCGACCTCTCGCTCCTGTCGCTCGTGCCGCCCGTCGCCGCCGGGCTGCTGGACGCCGACCCGCCCGACGTGGTGCTGACCGCGGCGACCGACGGCATCACCCTGGCCGCGGCCATGGCGCGGTACTTCGGGGCGCGCTGTGTCTACGCCAAGCAGTCCCGGGAGACGGCCGTCGAGGAGTTCATCGAGGCCCGAAAGCGGCTCGCCTCCGGCATCGAGATCGACTACTTCCTCCCCGCCGACGCCGTCGGTGCCGGCGAGGCCGTGCTCGTCGTCGACGACCTCGTCCGCTCCGGGGAGACCCAGGAACTCCTGTTGGACGTCGCGGGGTCGGCCGGCGGGGAGGTCGTCGGCGTCTTCGCGCTCATCGCCGTCGGCGACGAGGGCATCGACCGCGCCCGCGCGAGCACCGACGCCCCCGTGGACGCGCTGGTCCACCGGGAGTGATCCGCGCGTCCACCCGGGTGACTCACTCGTCCACCCGGCGAGACCCCCTCGTCCACCGGTCGTGACGGTCCACGGGCCCGCTCACACCGCTCCGGTAGCCCCCTTCGTGACTGGACGGCGCGGATGGCAACGGCAACGCTTAAGCATCGCTCCCGTGGCACGCCCGAACGTGGCACATGAGCGTGCGTAATTCGGTCTCGTTGTACTTCGATCTGGAGGCGCGCGGGTCGGACCTCCGGACGGAACTGCTCGCCGGCCTCACGACGTTCCTGGCGATGTCGTACATCATCGTCGTCAACCCGGCCATCCTCAGCGAGGCCATCACGCCGGCCGGGGTCGACCCCGCCCGGACCTTCCAGATGCTCGCGGTCGTCACCATCCTCGCCGCCGTGACCGCGACGCTGGTGATGGCGCTGTACGCGGACCTCCCGTTCGCGCTGGCGCCCGGGATGGGGCTGAACGCCTTTTTCGTCGTGGTCGTGACGGTCATCGGCGTGCCCTGGCAGGTCGCCCTCGCGGCGGTGTTCGTCGAGGGCGTCGTCTTCGTCGCACTGACGGTGGTCGGCGCCCGCGAGTACGTCATCAACCTCTTCCCCGAGCCGGTGAAGTTCGGCGTCGGCGCCGGGATCGGGCTGTTCCTCGCGCTGATCGGCCTCCAGAACATGCGCGTCGTCACGAACACGCTCGGCGCGGGCGTCACGCTGAGCCCGGTGCTGGCGAGCGACCCCGTCGCCATCCTCTCGGTCGCCGGCGTCCTCGTCACGTTCGGACTGTACGCCGCCGACGTCCGCGGCTCGATCGTCATCGGCATCCTCCTCACCAGCGCGGGCGGCTACGCCGCCGGCGCCCTGGGGGCGAGCCCCTTCCCCGTCGAGGACCTCCCGGAGGGTCAGGCGTTCCTCGACGCAGGATTCGTCCAGCTCGCCCCCGGCGTCGACCAGGTCGCCTACGGCCTCGTCGCCTACGACGTCACGCCCATCGCCGGCGCCTTCCTCGACGGCCTGGCCGGCGTGGAGGCGGTCACCTTCGCCATGGTCGTGTTCACCTTCTTCTTCGTGGACTTCTTCGACACCGCCGGCACCCTCACGGGCCTGGGGCAGGCGGCCGACCTGCTGGACGAGACCGGCGAACTCCCGGAGATGGACCGGCCGCTTCTGGCCGACGCGGTCGGGACCACCGTCGGCGCACTGTTGGGCACCTCGACTGTCACCTCCTACATCGAGTCCTCGACCGGCGTGGAGGAGGGCGGCCGGACGGGCCTGACCGCACTCGTCGTCGCCGGCCTGTTCCTGCTCGCGCTCGCCGTCGTCCCCTTGCTGTCGGCCATCCCGTCATTCGCGCCGTACGTCGCGTTCCTCGTGGTCGCCATCTTCATGCTCCGGACCATCACGGACATCGACTGGACCCGCACGGACCACGCCGTCCCGGGCGGGCTGACGATCCTCGCGATGCCGCTTACGACCTCCATCGCGGCCGGCATCGCCGCCGGCCTGGTGTCCTATCCCGTCGTGAAGGCCGCCCGTGGCGAGTTCGACGAGGTCCACCCGGGCCAGTGGGTGCTGGCGGGCCTCGTCGTCGCCTACTACTTCGTCCGGACGAACACCCTCGTCTGACCGCCGGTTCTCGATGTCGAGGTTCGACCGTCCTCCGCCTGCAGCGTGACCGGCAGGCGGCGGCACGGCCGCCGGCCGTCGGAACCGTAACGCCTTCACACCCCTCGGGCCCCAGGCAGGGTATGGACGTCCCACTCCTCGCCGAGTACACACGTGGGACGACCGCACGGATCCTGGCCGCGGTCGTGATCTCAGCACTACTTGCGCCGGCCGCCGCGGCCGCCGTCGACCCCGCGGAGGTGGACCTCGGCCCCGGGACCGTCGCGTCGCCGGCCGACGAGCGGACCTACGTCAGCATCCAGGGCTTTCACTTCGCCGGCTACGGCCAGCCCAAGAAACCCGCACGGCTCGTCGCGGCCGACGGCGACGCCGAACTCGCGTGGCTGTTCGAGGGCGACGAGGTCGGCGCCGGCTGGTTCTACGAGATCGAGCCGTTCGGCGACGGCCGGCTCGCCGTCACCTCGACCAACCCCGACGGCACCGTCGCCTTCGTCTACGATCCGGCGGCCGACGAGGTGGTCCACAGTACCGCCTTCCCCGGCCTCCGTGACACCCACAGCACCAGTCGGCTCGCCGAGGACCGCCTGCTGGTCGCCCGGATGCGCGCCACCGAGAACGGGGTCCCGGAGGACCGCCTGTTCGTCACGAACACGACGTCCGACACCGTCGAGTGGACGTGGCGGTTCCGCGAGCACTACCCGAACGACACCGACGGCGGGTTCGACGAGGACTGGACCCACGTCAACGACGCCGAATTCGTCGGCGAGGGCGACCGGTACGTGCTCGCCTCGCCGCGCAACTTCGATCAGGTCATCGTCGTCGACCGCCGGACCGACGACATCGTGATGCGGCTCGGCGCCGACGACGACCACGACACGCTGTACGAGCAGCACAACCCCGACTACCTCGAGCGCGACGACGGCACCCCCGTTATCCTCGTCGCGGACAGCGAGAACGACCGCGTCGTCGAGTACGTTCGCGACTGCGGGGACGCGGACCCGCGGCTCGGCGCCGGCACGCCGCCGGGCGAGTGCGAGTGGAACAGGGCCTGGAGCGTCCGCGGGTTCAACTGGCCGCGGGACGCCGACCGGCTGCCGAACGGGAACACCCTCGTGACGGACACCCTGAACCACCGCGTGGTCGAGATCACGCCGGAGGGCGAGGTCGTCTGGGAGTTCTTCGCGGCGTGGGCGCCGTACGAGGCCGAGCGCGGCGCCCCGGGCAGCGACGGGCCGACGATGGCCGACCACGGCACGACCGGTAGCTACGCGGTCGCCGGCGGCGCCGACGATTCGCCGGCGGCCCGCTACACCGTCGCCGACGCCATCGCGGACCTGGGCGCCGGCACGCCGCTGCAGTCGACCGCCGCGTCCGTCGCGAAGCGATATGCCCACGTCGAGCCCTGGCTCAGGCCGGTCTGGATGACCTCGTGGGCGTTCCTGGCGTTCGTCCTCGGCGCCGTATTGGGGCTCGGGTGGGGCGGCTACGAGGCCGTCAGCCGCCGCAACGCGATCGCCGACGCCATCCGCACTCGGCTCGGGACCGGCGAGTGACCGCAGCCACGGGCGTGGACGCGCTCGTCCCCGGCGAGCCCCAGGCCGCGGCGATCGCCGTAGGGCTTTCGCGGTCGTGCTCTCGTCGGACAGAGGGCACTATTCAGATAAGCGAAGCTGGCCGGCACAACCGACCTCGGGCGGGAATTCCGAAGGGGCCGACCGCTCGCCGGTATAGGCGACGCAAGCACCGCAGCGAAGCGAGGAGCGCAGCGAGCGTACACCGGCGAGCGGGAGGGGGCTTCGGTAGACGAACCAAATAACTCGGAGTATTATCTGAACACTGCCGGACAGAGGACCGTCGCGCTCTTTAGGGCCGAAACGGTACGGACGTGTGATGGCAGATATCACGCTCTACGAACTCCCCGGCTGTCCGTACTGTGCGAAAGTGACCGACACGCTCGAGCAACTGGGCCTCGAGTACGACAGCGTCGAGGTCCCGAGCACACCCGCCGAGCGGACCGAGGTGAAGGAGGTCAGCGGCCAGACCGGCGTTCCCGTCATCGTGGACGAGGACCACGGCGTCGACGGCATGGACGAGTCCGACGACATCGTCGAGTATCTCGAGGAGACGTACGCCGCCGAGGCCTGAGCGGACGCCGTTTTCACGGACGCTCCGTCGACCGTGCGGAGCCACATTGCCACCGGCGCCGAATCTCCGCGGCGACGACGAGTCGTCCCGTTAGAGGGCCTCGTCGTAGGCCTCGAGGGTTTCCTCGACGTCGGCCTCGGTGTGGCCGTGGGAGACGAAGTTCGCCTCGAATTGGTTCTGGGAGACGAGGATGCCCGCCTCCAGCATCGCGGGCCGGAACAGCCGCGCGTATCGCGCCGTCTGGGCGGCCTCCACGTCGACACCGGCCCGCGGGCAGCCGCCGTACCGGTCGCAGGCGGGCTCCTGCCGGCAGCCGTCCGTGCAGGCGTCGCCCTGCGGTGGCGAGTCCCCGCGGGTGAAGAGCACCTTGAACAGCGAGTCGGTGCCGACGACGGTGTACTCGGGCGCCTGGTCGGCCACGATGTCCGCGAGGCCGGCCCTGAGCCGTCGGCCGAGGTCGTCGACGTGGTCGTAGACGTCCGCCTCGGCGCAGTACTTCAGCGTCTCTAAGCCCGCCGCCATCGTGACCGGGTGCCCGGAGAACGTTCCGGCCTGGAAGACGTCGCCGGCGGGGGTGAACTGTTCGACGTATGCCGTCTTGCCGCCGACGGCGCCGACCGGGAAGCCGCCGCCAATGATCTTTCCGAACGTCGTGAGGTCGGGGTCGACGTCGAAGCGGCCCTGGGCGCACTGGAGTCCGCCGACCCGGAAGCCGGTGATGACCTCGTCGAAGATCAACAGCGCGCCGTGGTCGGCGGTGAGCTCGCGGAGCGTCTCGTGGTAGCCCTCGGCGGGGTGGACGATGCCCATGTTCGCCTGGATCGGTTCGACGAGGACGGCGGCGATGTCCTCGCCGTGCTCGCGGAACGCCGCCCGGGCGGCCGCCTCGTCGTTGAACCGGACGGGAACGGTCTCGGCGGCGAAGGCCGCCGGGATGCCGGGACTGGACGGCTCCGGGGCGTCGCGGTCGCCCTCAACCAGCGTGGTCTCCTGGGCGCCGTGGTAACCGCCGCGCATGACGACGATCTTGTCCCGGTCGGTGACGGCGCGGGCGAGCCGGCAGGCCGACACCGTCGCCTCCGTGCCGCTGTTGACAAAGCGGAGCATCTCGACGCCCGGGACGTGCCGGCACACGAACTCGGCGTGCTCGACCTCGACCTCCGAGGGCATCCCGTACATCGGGCCGTCGGCGGCGTGCGAGTGGATCGCCGCCTGGACCGGCTCCGGGATGTCGTGGCCGAAAAGCAGCGGGCCGAGTCCCTGGATCCAGTCGACGTACCGGTTGCCGTCGGCGTCGACGACGTGGCCGGCCTCGCCGCGCTCGACGAACGTCGGGTACGGCTGCGGCGCGGCCCGCACCGAGGAGTTGACCCCGCCGGGCAGCACCGACAGCGCCCGGTCGTACAGCGAGCGGGAGGCGTCGCGGTTCATGCCCGCCGGTAGGCCGCCCGACCCGAAAGAGGTTACCGTCCGTCCCCGGCCGGATGGGCTGGCCGACTCGAAGAGATCGCCATCCGTACCCGGCCGAGTGCGCCGGCCAGCCCGAGAGGGTACAGTCCGTGGCCGGCCGGTAGGCCGACCGGTGGGTCCGCGGCCGCCGGGTCCCCGCTGTGGTCAGTCGCCAGCCCGACGGTCCGGCCCCGATCCCGGCGACGCGCGCTGTTCGGCCCGGCCGCCGAGGGTCCGGAAGTCGAAGTTCTCGAACTGCTCGGGGGTGGCTCCCTCGACGGCGTAGAGGTACAGCGCCGTCTTCGCGATCCCCCAGATGGTCTGGCTGAGCAGGAACGTGAATACCAGCGCGACGGCGACGAGGACCACCGCGAGGATGATGCCGGCGCCCGGCAGTACCGCCCCGACGGGGACCGAGACCGCGATCGCGCCCACGACGAGCACGAGGCCGATGCCGATCACGATGGCGGTGATGCCGAAGCCGGCCCCGAGGGTCTCGCCCCACGTGTCCCTGAACGTCTCGCCGCTCCATTCGAACATCGAGGTCGCCGTGACGTCCTCGAAGACGATGACGGGCACGATGAAGAACGTCAGGATCGCCCATCCGATGGTGAAAAGCGACCGGAGGACGGCGGCGGCGGGGTTGTCGGAGTTCTCGAGGATCCTGAAGATGACGCTGACCGTCGCGGAGATGACAGACCAGACGAGGATGGGGCCGAGACTGCCGGACACCGCGTGCGTGCTGTCGCGGAGTCGGGGCTCGCGGCCGTGGAACGCCTCGTTGGCCGCGTGGACGAGCGCCGCCGAGAAGTAGGTGCTGAGGAAGGTCGTGGCGAAGTACAGGGCGAAGAGGACGACGTACTCGAGTCCGCCGCCGATCGCATCCGAAAGCACCAGCGGAACGAAAAATAACAGGAGGAAGACGATGCTCGAGACCCCGGCCAGAAGCGGGAACGCGAGGAGTTTCGGATGGTCGCGTATCACGCCGAGGCTGTCTTTGGTCAGCGTCCAGCCGGTCTTCAGCCGGTCGAGGAAGCCGAGACCGCCCGATCCGGTACGCGTCGCCATGGGCCGGGGTCTCGGCGGCGCAGGTTATGTCTGGCGGTGGACCGACTGGATGGAGCCAGGCAGGGGAGGCCTCTGCCGTGGCGGGCCGGGTTGCGTACCGCCGCTGAGTTCGCGCTGGTCCTGCCCGCGACCGCCTGCCGCGTCGATCACTCGTCGAGCCGCCGGGCCGGTCGCCGACGGCCGTCCCGCTTGTCACACTCGCGGGATACCACCCACTAATATTAGTTGGTTATAAGTCGCCGGGCCGAGACGACCCGGCGATGGCGTTCAGCGACCGACTCCTCGAGATCGGCGACGACGTCTGGACGGCCCAGTTCGAGCACCCGTTCGTCCGGGAACTGGCCGCCGGCAGCCTCGACGAGGCGGCGTTCCGGCACTGGGTCGAGCAGGACTACCGGTACCTGCTGGACTACGCCCGCCTGTTCGCGCTCGCCGGCGTGAAGGCCGACGACGAGTCGACGATGACCCACCTGCTGGGGGTCGCCCACCAGGTGCTCGACGAGGAGATGGACCTGCACCGCTCCTTTGCGGCCGACTACGGCATCGACGAGGCCGACCTCGAGCGCGTCGAGAAGGCCCCGACCTGCGTGGCCTACACGAACTTCCTCGTGCGGACCGCCTACGAGGGCTCCATTGCCGAGATCGCCGCCGCACTCTACCCCTGCATGCAGGGCTACCACGACGTCGCCGCCCACATGGCGGACATCGCCGACGGCGAACACCGTTACACGCCGTTCATCGAGACCTACACGGGCGAGGAGTTCCGCGAGGCGACCGCCTGGACCCGGGAGTTCGTCGACCGCTGCGGCGAGGCCTACCCCGGCCAGCACGACGCGATGGAGGCCGCGTTCCTCCGCAGCGCGAAACTCGAGTACCGGTTCTGGGAGATGGCCTACACCCAAGAGGGGTGGGGCATGTGACCGACGTCCCCGAGCGGTACGCCGACTACGCCGCCGGCCGGACGGACCCACGGTTCACCGCGTGGCTCCGGGCCCGGACGGAACCGGCCTGGACCGACGCCGTCGCCCACCCGTTCACGCGGGACCTCGGCGCCGGCACGCTGGACCCGGACGCCTTCGCCGACTACCTCGTCCAAGACTACGCGTTCGTCGACGCGCTGGTGAGCACGTTCGGCTACGCCGTCGGCCAGGCCCCCGACGTGGCGGCCAAGAGGCGTTCGTCGACCTGCTCGGCCGGGCCGCCCGCCAGGGCGGGTACGCGGAGACGCTCGCGGTCCTCGTCCCCGCCGAGTGGATCTACGAGTCCTGGGCCACGGCGGTCGCCGAGACCCACGGCGACTCCGACACCGCGCCGCCGAGCGCCGGCGCCGACCTCCCGGATCCCTACGCGGAGTGGATCGACCTCCACGCGGTGCCGCCGTTCGTCGAGTTCGTCGCGTGGCTCCGCGGCCAGCTCGACGCCGTCGGCCCGGAGCTGTCGGCGCGCCGGGAGGCTCGCGTCCGGCGGCTGTTCCGCCGGACCGTCGACCTCGAGGTGGCGTTCTTCGACGCGGCTTACACCGACGGGGAGGTGGCGTAGATGGTCGCCGCCACGCTCGTTCGTGCGGTCACGGCGTTGACCGTGGTTGGCGTCAGCGAGGTCGGCGTGCTCGCCGTCCGTGGCCGCGTCCGGACCGTCGAGGAATACATCGCCGCCCGCGGGATGGTCGACGGCGCTACCCTCACCGCTACCGACGTCGGTGCGGTGCTTCTGGTCGTGGCGGTCTTCGGCTACGTCGCCTGGACGCGTTCGGCCGCGCGACGGTCGGCCGACCAGCCGTCGCCATCCGCCGGCGAATAGACCCCCAGCGAGGGCGGCCCGCGACCGGCACGCAATCCCGGCGTCGCCGTCAGACCGCGCTGCGGCCGCCCTCGCCGGTCCGGATCTGGTAGGCGTCCTCGACGGGCAGGATGAAGACCTTGCCGTCGCCCGGGTCGCCGGTCTTGCCGGTCTCCCGGATCGCTTCCGCGACGTCGGTAGCGGGGATGTCGGCGACGACGCACTCGACTTTGACCTTCTGGTGGAGGTCGACGCTGTACTCCTCGCCGCGCCACTGGCCGGTCTTCGCCGGCTGGCTGCCGCGGCCGGAGACGTTCGTCACCGATAGCGACGGCGCGCCGACCTCGGCGAGGCCCTCCTTGACGTCGGAGAGCTTGTCCGGCCGGATGAACGCCATCACCAGCTTGATACCCCCGTCGTTCGCGCGCCCGCCGTCGGGCCGGACGATGCCGTCGGTCTCGCGGTAGCCACCGTCGGTCGCCAGCGGGTCGCGGCCGCCGAACTCGGGGTACGTGTCGACGCCGTGCTCGGATACGTCGAGGCCCGCCTGCTCGTGGCCGGGGGCGACGCGGGCCTGGCCGGCCAGCTTGAAGATGAAGAACACGAGCCCGGTCATGAAGATCGTCCACCCGGCTATCGCAGCGACCCCGATGGCCTGGGTGATAAAGGCGTCGATGACCGCACCGGATCCGCCCGAGAGTACGGACGGCGAGACGAACGGGTACGCGAGCGCGCCGAGCACGCCGGCGCTCCCGTGGACGGGGAATACCGCACAGACGTCGTCGATCTTCAGGGTGCGTTCGACGAACGTGAACACGACGGGCAGCTGAGCGCCGGCGAGGGCGCCGACGACGAGCGCGCCCCACCAGGCGGCGACGTTCGGGATGGCGGTGATGCCCACGAGGCCCGCGAGCAGGCCGTTCGCGACGTAGAGGGTGTCCACCTTGCCGGTCTTCAGGAGCGAGACGCCGCCGGCGCCCACGGCGCCCATCGCCATCGCGAGCGTGGTTGTCAGTGCGACGCGGCCGAGCACGTCACCGTTGAACACCGTCGTTTCGGAGCCCGTGAAGATGGCGGCGGTCCCGACGTTGAACCCGTACCAGCCGAACGCCAGGACGAGCGTTCCCAGGACGGCGAACGTCATCGAGTGGCCGGGGATCACGTTGGCGCTGCCGTCCTCGTTGTACCGGTCCATCCGCGGCCCGAGGACGGCGGCGGCCGTCAGGCCGGCGATGCCGCCCATGCCGTGGACGATCATGCCGCCGGCGAAGTCCTGGAAGCCGAGGTACCCACCGGCCCAGGTGATCCCAGTGACGACGGGGTAGATCACGGCTGCGAGACAGACCGTGTAGCCGACGTACGCGCGCAGTTTCGCACGGCCGGCGACCGCCCCGGAGACGATCGTGGCGGCGGTCATGGCGAAGACAGCCCCGTAGAGCCACCCGTCCGCCCACGAGGCGGGGTCGTTTCCGGCGGTCCAGGCGAAGCCACCGCCGCCGACGAGGCTGCTCACGCCGGCGCCGACGAGGAAGAACGCGACCACGCCGACGCTCCAGGTGAGCAGGTTCTTCGTCAGCTGGTTTGCGACGTTCTTCGACCGGACCTGGCCGGCCTCGAGCATCGCGAAGCCGGCGTGCATGAAGAAGATCAGGAACGACACGACGAGGATCCAGGTGAAGTTCACCGCCTCGGCGACCGTCGCCGCGTCGACCTGCAAGGGCGCGGCCACTACCATCTCCGGGCCTCCACACCCCAGGGGTTCATCGTTGAATGTTCGTACAGCTTTTCCACCGATTCGTCAATGTTCGTCTTCCGAGACACGTAAGAGCGTCATGGAACACCGCCACATAAATCCCTGTGTTGGAGAATACCAAAAAAATCTCTGATTCCTGAACGATCGTTCGTTCTACGGTAGGATACTAACAGTATAAGGTCGTAAACCGTCCAGATATGCAGGGATTTCGAAGGTATCGCTGGACGTTCGTCGACCGCCGATCCGGGGTCTCGGGCGCGGTTCGGCGGCATTGACCTCGCCCGCGGGCCACGGAAACCGGGTGGCCCGGCGGGACCGGCGGGTGGCGCCTCTGGCGGGATCGGCGGGGTCGGGCGGGGCCGGCCCGAGGCAGCCTCAGCTAATCCAAGATAGAGCCTCCGGCCTCAAGGAGCGAACGGAGTGAGCGAGCAGGCCGGAGAGGAATCCGACATGGCTCGCCACCACCCACGCACGATGACCGTCCGACTCCCGGATGTATTAAGTACCGTCCGGTTCTGTCTGAAGTATGGAGATGCGCCGTACGGCCGTCGTGAAACTTGATGTTTCCGACGACCAGCGGGACGCACTCCACCGGACAGCCGAGCAGTACCTACACTGCGCGAACCGAACCGCCGCGTTCTGCTGGAACGACGACTCGTTCACCAAGTGCAAGACGAACAAGCGGCAGGTCCGAGACGCCCTGTACGCCGATCTCCGCGAGGAAACCGAGTTACAGGCGCAACTCGTCCAAGCCGCCATCAAACGTGCGGTCGAAGCCGTCAAGGCGTGCGCCGAACGTTGGAAGAAGGGCCAGCGCGTCTCCCGGCCGACATTCACCTCCGAGACGATGGACTACGACCCACGGAGTGGCACCTTCTACCGGCGGAAGGTATCGCTGGCAACGGTCGACGGCCGGATCGAACCATCGTTTGTTCTCCCCTCGGACAGCCCGACCCCATACGAGCAGTATGTCCTTTCGGAGGACTACGAGTTCCGCGAGAGTACACTTCGATACGACCCGACGGACGACGACTTCTACCTGCACATCTCGACGCGGCGGTACGCCAGTGATTCATCCGAGGTTTCGGAAGATGCCGGGCACCAGACGGTCCTCGGTATCGACCTCGGGGTGAACAGTCTCGCGGTCTCCTCGACCGGTACGTTCTGGCAGGGAGACGAGTACGACCACTGGTGCCGCGAGCTCGAGAAGCGGCGTGAGGAGATGCAGCAGAAGGGGACGCAGGCCGCGCACAACGCTATCCAACGTCTCGGGAGGCGGGAAGAAGCGTGGCGGAAGCAGTACCTTCACACGATAGGGAACGAGATTGTCACGGAAGCTCTCGATACCGGCTGTGACGTGGTCGTGTTCGAGGAGTTGACGGACATCCGTGAGCGGCTCCCACAGGCCCAGTGGCACCACGTCTGGGCGTTTCGACGCCTGTTCGAGTACGTCTCCTACAAGGCCGCCGAACGGGGCGTCTCCGTGGAACAAGTCGAGCCGAACCACACGTCAACCCGCTGTTCGCGGACAGACTGTGGCTTCACCCACGAGGAGAACCGCCACGGAGAAAACTTCTGTTGCCAGAAGTGCGGCTACGAAGTGAACGCGGATTACAATGGCGCGAAGAACATCGCGCTCCGGTACGCTCGGAAGCAGACACACAGACTCCGGTCCTCGCCCACGTCGGGGGGCGGAGACGCACCAGTAGACGTGCGTATACCTGGTGGGATGTTGAACGGCGACGGGTTCCAGCGGATTGCTGGGACGTGATCGCCGGGAGTCCACATCAAAGCCCCACCCTCAACGAACCGAGGCGCGTCAGTGCCGAGGGAGTAGGGTGGGGTAGTTTACAGGCGGTCGGCCAGGTCCTCGGCGATCCAGCCAGCCGTTGTCGGCGGCGGCGTGGACCATCGCGTACTCGCCGGAGACGTTGTAGGCGGCGACCGGATGGTCGAACGCCCGGCGGACCGCGCTCACGACGTCGAGGTACGGCAGCGCCGGCTTGACCATCAGGACGTCGGCGCCCTGCTCGGCGTCGAGACGGACCTCGCGGGCGGCCTCGCGCGCGTTCGCGGGGTCCATCTGGTAGTGCCGGCGGTCGCCGAACGCCGGCGCACCGTCCGCGGCGTCCCGGAACGGCCCGTAGAAGGCCGACTCGTACTTCGCGGCGTAGGACATCACCGGCAGGGACTCGAAACCGGCCGCGTCGAGCGCCGCCCGGATGGCCGCGACCATCCCGTCCATCATCCCCGACGGAGCCACCATGTCCGCGCCGGCATCGACGTGGGAGACGGCGATCCGCTGGAGGGCGTCCAGCGTGGCGTCGTTGTCGACCGTCATGTAAGGGTCGCTGCGGGCATCCTCTTCGAGCAGGCCGCAGTGGCCGTGGTCGGTGTACTCACACATGCAGACGTCGGTGACGACGTAGGCGTCGGTCCGCTCGGCGATGCGGGCGACGGCGCGCTGGATGACCCCGTCGTCGGCCCACGCCCGCGAGCCCTCGGGGTCCTTCGAGGCGGGGATGCCGAACAGCAGAACCGCCTCGACGCCCGTCTCCTGTATCTCGCGGACCCGCGCGACGCTGTCCTCGACGGGGACCCGCTCGTGGCCGGGCATCGACTCGATGGGGAGGCGCTCGTCGGCCGTCGCGTCGACGAACACCGGCGCGACGAGGTCCGCCGCCGTCAAGTCGGTCTCGCTGACCAGCGGCCGGACGCCGTCCGACCGGAGTCGCCGGGGACGGTACGCGGGGTCCATACCCCCGTCTCGGGCCGCCGCCGGCAAAGACGCGTCGCTTCAACGCAGCGATCACGGAGCCCCGGGCGCCGCACCGCGTCACGGCGGCCGGTGGCGTGGTCGTGTCCGGCCGTCGCGGCCTGGCTGGCGTGACACAACGCCTATACCGGCCGTCCCCGGATGGGGCCACACGGATGGCAGTCGGCACGGACACCGCGATGGACCGCCTGCAGGCGTTCTTCGAGCGGTACGTCGTCTATCTGGCCGGCGGCGTGACTGTCGCCTGTCTGCTCGCCGGCGTGTACCTCTATCTGTTCGCCGACCCCGGCGACGCCCGGCACCTCCTGGACACCTACGGCCTCGGCGCGCTGTTTCTCGTCCTCGTCCTCGAGGGCGCGATGCTCCTGTACTTCGCGCCGAGCGAGGCGCTGGTGCCGGCCGGCGTCACCCTGTTGGCCGACGGGCCCGCCGACCACGCCGGCGTCGCCGCCGTCATCGCCGTCGCCGTGGTCGGCGCCACCGTCGGCCAGTTCGCGCTGTTCACGGTCGCAAAGCGCGCCGGTCGCGAGTACCTCCTCGCCCATTCGTGGTTCCGGATCTCCGAGTCCCGGCTGGAGCGGTTCGACGCCTGGTTCGCGCGGTGGGGCCCGCTCGCGGTCCCCGTCTCCAACGCGCTTCTGTTCACCCGCGGGATGCTCACCGTGCCGGCCGGCCTCGCCGAGATGGACGACCGGACGTTCGTCGTGCTGTCGGCGCTCGGGACGCTCCTGTTCCAGACGTGGCTCGCCGCGGTCGCGCTGTACCTCGGCGGGGAACTCGGCCTGATGTAAAGGCCCAATGCGGACACGATACCACCCGGACCGCCACCGCCTGGAAAGCCCTCGGCTGGCTCGCGAACAGACCCGGACACGATACCACCCGGACCGCCACCGCCTGGAAAGCCCTCGGCCGGCTAGCGCCCATACCCGGACACGATACCATCCAGACCGCCACCACCTCGAAAGCCCTCGGCCGGCTAACGAAACACACCCGGACACGATACCATCCAGACCGCCACCACCTCGAAAGCCCTCGGCCGGCTGGCGGACCACGCTGTGAGGGATATCCTCGCTCACGTGCGTTCGCTCGGATAGGGCCCTCACAGCGACCGCCACCCGGCCTCGCCCTTTCAGTCCACCAGGAGGTTGACCGGTCGGCGTGGCGTGCGTGCGTCGACCGCCGCGAGCCCCCGCGAGCGGCGGTCGAGCCGGTCGAGGGCTTCGGAGTGGGTAGTGGTGTGGGTCCTGTTGTGGTCGAGCCGGTCGAGGGCTTCGGAAGTGGAAGTAGCGTAAGTGTTGGCGTCGGAGAGCCGGTCGAGGACATTTCAGGTGTTTCGTTCATTGGGTCCATCCCGACGATTCATCGTCGATACCCACGAGTCGACGTGCAGTGGCGGCTCAGAGGAACTCCCGGACCTCCGAGTACCACATGTCGTGGTGGTCGACGGCGCCGATCCGCCGGGCGACCTTCGCGGCGATGACGTGCCAGCAGAGGTCCGTCGGATCCTCAGGGTCCAGGTTGTAGCGGGCGTCCTCGCACTCGCAGACCCCGTTCTCGACGACGTATTCCTCGGAGTGGCCGACGACGACCGTGAAGTCCCTGTACTCCTTGACTCGCCGCTCGCCGACCGCCTCGATGGCGCGGACCCCGCGATCGCCGTGGGTCGCGATGATGGCGTCGGCGGCCTCGCTTGTCAGCTCGTCGGCCGCCGCAAGCATCGCCGCCCACTCCTCGACCGCGGTCACGGCGTCGAGTTGAGCGCCATCGGGCAAAACGCTTCGCCCCGACCTTTTTCTGCGTCGGGTTTCCTCGCTCGCGGCTCGCGGCCTCCCGGCGGCTCGCGGCTCCCTTAGGTCGCCGCTCGCACTGACGGAGGCCTCCCTCCGGTCGGCCTCCCGCTCACCGCTCGCTCCTTTCGAGGCCTCCCTCCGGTCGGCCTCGCGCCGCTCGCTGCGGGAACCGCGTGGCCGCGAAGCCGCCACGACATCCGGTTGCGGGCCTTAGGCCCGCAACCCACTCCTTGAAAAACGTCGATGAAAAAGGCCGACGGCTCGGCGAGCGATACGCTCGCCCCGCCGTCGGTGAACGGCGCTCGCTTCGCTCGCGCCGATGCTCGCACCGGCTAACAGTACTCCTGGGGTCACCCCGCAGGCGAGTCGCTTTTCGCCCCGCCCGGTCAACGCCGGGTATGCAGGTCGAGGAGGGCGGGCTCTCCATCGAGGTCCCCGAAACGCGCCACGGCGCCAGCGAGGGCAGCGGCGAGGGCGTGTTCTACAACCCGGTCCAGGAGCTGAACCGGGACATCACCGTCGGCGTGCTCCGGGCCGTCGACGACGAGTGTGACACCTACCTGGACGCGATGACCGCCAGCGGCGTCCGGGCCGTGCGGGCCGCCGACGCCGGCTACGACGTCGCCGCCTGCGACGTCGACCCCGACGCCGTCGACCTCGCGCGACGGAACCTCGAGTCCAACGGCCTCGACGGCGAGGTCCACCACCGGGACGCCAGCGCGCACATGCACGAACACGGGCACGACGTGGTCGACCTGGACCCCTTCGGGACGCCGGTCCCATACGTCGACGCCGCGGTCCGGAGCGCGGGCCGGTACCTCTGTGTGACGGCGACCGACACCGCCCCGTTGTGTGGTGCCCACTTCGAGAGCGGCGTCCGCCACTACGGCGCCGTCCCCCGGAACACCGAGTTCCACGCCGAGATGGGGCTCCGGGTGCTCCTGTCGGCCCTGGTCCGGGCCGCCGCCCGGTACGACGTCGCCGCCCGCCCCGTCCTGAGCCACGTCTCCAGCCACTACGTCCGCACGTACCTCCGGCTCGAGTCCGGCGCCCGGGCGGCCGACGGCCAGCTCGACCGGCTCGGCTACCTCGACCACTGCCAGCGGTGTCTCTGGCGCCGCCACGAGGCGACGCTGATCGCGGACCCCGTCGAGGAGTGCCCCCACTGCGGACAGTCGACTTGGACGGCCGGTCCGATCTGGCTCGGGCCCGCCCACGACGCCGCGTTCGTCGAGCGGGTCCGCGAGGCCGTCCCCGACGGCGCCGGGACCGCCGCCGAGAGCCGCGACCTCCTGTCGACCGTCGCCGCCGAACTCGACGAACCCACCCACTACGACCAGCACCGGCTGTACAAGCGGTGGGGCGAGCCAAGCCCCGCGATGGCGGAGTTCCTCGACGCCCTGCGGGCCGCCGGCCACGACGCCTCCCGGACCCACTACGGCGGCACGACGTTCAAGACCGACGCCGGCGTGGCCGCCATCCGCGACGCCGTGCTGTAGGGCGTCCCGCCCGCGGTCCTCGGCGGCCCACCGCGGCCGGTCAGGTTGGAGGCCAGCGTCCCGGCCCCCTGGTCGCGTGACGAGGCGCTTATGTCGGACCGGCCAGAAGCCACGGCCGTGTCACTCGAGGAGACGGTCCACGACGTGGTCGCCGTCACGCGCCGCGGCCAGGTGACGATGCTCGCCGCCAGCCTCGCGTACTTCGGCATCTCCTCGCTCGTGCCCTTTGCCTTCCTCGGCATCGCCCTCCTGTCGAGGCTGGGCGGCGGCGCGTGGGACGAGCGGGTGACCGACGCCACTGTGACGGTCCTCGGTGACGACCTCGGCCGACCCGCCGCCGAGGCGGTCCTCGGCACCGACCCGCGGCTGCCCAGCACGGTCGTCGCCGTCACCCTGCTCCTGTGGGGCACCCTGCGGCTTTACCGGAGTTCCGACCGCGCGTTCACCGCCGTCTACGGGGAACGCAAGTCGGCGTCGATCCTCTCGCGGTTTCGGAACGCCGCGGTCGTGTTCGCCACCAATACGGCCGCCCTTGCGCTGTTCTGCGCCGTCGGCGTGTGGTTCAGCTCGACCGGCCTCCTCGCCACCGTGCTGGCGCCGGTCGTTCTGCTCGTGGCCCTCGTCGCCGTCTTCCTCCCGATGTTCTACGTCTTCCCCACCCCGGACGTCACCCTCCGCGAGGTGCTGCCCGGCACCGCGCTCGCGGCCGCCGCCTGGGCCGTCGCCAGCGTCGCGTTTCGGGCGTACGCCGGGGTCGCAAACGCCGGCACCTACGGCGCGCTCGGCGCCCTCCTCCTCGTGTCCACGTGGCTGTACCTCGGCGCGCTCGCCATGCTTTCGGGCGCGGCCTGGAACGCCGTCCTCGGCGGCCGCGTGGACCCCGACGACGAGTGGGTTCCCACCGATTATATGTAGGACTCGGGCACTACCCCGGAGCGTGAACGGGCACCTCCTGCGGGCGGCGACGGTCACCCGTGGCGTCGTCAACGGCGCCCGGTCCGACCGCATCACCTTCATCGCCGCCGGCCTCGCGTTCTACGCGCTCGTCTCCCTGCTCCCCCTGCTGTTACTCGCACTCGCCGCCGCCGCGGCCCTCGGCGACCCCGGCACCGTCGAAACCCTCGTCGATCGGGCCGCCGGGTCGCTCGGCGAGGCGGCCGGCACGCTCGTCCTCGAGGCGGTCACCGGCGCCGCCGCCGGCGGCCTCACCCTGGTCGGGCTGGTCGTGCTCCTGTGGTCGGCGCTCAAGCTCTTCCGCGGGCTCGACGTCGCCTTCTCCGCGGTGTACGGCCGCCCCGGCCCCGACTCCTTCGGCGAGCAGCTCCGGAACGGGTCGGCCGCGCTCGGCGCCGTCGGCCTGGGCGCCACGGCCACCGTCGTCGTCGGGGCCGTGGTCGCCGGCGTCGCCCGGCCGGCGGCGCTCCGGGGCGAGGCCGTCATCGCCGTCGCCGGCACCGTCGGCCTCGTCGCCGGCCTCACCGCCACGTTCCTGCCGCTGTACTACCTCCTGCCGGGCGGCCACGTGGCGCTCCGGGAGGCCGTGCCGGGCGCCGTCTTCGCCGCCGTCGGGTGGACGCTGCTCCAGACCGGCTTCCGCGTCTACGCCGCGACCGCGGCCAGCTACGAGACCTACGGCGTCCTCGGCGGCCTGCTCCTCTTGGTGACGTTCCTCTACGTCGGCGCCCTCGTCCTCCTCCTGGGCGCCGTGCTGAACGCCATCCTGGCCGGCCGCGCCGCGGCCGAGACCGGGTTCGCCCAGCGCGACGCCCCGACGCCCGAACCGTCCGCCGTCCTCGATGGGATCGTGCCCCCCGAGGACCCCTCCGACGAACAGCTCCGCGAACGGCTGGCGGCCCTCCAGGCGGAACTCGAGCGGTTCGAACGCCGCGTCGAGGAGCGGACCGTCCACCGCGAGGAGATAGAGACCGACCTAAAGCGGTACGTCCGCAGACGGGTCCGTCGCGGCAGGGCGGGCGGCTGGGGTCCCTACGTCGTGCTCCTGTACGGGACCCTCATGACGCTCGGTGCCTTCGTCTCGCTGTCGGGCGGCTGGGCCGTCCTCGCGATGGTCGTCGTCTGGCTGTCGACGCTCGGCCTGTACGCCCTGATGGTCGTCGTCGGCGCCGCCACGACCGTCGCCGGCGTCCCCGTCCGGCTGCGTGACCGCCTCCGGGACCGATGAGTCGGGGCCTCGGCGGGCCCGGCGTGGCCGCGGCGCTGCCGGACGCCGTGGTCGTCGCGGCCGCCGTCGCCACCCAACTCGGCGACGTCTGGTTCCTCTTCGGCCTCGTCGGCGGCCTGTACTGGTTCGGCGACGCCCTGCCCGGCCCGATCGCGCTGGACCGGCGGCGGGCCGCCTACCTGGTCGGCCTCGGCCTCGGCGCGAACGCCTTGGTCACGACGCTCAAGACCTGGCTGGCCCTCCCGCGGCCCCCCGACGCGGCCGCCGCCCCGACGGTGGAGTGGCTCCCGTCGCTCCTGGCGCCGCCGTTCGCCGGCGCCGCCACCGGCACCGGCTTCGGCTTCCCGAGCGGCCACGCGACCGCCGTCGCGGTCGTCTACGGGGGCCTCGCGCTCCTGGTCGGGACTCGCAAGGCCCACGCGACCGCGGCGGCGGTCGTCGCCCTCGTGGCGCTCACCCGCGTCGCCCTCGGCGTCCACTACCTCGTCGACGTCGTCGCCGGCGTGGCGGTCGGCGCCGCCTACCTCGCCGTCGTCCACGCCGCGGCCCGCCGTGGCGACGCGCCGACCCGGGCGTTCGCCGCCGCGCTCGTCCTCGCCCTGCTCGGACCCGTCGTCGGCGGCGTCGGCTTCGAGACGATGAGCGCCCTCGGGGCAGCCCTCGGAGCCTTCCTCGCCTGGACCGTCGCCGGCGAGGCCGTCGAACGGGCCCCGGCCACGCGTCGCGGCGGCACCGCGTCCGTCGCCGTCGGCGCCGCCTTCGGCGGCCTGTTCGCCGCCGTGTACGTCCTCGAACCGGCCGCCCACCTCTCCGCGCCGGCGATGGCGGTCGTGCTGGCGGGCGTGGTGGCGTCCCCGGTAGCCGGGGAGGCGCTCGCGCGGCGGTTGTGAGCCGGTGCTCCGTCGGTGATCGACCCGAGGACGTCCCCGCCGGCTGCACAACACCCGGGGCCGCCGGAACGTCGAGCGGGTCCGCCTCCCCGGGACCGTCGTGACTGACAGAATCACCGTCAGCTCCACCAACGGCGTGCTCTTGGTCCGCGATCCGACTGAGGAGCCCGCCGACAGGAGCCACGCCATGGACACCGAGTGAGGGTCAGAATCCGCCGGATCCCGGTCGTTCTCTGTCCGGTGAGAGCCCTCGTGCAGTTTTGGCACAACGCAATCCCCGGCGACGCGCGAACGGAGAGAGCGCGTCGGCGGCGGTGGTTTTTCCCCAAGTTTAGGAGCGAGCGGGAGGACCGACCGCAGGGAGGGACGACACGCGAGCCGCGCGGCCGACCGGAGGGAGGCCGCGGGATGAGTGAGCGGTGAGCGAAGCGATCCGCGAGCCGCGAGCGAGGAAGCCCGAAGGAGTAAAAAGTGGGTCTCAGAAGGTCTCGAGGTACCGGTCGAGTTCCCACTGGGAGACGTCGACGCGGTACTCGGTGTGCTCCTGTCGCTTGGCCTCGACGAACGTCTCGCCGACGTGGTCGCCGAGGGCGTCGTAGATGACGGGGTCGTCCTCGAGGGCGTCGAGGGCGCCGCCGAGGTTGGCCGGCAGCGTCTCGATCCCGTACTCCTCGCGGGTCGCCTCGTCGAACTCGTAGATGTTCTCGCGGATGGGTTCCGGGGCCGCCAGGCCCTTCTCGATGCCGTCGAGGCCGGCCTGCAGCAGGACGGCGAAGGCGAGGTAGGGGTTACACGACGGGTCGGGGAACCGCGCCTCGATGCGGCTGGCGGCCGGGACGCGCGCGGCCGGCTTGCGGATCAGCGCCGAGCGGTTCCGGTCGGACCACGCGACGTACACCGGGGCCTCGTAGCCGGGGACGAGCCGTTTGTAGGAGTTGACGTTCGGGTTCGTGATGGCAGTGATGGCGGGGGCGTGTTCGAGGACGCCGCCGAGGAACTGCTTTGCGGTCTCCGAGAGGTCGAACTCGTCGGCGCCGTCGTGGAACGCGTTGTCGCCGCCCTCGGTGAAAAGCGAGAGGTGGGTGTGCATCCCGGAGCCGTTGATCTTCGGGATGGGCTTGGGCATGAACGTGGCGTGGAGGTCGTGCTGGGCCGCGATGGCGCGGACGACCGTCCGGAACGTCGAGACGTTGTCGGCGGTCGACAGCATGTCCTCGTACTCGAAGTTGATCTCGTGTTGGCCGCGGGCGACCTCGTGGTGGCTGGCCTCGATCTCGAAGCCCATCTCCTCGAGTCCGTAGATGATGTCCCGGCGGACGTCGCTGGCGAGGTCCTTCGGGGCGAGGTCGAAGTAGCCGCCGTGGTCGCTCGGCGTGGTGGTGGCGCGGCCCTCGTCGTCCTCCTGGAACAGGAAGAACTCGGGCTCCGGTGCGGCGTTGACGGTGTAGCCCATCTCGTGGGCGCGGTCGAGCGCCCGCTTGAGCACCTGTCGCGGGTCGCCCTCGAACGGTTCCCCCGTAGTGGTGTCGTAGACGTCACTGATCATCCGGGCGGAGGCGGCCTCCTCGCTCTCGCGCCACGGCAGCACGGCGAACGTGGTCGGGTCGGGCATGAGCCGCATGTCGGACTCCTGGATGCGGACGAACCCCTCGATGGAGGAGCCGTCGAAGTAGATGCCTTCCGTGAAGGCCTTCTCGGCCTGGTCGGCCGGCACCGAGACGTTCTTCACCGTGCCCAGGATGTCCGTGAACTGGAGCCGCAGGAAGTCGACGTACCGCTCGTCGATCTCCTCGAGGACGCGCTGTGCTTCCGGGGAGAGGCCACCGTCGGTGGCGACGTTGTTGTTCGTCATCTTTCTCGACGCCGGAAACGATGAGTCCTGCTACTAAAGCGTTACTGATTTGCGCAAATCTCCCTCCTCTCCGAAGAGAACTGTATATTCGTAAAGTTCTAAACCCTGGGGCCGGTATCGGGACGCAATGACGTACGAAAATCTCGACCGCCGACTGGTGAACGCGCTCCTTTCGGACGGCCGCGCCTCGCTCCGCTCGCTCGGGGAGGACCTCGACGTCTCGGTGACCACCGTCTCGAACCACATCACCGACCTCGAGGAGCAGGGCATCATCCGGGGGTACGTCCCCGAGGTGAACTACGGGCGGCTCGGCTACGACGTAACCGCGATCATCCAGCTGAAGGTCGAGGGCAGCGCCCTCCCGGAGATCACCGACCGTCTCGGCGACCAGACCCACATGACGTCGGTGTACGAGGTCACCGGCGACCACGACATCGTCGCCATCGGGAAGTTCGCCGACACGGACCACATGAACGACCAGATCAAGGAACTGCTCACCGACCCCGACATCAACGAATCGAACACCTCGGTGGTCCTGAACCCTGTCGTCGAGCACGAGCAGTTCGACCTCGACGTCTGAAACCAGCGGTATCACCGGGTCCAGGTCCCTGCGAGCGGCCGCAAGAACCGCCCGTTAGCCGCTCCGACGACAGTGCGGTGGGCTGCAGTGGCTGCCGGCCGACCCGAAGTCGCCGGTGCGGCGCGGGTAGTACGAGGCACGCGAGCCCGCAGACGCCGAGACAGGCACCGCCCTCAAACGGATCTGCGAGCGCTGCAAGCGGCCGGGGACGGCAAAACGGGTGAAATAGTCGCCCCCCAACAGTCTCTCAATTTATTGGGGGCTGCGACCGGCGTCAACGCAGACGCCATCGGCATCTATGATCGTGCAGTAAATCAGTGTTTTCTCCGACGTTTCAACCTCTACCGCCACGAGCCCCTCTACGACGCTATCGTCGCGGCTGTGGTATCGCAGGACGTGGTGATACCCCGTGTCCGGCCGCTGCGGATGCGGCCCGTACCCGTGATATACGCGGATTTCGAATTCGCCGTCTTCCCAAGTTCGGACCCGCGTCTGTACCGGGCCGTCTAGCCGCCGTGTCGCCATATTGAGCAGGCCCTCGTATGCCGGCACGATGGCCGTCAGCGACGGGATAGCGTCAACATCCGGCTCTGGAGGGGCCTCTTGGTAGGCCGACTCGTCAGCGCTCTCAATCATTGACTCTACGCTGGTCGCCGACGCGGGTAAGTACTTCGTGAAGTCGTCCGGATCGGTCACCGCTGCCTATCGCCGTAGCCGGGCCAATACGATGGCGTGACGCCATCCGGCGGCTGCTGCGGCTTGAGGCCGAGGTTCCGCGGCGTTGTAGATCTCGTCGGATTGCAACGACCGTTAGCTTTTCAGGGTTGTTCGACAAACCGGCACTCTCTCGAAACCTCTGACATGGGTGTCAGAGATACCGGGTGGAAGTAATACCTCTTACAGCGTTGTAAGAGGTTTCGCACAACCGACCGTACTCGCGTCGGTCGGTTGTGCGGAGAGATAAGGCCGGGCCCATTTCTCTTCGCTGATCGGGGGCACCACGGCGGTTTTCTTGCGAACCGTTGCTCCTTCAGTAATGTTTATAACGAACGATGGTGTATGGTACCCCACGACACACCATGACCACCCACCTCACCGAGGAACTCGTCCACCACGACTTCGCCGACCCGCCCGACGGCGACGACGAGGACGGCAGCGACGTGGACCGAACCGACTGACCGGCGCGCGTCGGCCGCGGACGGCTCCCGACGCCGGCCGATCAGCGACGGCTATGTCGTCCCGGGCCACCGGCTCCGATCGCTCGCAGCACCCTCCTCCGTCGGCAAGCTCCCTCGTCCGGTCGGCGGATAGACCTCCGGGCAGTCCTCGTCGTCACACCGCTCCGGTCGTGCAGGCCTGCCGGTCACTGCCGACAGTAGTCGACGAAGTTCCGCAGGATCTGCAGGCCGGTCTCGCCCGATTTCTCCGGGTGGAACTGCGTGCCGAAGACGTTGCCCGCTTCGCTCGCGACGATTGACGGGAAGTCGGCGCCGTAGTCGGTGGTCGTGACGACGGCGGTCTCGTTGTCGGGCCGGGCGTAGTAGGAGTGGACGAAGTAGGCGTACTCGCCGTCGACGGAGCCGCCGGCTCCGTTCGCTCGGGAGGTCTGGGAGGGCCCGCCGTCGACGCCAGCGACGATGGGGTGGTCGCGTTCGACGTCGAGTTCGTTCCACCCCATGTGCGGGACCGTCAGGTCCTCGTCGAACCGGACGTTCCGGCCGGGGACGAGGTCCAGTCCCTCGACGTCGCCCTCGCCGACGTGGTCCGCCTCCTCGCTTCCGGTCAACAGCATCTGCATCCCGAGGCAGATGCCGAACACCGGCCGGCCCTCGGCGGCGGCGTCGGTCAGGGCCCCGCGGAACGGCCCGGCGTTCTCCATGCCCTCGCTGAAGGCGCCGACGCCGGGCAGGACGACGCCGTCTGCGTCGTCGAGTGCCCCTGGGTCGTCGGTCAGCGTGACGTCGGCGCCAGCCCGTTCGAGACCGCGGGTGACGCTGCGGAGGTTCCCGAGGCCGTAGTCGACGACGGCGATCGGTGGCTCGCTCGGCACACAGTCGATTCGCGGCGGGTCGGCAAATCGCTTTCCGTTCCTGCCGGGGACGACACTCCGACGGAGCAAGAGGTTCCCCGGCGGAAGATTTACCGGGGTGTGGCGGATTTCGGGGCGTCACCCGATCGGACCCCTGTGAAACAGAGTACTATATACCCGCGAGTGGAAAGTTTTAGATGGGTCTTCCGAGACCCCTCCCACGTAACGTATGACACGGCGTCGTACCTTCCTGGAGACGGCGGGAGTCGTGGGGTCTACGGTGGCGATGGCCGGCTGTCTCGGCCTCGGGGGCGAACCGTTCAACGACGGCGAGATCGACTTCAACGTGTCGCCGAGCGTCCCACAGGAGGACCTCGAGGTACAGTACTCGCCGGTCCGGGAGTTCCTCTCCGAGGAGTTCGACCGGACCACGAAGATGAACCTCGCGGACAACTACAGCGCGGTCATCGAGGCACTCGGCTCGGGGACGACCGACGTCGCCGAGACCGGGCCCCTCGCGGCTGCCCTCGGCGTGAACGACGACAGCGCCGAGATCATCCTCCAGCGAAAGGGCTACGGCACCTGGACGTACAAAAGCATCATCGCCGTCCGGACCGATAGCAATATCGAGGAGGTCGCCGATATCGAGGGCAAATCGGTCGCCTTCTCGGACCCGCTGTCGACGAGCGGCGCCCTGTACCCGCTGTACAACATCAGCCAGGCGGGCGTCGAGATCGGGAACCTCCCCGAGGGCAACGGATCGGAGGCCGCCTTCGACGCCGTCTTCGCCGGGGGCCACGTGAGTGCCTACGAGCAGCTCGTCCAGGGCCAGGTCGAGGCCGCCGGGATGGGCGGGTTCGTCCGCGACACCGGCGCCGGCCCGAGCCCGGAGGAGTTCGAAGAGGACGCACGGACGCTCGCGGAGTCCACCGGCCTGCCGCGTGCACCCATCGTCGTCAGCCCCGAGCTGAGCGACGACCGCACGGAGACCCTCCAGCAGGCGTTCGTCGACGCCCCACAGGAGATCTACTGGGGCGCCGACGGCGAGGAAGGCACGGACGACGACCTCTGGTTCGACGACGTTCGCGCGGCCGACGTCGGCAAGTACCAGAGCGTCGTCGACGTCGCGACGGAACTCGGCGTCGGGACGGGCGTCTTCGAGTCGAACTGACCGGCGGCGGGCACGAACCGCCACGGTATTGAAACCCCGGGCGCAACTTCTCCACAACGGATCTCACGAGATGACTGCCGTCGAACTGGCCGACGTGCGGAAGGAGTACGGGGACGACACCGTCGCCCTCCGGGACGTCTCGCTCGCGATCGAGCCAGGCGAGTTCGTCGTCCTGTTGGGCCCATCGGGTGCCGGAAAGTCGACGTTGCTCCGCGTCCTGAACGGCCTCACGCCACCCACGGAGGGCACGGTGAGGGTCGCCGGGGCGAACCCCCGCGAGCGCTCCGGCGAGACGGTCGGGATGGTGTTCCAGATGCACTACCTCATCGAGAGCATGTCGGCCTACCGGAACGCCCTGACCGGGGCGCTCGGGCGGACCGGCACGCTCCGGAGCATTTGCACCGCGTACGACAACGAGACCAAACGGGACGCCCTCGAGGCCCTCGACACCGTCGGGCTACTGGAGGCGGCGACCCAGCGCGCCGGCTCGATGAGCGGCGGCCAGAAGCAGCGGGTCGGCATCGCGCGGGCGTTGGTCCAGGCGCCCGACCTGCTGTTGGCGGACGAACCGGTGTCCAGCCTCGATCCGAAGGCGGCACGGGAGGTGATGGCCTACCTGAAGCGCGCCGCCGACGCCCGGAACCTGACCACCGTCACCAGCCTCCACCAGGTGAACATCGCCCGGGAGTTCGGCGACCGGTTCGTGGGCATCAGGGACGGGGAGGTCACCTTCGACGGCGACGAGGACGCCCTGACGATGGAGGTCGTCGACGAGATCTACTACGGCGGCGAGCCGACCGACCGGTCGGCGAGCCCGGCCCAGCCCGACCCCGACACGACCGGCGAACGTGGGCCGCCGGACGCCACCACCGAGGGCGGTGAGCCGACGTGAGTCCGTCCAGCATCGACGACAAACTCGCGACGATCGAACGCTCCCGGACGATCCGACGGATAGCGACCGTGCTGTTCGTGGTCCTCGTCGGGGTGGTCACCTACTACGGCCTCCAGTTCATCCGGTTCGAGTGGCGGTCGCTTCTGATCAACCTGAGCGGCGGGGCGACGTTCCTGAACGGATTTTTCCCCGTCGACTTCGTGGACTTCACCCTGTACTCCAAGGACAACGAGATCACCGGGTTCGACGCGGTGATCGCCAGCTTCGCGAACTTCGCCGACGCCTTCGTCGACTCGTTTGCCTCCCAGCGGACCAGCCTCGTGCGAACCTCCTTCGTCACGCTGTTGCTCGGCTTCCTGGGGACCGTCATCGGGTTCCCGCTGGCGCTCAGCTTCGGGATCTTGGGCAGCGAGCGGGTCACCCCGTTCCCCCTGAACTTCCTGTTCCGGGGGACGATGAGCGCCATCCGGTCGATCCCGGCGCTCGTCTGGGTGTTCATCTACGCGCCGCTCGTGGGCATCAACCCCAGCGGGGCCGTGCTCGCGGTCGGGACGGACACGATCGGCAACCTGGGCCGGCTGTTCACCGACGAACTCGAGGAGATCGAGGAGGGCCCGATCGAAGCGATCGGGTCGACCGGCGCCGCGCGCTCGCAGGTCATCTCCTTCGGGATGTTGAGCCAGGTGTCCCGATCGTTCATCGCCTGGACGCTGTACATCCTCGAGATCAACGTCCGGATCGCGATCGGGCTCGGGATCGTCGGTGCGGGCGGCATCGGCTTTTACATCGACAGCATGCAGGGCGTCCGCGCGTACCAACAGATGGCCGCCGGCATCGTGATGGTGTTTTTCATCGTCGTCTCGGTGGAACTGATCTCCTCGCGGCTCCGCGCCCGCCTGCGGCCCGGCGACCACGGGGGCCGCGGGTTAGTCGACGTGCTCCGTGGCCTGGGCGACTACCGTCGGTGGCTCGGCGTCAACCCCGAGCGCGAGCACACGTCCGACGACTCGTAGCCGCGCGGTCAGAACTCCCCCAGCCGCGACTGCCCGCCGCCCGCCGCGTCGACTAGCGCGACCGCCTCATCGAGGGCCGCCCCGAGCGTCTCCCCCTGGCCGGGATCGTACAGCGTCGCCGCCGGGTGGACACAAACCAGCACGCGGTGCGTCCGGTCGCCGAGCCGCGCGTCGTGCAGCGTCCCCGCCTCGGCTGTGACGGCGACGGACCGCTCGAGGAGGTGCTCGGCGGGCACCTTCCCGAGCGCGACGACGACCTCGGGGTCGACCGCGGCCAGCTCGGCGGCGAGGTACCCCCGGCAGTTTTCGAGTTCCTCGACCGTCGGGTCCCGGTTGTCCGGCGGGCGACACCGCACGCAGTTGGTGATCCGGACGTCCCGACGCGCGAGCCCGCGGTCGCGGAGTGCCGCGTCGAGGACCTCCCCGGAGCGGCCGACGAACGGCTCGCCCTCGGCGTCCTCCTCGGCGCCCGGGGCCTCCCCGACGAAACAGAGGTCGGCGTCGGCGGGCCCGACGCCGTTGACGATACGACTCCGGGCCGCACACAGCGCCGGACACCGCGTGCACGCGCGGACCTCCAGGCCCTCGTCCATACCCGGCGATCGACCCCCGGCGAGTTAACCCCGCCGGAAGTCGTCGGCGGCCCTGGCCGCCCGCTTGGCCACCCGGACGGGTTCCGGCCGGCGCTCGTGGGTGAACGCCTCGAGGACCCGGTCGGCCTCGTCCGGCTCGATGCCGGTGCTGCGGACAAACAGCGGGCCGTCGCCGACCTCTTCGAGGCGTCGTCGCTCCGGGAGCGCCTCGTAGGTCGCGAGCCGCTCGCCGCGGGCCGGCGGGTCGAAGGCGTCCGCGATGACGTCGGCGAGGCCGTCGCTGTCCTCGTACGTGACGGCGATGACGGGTCGGTCGACGGCGCCGGCGAGGCGGTCGACGTCGACCACGTTGTACCAGGCCGGCGCGACCCCGGAGAGGACGAGCCAGGAGACGTCCTCGCGGTCGAGGCGATGCCAGGCGTCGACGATGGCGTCGGTCGCGTCCGTGCCGCCCACCGTACACTCGGCGAACACGAGGTCGTCGACCGTCCGGTCGACCCGGACGACCGCGCCGGCGAGGGTGCTTCGTGTCTCCTCGTCGTCGGTGCCGCGGTAGGACTCCGCCACGCCGAGGGCGCGGCGCCCCGGCTTCACTGCCCCTGGATCTCCTCCAGCGTCTCGAGGAGGTCCTCGCTCGAGGCCTCGGCGTACTCGAACTCGAGGTCCCCGTCGTGGGCGGCGGGCCGCGAGCGCTCACCCGCCTCGAAGTCGGTATCGAGTTCCAGGTTGTCCTGTTCGGACTCGTCGTAGCTCCCGAATCCCATGACCACAGGGGGTTGGGTTCCGCATGGACTTAAACGCCACGCCGCGTCGTTGGGCCACCTACGTCTGTACCAGCACGACCGTCCACGGTGCGGTTGCGGCCCGGCCCGAACCGGGACTCGCGGCAGCCTCCGACGGGGGTGCCGCATTGGCGGTCCCGCCAGCGTGAAGGTGCCGGCCGCCCAGCCGCCGCCATGGACGTCACCACCGTCACCGCCGGGGCCGAGTCGTTCACCTGTAACGCCTTCCTCCTGGAGGGCGACCGGACCGTGCTCGTCGACGCGGGCGCGACGGACGAAGTCGTCGGCGCCATCGAGTCCCGGACCGCCACCCTCGACGCCGTCGTGCTCACCCACCAGCACGGCGACCACGTCGGCAGCCTCGACGCGGTGCTTTCCGCCTTCGACGCCCCGCTGTACGCCCACGGCGACCACCCCCGTCGGACCCACGAACTCGAGGACGGCGACCAGGTGTTCGCCGGCGACGAGGCCTTCGACGTCGTCCACACACCCGGCCACGCCGACGACCACGTCTCACTGGTCTCGGAGACGACGCTGTTCAGCGGCGACGTCGTCGTCCACGACGACGGCGCCTTCGACGACGGCAGCTTCGGCCGGACCGACATGGCCGGCCAGTCCCGGGCGGTCCTCATCGAGAGCATCGAGACGCTTCTCGAGCGGATGCCCGACGGCGTCGAGCACATGTACGCCGGCCACGGCGACGCCTTCCACGGCGACGTCCGCGACGTTGTGGAGACGGCTCTAGAGCGCGCCGAACGGCGGGAGCCGAAGTACCCCGAGGAGTGAGTCAGGCCCGGGCCGTCGTCGGAGCCGAGCAGTTCGACCCGGGTGGCCGACGCGTCGGTCTCGATGCCGACCTCTGGCCGGTCGCCGCCGTGGACGAGGGCGTTCTCCACCAGCTCGCCGATGGCCGCCTCCAGGTGGGGGCCCGCATGCACCTCGCGGCCGTTGTCCACATCGACCTCGACGGTTGGACGACGACCCCATCTCCTGCTGGACGGACCAGGTCGTGCATCACCCGACGACGCCGGCGACCGCCGTGAAGGTACTGACGGGATCGAACCGGACGGCGACGTGGCTGGTGGGTCGAAACGACCGGTTGTCAGGAGGAGGCGACCGGTTTCAGGCCGCGCGGCGGTCCTTCGCCTTCGGCCGGAGCTTCCCGTAGCCGCACTTCCGACAGTGGTCGGCCCGCTCCGGGTTCCGGGCGTTGCAGCGCATGCAGATCATCTTCTCGAGGGTGCGGGCCTCCGCCTCGTCGAACCTGGCCATACCGGGGCGAGGCGGTGCCGTCGGATAACACTTACCGTTCGGCTTATGGGACGGCCCGACCACCGCCCGGTATGTACGACCGGGTGGCCGACCTCCCGCTCGTCGTGGAGGATTATGCGCTGACGGCCGGGACGCTGGAGACCTCCAGTGACTTCACGCGCGTCTCGACGGCGATCGGGTTGTCCGGCGAGGGCGAGACGGGCCGGGGGGAGGACGTGGGGTACGACGCCGACGACCAGCGACGGTTCCAGGACGCCTACGGCGACGGCGGCCTGGACCTCGTCGGCGAATACACGGTGGCGTCGTTCTCGAGCCGTCTCGACGACCTGGATCTGTTCCCGGCGCCGGCGACCCGCGAGCACGACCGCCACTACCGCCGCTGGGGCCTCGAGAGCGCCGCCCTGGACCTGACGCTCCGGCAGGCCGACACCGACCTGGCGAGTGCGCTCGGTCGGTCCTACGACCCGGTCCGGTTCGTCGTCAGCACCCGGCTGGAGTCGGCGACCCGGCTCGACGACCTCCGGGCGGTCCACCCGGAGGCGGAGTTCAAACTGGATCCGACCGACGACTGGGACGACGCCCTCGTCGAGGCGATCGCCGACCGCGGGGGCGTCCGCGTCCTGGACCTGAAGGGCCAGTACGAGGGCACTTCGGTGGACGGCTCCGTCGACCCGGCCCTCTACCGACGCGTCCTCGAGGCGTTCCCGGACGCGGTCATCGAGGACCCGGCCTGGACGGACGCGACCCGACCGGTCCTCGAGCCGGCCCGGGACCGCATCGCCTGGGACGCGCCGATCACCGGCCTGGCGAGCGTCCACGAGCGGCCGTTCGAGCCGGCGTGGCTCAACATCAAACCCTCCCGGTTCGGGACCGTCGAGTCACTCCTCGAGACGATCGCGTACTGTGAGACAAACGACATCAGCATGTACGGCGGCGGCCAGTTCGAACTCGGCGTGGGCCGCGGCCAGATCCAGGCGCTGTCGTCGCTGTTCTACTCGAACGGCCCGAACGACATCGCGCCCGGCGGCTACAACGCAGCTGATCTTCCCGACGAGCTTCCGACGAGCCCGCTCGGCCCGCCGTCGGCTCCCACGGGCTATCGTTGGTGACGAGGACAACGTTAGGCGGCGGGGGTATGTTCAAGACCAACTGATCGTCCGTGGTCAATGGATCGTCCGTGATCAATGGATCGTCCGTGGTCAACGGATCGCCAGTCCTCGATGGATCCTCACTCCGCATCGAGGTACTCCGCCTGGACCGCGAGGACCTCGTCGGCGTCCGCACACGCCGCGTACCGGTCGAGCGGCTCCGCGTTCAACTCGAGGAACGTGTGGCCCCAGGTGAACTTCCCCAGGACGCGCTCGGCATGCTCGCGGTGACCGAGGATGCGGAGGGCGCCGGCGAAGGCTTCGACCGTCGACAGCCGGAACGGTGCGCCGTAGCTCACCGGGTTGCCGGCGACGAGAAACGGCAGCGCCCGATGGGGACCCGCAAGCGCGAAGGCCTCCGCGTCGGCGGTCTCCCACGAGCAGTCCAGCGCGAGGAGTCGGTCGCCGGGCGCGTCGTCCGCGGGCGACAGCGCTCGCTCGGCGTGGGGGTCGAGCACCAGGCCCGGCGGCGTCGCCCGGACAGACCGGTGCAGCGCGGCCAGGTCGAACCGGGCGAGCTTCCGGGCCGAGCACTTCTCGGGGTCGTCGTCGCCCTCGTAGCGGACGTGGAGCTCCACGCCGTCGCTTGCCCGCCGGCGGGCAAAAGTGGCTCGACGAACGCGGTTCTCCGGGGCAGGGGCGGGTGACTCCGCGGCCTCGTCCGTCCGGCCCTCGGTGCGGGCCTACCCATCGCCGACGGCCGACTCGCCGACGGGCTCGCCGCCCTCGATCCGGTCGAGACCGCCCATGTAGGGCCGGAGCGGCGCCGGGACCTCGACCGTGCCGTCGTCGTGCTGGTAATACTCCATGATGGCGACGACGACCCGGGGGATGGCGACGCCCGATCCGTTCAGCGTGTGGAGATACGCCGCCGACTCGTGGCGCTCGGGCCGGTACCGGATGCCCGCCCGCCGCGCCTGGAAGGCCTCGAAGTTCGACACCGAGGAGACCTCGAGCCACCGGCCGCCGGCAGCGGGGCCCTCGGGCGTATCGTCGGCCGGCGCCCACACCTCGACGTCGTACTTCCTCGCCTGCGAAAAGCCCATGTCACCCGTGCACATCTCCAGGACCCGGTAGGGGAGCCCGAGTCGCTCGAGGACCGCCGTCGCCTCGCCGAGGAGCCCCTCCAGGCGGTCGGAGCTGTCCTCGGGCCTGACGAAGTTCACCAGCTCGACCTTGTTGAACTGGTGGACCCGCACGATGCCGCGGGTCTCGGTCCCGTGTTCGCCGGCCTCCCGCCGGAAGTTCGGGGTGTACGCCTGGTGCTTGATCGGGAGGTCCTCGTCCAGCAGGATCTCGTCCCGGTACAGGTTCGTCACCGGGACCTCGGCGGTCGGGAGCAGCCAGAGGTCCTCGTCGTCGTACGGCTCGTCGTTCGCGCCGCCGAGCCGGTAGGCGTCCTCGACGAACTTCGGGAGCTGGCCGGTCCCCCGCATCGACGCCGAGTCGACCGGGATCGGCGGGAACACGTCGGTGTACCCGTGGGCCCCCCGGTGCAGATCCAGCATGAACTGGACCAGCGCGTGCTCCAGCCGGGCGCCGGCGCCCTTGGCGACGTAGAACCCGCCGCCTGCGACCTTCGCGCCGCGCTCGAAGTCCAGGATCTCGAGGTCCTCCCCGAGGTCGTAATGTGGGACGACCTCCTCGGGGAGCCCGCGGCGGTCGTCGAACCCCCAGCGGTCGACCTCGACGTTGTCCGACTCGTCGTCGCCGACCGGCGCCTCCGGGTGGGGCACGTTCGGCAGTTCCAGGAGTCGCTCCTCCAGCTCCCCTTCGAGTTCGTCGGCCCGGGTTTCGACGGCCTCGAGCTCCGATTTGAGCTCCTGGGAGCGCTCGATGGCGTCCTCGGCGGCCTCCTCGTCGCCCTCGCGCTTCAGCTCGCCGATCCGGCTGGAGACCTCGTTGCGCCGGTGCCGGAGGTCGTCGCCCTCCGCCTTCAGCTCCCGCCACGCCTCGTCCACCTCCAGGATCCGGTCTACATCCACCTCGACGCCCTTCACCTCGAGGGCCCGACGGACCTCATCGGGGTGCTCGCGGACGAACTGCCTCGATAGCATCTGTCGGCGGTTCGCTTCGGCCCCGCAAAGTCGTGTCGGTACCGTGGAAACGGAGCTCCCTGGGGTCGGCGTTCGCTGTTGGGGGAGGCGCCGCCGCTCGCCTCGGTTTCTCCACCGATCGCCCGTCGGGACGCCTGACTGGTCGTCGGCCCCTTAGTCGTAGAAGAGCGCGGCGGCGATGCCGAGGACGACCCACGATCGCCAGTTGGCGAGGTTCAGCGTGTAGCCGACCCCGAACGGTTTCTTCACGAGCATCCCTTCGTCGGGTTGCCAGTAGGAGGACACCATGCGGCCGAGCGACGGCTTCTGGAAGTTGTACGGGACGCCGAACAGCGTGCCGGACTGCGGCTTGTCGGGCATACCCGCCCGTTGGGCGCGGCGGGACTTATAGGCACGGCCCGCGTCCGGGAGTCGGCTTCGGGTCGGCGGACCGGCTCGCGGCTTCGCCGCTCGCTCGTTCCGAGGCCTCCCTGCGGTCGGCCTCGCGGCTCGCGTGTCGTCGCTCCCGCTGGTCGCTGCTCGCGGGTCGCTTCGCTCCCCGCTCGCCATTCGGAGGCGCTCGCTCCGCTCGCGCCTCCCTCCTCCCGCTCGCTCGTTCCGAGGCCTCCCTACGGTCGGCCTCGCGGCTCGCGTGTCGTCGGTCGCTCCGCTCCATGCTCGCGCGTCGCTATCGCTCCCCGCTCGCCTGTCCGAGGCGCTCCCTTGCTCACGGTTCACTCGGTTCGCCGGCAGAGCGTCGCTCTGCCGAGCCCTCGCTCGCTTCACTCGCGAGGACGCCGTTCGCACATTCGGCGGCACTCGCTTCGCTCGTGCCGCCCGGGTCGCGCCTTGCGCCTCCCGCTCGCTCCAACCGCGGTCTCCCGCAGGTCGACCGCGCGCGTGTCGAAGACGACGAACGCCCTCGGCCGGCGCCGGGACCGTCGCTACCCGAGGCTGTCGGAGACCGCCATCCATACCGGCGACGGCGGACAGTGCCGACATCGCCTCGCCCCGATCACTGGTACCGGCCGCGGCCCTCGATCTCCCGCAACTGCCGTATGACCCGGTCGTCGCCCGCCGTCGCGTAGGCGTCCTCGAAGGCCTCGACGAGGGGTGCAGCGTCGTCGGCCGTGCCGCCGAGGGCACCCTCGAAGATGTGGAGGTCCATAGCGTGGTCCTCGACGTCGTCGGTGTAATAGCCGAGCCCGAAGTCGATGAGGTAGATCCGCTCGTGGTCGTTGCCAGCGTCCCCGACCCGGACGTTCCGGGGCGTCGGATCGCCGTGGACGAAGCCGCCCGCGTGACACCGCGCGAGGTGCTGGCCGACGGCGCGCACCCGCGATTCGGACAGCGCCGTCCGGAGGTCCGCTCCGCCGACGTGCTCGAGGATGAGTCGACCCTCCGGCGGGTCGACGTCGCGGACGAGCGGCGTCGGGACGCCGAGCCGCCGGGCCTCGCTGGTGAGCCGGGCCTCCGTGCGCGTCCGGCGGCGCCGGAGGCGCTCGTCGAGGTCGGCGTGCCGGTAGGCCTTCCGCACCCGTCGCTTGGTGACGGCGTCGGGCGGGTCGAGCTCCACGACCGCTTCGGCGCCCCGGACCCGATCCGTCTCGGCGGCCGGCCCGGCGACCGGCGTGCCGGCGTCCCAGGTCACCGGCACCTGGTCGGGCCGGAACGCCGGCCGGACGCGCGAGTCCTCGACGGGGACGGTGTCGCCCGCCGCGTACATCGCCGCGCCCAGCACCGCGATCATGCCGGCGTTGTCCCGGAGGAATCGCGGCTCCGGGGCGTAGAACTGGGCGCCGCGCGCCTCGCACATCGTCGCAAGCATGTCGCGGAGGCGGTCGTTCTGGCCGACGCCGCCGCAGAGGACGAGTTCGTCGGCGCCGGTCAACGACAGCGCCCGCTCGCTGACCTCAGCGAGCATCGCGAAGACGGTCTCCTCGAGCCCCCGGCAGACGTCCGCGACCGGCGTCCCCTCGTCGAGGGCCTGTTCGGCCGCCGACGTGATGCCGGCGAAGGAGAAGTCCATCCCCTTGACGACGTACGGCAGCTCCACGTACTCGCCCTCGCGGGCGCGGCGTTCGACCTCCGGGCCGCCGGGGTGGCTCCAGCCGGCGTGGCGGGCGAACTTGTCGATGGCGTTGCCCACGCCGGTGTCCATCGTCTCCCCGAGCACGCGGTAGCGGCCGTCGCGGTAGCCGAGCACGTGGGCGTTCGCGCCGGAGGCATTCAGACAGACCGGCGCGTCGAACCCCGCGCGGTGCCGGCCGACCTCGAGGTGGGCGACCATGTGGTTGACCCCGACCAGCGGCAGCTCGAGCGCCCCCGCGAGCGCCCGGGCGGCCGTGCCGGCGATGCGGAGACACGGGCCAAGGCCCGGCCCGCGGGAGAACGCGACGGCGTCCAGCGCCTCGGCGGGGTCGCCGTACTCCTCGTCGACCCGGTCGAGGACCGCCTCGACGACGGTCGGGACAGCCTCGCGCATGTGTTCGGCGGCCTCCCGCGGGTGGATCCCGCCGCTGTCGGGCGCGTAGCCGTCGGACTCGATGAGGACGTCGTCGGTGTTGGCGTCGAAGACGGCCGCGCTGGCGCACCAGGCGGTCCCCTCGATGCCGAGCACCCGGGTCACGGCCTACTCGAACTCGGTGTGCCCGCACTTGCCGCAATGCCGGCGGTCGCCGTAATGCCCCATGAACGTGTCACCGCAGTGTGGACACTCCTCGCGGTCGGTCGAGCCGTCCTCCTCGTAGAACTCGTAGCGCGCCATCACGCCTCCTCTGCGTCGGCGTCGGCCTCGCCGTCGTCCGCCTCGGCCTCGGCGGTGATCTTGTTCCGCTCGAGCATGTGCTCCTGCTCGACGTCCTCGGCGGCCTCGCTGTCCTCGTAGACCTTCGCGTACCCGACGGTTTTCCGCATCCCGTATTTGGTGTCGAGGCTGTGCACCACGACCTCGCCGGCGTCCTTGTTGACCTTCGCGGCGAGCGAGTCACGCACCGACAGCCGCGAGGGCGTCGCCTCCTCGTGGGTGAGCTGGAACCGGACGTCCGTCCGGTGCAACATTGGATTCTCCTCCTCGTCGATGATTTCGACGTCCATGGTTCGTTGGCCGGAGATTCCCTGCAGGCAGTGAAAAGGATTTCGAAGCCGCCGGTCCGACCGCGTCAGGTCTCGGCGCCGGCGATTTCATCCACCGCCCAGCGTTACGAAGACGCCCCGAATTGTACGCATTCCCGGCGACAACAGACCATATGTAGACACTCACGACGATGATGACAGTCTCGACCAGCGTACTAACGATAAACGAGCCGTCGGCGACGAGCGGATCGAGGTATGCCTCGTGCACATCAAACACGAATAAGAATACGATCGTGGCGCCGAACGTGTATATAAACGCGGCATGTATTTCCTCACCCCGGAGTCTCAAGCCCATATTACGGCCTGAATCCCCGATATTAAAAAACCCTTACTCAACCAAAGCATCCGCGGGCCTGGTCGAGGATGTACCCCGCGATACGTCTCGCCGGGGTCGAGACTGACGGTCGCGCAGCCGCGTCAGGTCTCGGCGCCGCCGGCGACCGCGTCGCCGCCGGTCCCGCTAACCGGCTGCCACTCGCCTTTGATCCGTATCGCGGCCGGGCCGAACTCGTAATAGTTCGTCTCCCCGGCGCCCGCCGGCGCCTCGAGGAAGTACTGGTAGGTCGTCGAGCTGCCGGCGGGCTCGGCGAACCGGACCCGCTTGCGGTCGCCATCGGGCTCGACGCGCTCCACCGGTGGCCCGGACGTCGTCAGCGCTCGAGGATAGCCGAGAGCCGGTCGGCGTCGCCGTCCATTGCCGCGAGCAGGTCGCGACACCGGTCACGTCGGGCCTCGTCGACGGTGACGAGCACCATCCCATCGCCCGGCTGGCCGTAGACGACCGCGGCGCCGTCCGGCGCGACGAGGACGGCGGGGAGGGCGGCCAGGTCCTCCTCGCCGTCGACGCGGACGAGCACGCTGCCGGGCCGGTCGACGGCGTCGGAAAGTGCGGCCAGCAGGTCGGCGGACAGCGTCGCCGCCGGGTTCTCGACCGCGATGCGGCGGTCGAACCCCTCGATGGCGGCGGCGACCTCGGGGTCGACCGCCCCGCGTTCGGTCCGGCCGTCGACCACCGCGACGGCGGGGTGGACCCCGGCACCGACCAGGTGAGCGGTGACGACGTCCCCCACCGCGACGATCGGCCGACCGGCGGCCGAAAGCAGCGCGTCGGCGTCGGTGTAGACCGCCCCGAGCGGCTCCTTCAGCTCGCCGCGGAGGGCCTCGGGCAGTGCGACGACGACGTCGGCCATCTCACCGGACCTTCAGCGCGTACCGGCCGGGCTCGTCGACCTCCATCTCCTCGGCGATGGCGCTGTCCGTGGGGTGGGCGATGACGACGTAGCCGGCCCAGTCCTCGGTCAGGGAGTTCGACCCGCAGGCCGGGCACTGCGCGCCGTCGTCGACCTCCAGCACGCGGTGGCAGTCGCGACACACCAGCCGGTCGGCCATCTAATCACCCGCCTGCGCCTCGCGGCGCTTCCGATCCTCGGCGAGCCAGCCGTGCTTGCCGAGCCCGGGCTGTTTGGCGGTCAGGCCGATCTTGGAGTCGCGGGGGTTCCGCTCGTCGATGCTCTTGGTGACGATGCGGGCGCGGACGGCGTCGCCGACGCTCAGCACGCGGTTCGAGTCCCGGGAGGCGAGCTGCTGGTTCTCCTCGTCGTAGGCCAGATACTCGTCGGAGATCTGGGAGACGTGGAGCAGCCCGTCGACGGGACCGATGCCGACGAAGGCGCCGAAGTTGACGACCTCGACGACCTCGCCGTCGACGACCTCCTGCATCTGGGGGTCGAAGGTGACGGCGTCGAACTCCGCCTCGTAGTAGACGCCGGGCCGGTTCGGCAGGACCGCCCCGTCCCCCACGTCGTGGACCGCCGTCACGGTGACGACGCTCCCGACCTCCTCGTCCATCCGTCCCTCGAGCTTGTCCTGCAGCAGGCGCGCGACGAGGTCCGGCGACACCTCCGCCAGGTGCCGCGGGGGCACCTCGACCGTGTCAGTGAGTCGTACCCGTTTGTACATGCTATGGCTCGGTTATCTCGAAATTGGTTCGGCCCCGTAAACGTATTACGGGAACGTCCGCCGCCAGGAGCCGCTCGCAGAGCGGCCCGTCGCTCGTGACGGCGTGATCGACCTCGCGCCCCACCTCCAGCACCGCCTCGTCGGCCGCCGCGGCGTCGTGCTCGACCACCGCACACTCCCGGTCGACCAGATCCAGCGCGACGCTCGCGGCCGTCCCCGCCTCGCCGGCGCCCCCGGCCAGCGACTCGAGTTCCGCGACGACGGCGGCCGGCACGACGGCGCGGTGGTCGCCGAGCAGCCGGTCGAGTTCCTCGAAGGTGCGGACCCCGACCTCGACCGGCGCCATGAGCGCGTTGGCGTCGAGCACGACGGTCATCCCCGCAGGGAGCCGACGCCGATGAGCCGCCACCGGGCGCCGACGCGGCGGTTGATCGCGATCTTCGCCTCGGGCTCCGCACAGACCGGGCGCTTCAGCTCGACCTCGCAGTCGCCCTCCCGGGCGCTCGTGACCGCCCCGACCGTGGTGGCGGTGCCGACGGTCAACATGAGCGGCTCGCCGGTCGAGATGGGCTCGACGTCGCCCTCGCCGACGATCCGGTCGAACAGCTCGACGTCCATGGTGAACGCCTCGTGGGTCGGCGGGAGGCTGCCCGGCGGGCCGGCGACCTGGCCGGCCAGCGCGTCGCCCTTGGTGAGCGCGGGGTCGAGGCCGGTGCCGACGCCGAGCAGCCCGCCTGGCCCGACCTCCTCGACGAACTCGCCGCCGGCCTGCAGCGACCGGACGGTGGCCTCGACGGGCCGGTACTCGGCCTCGCCGCCCTCCTCGATCTCGCGGCCCGGCTTGATCCGGATCTCCTCGCCCTCGGCGAGCCGGCCCCGCGACAGCGACCCGCCGAGCACGCCGCCGGTGAGTTCCTCCCACGTCGCGCCCGGCCGGTTGATGTCGAACGACCGGGCGACCCGGAGGCGGGCGTCGGCGTCGGGGTCCCGGTCTGGCGTCGGGATCTCCGATTCGACCTCCTCGATCAGGAGGTCGACGTTGACCGCCTGCTGGGCCGAGGTCGGGACGATCGGGGCGCCCTCCGCGACCGTGCCCTCCACGAACGCCTTGATCTCCTCGTAGTTCGCCATCGCCTGCTCGCGGTCGACCAGGTCCACCTTGTTCTGGGCGACGACGATGCTGTCGATGCCGATGCTATCCAGCGCCATCAGGTGCTCTTCGGTCTGGGCCTGCGGCACGGGCTCGTCGGCGCCGACGACGAGCACCGCGCCGTCCATGATCGCCGCGCCGGACAGCATCGTCGCCATCAGCGTCTCGTGGCCCGGCGCGTCCACGAACGACACCGTCCGGCGGTGCTCGCTCCCGGAGCCGTCGGGACACTCCTCGTCGACGGTGTACCGGTCCGGCGCCTCCAGCTCCGGGCACTCCCGGAAGGTCGCGTCGGCGTACCCGAGTCGGATGGAGATGCCGCGTTTCATCTCCTCGGAGTGCTGGTCGGTCCACTCACCGGACAGTGCCTGGACCAGGGTGGTCTTCCCGTGGTCGACGTGGCCCACCAGGCCGATGTTCACCTCCGGTTGTGGGTGGTCTGCCGTCATGGAGTAATGACGTGTATCTCCTCCCGTCCGGGTGAAAACGCTTCCGTTTCATCCGTGGCGGCGGGCCGATACGCCCCGTTCGCGGCCGCCTCCGTTCGGCGCTCGACTGCGGCCTGGGCTTCTTCGTCATGGTTCGGCGTTCGGGTGTGGCTCGGGCTGTCTCGTCGTGGGTCGGCGTTCGGGTGTGGCTCGGGCTGTCTCGTCGTGGGTCGGCGGTCGAGTGCGGGCCGGGCCTCCTCGTGGTGGTTCGGCGGTCGGGTGTGGCTCGGGCTGTCTCGTCGTGGGTCGGCGGTCGGGTGTGGCTCGGATTGTCTCGATGGTTCGGCGGTTGAGTGCGGGCCGGGCTTCCTCGTGGTGGTTCGGCGCCCGAGTGCGGCTCGGGCTTCATCGCCTTGATTCGGCGCCCGGCCCCGTCCCGGCCGTTACCACCCTGGTTCCACCCCACAGACACCTTGCACGCTCGAAATAGCCCCTAGAGTAATACCGGAGGACCCCCTCGGTTCCGCAGGCATGACCGGAGGGACCGCTCTGTTGGGTGGCGTCCCGTGACTGACCGCGACAGCCAGCGGTACCGCCAGCGGATCTATCGGCTCCAGAACGACGACGACTTGACGCTCTCGGAGACGCTGTCGGGCATCATCGGCGTGGGCGTCGACTACCTCGACGTGGCGAACGCCCACCTCAAGCGGACCTACCCGGACCTGGGCGTCCACCGCCAGGAGACGCCCCTCGCGGTCGCCGACGCCCCGAACGAGGGGTGGGCCGACGACCCGGCCTACGTCACCCACGAGCTGGACTGCTACGTCGGGACCGCCCTCAGCGTCGGCGGCGAACCCTACGGGACGATCTGCTTCGTCGACGAGGCCGCCCGGTCGCCCGGCTTCACGGACGAGGAACTCGGGTTCGTCGAAGTCGTCGGCCGGGTGGTCGAGACCGAACTGACGGTCCAGGAGTACACCCGGAAGCTACAGAACCGGGACAAGCTCCTGGCGACGCTCAACCGCGTCCTCCGGCACAACCTCCGGAACGACCTGAACGTCATCCGGGGGCACGCGCGCTCGCTCGCCGAGGAGGTGGACGCCGAACCCAGCGAGCGGGCCGACGTCGTCGTCCGGACGGCGAGCGACCTCGTCGACCTCGGGGAGGAAGCACGGGAACTCGTCTCGCTTCTGACCGACCGGACGCCGCCGGAGCCGCGCGACGTCGTGTCGATGGTGGAGGCCGTCGCCGTGGACCTCCGGGTCGAGGGCCCGCCCGGGACCGTCGACGTCTCGGCGCCCGCGGAAGCGCGGACGCTGGGCACCGTCCACCTCCGGCGGGCACTCTACGAACTCGGCGACAACGCGCTCCGGTACGCCGGCCCGGCTCCGACCGTCACGTTCGACGTCGACCGCGACGGCGACGACCACGTCACCGTCACCGTCACCGACGACGGACCGGGGCTCCCGCAGGCCGAACGGGAGATACTGCGCGGCCGCGAGGAATCCCAGCTGTCCCACGGGCAGGGGCTGGGCCTCTGGATGGTCCACTGGGCCGTCACCGACGTCGGCGGCACCATCGCCGTCGACGACGACGGCTCCGCCGTCACCCTCACGCTCCGCGGGATCGAGGACGAGGACGCGGCCGGCGACTGGATCGCCGACCTCGCCCTCGACGAAGCGACGCTGTGGTGACGGAGGTTCAGACCGATGGCTCGGCCGTCGATGCGGAAGCCGAGTATTCTACGGAATCATCGGAACGATTCCCGAGCGCTTCTTAACCTGGACTTCGATATACAGGGGTGGGTCGGGTATTCCCGTTCATCGGTACATCGCGGGGATGGTCACCCTCGTACCACTCTCGGGGATTCAAAAAACAGCAACGGAATACCGGTCAGCCCCTCTCTTAGCTGGCAGGAATTCGAACTTGCCTAATTTCGGAACCCCTCGCGTCTGAGTCGGTCACATCCGAGTAAACATCGTCACGAGTGGCCTCGAGTTCCTCAAGCCGATTGTCGACGCTCTGGTGGACGCTGACGTCCTGTTTCTCGCAGAGGGCTCGCTCGACCGCGAAGGCCATCTCGCCGAAATCGACTGTCGTGATGTCGGCCTCCCCGGTGACGGTGGTGGTGTGTCCAGCACGTCGCCATCGAGCGTGTACACCAGCCGTCCACCCATGCAGTAATGATTCCCGGGCCCATTCGATAGGGGCGGCCGCCCCTCAAAGCGAAGATGCCCCGATCACTACCCAGATACACTGAATATCCGGTTTACGCGATTGCAGGCGAGAAAGCCCCGCGCTTGAGGGCGGGGATGCATGGCCATCATCGTCTACTTTCAGTGTGAGGCGAGGCCTTAGGTGCGTTCCACGCATTGCTTTATATATCCGACGCGGCACGTCCGCGCCCTGGTCGGGACAATCGGACAGTATCGGACCTCCCAACCGAGTTTCGACGGTCTCCCGTCGGAATAGGGCGGGTACCGACGCAAAACAAGCAGGTACCTCCGAATCCGCCGATGCACGCCCGAAGCCCCGAGGAAACGACGGGACCGGCCGTGTCGAGGATAGGAGTAACGGCCACTTGGCATGGCCTGCACCTCGTCGGTGTGCAAACCTCGAACTCTCAACGCAGCCGCCCGCTGTGTGGCGCTGGCGGTGGGAATCCTCGCCCTTCAGGGCGGGGAGGATGTCAATCTAATGAGGTTGAAAAGAATGCTGTCTATAGATGAGCATAACAGCCATTCTGCTTCGTAGCAGACTGCCTACAATGCGTGTGATTTGCCTTCTCGAAGGGGGACTCCCCGTTGCTGCCGCAACGAGGCCCAGGACTCCGCGGATGAGCCAGACATATCGTTGTCTATGGTCACCGGCAGGTTTATGCGCTACAGATGAGTACAATCGGATACATCCACGATGCCGATCGATCTCCGCAAACACGACCCTGACGACCCGATCACGATCCGGCCAGAGACGAACAAAGCCAAGATCATCAAGCTACTGTACCACGACACGAATCTCGGATTCACACCCGCCGAACTCCGAGACGAACTCGACCTGCCACGCGGAACCGTCTCCGGCACGCTCTCCCGACTGCACGATGAGGGACGCATTGGAAAAACGAGCGACGGCCTCTACCACGGCCTCGAGCACCGCGAGGACCTCCGACGGTTCGCCCAAAGCCTCATCTCACTCGACACGATGCTGTCTCGGCACTCTGAAGCCGGGATCGAGCCGGATGACGTGGAGCAAACCGGGACGAGCGCGAGAACTGAAATTCCGAGCGACGACCGACAAGAACGCGAGACGCCGCGGGAGGAACCAGCGCCGGACGAGTGGATCACGGCTGACGACGACGAGGCGTAACCCGCACTCGTTAACAAACTCTCACGCATGCCGTATTACTACCCACAAGGCAGTCTGGTGTTCGCGCAGGATCCGACCGGTGCACATACGAATCCACGACCGGTGATCGTGATTTCTGACGTTGACCGACCGTATGTCGAGCAAGAAGCGACGATCGTGTGCCTCAGTACACAGAACGATTACTCGCACAACGTCACACAACTTCCGCACGAGTACGTTGACGACGTGGAGTTACGGAAGACGAGTTACGTCATGCCCTGGGCGATCTACACGATTCCACTCTCGGCGATTCGAGATACGCTCCCGTCTGGCGAGCTAACGTGTGACGGGTTAGAACTCATTGCGGATGCGATCGACGGGATGATTCGCCCATAGCGCCGGGCTTCGAATCCGTATCGCTCCCCTTCCTCTCGGCCGGTGTGCATTTCCGCACCATACGCAAGTAACCTGCCAGATTCGGACGGCTGCGGTGTGGCAACGCGGAGCGCCGCGGCGGTGGCGATAGCGAGCGCGTCGGTGTGACGTCGCCGGCCTGGGCGACCGCGAGGCGCCGGTGGATGTGGCGGGCGGCGTCGACGACTCAGCGGTCGCGGTCCTCGCGGGCCACCGTCGACAGCCGTTCGGGCGCCACGCGGACGAGCGTGTCGCCGTCGTCGGTCTCGAACGTTGTCGGCTTCCCGGTGACGGGACGTAGGCCGGCGTGTCGGCGTCCTGGATGAACGCTTTGGCGTCGACTTGGTACTGGCCGGCGTAGAGGTAGAACATCCCCGTCGGCCCGACGATCTCGGCTTTCACGTAGGGGTCGTTCCCGTCGCGGCTGACGTCTTCGGTCACGATGAGGGTGCCGACGAAGAACACGCGGTTGGTCCGGCGTGACTCGGCAACAGCGCATGGACGGGGTCGTTGTCACCCTCTTCGTGGTAGGTCTCCGCAACCATCGCGAGTTCGTGGGCACGCACGAACGTGCTCGGCTGCCGCTGGTAGATGTCGGCACCCATCTCGCGGACGTCCTGCAGGACGCTGTCCGTGTCGGACGTAGAGTCGAGGATCGCGATTTCGTCGACGACGTAGATGTCACCCCACGCGAGGACCGCACCGGTGACGGTCTTGCCGCCTCGGGAATCACCGACGGGCCGCCCGGGAGGTCCTCGACGCGGGTCGACTCCGGAGGAGGAAGCGACCGGTCCGACCACGTGCCGCACGGACGCCGGCGAGCCACCGGCGGCCGACCGTCCGGTTCGAGCTGGCGCTGTGTGCCGCCCTCGAGGCCGACAGCGACGGCGTCATCGCCAGACAGCTCGGCGCCCGCGGCCGGGTCCTCGACGTGGTGGAGGTCCGGCCCGGCCCGGCGTTCGACGCCCGCGTCGAACTCACGCCCGACACCATCCCGCCGGCGGCCGTCGAGAGCGACGTCGGCGTCGGCCGCGCCCGCGACTGGCGGGACGCCCTCGACTGTCACCCCGAGCGGGCCCGGGAGGTCCTCGACGCGGCCGTCGAGGCCGGGTTCTTCGCCGTCGAGCGGCACGACGGCCGCCGGTACGTCCGCCGGACCGCCCGCTACCCCGATTGGATCGGCGGCCTCCGGGCGTTCGAGAACAAGCCGGACCTCGACCGGGCCGGCGACCTCCAGTGTCAGCTCCGGACGGACGTCTCGCTCGCGCTGTTCGACGAGGTCGTGCTGGTCACCGGCTCCTACGTTACCGGCGCCCACCTGAACCGCCTGCCGGACCCCGTGGGCGTCTGGCGGTTCGACGCCGAGGCCGGCGACGTCGAGGTGGTCCGGGCGGCCGACTCGCTTTCGACCGAGGTGCCGGGGCTCGCCCTCGGTGACCGGCGTCCCGGCCGCGTCGACGTCGAGCCCGTCGACGCCGACGAGAAGGCGCGGCTCCGCCGCCGCGTCGCCGAACGGGCCTACGGCAAGGGGTGGCGGCCGGACGGCCTCCCCGACTGCGGGCGCGCCGCCGCCGGCGGCCCGGCCTTCCAGCCCGACGACGCGCTCCCGTACTGCGACTGGAAGAACCGGCTCGTCGACCCCGCCCGCGAGTGCGGCCAGGCGTGTGCCGGGTACGAGCCGGCGGACCCGCCCCCGGCCGACCCCGAGGCGGTCCGAGCGGCTCGCTCGCCCTGGGAGCCGGCGCCAGCCGGCGCGGCCCGCCGCCAGGCCGGCCTGGACCGGTACGCGACGGGCGACCCGGACTGACCGCCGCCGGCCCAGGAACGACGCGGTGACCGCCAGCGGCGTCCGGAACGTCCCGTGCCGACCGGGAGCGATGACGCCGGTGGTACCGGCCCGACGTCGCTCCGCCATCGCCGCCCTGGTGGTGTTAGAGACTGAACGTCTCGCCGTCCACGGCCATGTCGTCGTCGAAGGCGTCCTCGGCCGGGACGTAGTGGGAAAGGTGGACGATGCGGTACTCCGCCGGGTCGAGGGCGGCGGCCATCTCGCGGGCGCCCTCGATGGTCATGTGCTTGGTGCCGAACGTCCGGTAGGTGCCGGAGTCGTCCGGGTGGGCGCCGCCGAGCGGGTGGTACTCACAGTGGGTCGCGGGCACGATGCCGTCGACGAAAAGCAGGTCCGCGTCCCGGAGGACCTCCCGCGAGCGGTCCGGGATGCCGTAGCTGGTGTCGCCGGTCAGCGCCAGGGTGGCGCCGGTCTCGGGCGCGTCGATCCGGACGCCGTAACAGACGAGCGGCGGGTGCTCGACCGGCACCAGGGTGACCTCGAACCCGCAGACATCGACGGCGTCGAACGGCGACACCGGCCGGACGGAGACGGCGTCGAGGTAGTCGTACTTCCGGCTAACGGTCTCGGCGACGGACTCGCCGGTCGCGGGGTCGGTCTCGTCGGGGGCGTACACCGGGACGTCCTCGAGCAAGCGGTAGGCGTTCCCGAGGCCGTCGAGGTGGTCGAAGTGGATGTGGGTGACACAGATCGCGTCCGGCAGCGCGACGTCGGTCTCGAGGAACTGCTGGCGGAAGTCCGGGCTGGCGTCGACGAGCAACGACTCGCCGGAGGCCTCGTCGTGGACGTGGACGGAAAAGCGGGAGCGCTCGACGCCGCGCTCGCGCGCCTCGCGGCAGGTGCCACACCCGCAGTTCGGCGTCGGCGTCCCGGTGGTGTCGCCGGTGCCGAGCAGGGTGACCTCCATCGGCTCCGCGGTCGGCCGGCGGCGGCCTAAACCCCTCGGTCGCCGGCTGCCGCCGCCCTCTCACCGGACGACCGGGAGAGGTCGCCCGATTCCGGATGAGGTTCGGTCGTCAGCTGGCGAGCTGTCGGACTCGCCGGTGGTGTCGTGGTCGGCGGCCCCGCCGTCGGCACGATGCAGAGGCTGGTGAGGCTCGTCGGCAGGGGTGCCGTCGCTGGGTTGGTTAGGGTCGCCCGTTCGCTCACCCATGAGGGGTGTTTGCCGCGGCACCCGGTATAAACGGTCGTGTTGTTCGTGCAACCGCTCGCCTTTTTATGTCTTACCGCCGTCTAACAAGTATGAGCGAACAGTCGAAACCCGAGGACATCCTCGACGATCTTGACACGTTCCTCGACGAGCACGACGCCCCCGACGTGCCCGTGCCGTCGGCGGACGCCGTTCGCGACGACTATCACGCGCACCGCCACCGCGAGAATCTGGAGCGGCTCGCCGAGAGCGCCGTGGAGTAACTGCCTGGGGGTAAGGCCCCGAGGGACGTATAAACGACCGGACCTCTGCCATCCTCTCATGGTTTTACATATCGATGACAGGGGAGGGGCCCCCGGTATCCGACTCCTCCCGATGGTATACTCGTTCCACACCACCGTCCTTCCGGTACTGTTAAACCCTTTGGATTGGAAGCGGGCCGCACTCAGATGTGCCTGCGTCTATCAGTTCTGCGACATTCGGGCGGAGTATCGGGAGGAGTCCACGCCGGACGTGCCGAACGCCCTCACCGTGACGCCGGTGCTGACCCCGGGTCCGGGCGGCGGGACGTCGGCTCGGACCGCCGGCGTGGTGAGCGAACCGGGCCCCCAGCGGCGGAGGCGTCCAATGCCGACGGGGGCGAACGGTGTACGGGACTGGCCGGCCGCCTCGCGCTGGTAAGCGTCGTCGGACTCCTGGGCGTGCTGGTTCTCGTGGCAGCCGCCGGGCCGGTTGCCGCCCAGAGCAGTGGCAACATCAGCGCGCCCGCTCTGGCGTACACCGAAACTGCGGGCGGGCCCGTCCAGCTGGTCGACGACGACGGCAACACCGTCGACACCGGCGTCAGGGCGAACATCATCGGTCCGGTCGCGGACATGGATCAGGACGGCACGCTCGACGTCACCGCGGTGAACGACAACGGCGACATCATCCTCATTCCGGCCGTTTCCGGTGCGACCGCGACGACGCTCGCCGCCGGCGCCACCAAGCAGGACCCGGCATCGAGAACCATCGCCATCGGTGACGTCGACGACGACGGAACCCTCGCCGTGCTGTACTCGAACCAGAACGACGGCAACTTCCTCTACAGGGTGGAGCCGGGCGGGTCACCCCAGCTGATCTACGGCGGGGAAGAGACCAAGGGCGCACTCGGTCACGGTGACTTCACCAACGACGGCACCGACGAAACCGTGTTCAGGGGGAGTTCCGAGCAGATAAAGTGGGTCGAGGACAGCGGCAACGTCGGGGACACCGGCACCTCGAACTACGGCAGCAACAACGGCATCGGTCTCGGTCCGCTGGCCGACTACAGCGGCGACGGGATGAACCGGGTCTCCGCGGTCGACGGGAGCAACGTCCCCGCACTGATCGACTCGAACGGTGACTTCTACCGGCCGGACAGCAACTACCAGGCGGCGAGCAAGGCCCCCGTCGCCGCAGCCGACGTCACGGGCGACGGCAGTCTCGAGATCATGCATCGGAACGCGAACACCGGCTCCATCTACTACCTGACGACCGGCGGTACCAGTGCCGAGTACACGCCGGGCGGCAGCGGGATCGCGGTGAGCGACACGCAGGGCCTGTCCGGAACCGGGGTGGCGACCCGTCTCGACGCGACTGCCGCGGACTACACGCCGGGGCCGAGCGTGACCGTCGACCGGCCGGTCGACGGCGAGAACTACACCAGTAGCGACGTCCCGCTCGATGCCAGCGCCGACGAGACGAGCGACTGGTACTACAGTGTCGACGGCGGTGCCAACCAGACGGCCACGGGCGCCAACGGCACCCGGACGCTGAACACGACGCTGTCCGGCCTCGCCGACGGCCAGCACGACGTCACCGTCTACGCGGAAACCAGCAGCGGGGTCGGCACCGCGAGCGCCAGTTTCACCGTCGACACCACGTCCCCGTCGATATCGAGCTTCAATGCGTCGAACCCCGACGGACAGAACGTCTCCGTTAGTTTCGACAGTGACGAGGACCTCTCGAACGTCAGCGTCGATCTCAGTGGTCCCGAGAGCGCCACCTTGACCGAGGGGGACTTCGTCGAGAGCGGCGGTACCTACACTGCCACGTACGACGGGAACAGCGACGGCGATTACACCGCCACCCTCGAGACGGGCGAGGATGCGGCCGGGAACGACGGTGCCGCCGGTCAGTCGGACGGCACGACTGTCGACACGACTGCGCCGTCGATATCGAGCTTCAATGCGTCGAACCCCGACGGCCAGGACGTTTCCGTTAGCTTCGACAGTGACGAGGACCTCTCGAACGTCAGCGTCGACCTCAGCGGTCCCGAGAGCGCCACCTTGACCGAGGGGGACTTCGTCGAGAGCGGCGGCACCTATACTGCAACGTACGACGGCAACAGCGACGGCGACTACACCGCCACCCTCGAGACGGCCGAGGATGCCGCCGGGAATGACGGCGCCGCCGGTCAGTCGGATACCACCACCGTCGACACCACGGCGCCGTCGATCTCGGGCTTCAATGCGTCGAACCCCGACGGACAGAACGTCTCCGTTAGCTTCGACAGCGACGAACAGCTCGAGACCATCAGTGTGGACCTCAGCGGTCCCGAGACTGCCACCTTGACCGAGGCGGACTTCGTCGAGAGCGGCGGCACCTACTCCGCGACCTACGAGGCGAACAGCGACGGCGACTACACCGCCACCCTCGAGACGGCCGAGGATACGGCTGGGAACGACGGTGCCGCCGGCCAGTCGGACGGCACCACCGTCGACACGACTGCGCCGACCATCTCGAGTGATTCCTTTACCGCGTCGAATCCCGAGGGACAGAACGTCTCGGTCAGCTTCGATAGCGATGAGGACTTATCGAACATCAGCGTCGACCTCGCCGGGCCGGAGGATGCGACGCTGACCGAGGCCGACTTCGTCGAGAGTGGCGGTACCTACTCCGCGACCTACGACGGCAACAGTGAGGGCAATTATACTGCGACGCTCGAGACGGCCGAGGATGCCGCCGGGAACGACGGTGCTGCCGGCCAGTCTGACACCACCACCGTCGACACGATTGCGCCAACCATCGCTAGCGATTCCTTTACGGCGTCGAATCCCGAGGGACAGAACGTCTCGGTCAGCTTCGATAGCGACGAGGACTTATCGAACATCAGTGTCGATCTCAGCGGTCCCGAGAGCGCCACCCTGACCGAGGCGGATTTCGTCCAGAGCGGCGGTACCTACTCCGCGACCTACGACGGCAACAGCGACGGCGAGTACACTGCGACGCTCGAGACGGCCGAGGACGCCGCCGGGAACGACGGCGCCGCCGGCCAGTCCGACAACACTACCGTCGACACGACAGCGCCGACTATCTCTAATGACTCCTTCACCGCGTCGAATCCCGAGGGACAGAACGTCTCGGTCAGCTTCGATAGCGACGAGGACCTGTCGAACGTCAGCGTCGACCTCGCCGGGCCGGAGGATGCGACGCTGACCGAGGCGGACTTCGTCGAGAGCGGCGGTACCTACTCCGCGACCTACGACGGGAACAGCGACGGCGACTACATCGCCACTCTCGAGACGGCCGAGGATGCCGCCGGGAACGACGGCGCCGCCGGCCAGTCCGACAATACTACCGTCGACACGACCGCGCCGGCCGTGACCGTCGCGGAGCCGACCGACGGCGAATCCTACGACGCCAGCGAGGTGCCGCTCGACGTGACCGCCGACGAGTCGGTCGCCAACTGGACCTACAGCCTCGACGGCGGCGCCAACGAGTCGTTCACCCCCAACGCCACGCTGTCAGGCCTCGCCGACGGTGACCACAACGTCACTGTCTACGCCGAAGACGCCGCCGGCAACGTCCGACCGGAAGCCGTCGACTTCACCGTCGACACCGTCGCACCGACGGTTCCGAACGAGTCGTTCACCGTCACCGGCCAGGACGACCAGAACGTCTCGGTCACCATCGACAGCGACGAACAACTCGAGAACATCAGTGTCGACGTCACCGGGCCAGAGAACGCCACGTTGACCGAGGCGAATTTCACCGAGGACAACGGGACCTACACGGCCACCTACGATGCCGACACCGACGGCGAGTACACTGCGACGCTCGAGACGGCCGAGGACGCCGCCGGGAACGACGGCGCCGCCGGCCAGACGGGCACCACGACCGTGGACACGTTCTGGTACGATCGGTTCGAGGACGGGTTCGGCGACGGCGGGGGCTCGGAGTCGGCCCGCGAGGAGACGATCGTCGACGCCCGGAGCGTCTCCCCGGACGCCGCGGCGACGGACCGGCCGCCGGCGGCGTTCGTCAACGTCTCGAACCCCGAGCCAAGCCAGACGCTCCGGGTCAACCAGACCGAGGCCGTCGTCCGACGGAGCGGGACCTCGGTGGACAGCAACGCCCCGGAGAACGAAACCGTGCTCGCCGACGAGGACGACGAGCCGGTCGAGGACATCCTGCCGGACCTGCTGGTCGTCGAGACCAACACCAGCGACGACTACGAGCTAACCGTCCGGACGTACACGGACGACCTGACCCCCAGCAGGACGCTGATGGCGGTCGACCCCGAGTCCGGACGGACGGACCCCCCGGAGGACGCCGAAGCGGTTCGGTCGGCCGCCGACTCCTTCGAGTCCGGGACCGACACGGTCGCGGCTGGCTACGTCCGTATCAACACCACGCTCGCCGACGGGGAGGTCGACGGGGCGACCTTCCGGTTCAGCATCCGCCGGGCGTACCTCGAGGAACGCGGCGTCGATCCCGGGAACGTGACCCTCTACCGGCAGGTCGACGATGGCGAGTGGGTTGCCATGCAGACGACGTCCCTCGACACCGTCGAGGGGTACCACCGCTACGAGAGCGAGATGTCCGCGGTGTCGATGCTCGCGCTGGGCACCGGTGCCCCGAGGACGGCGGTGACGAACGCCAGCCTGGAGGAGACCACGATCGAGTCGGGCGAGACGGCCGTCGTTACCGCCACCGTGACCAACCGCGGCCGGACCGCGACCGAGGAGACCGTCCGGGTGACCCGCGATGGCGAGGCCCTCGACACGGCGACGGTCGAACTCGAGGGCAACGAGACCAGAACCGTGACGCTCGCGTTCACCCCGGAGTCGGCCGGCGAGTACGACCTCTCGGTCGGCTCGACCGACCTCGAGACCCTGACCGTCGAGCCCGGCGGGACGGTCACCGGCGACGGCGACACGCCGACCGACGGTGACGGTCCCGGCTTCGGCGCCGGCCTCGCGCTGGCGGCGCTCTGTGTCGCGGGCTACGTGCTACGGCGGCGGGACGGGCCGGGCTGAGGGCGTCGCGGCTCGCGTCGAGCAAACTCACGGCTGTTTGGTTCTGGTATCATACCGATTCTCCCTCTCCGCTGGGATGGTTTCAGACCCGCCACGATGGACGGATTCTCGTTTCAATCGCGGTGTGGGTTTTCTTTCCGCTGCCACCCGGGTTCACGTTCCTCGTCCAGTCGCTCACCTCGTAAAAGTATCAATCCCGATTCGTCTGTGAGCGTAACGCTCTTGCACGCACTACATGAACTGTGGTGTAATGAGTACCTCCAATCACACGCCGAGCGACCTGGAGTCCGTTCGGGAACGGCTCACCGTTGTCACCCAGGAGACACGGTTCGCGCTCCTCCAGGACATCCTCGGCCATCCATCGGGATTAGTGACGCTGAAGGAACTCGATTACGTCAACCCGAGCAAGAGCCGGACGACGATCCGTCAGCACCTCCAGCAACTCGTCGATGTCGGTATCGTCGAGGAAGTTCTCCTGCCCGAGGACCGTCGGCAAAACGACCTGCCATACAAATTCTACGGACTCAGCGAGAGCGGTCGGCAGTTCCTCGACGAACACAAGCTCCTCCGAGCGCAGGATACCCTCCGAGAGATCTACGACAACGTGGAGAAGCCCGACGAGATCAAACGGTACGAGACCGCTTTGCGACCCGAGCGCTAACAGCTTCCGTCTTTTACGTCGCAGACGGGGTATCTCCCCAATATTCGGCCATCCGACTGCGGTACTAGTTCGTCTCCGGTCGTCGCCCTGGTAGCGGGTCAGTCGTCGTGGTCGTGACCGTGGTCGTGGCCGCCGTCCGAGGCCGCCTCCCCGCCGCCGTCGGAGGCCACTCCGTCGTCGCCCCCGCCCGCGACGAGGGCGTCGGCATCGCCCTCGATCATGTCCATGTTCTTGAGGTTGTCCCGCTCCTCGAAATCCTCGATGGCGTCGACGAGGTCCGACTGGGCGAGCGTCGTCCGGTTCTCGGTGAGCGCGTCGAGGACGGCCTCCCGGAGGACGAGCCGGAGGTCGCTGCCGGTCAGGCCCTCGGTGGCCTCGGCGAGCGCCTCGGGGTCGAACTCCTCGACGTCCATCCGGCGGGTGACGATCCGGAGGATGTCCGCCCGCATCCCGTGGTCGGGCTTCGGGAAGTTCACGATCTCGTCGAACCGGCGCCAGGCGGCCGCGTCCAGGTGGTCGGGGTGGTTCGTCGCGCCGATGAGGAGCACGTCGTCCTGGATGAGCGAGATCTCGTCGATGCTCTTCAACAGCGTGTTGACGGCGCGCTTGATGGCGGCGTGTTCGTCCGACGAGCGGGTCTTGGCGACGAAGTCGAACTCGTCCATGAACAGGATACACGGCGAGAGCCGCTTTGCGACCTCGAAGGTCTTGTCGACGTTCTTGGCGGTCTCGCCGAGGTACTGGCTGGTGATCATCGACAGCTTGACCTCGACGAACGGCAACTCGAGGTCCTGGGCCAGCGCGCGGGCGACCGAAGTCTTCCCGGTGCCCGGCGGGCCGACGAACAGGAGCTTCCCGATCTCCCGCAGCCCGATCTCGGCGAGGTAGTCGCGGTGCTCGATGGCCTTGACGATCTTGTGGATCTCGTCCTCCTGGTCGGTGGTGAGCACGAGATCCTCCAGCGTCATCTCGATCTCCTCTGGGGCGCGAACCTCGACGAGGTCGAGCATCTCCTCTTCGTCCTCGTCGAACATTTCCTCGAGCAGCGAGTCGATCCACACCCGGTCGGCGTGAATCGGCCGGTTCTGCTCCCGCGATTCCTCGTAGACGACCTCGGCGAACTCCTCGTCGAACGCGTACGCCAGCGTCGGATTGCTGGCGACGTCCTCGGCGGCGATGCGGTCCAGGAGCCAGGACTCGGCCATCTCCCGGTCGGTGAACTCGATCTTGCCGGAAAACTCGTCGCGGTCGGTGAACATCAGCCCCGAGATGGCCTCCCAGGGCCGCTCGACGCCGGTCGCGGCGGCGGCCGTCGAGGTCGTCGTGGTCAGCGGCCGCTCGACCTCGCCCTCGTCCCAGAAGACGCGGCGGTAGCGGGGCGGCAGGTCCCGTTCGTCCAGCTCGCGGTGCTCGGTGTAGATGGCCGCAGTCAGCAGGAACTCAACGACGTCGAGTTCGGGGCTGCTCATTCCCCGAACGCTTGCCGACCAGCGGGTATAAGCCCGTCGGAACCCGCCGTGGCACTGTTCAGATAAGGTTCAGTAACTAGAAAGGTAAGATACTAGGAAAATGAGGCGGTGATCTCGAGTGTCCAATGACCGAAATCAGCCGCCTCAG
>PXRI01000007.1:40734-70146 GCA_003021005.1 Halobacteriales archaeon QS_1_69_70 | reverse complement strand
GAGTCGAGTGCCGCCCCGAGCGTGTCCGCGCTCACGATGGCGTTGAACATGCGCGAGCGTTCCACCCGCCGGGTAAAAAAGGTGCGACATCTCGTGTACTCGCGGGCGTCGGGCGCGCGACCGAGAATCGAAAGCCAGGCGGGTGAATCTGGCTCTGCTATCTCCGGATTGGGCGCCGTACCCACGCCGCAGGCGAACCGACGTCCTACAGGGGGCGACCGTCAGATCTGGCTGCTACTATGCCCCCGGCCGCGAGCGCCCTTGCGACCGAGGAGGAAGTACAGGACGAGGCCCAAGAGTGGCGCGAGAAACACCACGAGCGCCCACAGGAAGGGGGAGTTCTGGCTGTTCTTCTGGGCGTCCTGATACACCCAGTAGGTCAGCACGAGGGCGATAAGGAGGAAAATCAGCCAGAGGAACAAGACGGCGCCCGCGTTGGATAAAAGTCTTCGGTGGAGCCACCGGGCGGGGACGGGGCCGTCCGGCCCGTCACTCCAACAGCAGCAACTCCGGGGTCTCGAGGTACTCCTTGAGGGTGTTGACGAACCGGGCGGCGTCGGCACCGTCGATGACGCGGTGGTCGATCGACAGCGACAGTGTCATCACCTTCCGGGCCTCAACCGATTTGGTCACGGCGTCAACGTCTTCACGTGGGCCGCTCGAACGGTCCGCGGAACCCCCTTCCGCGCTATCAGCACCGGCAGCTTGCGCCCCGCGCTCCACGATCCACGGGCGGTCCGTGATCGCCCCCAGGCCGAGGATGGCGGTCTCGGGGTAGTTGATGATCGGCGTGGCGTACTCGCCACCGATCGCGCCGAAGTTCGTGATCGTGAACGTCCCGCCCTGCATCTCCTCGCGGGCGATAGAGCGGTCGCGCGCGGACTCGATCAACTCGCCCATCTCGTCGGCGATCTCGAGCATGCCCTTCCGGTCGGCGTGGGTCACGACCGGGACCATCAGGCCGGCGTCGGTCGCCGTCGCGACGCCGATGTTGTACTCGCCCCTCACGACGATCTCCTCCGCGTCCTGGTCGAGCTGGGAGTTGAGGATCGGGTGTTCCTTCAGCGCGGCGACGACCGCCTTCACGACGAACGGCATGTAAGTGAGCGAAGTTCCGCGCTCGGCCGCGCGCGCCTTCAGGCGCCCGCGGGCCGCCACGAGGTCCGTGACGTCGACCCGGTCGTGGTGGGTGACGTGCGGCGCGGTGTACTTCGACTGTTCCATCTGCTGGCCGATGGTCCGCCGGACGCCGCGGTACGGGATGTGCTCGTCCTCACCGGCTCCGACGTCCCCGGAGACGGCCTCGGCGTCGGCCGCCTGGGCGGCCCGCTGGGCCTCGGCGTACTGCCGGACCTGCTCGGCGGTGACGAACGGCTCTCCCTCCTTCGTCTCCTCGGTCGGGACGGCGTCGACGTCGACCCCCGCATCCTCCGCGACCTTGCGGGTGGCCGGCGCCGCCAGCGTCCGCTCGCGATCGGCGGCCTCGACCGGCGTGGCGCCGTCGGCGTCCGCCGCCGAGGTGCTCGCAGTCGGCTCACCCTCATCGACGTGACGGGTCGCGGATTCGGCCCCGCCGGCGTCCCCCGTCGTCCCGTCGGCCGGTTCGTCGCCGGCCTCCGCGGCAGCCTCGACGTCGCCCTCGGTGACGCGGCCGCCGGGACCGCTGCCCTCAATCGCGCCGACGTCGACGCCCCGCTCCCGCGCGAGTCGGCGCGCCGACGGCGCCGCGAACACGCGGCCCTCCGTCTCGGTCACCCCGTCCGCGTCGCCCGTCGATGCGTCGGCGTCCGCTGGCTCGCCGCCGGCCGGTTCGCCGCCACCGGTAGCCGCCCCTCCGTCAGCGCCATCGCCGGCCGCGGCTGCTTCCGCCTCGGTCGGTTCCTCCTGGACCGCCTCGCCCTCTCGCGGCTCGCTCCGCTCGCCGCTCCCGGGTTCCGAGGCGCCGGGCGCCTCGCCCTCCACGTCGAAGGTGATGATGACCTCGCCGACCGGCACCATCTCGCCCTCCTCGGCGAGGAGGTCCCGGACGGTGCCGTCGACCGGGGCCGGGACCTCCACGACCGCCTTGTCGGTCTCGACCTCGGCGACCGGCTGGTCCTCGGTGACGGCGTCGCCGGGCTCGACGAGCCAGGTGACGATCTCCGCCTCGGTCAGTCCCTCGCCGACGTCGGGAAGTTCGAACTCGCGTACCATATCAGGCGTCGTGGGTGTCTCGGATGGCGTCCTCGATGCGCGCGTGCCCGGGCATGTAGTAGTCCTCCAGGGCGTACAGCGGGTACGGCACGTCGAAGCCGGTCACCCGCGCTATCGGCGCCTCCTGGTGGTACAGCGCCTCCTCCTGTAACGTCGCGGTGATCTCGCCGGCGAGGCCGCCGGTCTTCGGCGCCTCGTGGACGACGACCGCCCGCCCCGTCCGCTTGAACGACTCGACGATGGTCTCGACGTCCATCGGCGACAGCGTCCGCAGGTCGACCACCTCGACGTCGATGCCCTCCTCGGCAACCGCCTCGGCGGCATCCAGCGAGGGCCGTGTCATCGCCCCCCAGGTGAAAAGCGAGACGTCCTCGCCCTCCCGGCGGACGGCGGCCTCGCCGAGGTCGACGGTGTAGTCGTCGTCCGGCACCTCCTCGCGGAACGCCCGGTAGATGAGCTTCGGCTCGAGAAACACGACCGGGTCCGGGTCGCGGATCGAGGCCGCGAGCAACCCCTTTGCGTCGTACGGCGTCGACGGGACGACCACCTGCAGGCCCGCCTCGTGGTTGTAGAAGGCCTCCTTGGACTCGGAGTGGTGCTCCGGTGCGCGGATGCCGCCGCCGTACGGCGCCCGGAGCACCATCGGAACGGTGAACCGGCCGCGAGAGCGCGTGCGGAACCGGGCAGCGTGGGAGACGATCTGGTCGAAACCGGGGTACATGAACCCGGAGAACTGGATCTCCGGGACGGGCCGCATCCCGTAGGCGGCCATCCCGACGGCGGTCCCGACGATGCCGGCCTCCGCCAGCGGCGTGTCGATGACGCGGTCGTCGCCGAACTCCTCGTGGAGCCCCTCGGTCGCCCGGAAGACGCCGCCGTTCTGCCCGACGTCCTCGCCGAGGACGACCACGTCCTCGTCGCGCTGCATCTCGCCTCGTAGCCCGTCCCGGACGGCCTGTACCAGCGTCAGGTTCTGGGTCTCCACCTGTTGTTCCGTGCTCATTCTAATAGCTCCTCGTCGCCGTGGCGGTCTCGAAGCCGCTCGAGGTACTCCCGCTGCTCGGCCAGCCGACGGGGCATGTCCCCGTAGACGTACTCGAACATCTCCGCGGGCTCGGGCCGCTCTATGGCCTCCGCGGCGTCGATGGCGTCGGCGACCTCCTCGCTGACCGACGCCTCGATGGCCTCGACCCGTTCGTCGTCGAGGACGCCCTCCTGCCGCAGGTAGTTCTCCAGCCGCGGGATCGGGTCCTTGGCCTTCCAGCGCTCGACCTCCTCCTCGTCGCGGTACACCGAGGGGTCGTCGGCGGTCGTGTGGGCGCCGAACCGGTACTGGACCGCCTCGATCAGCGTCGGCCGCCGGGCGCGGCCGTGCGGATTGTCCCGTGTCTGGTCGGGATCTTTCGCCCTTTCCAGTGCCGCCCTCGTCACCTTGTAGACCGCCAGCGGGTCCATCCCGTCGACCAGCACGCCCTCGAAGCCGTAGGCGTGCGCCTTCTGGGCCAGCGTCGCCGAGGCGGACTGACGCTCGCGGGGCACCGAGATCGCCCACTGGTTGTTGTTGCAGAAGAAGACCGTCGGCGTGTCGAACACCCCGGCGAAGTTCAGGCCCTCGTGGAAGTCACCTTCCGAGGTGGCGCCGTCGCCGAAGTAACAGACGAACGCCTCGTCGCCGTCGCCCCGGAGGTCGGCGGCCCAGGCCGCCCCGGTCGCGTGCGGGATCTGGGAGGCGATGGGGACCGCGACCGGGAAGATCCGCAGGCCCTCGAGGCTGTTTCCGCGCTCGTCGCCCATCCAGTACCGAAGCGTCTCGTGCAGCTCCAGTCCGCGGACGTAGGCGGCGCCGTGCTCGCGGTAGCTCGGCACCATCCAGTCGGACTCGCCGAGCGCCGCGGCGCTGCCGATCTGGGCGCCTTCCTGGCCGGACAGCGGCGGGTACGTGCCCATCCGGCCCTGCCGCTGGAGGCTGACGGCCCGCTCGTCGAAGTGGCGGGCGAGCCGCATGCTGCGGTACATCTCGACCAGGTCGTCGTCGTCCAGGTCCGGGACCTCCGCCCCGTCGACGACCCGGCCGTCGTCGTCGAGTACCTGCACGCGGTCGCGGGGGTCGCGCTGCAGCGTACTCATGACTCCCTCCGGCACATACGGCAACTGTCCGAGGCCGGCGGCATAGTGTTTACGTAAAACTTGCCACGTTCCGGACGGTCACGCTCACACGTGACTCCGGCGAGCACCACGCTACCGGCGGGTTCCGGTCGATGGACTACATCATCTCCTCGAGCTCGACCGCCGTCCCGATGAGGTACCCACCCGGATCGGCCCGGTCGTATAGCATCGTCCCCTGTTCGCTCAGGCACACCCCCACGTCCCCCTCGGGGTACCGCGGATCCCGGGCCGTATCCGTCCAGGACTCGGGGAGGGCGTCCTCGCTGTTGCGTGTCAGACCCGTCTCGAATCGGTCGTCCCGTTCCATCGTGGCGTGGCCTCAACAGCTTCGTCTCACAGGCATGGGAAAAAGGGATTGTGACAAACGTTTCCAAACGTTACCACCGGACCGGGCCGGGCCAGGCCGTCGAAACTTTTGGAGGGGTGGACTCTCCTCGCTCATCGGTCGCTCGTTCGACGATCGCGAACGGAGTGAGGCCGGGAACCCCGCTCCCCCAAACCTTCGCTCGCTTCGGTTACGAGGACGCCGCTCGGCTGGCCGAGGCGCTCCCTCCGCTCGCCCCGCCCGGCTCGCGGGTCGCTCACGCTCCCCGCTCGCACATTCCGAGGCCTCCCTCCGGTCGGCCTCGCGGCTCGCGTGTCGTCGGTCGCTCTGCTCCCTGCTCGCGGCTCGTTCCACTCACCGCTCGCCTATCCGAGGCGCTCCCGGTGGTCGCGCCTCGCACCTCCCGCTCGTCTACTCAGCGGTGGCCTCACCACGTTCGGCCACCGCTCTAGCCTCCGCGACGGACTTCCCATCCCGCACCAGCGCCTCGACGAAGAACTCCCCGGCCTTGTACGACGACCGGACCATCGGCCCCGAGGCGCAGTACAGGAAGCCGAACTCCTCCTCGGCGACCCTCCTCCAGACGTCGAACGTGTCCGGGTGGACGTAGTCGAACACCTCCAGGTGCGACCGCGAAGGCTGGAGGTACTGGCCGAACGTGACGATGTCGACGCCGACCTCCCGGAGGTCCGACAGCGTCCGGTAGACCTCGTGGTCGTACTCGCCGACGCCGAGCATCAGGCTGGTCTTGGCATAGACGTCCTCGGCGTTCGCGATGTGTTCGAGGACCGACAGCGACTCCTCGTAGCCGGCCCGACGGTCCCGGACCGGCCACTGGAGGCGGTCGACGGTCTCGACGTTGTGCGCGACGACGTCCGGGCCGGCGTCGACGATCGTCCGGACGTCCTCGGGGTCGCCCTGGAAGTCCGGGATGAGCGACTCGACCAGGATCGAGGAGTCGCGGCGCTTGATCTCGCGGATGGTCTCGGCGAAGTGGCCGGCGCCGCCGTCGGCGAGGTCGTCCCGGTCCACGGAGGTCAGGACGACGTACTCGAGCCCTATCTCGGCGACGGCCTCGGCGACCTTGTCGGGTTCGTCGGGGTCCGGCGGCTCCATGCCGCCGGTCTCGACGTCACAGAAGTTACAGCCGCGCGAACACCGGTCGCCCAGAAGCATGAACGTCGCGGTCCCGGGGCCGTTCCGCCCGCCCTCGGCGACATCCGTCGCCTCGGCATCCGGCGGCGCGTTCGCGCCGCCCGACCAGCAGTCCCCGAGGTTCGGACAGTTGGCCTCCTCACAGACCGTGTGGAGGTCCAGTTCGCGGAGGGTCTCCTTGATTTCGGCGAACCGCTCGCCGCTCGGCGGCCGGGATCTGAGCCACTCCGGCTTGCGCCGCCGACTGCTCATCGTCGACACATCCGTCTCCGATGACTAAAACGTGCGGTTGCGGCGCCGGTGATGACGGCCTCCGCGGCCGCCGCGCACTACCGCCCGACCCACCGGAGCAACTGCACCCCAGAAGTACAGCCGCTTGTCGACGAGCCACGCCCGCGTCGTCAGCCCCATCATGATGGCGAGCATGACGAAAAGCGGGATCTGGAACACCGCGGCGAAAAGCCCCATCATCAGGACGATCAGATCGAAGGTGTCCGACAGGGCGAACGCGATCTGGGCCGCGCCGCGGGAGTACGTCAGGAAGTACGTGAAGATCGCGGGCAGGATGAGGAAGTACGCGAACAGCACGCCCACGCCCGCCAGCACGAGGCTGGTCGGGACCGACGCGAGGTAGTAGCGCCGCTCGTGCTCGTAGAGCCCGGGACGCATGAACAGGTACGTCTGGTAGACGAACACCGGGAGCGCGACGACGAAGCCGGCCAGGGTGGCGACCTTCAACCGGGCGAGGATCAGCGCCAGCGGGTGGTAGACGCGCGGCCGGGCGACGTCGCCGCCGGGCAGCACCGAGTACCACAGGAAGTTGATGATGTACTCCGCGAACGGAAAGATAACGGCGGAGACGGCCGCCATCACGACGATGACGTAGCCGAGGCGGGTCACCATCTCCTCGATGTGGTCCGCCAGCGGCATCTCCTGGTCCGATTCGGGACCGTCGCCGAGAAAGCCCTCGCCGTCGTCGACGGTCTCGGCCATGGCCGCCGGTCGGGTCCAGCCGTTTGTAAGCCTTCCCGTCACGCACCGGCGCGTCGACGCCCCGAACGGTCGATACCGCCGAGTTGCCGTTCGGAAAGGTTGATAACGCCGAGTTGACTAGCTGCCGTCGTGTCGAGCGCCGTCGACGACGACGTCGCGGGGACGGTCGCCGAAGGCCGCGAGCACGTCGGGACGATGCTGTCGACCGCCCAGACGCATCTCCAGAAGGTGTTCATGCTGTTCGTCGTCGGGCTCATCGGATCCATCTACGTCCTCCGGGCGTTCGTCTGGACCCGGTTGAAGGCTGACTTGAACGCGAACGAGGAAATCCTGATCGTCGCCATCACGCCGTTCGAGGTCATCCTCCTCCAGGTGAAGATCGGACTCGTCGTCGGCGTCCTGCTCACCATCCCGCCGCTCGTGTACTACTCGCGGGACGCGCTCCGCCGCCGCGGCCGATGGCCCGATCACGTCGCTCGCTGGAAGGTCGCCGGCTTCGTCCTCGTCAGCGCGCTGCTCTTCCTCGGCGGCGTCGCCTACGCCTACGTCCTGTTCTTCCCGCTCATGCTGGACTTCCTCGCCCTCGCCGCCCAGCTCCCGCTCGTGATGAGTTCGCTGGCCTACACGGGCATCGTCCGGTACGAGACCTTCCGCGACAAGTGGAAGTACGCCATCATCGGGATCTTCTGCTTCGGTGCCCTGTTCTCGCCCCCGGACCCGTTCACCCAGGTGATGTGGGCCGTCCCGCTCGTGACGCTGTACGCCGCCTCGCTGTACCTCACGAAGGTCATCGTCACGGCCAAGCGCTCCCGGGACGCCATCGACGTCCCGGCGACGGCCCGCGCCAACTGGAACGTCCTCGCCGGGCTGTTCGTCCTCGGCGTCGCCGTCGTCTACGTGTTCTACGCCGCCGACGGCTACCAGTACGTGAACCGGGGGTTGGCAGCCGCCGACTCCCGCTACCGGTTCCTCCCGGCCGGCTCGGGGTACGGCGTCCCCGTCGCCCCGTTCCTCGCCGTGGTCGGACCGCTGTACGGCCTCCTGTTCTCCTCGGTCGGGCTGGCCACCATCGTCTACCGCGGGCTCGACTCCCTGGAGCCCGACGCCGGGTACGCCGTCCCCGGCGGCACGCAGGGCGACCCCGGCGACGTCGACCTCTCCCGACTCGACGAGGCGGGCATCCGGGCCGCCCCCGCGACCGCCTTCGCCCGGCTCGACGAGGACGAGGCGGTCGCACTCGCCGGCGAGGCGATGGAGGACGAGGACCCGGACGCGGCCCAGGCGATCCTCGACCGCTTCGACGACGTCCACGCCGCCGAGGGCGACGCCGCCCCATCGGACTTCGAGGACGGGCCGGACGACGCCGGGGCCGACACCGCCGAGCCACAGCCCGACGGATCGGTCGGGGGGACCGACGTCAGCGAGGACGACTCCGGCATCCTCGCGCGCCGCGGTGCCGGCATGCTGGACGCCTTCAGCGAGGAGGACGTCGACGAGGACGACGTCGGCGGCTACGCCTACGACATCGCCTTCGTCGCGGACAGCCTCACCTCGAAGTCGTTCCGCCTCGTCGGCGTGTTCATGGCCGTGATGGCGGTCACGTTCTTCGCACTCTACCGTGACGGCATCGGCATCCTCCAGCGGCAGTTCACCAGCCGGATGAGTCCCGAGGCCGCCTCCCAGGTCGAGATCGTCACGCTGCACCCCGTCGAGGCGCTCATCTTCATGATCAAGGTCTCGGTCATCTTCGGCGCCGCCGCAACCCTCCCGCTCCTGCTGTACTACGCCTGGCCGTCGCTGAAGGAGCGGGGGTTCGCCCGCGGCGACCGCCGCGTCCTCCTCGTGTGGGGCGGCACGTTGCTCGTCGGGCTGCTCGCCGGCAGCCTGGTCGGCTTCCTCTACGTCGCGCCGTGGGTCATCTCCTGGCTCGCCGCCGACGTCCTCGACGCCGGCATGGTCATCGCCTACCGCATCAACAACTACGGTTGGCTGATCTTCTTTCTCACCGTCGGCATCGGCATCCTCGCGATGATCCCCGTCTCGATGCTGTTGTTCCACCGCGGGAACCTGGTGACCTACGGCTCGATGCACGGCCGCTGGCGGGAGGTCACGCTGGCCATCCTCGGCGCCGCCGCGTTCCTGTCGCCCCGCGGCGTCTTCACCATGTTCCTTCTCGGCCTCCCCATTGTCGGCGCCTACCTCTTCGGCCTCGGCGTCCTGTGGCTCGTCACGCTGGGCGGCCGGCGGTCTCCGGGGCCGGCGGAGGCGGCGGACTGATCGGACGGTCGGAGGGCATCAGTCGATGGAGCCGAGCTACTGGAGTCGCAGCTCCGCGTCGGCCGCGGATCTGAGTGCCGCGACCGGCCGCATCTCGACCGACTTATTACCGTGTATTCGGAACGTATTCTCCACGGATGCCCAAGATAAGCGTCGAGATCCCCGGCGAACTGCTCGCGGACCTCGACGAGCACGTCGGCGACGACGGGAAGTACGTCAACCGCAGCGAGGCCGTCCGGGCGTCGATCCGGAACAACCTCGACCTGCTCGACGAGATCGACGCCCGCCACGGGCGCCTGGAGAACGATGCGTGACCGCCGCCGCGGTAGCCTCGACGCTGTCGGCATCGCCCTCGTCGCGCTGTTCGTCACCGCACTCGTGACGGCCCAGCTCCTGGCGGTGAAGATCGTGCCGATCGACCTCCCGACTCCCCTCCCGGCCGTCGGCGCGGAGATCCTCGTGCCCGCCGGCGTGGTCGCCTACGCGGTCACGTTCCTGGCGACGGACTGCCTCGCGGAGCTGTACGGCCACCGGCAGGCGGCCGTCGTCGTCAACGTCGGCTTCGGGATGGTGCTCGTGCTGCTGGCGCTCGTGTGGGCGGCCATCCTCGCGCCCGCCCACCCCACCGGGGTCGAGCAGGCGGCGTTCGCGACCGTCATGGCGCCGAGTACGAACATCGTCCTCGGCGGCCTGCTCGCGTACGTCGTCAGCCAGAACTGGGACGTGCTCGCCTTCGACCGCATCCGTCGGTACACCGGTGCGCGCTGGCTCTGGGTCCGGAACCTCGGCTCGACGCTGACCAGTCAGCTCATCGACACCGTGGTGTTCATCAGCGTGGCCTTTCTCGCCGCGCCGACGCTTCTCGGCATCGGCGACCCGCTCCCGACCGCCGCCATCGTCGGGCTCATCGCCGGCCAGTACCTCGTGAAACTCGCAATTGCCGTACTGGACACCCCGTTCGTCTACCTGATCACCGGGGCCGTCCGGCGCCGGGGGGCACCGAAGCGGGGCGTCCTGCAGTAGCGAACCGTCGTTCGCGCCCTCGTTGCCACTCTACGCCTGATCCGGCGCCAGTTGGGAGTGCCGGTCGCAATCAACTCCTCGGCCCCGCCCGACGCGCTGGCGGTGGCGCCGACGGGGGCTCGAAGCCCATGTCGCGCGCGTGGAGGACCAGTGTGGCGCGACTGGAGACCGGGGACGGGACCCCTACCGACGAGATCGCCTACTCCACCAGTTCGGCGAACCCGAACCGCGGCTTGACGTCGGTTACACGTACGTCGACCGTCGTCCCCGCCTCCGTGCCGGGGACGAACAGGGTGTAGCCGTCGACCTTCGCGATGCCGTCGCGCTCGTCGCCGACGTCCACGACGTCGACCTCGAGGCGGTCGCCCTCCACGACCGGCGCGGTCAGTCGGCCCTTGCCGACCAGGTACAGCTCCGAGGATGCGTCCCGGGAGGCCTCGGGGTGGACGCTCCGGACGTACTCGAACTCCCCGTCAATGTTGGCCCGGAGGTCGTCGACGTCCGGGCCCTCGAACACCTTCGCGACGACGTCCCCGCCCGGCGTCAGCAGCTCCAGCGCCGTCTCGAAGGCCGTCCGCGCGAGGTGGACCGACCGGGCGTGGTCGAGTTCGTATTCGCCGGTCATGTCCGGCGCCATGTCGGAGACCACGAGGTCGGCCTCGCCCACGTGTTCGAAAACCGTCTCACGGGTCGACGTCTCTGTCATGTCCCCGCGGACGGTCTCGACGCCCTCGATGGGGTCGATCCGCTGGCGGTCGACCCCCACCACGGTGCCGGACTCGCCCGCGAGTTTGTTGGCGACCTGCAGCCACCCGCCCGGGGCCGCGCCGAGGTCGACGACCGTGTCGCCCGCGGCTATCAGGTCCGCCTCCCGGTCGAGTTGTTTGAGCTTGTACGCCGCCCGGGAGCGGTAGCCCTCCTGTTTGGCGCGGTTGTAATACTCATCGGTCATAGCGATGCAGCGTCGGCTGAACTGCCTGACACGGTCGAACCGACCGCACGGCACCGCGCCTCAGATCGGAGCCCTCGTACATCCATATCCACGTAACGCCGTCGGACGGGCAAATGGGTTCCGTACTCGCTCCATGGTCCGATACGACGACGAGATGCTCGGCGACGTCGAACTGACGGACACGCTGCGGGACCTCGGGTACACGATCCGTGATCCGAGACGGACATACGGTACGAGGAACCGGGCGGCCGACCGGAGGGAGGCCGCCGAATGAGCGAGCGTGGAGGGGGAGGTCGGAGCGAAGCGAGACCCCCAAGGGCGAGCGGCGTCCTCGCGAGCGAAGCGAGCGATGGCTCAGCAGAGCGAAGCTCTGCCGGCGACTGCGAGGGCCGACCAGCGGGAGGCCCTCGGGAATGCGAACGGCGACCAGCGGGGGCCGCGAGCCGGACGGGAGCCGCGAGCGAAGCGACCCACGAGCCGCGAGGCCGAGCGGAGCGAGGCCTCGGAACGGGCGGCCGACCCGGGGAGTCTTCGGGTCGCATCCCCTACCGGGGGTATGGAACCGGACGACGTGGTATTCCTCGCGGGAGCGAGCGGCGGAACCGGCCGCGAGGTGCTCCGATCGCTCGGGGGCCGTGAGCCGACGATCCGGGCGCTGACGCGGTCGGCCAGGAAGCGGGAACGGCTCCGGGCGGTCGGCGCCGACGACGTGGTCGTCGAGGATCTGCTGGACCCGGCCGACCTGGGTGGGGCCCTCGAGGGCGTCGACGTCGTACTGAGCGCGGTCGGGTCGGGCGTCACGGAAGTGTTCTCGTCGGGCCAGTTCGTGGACGGCGCCGGCACCGTCGCGCTGCTGGAGGCAGCCGTCGAGGCCGGCGTCGACGCCTTCGTCATGGAGTCGGCATTGGGCGTCGGCGACGAGCCGGCCAGCGCCATGGCGGCGGCGTTCGACCTGTTCATCGGCCCGGTCCAGCGCGCGAAAGCCGACGCCGAGGCGGCGATCCGGGAGGCGCCGGTCCGGCACACCATCCTCAGGCCGGGGGTGCTGACGGGCGGCGCCCGGACCGACGACGTGACCGTCGCCGACCCGGGCGCGAAGCTCTGGGGATTCGTTCCGCGGGCCGACGTCGCCCGGCTGATGGCCGCCGCGCCGGTGACGCCGGCCGCCGCCGACCGTACGTTCGAGGTGGTCGCGACGCCGTCGTTCCGCGACCGGGGACTCGGGGTCGACTGGGGCGTTCCCGGCAGTGGGTAACGGTGACCGTGGAGCCGACATAGGGACTTCCTGCGAGTTTTTAACCCCGGCCGTCGAGGAGCCGACAACGAATGGTCGTCGGAGACATCGCGACAGGAACGGAGGTACTGGTCATCGGCGGCGGGCCGGGCGGGTACGCCGCCGCGATCCGCGGCGGCCAGCTCGGGCTTGACGTGACGCTGGTCGAGATGGACGCCTACGGCGGCACCTGTCTGAATGAGGGTTGTATCCCCTCGAAGGCGCTCATCCACGGGACCGGGCTGGCCCACGAGGCGGGCCACGCCGAGGCGCTCGGGATCCACGCCGACCCCGCGGTCGACATGGAGGCGCTGGTCGGCTGGAAGGACGGGGTCGTCGACCGGCTGACCGGCGGCGTCGAGAAGCTCTGCAAGGCCAACGGCGTCAACCTCGTGCCGGGGCGCGCGGAGTTCGCCGACGAGAGCACCGCCCGCGTCGCCCACGGCGGTGACGGGCAGGGCAGCGAGTCCATCGAGTTCGAGACGGCCGTCGTCGCGACGGGCAGCCGCCCCATCGAGCTGCCGGGCCTCGAGTTCGACGGCCGGCGGATCCTCGACTCCGGTGACGCCCTCGCGCTGGAGTCGGTGCCGGACTCGCTTTTGGTGGTCGGTGCCGGCTACATCGGGATGGAACTGGCGACCGTCTACGCGAAGCTCGGCGCGGACGTGACCGTCCTCGAGATGCTCGAGGACGTCCTGCCCCCCTACGGCGAGGAGGTCTCCCGCGTCGTCCGGGAGCGGGCGACCGACCTCGGCGTCGAGTTCCACTTCGGGGAGGCCGCCCAGGGCTGGGAGGACGGCGGCGAGGAGGCCATCGTCACGACGGAGACCGGGGACGGCGAGACCCGCGAGCACGTCGCCGAGCGGGTGCTCGTCGCCGTCGGTCGCGAACCGGTCACGGACACCGTCGGGCTCGACGCAATCGGGCTGGAGCCGACCGACGACGGCGTCCTCGAGACCGACCACCAGGCCCGCACGGACCTCGACACCGTGTTCGCGGTCGGGGACGTCGCCGGCGAGCCGATGCTCGCCCACAAGGCGTACGCGGAGGGCCACGTCGCCGCCGAGGTCATCGCCGGCGAGCCCGCCGCGCTGGACTACCAGGCCGTTCCTGCCGCCGTGTTCTGTCCCTCGGCGAGGACGAGGGCTTCGTCCGCGTCGTCGCCGACGCCGACACGGAGTTCCTCCTCGGCGCCCAGATCGTCGGGCCGGAGGCCGCCGAGCTCGTCGCCGAGGTCGGGCTGGCCATCGAGATGGGCGCCCAGCTGGAGGACGTCGCCGCGACGATCCACACCCACCCGACGCTATCGGAGGCGGTCGGCGAGGCCGCGGCGAACGCCCGCGGGGAGGCGGTCCATACGCTGAATCGGTAGCCGGGCGGCGCGACCCGGGCGGCGCGACCGAAGGGAGCGCCGCCGGATGTACGAGCGGTGAGCGGAGCGAACCGCGAGCAAGGGAGCGCCGCCGAACGAGCGAGCGGGAGGAGGGAGCGGAGCGACCGACGACACGCGAGCCGGGCGGCCGAACGAAATGAGGCCGCCGCATGTGCGAGCGGGAGGACTGACCGTAGGGAGGGACGACACGCGAGCCGGGCGGCGCGAGGCGCTACCGAGGAGAGCGCCTCGGAACGGGCGAGCGGGAGGCGCGAGGCGCGAGCGGAGCGAGCGCCGCCGGATGTGCGAGCGGCGAAGCCGCGAGCCGCGCGGCCAACCGAAGTAAGTCCTCGGACCTAGCGAGCAGCAACGCTGCGACCCGCCCGGCCGACGACAGCAACCGCCGGTCAGGGCTCGCGGACGTCGACGCCCTCGTCGCTCCCGACGTGTATCTCGTCCGCGACGCCGACGAATAGCCCGTGCTCCACCACGCCCGGGAGCGCCGACAGCGTCGCTGCCAGCGCCTGCGGGTCGTCGATCTGGCCGAGATCGGCGTCGACGACGAGGTTGCCGCCGTCGGTGACGACGGGGCCGTCCTTCCGCTCGGCGGCCCGGACCGTCGGCGTCCCGCCGAGATCCCCGACGCGGTCCTCCACGACCGGGACGGCGTCGGCACGGACCGCGAGCGGGACCGGACCGTCCAGCGCGTCGACACGCTTCGACGCGTCGACGACGACGAGGAATCGCTCAGCTGCGACGTCGACGAGTTTCTCCCGGGTGTGGGCGGCGCCGCCGCCCTTGAGGAGGTCGCCATCGGCGACCTGGTCGGCGCCGTCGATGGCGACGTCCGGGGTCGCGTCCGCGAGCGTGGTCAGGGGGACGCCGGCATCGCGTGCCGCGCGGCGGGCGGCGTGGGAGGTCGGAACGCCGCGGACGTCGAGGCCATCGTCCACCCGGCGGCCGAGCGCACGGATCGCCGCAGCGGCGGTCGACCCCGTTCCGAGGCCGACGACCGCCCCGTCCTCGACAGCGGCGACGGCGCTCTCAGCGGCGCGCCGCTTCTGGCCCTCCGTCGCGCCGGACTCCGTCATGGACGGAGATGGCGGCGATCGCGGAAAAGCCCTTGCGGTCCCGGCCCGAACGAGGAGTATGGGGTGCACATACTGCGGCAGCGACCTCGCCGGCTACGACCCGGTCTTCGTCGAGGAGACCGCCGCGGACGGCGAACGCGTCGGCGCGGGCGGCTTCTGCAACTACGCCTGCCTCGCGGCCCACATCGAGGACGCGGCGTTGACGGACGGGGACGCCTGCGCGTGGTCGCCGGATGCGGACGGCGAGTAGCTGGCGACGAATAGGTTTTCACGGCGGCGCGCGACGCCCCGGCCATGTTCGGGACGAGCGGCATCCGGGGGCCGGTCGGCGAGGCGGTGACCGCCGACCTGGCGCTCCGCGTCGGGCGCGCACTGGGCGCCGAGACCGGGCGGGTGGTCGTCGGCCGCGACGCCCGGGACAGCGGGGCGATGCTCGTCGACGCCCTCGCCAGCGGCTGTCGCGAACTCGGCACGGACGTCGTCGACGTCGGCCTGGCGGCGACCCCGACGGTGGCCCGCGCGGTCGGCTGGACGGGCGCCGACGCCGGCGTATCGGTCACCGCCAGTCACAACCGGCCGCCGGACAACGGCCTGAAGCTCTGGCAGCCCTCCGGGCAGGCCTACGACGCCGCCGGGCGCGAACGGATCGCCGCTCGGGTCGAGGCCGGCGACCCCGACCTCCGGCCGTGGGACGGCCTCGGGAGCCGGGAGACGGCCGACGTCGCCGACCGCCACGTTGCCGCCCTCGTCGGTGCCGTCGACCCGCTCGAGCTGTCGGTCGCCGTCGACCTGGGCAACGGGGCCGGCCGGGTGACGGCCGACGCGCTGGTCGAACTCGGCTGCCGCGTCGTGACGCTGAACGGCCTGCCCGACGGCCGGTTCCCCGGGCGGCCGTCCGAACCCGTTCCGGAGCACTGCACCGCCCTGTCGACGCTGGTCGCCCAGGGGGAGTACGACCTCGGGATCGCCCACGACGGCGACGCCGACCGGACCCGCGCGGTCGCCGGCGACGGCACGTTCCTGTCCGGCGACGCGCTGCTCGCACTGTTCGCCGCGGCCGCCGCCGACCCCGGCGAGCGGGTCGCGGTCCCCGTCGACACCAGCCTCGCGGTCGCCGATTACCTCGCCGACCGGGACGTCGACGTCACCCGGACGCCGGTCGGCGACGTCTACGTCGCCGATGCCGCGAGCGAGCCTGACGTCGCCTTTGGCGGCGAGCCCTCCGGCGCCTGGATCTGGCCGGGCGAGACGCTGTGTCCCGACGGCCCGCTGGCCGCCGTGCGGATGGCAGCGCTGACCGCGGCGGAGCCGCTCGAGGCCCGGCTCGAGCGCGTCCCATCGTATCCGATCCGGCGGGCGAACCTCGAGGTCGACGACCGCCAGGCCGTGATGGACCGGGTCGAGGCGACGGTCACGGAACGATTCGACGACGTCGAGACCCTGGATGGCGTCCGCGTCGGGACAGGGGAGGGCTGGCTCCTCGTCCGGGCCAGCGGCACCCAGCCACTGGTCCGCGTGACCGCCGAGGCGCGCCAGCCCGACCGGGCCGACGCGCTGCTGGCGGACGCCCGGGAGATCGTCGAGACCGCCCGGTGACCGGGCTATCGGCACCGTTCGCTAACCGGGGGCGGGGCTTGCGGGCATGGCGACAACGGAGCGGGAGAACGTCGACGGAAGCCAGCCGGGTCAGGTGCGCCGGGTCGAGCGCGCCTCGCGGACGTCGGAGCCGTCCCGGATCTTGTCCTCGCACTGCGGGCAGACGCGCGGGTTCTCGGTCCCGTTCGGCGTGAACACCCTCGCATATGCGGCCGTCACGAACGCGCCACAGTTCTGGCATTCCGGCATGGGCGGACCTCTGGACCGGATGCACATAATGATAGTGTGAGAAGTCGTGACGGGGCGGAACAGGTGGGTCCGGGGCCGGGAGGTGACAAGGGGCCACGACTGGTGGACCGCAACCAGAAAGGCCCGCCGGCGCGACGCGCCGGGTATGCCAACGGTGACCGTCGACGGGACGGACCTACGGTACGAGGTCGAAGGCCGTGAGGGCCGGCCCGCGGTCGCCTTCGTCCCGGACGTCGGGGTCGGGCCGTGGTTGTGGGGCTGGCAGGCGCCGGCGCTCGCGAACCATTACCGGACGCTGGTGTACGCCCAGCGGGGCACCGGTCGCTCGGACAACACCGGCCCCTATTCCGTCGGTCGGCTCGCGGCGGACCTCGAGGCCGTCCTCGCCGACGCTGGCGTCGAGCGGGTCCACCTCGTCGGCGCCGGCCTGGGCGGTATGGTCGCGCTCCGGTACGCCCGGGAGTACGGTCGCGCCCGCTCGCTCTCGCTGTTCGGAGCGGCCGCGTCCGGCGACCGGGTCGACGCCGAGGCGTTGGCCGTCTTGCACCCTGACGATCCGACCCGCCTCCGGGAGTCGCTGTCGCTGGCGTTCACCGACCGGTACCTGTCGGAGGCCGGCGTGCTCGACGACGTCGTCGGCTGGCGGCGCGAGGAGGACGCCGTCGGCGAGGCGCTGGCCGGCCACCGGGAGGCCGCCCTCGGCTTCGAGGCGCAAGCCCTCCACGAGGTCGAGAGGCCGGCTCTGGTCTGCCATGGGGTCGACGACTCGGTGGTGCCGGCGGGGGCCGGCCAGGACCTGGCGGCGGCGCTCCCGCGCGGCCGGTTCGAGGCCGTCGAGGGCAAACGGTTCTGTTTCGTCGAGCATGCCGCGGCCGTGACCGACGCCGTCGATGGCTTCCTCGACCGCCACTCGGACGCCGCCTGAGGCCAGTGGCGCGGCGGGGGGCCACGCGTCGCGGGTAGCCGCGACCGTTCCCGCCGCCGCGGCGCTTTTGTACGTCCATCCGGTAGCCGTTGCCGTATGGAGCCGCAGCTGGCCCTCGTGAACGCGTCCTTCGACGACGCCAACACGCTCCGGAACTTCCGGCGGGAGCTGGACGCCGAGGTGGCCGTCCACGACGGACGCGCCCGCGAGTTCCCGGAGCTGGCGGCCTACGACGGCCTCGTGATCACCGGCTCCCGGGCGTCGGTCTACTGGGACGAGCCGTGGATCGACGCGGCGCGAGCGTGGGCCCGGGAGGCCGTCGACTCGGACACGCCCGCGCTGGGTATCTGCTGGGGCCACCAGCTGCTCGCGGATGCGGTCGGTGGCACCGTCGAGCCGATGGACGAGTACGAACTCGGCTACCGGACGGTGCGGCACACGGGCGACTCGGTGTTCGAGGGCGTCCCGGAGTCGTTCACGGTGTTCACGACGCACTCCGACGCCGTGACGGACCTCCCCGAGGACGCCGAGGTCATCGCCGAGAACGACTACGGCGTCCAGGGGTTCCGGTGCGGCGACATCGTCGGGATCCAGTCCCACCCCGAGTACGACCGGGAGACCGCCGAGACGGTCGCGCGCGGCAAGGACCTGCCCGCCGAGCGCATCGAGGCCGTGTGTGCGGACATTACCGACGACGCCTTCGCCGAAGCGCGCGCCGCCAAACGCGTCTTCGACAACTTCTGCCGCCGGGTGGTCCGGTAACTCTGCTCGGCAGTAGAGCCGTCCACCTATCGAGGATCCCGCCTGTGGGCCGGACAGCGGGAGCTGAAATTTCGCGGTCACAGTTATCCCCGGGATGGGTCAGCAGAACCGGATTTAACTGACTGGTAGACCACTGACCGGTAATGGGCGAGAGCGAAAGCCGCCGTTTCTCGATGCCTATCGTGGCGAGAACCGAGGAGACGGCGGAAGCGAGAATCGAGGTCGGGTGTCTCGTCGCTCATTCGTGCGGCCACGGACGTGGGGTGGCGAGTCCACGCCGGCGAACCTGATCCGCTCGCAGATGGCGCCTCACGACGGCCGTCCGAATTTCTCGACGAGGCCGCGCTCCGGATGGTCGAGGGCCCGTACGACCTCGTGGTCGTCGTCACCGATGTGCCCTTGACCTCGCGCCTCGAGAAGCGGGTCCCGGGACTGGCATCGCCGATCAGCCGCGTGGTCATCGTCTCGACCCGGTGGTTACTGGCTCCACCCGGCCGCGACAGACTCCGGTCACTCGAGACCGAGGCCGTGCGCTGGAACGCAGCGACGCTTCTGCTCCACCTGATCGGGCACGTCCTCGGTGCCAGTCACAGTGACGGCGGCGGAATCATGGAACCGTTCGCGTTCGATCGGACGAGGAGAACGGTCCCGTCATTCGATGCGGGCGTCCGGGGACATCTCCGTCACGGTGCAACTCGCGTCCCCGAGGACGCTTCCTCGCGAGGACGGGTGCGGCGCCTCGGGTTCCACGTCCTGAGTCTCGTTCGTAACCCATCCAAGGTCCTCGCGGCACTCGTTCACAGCCGCGCACCGTTGCTCCCGCTGTCACTCCCGAAACTCCTGACGGCGGCCGTGACGCCCACCCTCATCCTCGTGTTCAGCGCCGAAACCTGGGACGTCGGACTGAACCTAACCAATGGAACGGCCGCGCTGTTCGCGACGCTGAGCATCATCGCGGCAACAGTCCATTTCACGTTCACCCAAAAGCTCACGGTCCCCCGCGAACGGACGCGGGTGATCACCGAACACATGGCCCTGGTGAACGTGACGGTGTTTCTCATCATCCTCCTGGCAATGGTTGGCGTGTTCGTTCTCGTCGGGTCCATCATCCTCCTGATCGAACTCGTCGTGTTCCCGCCGAACCTGATGACGAACTGGCCGAGCCTCGAGGACCCCTCCGTCGGGGGTGTCGACCTGCTGCGGATCGCGGCGTTCATCAGCACCATCGGCGTGCTCACGGGTGCGCTGGCCGGCGGCATCGAGGACCGGATTGCCGTCAGACACCTCGCGCTCTTCCTCGGCCGGCCGTGATCGGCCTCGTTTCGTACCCCATTCTTCGTGGCCGTCAGACCGCTGTATTCGGTCCAGAGTGTCGACAGACAATGTCAAATAGTATCATCACCGGCTGTGGTGTCACACCGCGTTCTCGCCCACGACAGCGGGATCCGACACCTTAGAACACACTGAGCCGCGTCGGGACGGCGTCCAGTCTCCATCAGGCGAGTGTTTTTCCCCGTACTTGCCCAACTCAGCATATGCTCGACTACCTCGACCTCGCGGCCGACCTCGACGAGGCGGAACGGATGGTGCGGGACACCGCGCGGGAGTTCGTCGCCGAGCGGGTCGAGCCCGACGTCGGCGACCACTGGATCGACGGCACGTTCCCCACCGACCTCATCCCCGAGATGGGCGAGCTGGGCTTCTACGCGCCGAACCTGGACGGCTACGGGCTCCCCGACCTCTCGGAGCGCGCCTACGGCCTGTTGATGCAGGAACTGGAGGCGGGCGACTCCGGGTTCCGCTCTATGGCCTCGGTCCAGGGCGCCCTCGTCATGTACCCGATCCACGCCTACGGCAGCGACGCCCAAAAGGAGCGCTGGGTCCCCGCATTAGCCGACGGCGAGGCGGTCGGCTGCTTCGGGCTGACCGAACCCGAGCACGGGTCGAACCCCGCCGGCATGGAGACGGCCGCCGAGCCGGACGGCGACGGCTACGTGCTGAACGGGTCGAAGACCTGGATCACGAACGCGCCCATCGCCGACGTCGCGCTGGTGTGGGCGAAGGACCGCCGCGACGAGGACACCGTCCGGGGCTTTCTCGTCGAGCCCGAGGCGGCAGGCGTCTCGACGAACCCCATCGAGGAGAAGCTCTCGCTGCGGGCATCGATCACGGGCGAACTCCACCTCGACGACGCCCGGGTCGACGCGTCGGCGGTCCTGCCGGACGTCCGGGGGATGAAGGGGCCGCTGTCCTGTCTCACGCAGGCGCGGTTCGGCATCGCCTGGGGCGCCGTCGGCGCGGCCCGTGACTGCTTCGAGACCGCCCGCCGGTACGCCACCGACCGCGAGCAGTTCGGCGGCCCGATCGCCCGGTTCCAGCTCCAGCAGGACAAGCTCGCCGAGATGGCGACCCAGATCACGCTCGCGCAACTGCTCGCCTACCGGCTGACCGACCTCAAGGAGCGGGGCGACATGCGGCCCCAGCACGTCTCGATGGCCAAGCGGAACAACGTCCGGATGGCCAGAGACCAATCGAGGGTCGCCCGCGAGATGCTCGGCGGCAACGGCATCACCGCCGACTACTCCCCGATGCGGCACATGACGAACATGGAGACGGTCTACACCTACGAGGGCACCCACGACATCCACACGCTCGTCCTCGGCGAGGACCTCACGGGGTTGCAGGCGTACACGTGAGCGTCCGGCCGCCCCGGACCGGGCGTGACATCGGCAGGGCGGTCAGGCGGTGCGGACCTCGAACCGCGCGCCGCCGGCGGCGCTCTCGCCGGCGGTGACGGTCCAACCGTGGGCTTCGGCGATGGTCTGGACGATAGCGAGCCCGAAGCCGGTCCCGTCCTCGCGCGTCGTGTGGCCGAGTTCGAAGACGTCCTCGCGGTCGCCCGGCGGGATTCCGGGCCCGTCGTCGGCGACGTAGAACCCCTCGTCGGTGTCGCCGACCGTGATACTGACGGCCGACGAGTCGTGACCGCCCGCGTCCTGCCGAGTCGGGGTGCTATGGTCCATAGAGCCGTGCTCCGCGGCGTCGTCGGCCTCGACCTCCGTTCTCGTCGAACCCTCTTCCTGGGCGTCCTGGTGAGCTTGCGAGCCGGGGCTCGTGGAACCATGTTCCACGGCGTCCTGGTGAGCTTGCGAACCAGGGCTCGTCGAGCCATGCTCGACGGCGTTCCGGAAGAGGTTCTCCAGTAACTGGACGAGCCGCGTGCGGTCGGCCCGGACGGTCGATCCGGCGTCGATCGAGATCGGGGCGTGGGCGTCGACGTTCTCCCAGGCCGCCTCGGCGGCGTCCGCGACCGCGACTTCGGAGCGGTCGCCGACGGTTCGGCCTTGCCTGGCGAGCGACAGCAGTGCCTCGAGCCGCGTCTCGATCCGGTCGATCGCCGCCTCGGCGGCCGCGAGGTCTTCCTCGTCGCCGGACTCGCGGTAGAGTTCGAGGCGGCCGCGGGCGACGGACAGCGGGCTGCGGAGGTCGTGGGACACGACGCTCGTAAACTCGTCGAGCCGCTCGTTCTGCCGGCGGAGTTCCGTCTCCTTGTCGATGCGCCGGAACGCCTCCGCGGCGTGAGTCAACAGCAACTCGACGACCTGGAGATCGGCATCGTCGAACGCATCCCGCTCGGCGGTCAAACACTGGAAGACGCCCCAGTCCTCGATGGGGACGGACAGCACGGAGGTGATGGCATCATCGACGGGTTCCGCCGCGTCGTCCGTCCGGGCGTCGTCGGCCCGGACCGGCGTGCCGGTTTGGTAGGCTTCCCCGGCCAGCCCTTCGTCCGTACCGAGGTGTCGCTCGCCCACCGTGACCGGGGCGCCGTCCGAGACGGCGACCAGTTCGAACATGTCGTCGGCGGCCTCGGCGAGACAACACCAGTCGAACCCGAGCACGTCGACGCCCGTCCCGATGACCACGTCGTAGGCCTCGGCCCGCGTCGTACAGGCGTGCAGTCGGCTCGTAGCCTCGTGGAGTCGTTCCAGGCGCGACTGCGCGATCGCCAGGTCCGTCGGTTGTGACACTCCGAGTGACGTAGGCCCCCTAATTTCATGAATGTTCCTATCGGCTCGACACCGACGCCGAGCACCGCCAGCATCGCCGAGAGCTCCGAGAACGCGGGTCCATTGGACCGGGGCCAGAACGCGCGACGAAAGGTCGCCGTACCCCACCTCGACCCATCGAACGGCGAGAGCCGCGGCGGCGCAGTCGGGTCGGTGTCGGCGTCCGGTGCCGCGAACGCCGGGGGCCGACTCCATGGGATCGGACCCCGTCAGCGCACGGCCGTCGAACAGTTACAGCACGACCGCGCCGAGAAGCAGTACGCTTACGAGGAGCGATGCGGCGAGCGTCGCGACGACGATGGCGGTGGCCCGACTCATGGAGCGGTCTTCGTCGCGCGGGTGGTTAAAGGGTTCAACTGCCCCGCCTCGGTCCAGGTGGGCTACTCCCGGGCCGTCCGCGTCGACGACCGCATCCTCGTGTCCGGGACGACAGCAACCGACGAGGACGGCGACCCGGTCGCGCCGGGCGACCCCGCAGCCCAGACGCGGCGCGCGCTCGAGACCGTCGTAGATGCCATCGATGCCGCCGGCGGCGCGCGCGAGCACGTGGTCCGGACACGGCTGTACGTCACCGACGCCGACGACTGGGAGACCATCGGCGAGGTCCACCGCGAGTTCTTCGGGGACGTCCGACCCGCATCCACGATGGTCGAGGTCTCGGGGTTGCTCGGACCGGAGTACGTCGTCGAGATCGAGGCGGAAGCCGTCGTTCCGGACGGCGAGAACTGACAAGCGACAGCTTCGGGCGGTCCGTCAGGAGCCGTCGAACCTGGCCTGGACGAACGGCTGGGCGTCCTCGACCTCGCCGACGCGGGAGTCCGACAAAAGCACCGCCTCCGTCTCGTCGAGCGGCACCGAGAGGCTGATCTCCTTGGTCCGGCCGTAGCGGCCCTTCGAGACGACGACGGCGTTGACGATGCCGAGCATGTCGAGTTCGGAGATGAGGTCGGTGACGCGGCGCTGGGTGAGGACGTCGGCGTCGATCTCCTCGCAGAGCCGCTTGTAGACGTTGAACACCTCGCCGGTGTTGATGGTGTGGACGTCGTGTTTCTCCAGGAGGATGGTCGCATAGAGGACGAGCTTCGACTGGGTCGGGAGGGTCCGGACCACCTCGATGACGCGGTCCAGCTCGATCTTCTCCTGGGCGTTGCGGACGTGGTCCTCGTCGACGGTCTCGGTACGGTCCCGCTCGGCGAGTTCGCCGGCGGTTCGCAGCAGGTCCAGCGCCCGGCGGGCGTCGCCGTGCTCCTGGGCGGCGAAGGCCGCACACAGCGGGATCACCTCATCCGTGAGGACGCCGGATTTGAACGCGACGTCCGAGCGGTGGTTGAGGATGTCCCGCAGCTGGGTGGCGTCGTACGGCGGGAACACGATCTCCTCCTCGCCGAGGCTGGACTTAACGCGGGGGTCGAGGAAGTCGGTGAACTTCAGGTCGTTCGAGATCCCCATGATCGACACGCGGGAGTTCTGGAGGTCGGAGTTCATCCGCGAGAGGTTGTACAGCGTGTCGTCGCCGGACTTCTCGACGAGTTTGTCGATCTCGTCGAGCATGATCACGACCACGCGCTCGTGGTAGTCGACCGCGTCGAAGAACGTCTGGTAGACGCGGTCGGTCGGCCAGCCGGTCATCGGGACCTGGTCGAACGCCTCCAGGTCTGCCTCCAGGCGCTCGATCTCGTCCTCGACGGCAACCAGGTCGTCGTAGCCGGCGTCCTCGAGCGCCCCGGGGCTGTCGTGGGCGTCCTCGCCCAGCGCCCGGAGGTCCTCCAGGCGGGCCTCGATGTGGGTCTCGTTCTTTTCGATGAACTTGTTCGAGAGCTGGGCGAGGACCCGGTACTGGGTATCCGTGACCTCGCAGTTGATGTACTCGACCTCGCAAGGGACCTCGTACTTCTGGGAGGTCGTCTCGAGTTCCTCGCTGACGAACTGTGCACTCGCCGTCTTCCCGGTGCCGGTCTTGCCGTAGATCAGTATGTTCGACGGGGTGTCGCCCCGGAGGGCGCTGACGAGGACGGTCGCCATCTTGTTGATCTGCTCCTCCCGGTGTGGCAACTGCTGGGGGGTGTAGGAGGGGCGGAGCACTTCCTTGTTCTCGAAGATCGGTTCGCCCTCCAGCAGGTCGTCGAACAGCCCGCGAGAGGCCTCATCGGGCGCCTCGCCGGATTCGCCCTCCAGCTCGAGGTCGTCCATGGCGACGTCGCCCGAGAACCCGTCGACGCGTCGCTCCGACCCGCTCGAGCCGGAGGCCTCCCGGGAGTTCGTCGGGCCGCTCGCCGGCACGTCGTCGCCGGTTATGGCCGCTGAGGCCCCGGAACGCTCGCGGGAGGACCCCTTCGTTTCACCTGGAGAACCGCCCGATTGCGACGAACCGTCGGACTCGCTATCCGACGACACCCCTGCCGCCGCGTCGCCGGCCTCCCGTCGTTCCTCTGCCGGCGCGCGCCCGGCGGTATCGCCGGGCGCGCCTGAATCCCGGCCCTCAGACCGTGTCTCGTTGGATTTTCCGTTCGTCATTCGATTGCGTGCCCCTCCGTTTCAGGTGGAATCCTACCGCGCGATGAGTGAAACCGTCGAATTCTGCCCGTTCAGACCAGATGCGGCGGGGCAGCGGATCTGCGGTGGTCCACTTGATGCAGAGGAACCGATGGTGCATCACCGTATTAAACGTTCCGGTCCCCGAGCGGTCGTCACGCCATCGACGCCATCGCGGTCCGCCCCGGCGTGATCCGGACAATCTGTACCGTCCCTGAGGGGCCTGCGGTGTGTACTCCCATCACGTTCGTCGCCGAGCGGACTTCGTTACACTGGTCATCGATGATTCACGGTCGGCCGTCCTCCATTAGATACCGATGGTTGCCGGCGGTTTACGCCCGAATCCCTGGACCCAATCGAATGTGTGAGACTCCATGCGGCTCACGCCTGGGACGGATAGGCCGACGGCACCGGCTGAGTCCTTGCTGGCAGAGAGCTCGATAGCGCCACGTCATCCACTCCAAAGTCACGCCAAACTCGAATGGAAACTGAGGGTGGGCGTGATTTCGAGATCGATCGATAAAACTGACCGCCCCCTACCCCGTGATTTCGGGTGGAACTGTGAGTACGGGTAGGGACACGGTGACAGCGACCTGATAGCGAGGACAAGACTTAAGTAGACTACCTGGAAACCAGATCCGTATTGGAGAAGAAAAGTGCATAAAGGGCGTACTTTTTGGTTGGCATCCGCTCTAGATCAGAATTATGCACCTCGCGGTCCGCCATCGGTCCACGTTCCAGATGAAACGGTGGGGTGCCGGGATGGTGGCCACGGATCCGGCCAAGATGATTTACTCAGACGTCGTCTCATTCTCGCTCCTATCGAAACGGCCATCCGCTCCGCCGGCGAGGTGAGCCACCGAGTGAGCCGTCGGGACGGAACCCAACATTGATCTCGTGTCTGAATGTTTATATATGTCTGACGGACACTTAAGTGAGTGGGGTCGGGTTGTACGTCCAGACGCGCCCTCGGTTTCGACACGAAATCGGGGTCGTGGGAGGATGTAGATGGGAATACTGACCGACCTCAGATCGAGCATCTCGCGAGCGACGTCGAGTCTGTTCACCGGTGGCGAGCCGAAGCGGATCGGCATCTACGGCCCGCCCAACGCCGGCAAGACGACGCTCGCCAACCGCATCGCCCGGGACTGGACCGGCGACGCCGTGGGCCCGGAGAGCCACGTCCCCCACGAGACGCGGCGTGCACGCCGGAAGGAGAACGTCGAGATCAAGCGCAACGGCAAGTCCGTCACCATCGACGTCGTCGACACGCCGGGCGTGACGACGAAGGTCGATTACAAGGAGTTCCTCGAACACGATATCGAGAAGGAAGACGCCGTGCGACGGTCGCGCGAGGCGACCGAGGGGGTCGCCGAGGCGATGCACTGGCTCCGCGAGGACGTCGACGGCGTCATCTACGTGCTCGACGCGACCGAGGACCCCTTCACCCAGGTCAACACGATGCTCGTCGGCATCATCGAGAGCCAGGATCTCCCCGTGTTGATCTTCGCGAACAAGATCGACCTGGACGAGGCCAGCGTCCAGCGCGTCAGCAACGCCTTCCCGCAGCACGAGACCGTGCCGCTGTCCGCCCTCGAGGGCGACAACATGGACGAAGTGTACGACAAGATCGCGGAGTACTTCGGGTGATACCATGGCCGAGGTGACCACCGACGACGGCGGCGAGACCCCGACCGAGGGCATCCAGATCGACATGATCAGTGCGGACCGGATGGATGGCCTGCGGACGATGGAGAAGATCCGGCTCATCCTCGACGGCGTCCACGACGACAACATCGTCATCCTCGAGTCCGGCCTCCAGCCCGAGGAGGAGTCGAAGCTCATCGAGCGGACGATGACCGAGATCAACCCGGACGGCGACGGCTTCACGGGCATCGAGATCGAGTCCTACCCGGGCGGCTCCGGCGGCGACAACGGCTTTCTCGGCCGGCTGATGGGCAACGACGAGCCGAACACGCTCACCGTCATCGGCCCCGCCGACCGCATCGAGACGCTCCACAAGGACGAGACGCTCATAAGCACACTAGTCACCCGCCAGTAGCCCCACGATGCCCCACCAGTGCACCGGCTGCGGCGAGGTCTTCGAGGACGGCTCCAAGGAGATGCTCTCGGGCTGTCCCGAATGTGGGGGCAACACGTTCCAGTTCCGCCCGAAGGGAGCCGACCTCCCCAACGACCCAGACCCGCCCGACCCGGACGTCGACGACACCGGGTCCGACCCGGATGACCCCGACCCGTCCGGCCCGGACGGCGACGAACTCCCCGACCGTGACGACGGCGCCGTCGCCGGGACCGTGGGGCGTGCAACCACGCGCGTCCGCGACTTCGTCTCCCCCTCCGGGGAGCCCGACCCGAACGCCACCTGGCCGAGCGAGGCCAGCGGAGCAACCGCGGCCGAGCCCGCAACCGACGACGGCGAGATCATCGATGCCGACGCCCGGCGCGACGACGCGGGTGTCGACGAGGACGACGCCCAGGCGAGTGCCCGCACCGGTCTCGCGAGCCGGGAGGACGTCCGCGACGTGGGCGAGCCGCGGACCGGACCTGCCGGCTCCGAACCAGCCGAGTCCGGACCTTCCGGCTCCGGGTGGACGGGCGACACCGGGGCCGGCTCCGACGGGGCGGCGGACGGGCGGAGCGACCGGCCGCCGGCGGGCGAGGGCGACCAGGTCGTTAGCGATCCCGACGACGAGGACCCGGACCTGACGGAACTCCGCGAGCAGCTCAACGACCAGTTCGAGTCCATCAAGATAGTCGAGCCCGGCGAGTACGAACTCAACCTCATGGAGCTGTACGAACGCGAGGAGTACATCATCGCGCTCCAGGAAAACGGGCGCTACGTCATCCAGGTCCCCGACCAGTGGATTGGCAGCGACTTCGACGACCGGTGAGTGTCGGCGGTCATCTCGACGTGAACACGAGCACCGATCCGGATACGGTCACTCGGAACCGCGAAGAGCAGTGACCGTCGACGGTCCTCTCGACCCCGTTCGCTTATCGCTCGGGGGTCGACGTCTCGTCCCCGGCCGTTCCGTCCCTCACCCGACCGGCACCACCCGGCTCGGGCTCCAGTCGAAACAGGGGTCGATTCGGAACGTTTCACCCGGTTCCGGGCCCGGTGAGCCTCCTGCTCGGAGAAAGTTGTGATGTGAAGAACAACACGGACGGCAGCGCCACTCGTGTAATCCCCTCTGTTTCGGGTCGAACGGACCCCGACGATGGCGCCAGGTGCCCCGGCTCGCCGACCCATGAACCACAACTCCGCCCCCGCCCGGCGCCCGCGCCCGTCAATTCTCGAGACGATCCAGGACGGCCTCGGCGTCGTAGGACAGCGAGAGGGCGCGGGACCGGCCGCGGCCGTCGACGTCGGTGTACTCCGCATCGATGAGCCCGAGCTGTTCGAGCTTGTTGATGATCTCGGAGTAGCGGGTGTAGCCGAGGTCGGTCTCGGCGGCGAAGACCTCGTAGACGTCGCCGGCGCGATCGCCGTCGTGTTCGGCAAGCACGCGGACCAGTGCGGTCTCGGAGTCAGACAGGCCGCGGAGGTGCCGCGAGAGGTGAACGTACTTGGCCTGCTCGTAGGCCTCGTCGACGTCCTCGAGGCTCACCTCGGCGCTCGCACGCATCTCGGCGTTGAGGCCGGCACGCCGCAGGAGGTCGATGCCGACGCGGAGGTCCCCGCCGCTGTCGACGGTGTGGGCGGCGACCCGGTCTAAGACCGGCGGGCCGACGGCGCCCTCGCGGAAGCCGCGGTCGACGCGCTCTCCGAGGATGTCGACGACCTCGCGCTCGCCGTAGGCGGGGAAGTACACCTCCTCGGGCCGGAAGACGGACTGGACGCGGCCGTCGAGCGCCTCCACGACGTCGAGGTCGAGGTCCGAGGAGACGACGATCACGCCGATCTTCGCGCCGCTGTGGGCCTCGTGGGCGCGCAACAGCGAGTAGAGGGTATCGGAGGCTTCGTCCTCGTAGCAGAGGTAGTTGACGTCGTCGAGCGCGACGACGAGGACCTCCTCTTCCTCGACGAGGTGGTCGGTGATCTGACCGAACAGCTTCTTGAAGCTGATCCCGGAGGTCGGCGGCTCGTACTCGAAGAGGCCCTCGAACAGCCGGGAGAAGACCGCATAGCGGGTCGAGTCGACCTGGCAGTTGACGCGGACGACCTGGACGTCGCTGACGCTCGTCAACTCGTCGAAGAGCTTGTGGACCGCCGTGGTCTTGCCCGTCCCCGGCGGCCCGCGGGCCATCACGTTCAGCGGTCGGGAGCCGCGGACCGCCGGGCGGAGCGCGTACTTCAGCGTCTCCATCTGCTCGTCCCGGTGGAGGAACGCCTCCGGCAGGTAGTCGAGTTCGAAGACGTGCTCGTCGCGGAACACGGACTCGTCCCACGAGAGCATGTCGTCGTCGACCATTTCACTTTCACCACGCTTCGGCGGG
>PXRI01000007.1:2154-40599 GCA_003021005.1 Halobacteriales archaeon QS_1_69_70 | reverse complement strand
TGGCCGTCCTCCGCGGCGAGTTTCTCGACGATGAGCTCCGGCGTCGACCGGGCGAGGTGGTCCTTCACCGGCGAGCGGTCCACCAGGAGCTCGCCGTCCTCGAGGCCGAGCGCCTCGATGCCGTCGACCGTAACGTCCGTGTTGGCGGCCGCCCGGATCTCGCCGGCGAGGTGGGAGACGAACACCGCCGTCGCGTCGCTGTCGGCGAGCTGTTCGAGGATGCCGGCGATGATGACCGCGCTCGCGCCGGGCTCGGTGATGGACTCGAGTTCGTCCACGAGGACGAGCCGGCGCCGGTCGCCGGCGACGAGCGATCCGAACTCCCGGAGGGTGGTCTCGAAGGCACCGGCCGAGAGCGTCCCCTGGGTCTTCGCCTGGTAGTGCAGCGCCTCGAAGCGCTCTACGCGGACGTCGTCGGCCGGAACGGGGAGGCCCATCTGGGCGAGGACGACGACCAGCGCGAGGAGGTCAAGCGTAGAGGTCTTCCCGCCGCTGTTGACGCCGGACAGGAGGGCGGTGCCGGCGACCGCGTAGTCGACCGGCTCGACGTCCTCGATTGGGACCTCGAGCAGAGGCGAGCGGCCGCCCTCGACGGCGACGCCGCGACCCTCGAAGGTCGGGAAGGTGCAGTCGAACTCGCGGGCGAACCGCGAGACGGCGAGTTCCACGTCGAGTTCGAGCGCCGCCTCGACGAGCGTCCGCGCCGGCGCCCGCATCGCCCGCAACTCGTCGGCGAGCTCGCGCTTGAGCCGGGTGGCGCGGCGGTCCCGGTCGGCGGTGAGGGCCTCGCGGAGGCGCTCGACCGCCTGCTCGTCGTGCTCGACGGGGTAGGAGGGCGTCTCGTCGAAGGCCTGCCGGGCGATGGGGGCGTGGTCGTCGAGGCCGTGGTCCGCGTGGTCGGCCAGGCCGAGTGCGTCGAGGAGGTGCTCGCGGGCCGCCTCGACCGCTGTCGCGTACTCGTCGGCGAGTTCACGCTGGAGCAGCGAGTCGACGCCGGCGCCGCGTTCGACGAGCGAGAGGAGGTCCGCGCCCTCGATGGTGACGTCCCGCCGCTCGAGGACCTCCCGCAGGTGGTCCTCGGCGACGCTCTCGGCGAGCGAGACGGCGGCGTCCAGGTCGTCGATGGCGTCGTCGAGCGCGTCCAGCGCCCCGTCGTCGGCGACGGTGCCGTCCTCGGCCAGCCGTGCGAGGGCGTCGTCGAGTGTGTCCAGGTCGCAGGGCGCCGGCAGGTCGGCGGCGCGGTGGACGTCGGCGGCGGCGCGGATCCGGTCGCGGTTCCGCGCGAAGAACGAGAGCGTCCGTTCGGGTACCAGCGCGGCGGGGTCCTCGAGCGCGCCCGGGTCGACGCGGACGTCGCCGGCGACGTCGATGCCGCCGAAGGAGTCGTCCAGGACTACGACCGTCGCGTAGCCGCGGGCGAGGTCGGCGACGGCGCGGGCGTCCTCGACCAGTTCGACGCTGAGTTCCGGGACGGCCTCCTGGGCGGCGGCGTAGGTTTCGGCGTCGCCGGTCGCGACACAGCGGTCACGGACCCGGACGTCCGGCGGCGGCGACAGCGGCGCGACGTCTTCGAGTGCCGCCAGGACCGCGTCGGTCGCCGTCCGCTCGACGGCGCCGCGGGCGAACGACTGTGCCTCCTCGATCCGGGAGGCGGCGGCGCTGGGGTAGAACGTCTGGAGCCGCTTTTCGGCGTAGTCGGTCACCGCCCGCGCGGCGAGCAATTCGAGGGCGGCGTCGTGGATCTCCGCGGCGCGCTCGGTCGCGAGGAACTCGCCGTCGTCGTCGTGGCGGTGCCGGATGGCGGCCCGGGCGATCCGGGCCGCGCGGGCCTCGCTGACGTCCGGCGCCCGCGAGAGGGCGGCGACATCGCCCGCGGCGAGCGCGCCCTCGGGATCCTCCAGCTCGGCCAGCCGCTCTGCGGTCTTCCCGCCGACGCCGGGGACGGCCTCCAGCTCCTCCAGCTCCATCTACGCCGGGGTGTCGCCACCGTTCGGCAAAACTCCATCGGCGAGCGACCCACACGCCTGCGGGTCGAGGACTTCACGGTCGAGGACCGCCCCGTAGGGCACCGCACGCTCACCTCGATACCAGGTGGAGCAGTCGGGGGAACACCCCCGGCGCCGTTCGGGGACCACCGACGCGCCGGGGGACCGCCAGGCACCTGTCAATCACCGCACGTTTATACGTACCACACCCATACCGGCCCGCGAGAGTCACCGATGGAGCTACCCCCGTTCGTCGGCGACGACCGCGCCGTCCCGCCGGTCGTCGGCGTCGTCCTCATGGTCGGCATCACGGTCATCCTCGCGGCGATCGTCGGGACGGTCGCAGTGGGCTTTACCGACCGGTTCGGGCAGTCGACGCCGCAGACGTCGTTCGGGTTCGAGTACGATGCCGACACGACTGACGACGGGGAGTGCAACGGGGCCCTGACCGATGACGGCGACGCCGGCACGCTGACCGTCGCCCATGAGTCCGGCGAGGCCATCGACGGGGACCAGCTGTTATTCATCACGGACGCGGGTGAAGCCGAGTGGCAGGACTGCGACGCCAGCGCCTCCACGGTCTCGACCGGCGACAGCATCGACGTCGCGGTGGACGCCGACCAGACGCTCCGCGTGGTCTGGGAGGCCGAGGACGGTGGGCAGACGAAGACCATCGTCCGGTGGGACGGCCCCGACGACTGAAACCGCCCGCCACGCGCCGGCCACCCGGCGCCCCCGCCCGGTCGCCGCCGTCAGCTACATCACCGACCGGACCCGAAGGACCGTCCGTGACGCGGCAGGCAGCCCGGAGCGGGTTCGAGGACTTCGTCGACGACGCGCTGGCCTACACGGAAGCCGAGTTCAGCGTCGCCAACGCCCTCCGGGCCGGCGGGGGCGGCCCGGGCGGCACGGTGCTCGACCGCCTGCTGGAGGACTCCGAGGCGGTCCGCCGGCACGTCGTCGCCCCGGAACTCGCCGCCTACCGGGAACAGATACTCGACCAGTTCGACGTCCTGTTGGACGCCGTCGCGGCCGACGACGCCATCGACGCCCATCGCGACGCCATCCTCGCGTCCGACGTCTACGCCGCCAACCTCCGCCCCGACCTGGCACCCGACCGCCGCGAGGCGGTCACGGAGCGGCTCCTCGACCGCCAGCGCAACCTCGCCGCGGCCGTCAGACCCCTCGTCGAGGCGCCGGAAGCGGACTTCTGGCAGGCCGCCGGGACGGCCTACGACCGCGGCGAGATGACCGATCTCGTCGAGGACCACTTCGCCTTCACCGACCCCATGGACGCCCACCACGGCGCGTTCCGGATGACGACCGCCATCGACCCGGGCGAGGTGCTCGGTGGCGGATTGCTGGTGGGCCGGCTGCCGGAGATCGAGGTGGAGTACACCGAGGAGGCCCTGCGCTCGATGCGGCTGGCCGAGCGCCGGGTCATCCGTGAGACGACCGCCGAGATCGACGAGCGGTTCTGACGACGGGCCTCCGAGCGGCGTTACCGACGTGCTCGCCCCGTGGCCACGTCGAACGACCCTGCCGACGTCCCCGGACCGTACCGACTTGGGTGACCGCTACATGAAGTCCGCGATCCCGCTCTGTTTGTTCGTGTCGTCCTCGAAGATGGACTCCAGCGAGCGATCCAGGATCTTGAGCCGCTGTTTCGTGTACTCCCGGCAGTCGTACTCCTCGGCGACCCGCAGCGCGGTGTCCATGTACTTGTTCACGGAGCCCTCGTGGACCGTGAGGTTCACGTCGCCGCCGCAAACCCGGCAGTCGCCGGACAGCGGCATCCGCCGGTAGGTCTCCCCGCAGTCCCTCGTCGACCGACCGGAGCTTCCGCGACAGCTCGAGCTGGGCGTCCATCTTCTCCATCATGCTGCCCAGCGTCTTGTACGCCGACAGGTCCGGGCCGAGCGCGATGTCGCCGGTGTCGTGGGTGTGCCGGAAGCCGCGGTACTGCCCGTCGGTCCCGACCGTGTCCTCGCCGAGCCGGACGAGGTCCGCCACCTCCTCCGGGTCGGCCATCTCCCGGGTCGCCTCGTAGAACGCCCGGGGATACGCCGTCTCGATGTCCACGTTGTGCGCCTCGTCGTCGATCTCCGCCGGGTCGATCCGCGAGGACATGACGAGGGGTGCGTCCATTCGACCGCCCCGACGGTCCGGCAGGAACGTCTTCGAGAAGTTTAGCAGGCCGTCCAGAAGGAGCATGACGCAGTCCTCGTCGCCGTCGCACTGGCGAGCGGACAGGTCGTCCGCGATGACCGAGTGGGTCTCCTCGACCGTGAGACAGTACACGTGGTCTACGTCAGATGCGACGTATTCGACCTCCGAGACGGGGTCGAGCAGGTAGTCGTCGGTCCCCCCATCGTAGCAGTACGCCGTCCTATCGGCGGGGCGAACGTCGGTGACCTGTTCGTTCAGCGTTCGGTCCTTTCGCGAGAGATGGAACCCGGACACGTCCGCGAAGCGGACGGCGTCGTCTCGCGAGACGGTTATCACGTATCCTCGTCGGGACAGGGAGTCGTCGTCCACATCGTAGAACTCGGGGAACTGCTCGCGGAGTGGGACCTGCGGACGATGGTTCACCTGGGCGCTGATACCGAGTCGTGTGAGGAGCCCGAGTACGTCCGATTTGAGTTCGCGACTCACCGTGGTGGCAACCACGCGGGCTGTCTGGGCGTCGGCAGTGCCGTCGCCGCTGAAGTACCCGCTGAGGTACGCACCGATGATGTGGTCGGGCGCGGCGAAGATCGGCTGGGGGACTCGTTTCGTATGGGCGGCGGTTCCGGCATCCAGAACCTGGTCGAGGAAGGTCCGGAGACATCGCCCGGACACCGTCACCTTCGCGTCGTTCTCCTCGTAGGGGTCGACGCCGAACTCCTCGCGGAGCACGTCCAGGAAGAACTCGCGGGATTCGGCTTCGGTCCCACAGATAGTCGTCTGGTGGATCGTCCCTTTTGATGTTTCCTGGGACCTGGCGAACCCATCGGCCGCGTAGTAGCCGAAAAGCGTTGCGACCCGCTCGTCGAGTTCGATGGTCCGATCGATTTCGGCTCCATCCCGCTTCATCCCCAACCGGACGTTGTCGGGGACGAACTCGAGAAGGGCCTCGGACGTGTCGAAGAACTCCGCCAGGATTCCGAGCGGGATACTCTCCCGATAGAGGTAGTTGCTGAGCCGCTTCTTCGTGAGGCCGAGGTGTGCGGCGGTGCTCCGAAGTGGATAGAACTGTCCGTCCCAGTCGGCCGCGAGACGGTCGGTGAACAGCTCGTAGAGTCCATCCTTGTCGAGGCCCTTCACCATCAGACGGTCGAGGTCGATGCTCGGCTCGTCGATGAACGCAGCGAGGAGATCAAACTGGCGTTCGGGTTCGACGCAGGTGACGCTGTCGAGGTCTCGCGGCGTGACGAGCCGACAGGTGGTGTCCAGTTCGCGGGCCTCGGCCGAGACGATTCGACCGAGTTCCGCGTCGTAGACGTGAACTCCGTGGTCGGGGGTGACGGTGAGTTCCCGACCCGACCCGGTCGTGATTCGGACCATGTGGTCCGGAGCGGGGTGTTTGCTCACTGCATCGACCGACTGGAGTGACTGGGAGCCGTCGTCAGACATCGACGGTACGCGGGGAACGGGTTCGGCGTCGTCGAGCTGTGCGACGAGCGTTCCGAAGTCGTCTCGCTCCACCGTCCCTTCGCCGAGTCGTTCCTCGACGAACGACTCGATATCCTCGTGGCGGGTGGCTCCGTCCTCGTCCACGAACCACAGCTTCGTCTGCGGGTGGAAGCAGTTGCGACGCTTCGCGGCGTGGAAGTACGGATGCGCGTAGCCCACGGACGCGGACGTATAACCGATCACCCGCCCGACGACGGCGGCGGAGGTGTGCGGCGCCATCCCGAAGACGAGTTCGCCGACGAGGTCGTCGCACTCGTCGGCCTCGTAGTACGGCTCCAGCCCGTAGTACTGCGTGAGGAGGTCGTCGACGAAGTCGGCGGTCCGCATCACGTGCTCGGCGGCGCCCTCCGAGAGCACGACGTCCTGGACGCGGAGCTCGACGAGCTGGTCGGCGTGGGCGAGCGGGTCGCCGTGGACGTCGGTCTCGTAGCCGAGCGAGCGCAGCCGGTCCGGGCTCACGTCCAGCTCCCGGGGTCGGACCGACGTGACCGGGAGGTCGGTCATGTCGTACCGGACGGTGCCGTCCTTGAACGCCGAGACGTCGTGCTTTGCGCGCAGGACGCCCTTCTCGATCGGCTCGGGGACCTTCTCCGCCGAGGTGAGCCCCTTCACGCCCTTCAGGACGTCGAAGGCGTTCGCCCGCTCGGCGACGGCGTCGAGCGCCGACCGGTACTCCTCGTCGACGTCGACGGTCTTCCGCTGGACGGCGTCGGCCTCCCGCTCGCAGCGCGGACAGACCGCGCCCCCGGACCCGTCCGGTTCGACGTCGACGTCGCAGCTCCGGCAGACGTACTGCGGCTCGGTCACGCCGTTGCAGTCCGGACACCGCGCCCGGTGGGTCGCGGTTCCGCAGTCCGGACAGCGCCGCCGGGCGATCTGGACGTCGACCAGGCCGGGCGTGTCCTGCATCGTCTCGGCGTAGTTGCCGGCGGCGGCGACGTCCCGCTGGGCGCCGCCGGCCTCGCCGATGGGAAACAGCGTGTGGACCGCCGGCGAGAGGTCGCGCTTCTCGGACTTCTCGGGGCGGCCCATCCGGCACCCGACCCGCGTCGGGGCCCGCTCCCGGACCGCGAAAGGCGCCACTTCGTTGACTGCCTCGATTGCGTTGTCGCCCTCTGCGTACGTCCGGGCGTTCGCGGACAGGTCCGCGAGCGACCAGGGTTTCGAGAGGTCGTCGGTGAGGCCGAGCGAGCGGACGAGCGGGAGGGCGTCGGGGACGGTGATGGTGTCCTCGCGCTGCTCGTGCTCGACGAGGAGGACCTCCAGCGCCTCACGGACCGGTTCGCGCCGAGGCATGAGGAGCGTCCGGTCGTCGGCATCGCCGGGGTCCATGTCTGTCTCCGCGACCGTGTCTGATTGGCCGACGGCGGAACCGTCCGCTTCGGCCCAGTACCCCTCGCTCGCGGCCGTCGCCAGGGCGTCGAACCGATCGACGTCCAGGTCGTGCCAGAGGTAGGTGTACTCGGGGTGCAGCGGCGAGTCGTACTCGTCGGTCCAGGCCAGCGCCTGCCCGGCGGCGGGGTGTTCGAGGTCCACCCGCGGCGAGTCTGCGAGGGCCTGGACGTCGGCACCGGCGGCCGCGAGGTCGCGGCGCCACCACTCCGGCGCGTAGGCGGCGGGCGACAGCGGGTGGTTGTTCTCGACGAACTCCCCGTAGTTGACGAGGTACTCGCCCAGGTCCAGGATGGCCTCGACCCCGTTACGGATAGCCAGTGCCTCGGCGGGGTCGTCGATCCGACGGACGTCCCCGTTCGCGAGCTTCACGGTCGGGCCCTCGATGGAGTCGACCGGGACGACGCCGGCGGCCTTCCCCGGCCGCTCGGTCTTGAGCTGGGTGCCGGGCGCGAGGAAGTCGTCGACCAGGTGCATCGTCGCCGGGTGGACGCCCGCCGTGGCGAACCCGTGGTTGCGGGCGCGGCCGTACCGGAGCCGGAACCCGCCCGGTTCCGAGGGATGGCCCAGCACCGGCCGGCCGGCGATGAGGTCCCGGAGGTACTTCTTCGAGGACGGCGGCCGGGGCGGCCCGCCGGCGTCGGTCCCATCGCCGGTCGCCGATCCTGCGTCGGGAGCGCTCTCGGAGGAGTGGGACGAGTGGCCGGCGTGGTCGGACGAGTCGCCAGCGTCGTCGGAGGAGTCGTCGGTGTGGTTGGATGAGTTGCCGGCGCCGTCGGAGGAGTCGTCGGTGTGGTTGGATGAGTTGCCGGAGTCGTCGGACCTGTCGCCGGGGTCGGCATCCGCACCCGGCGCCGCCGCCGCGGCGTCGTCGACGCCCTCGCCCGCGCCGTCGGAGGTGCCGTAGTCGCCGTCGATGAGGGCCTGGAGCCACGGCCACTGCACCGCCTCGAGCTGGCGGGTGTACCGCTGGATCTTCGGGGCCTTCTGGGCGATGCCCTCCCCGAGCACGAGACACATCCCCCCGCGGGCGTGGTTGGTGTCGACCCGCTGGAGGTCCCGGAAGCCGGAGACCGCCTCGCCGCCGGTGGCCTCCCCGTCGAGCATGATGGGGAGGTTTCGGGCGATGAACTTCGCCTCGACGTCCGAGGGGGCGTACTGGAGGCCGGTCTCGTCGCCGTACAGCGCCAGCTCCTCGGCGTACCGTTCGACCTCCGACCGGCGGGGTTTGAACTCGTCGACGCCGACGAGCGTCCGGGTGTAGTCGGCGACCAGTACCGACAGCGCCTGGGCGGTCCCGCCCGCGGACCGGATCGGCCCGGCGTAGTAGATGTTGATGAACTCGGTGCCGTCGTCGTTCTCCAGGAGTTCCACGCGGTCGATGCCCTCGATCGGGGCGGCGACGACGCCCTCGGTCAGGAGCGCGACGGCGGTGCGGACGGCGCCCTCGACCTTGCCGGCGGGGGTATCGTAGTCGCCGACGGTGCCCTCCGCGAAGTCCGCGGCCAGCGCGAGGGCGGCCTCCTCGCGGGTCCGGTCGGGGTCGGCTTCCAGCTCGCGGACGCGCTCGGCGACGCCGTCGATGTCGAGGATGTTCTCGACGCGGTCGGCCATGTCCTTCGCGATCGGGATCTCGACGTCGTCGCTGGGGTCGCCGCCCCGCTCCCTGGCCCGTCGCGCCACCGCGAGGGCGTCCTCGAGGCCCGCTTCGAGCCGCTCGAAGTACCGCTCGTCGTCGGCCCGCATCTACAGTGGCCAGAGGTCGAGGTCGGTGGTCTCGTCGTGGGCCCGCTCGAGGGGGGTTTCGAACTCCCTGACGTACAGCTCACCGGCGAAAGTGGTCGCGGCTTCGAGGTGGCCGCCGATGGCGCTGCCGTCCGGCCGCGTGAGCGTGACGTGTGTGTGGGCGAACCGCTCGCGTTCCTCGGCGGCCGTCCCATCGCTCGATGGACTCCCGCCCCCGTCCTCGGGGTGGGAGATGTTCCCCACGGCGGCAGTCACCTCGAACGGCTCCTCGAAGGCCACGGACTGGTACGTCTGAGCGTCCTGGTCGTAGAACGACAGCGTGGCGTCCTGGACGGCCCCGAGGCCGACGAAGAACGCGGCGTCGATGTCCTCGGCGTCGGCGAAGGCCTCGATCTGGCCGCGCCAGTCCCGGCCGTGCGCCAGACGGGCGACGTACTTCCGGCCGCCCGACACGCGTCGGTAGTCCATGCGGGTGCCACGACGTGGGTTGTCAAAAAGGTGTGCGGCCTCTCCCTGGCGACGGCCAGCCGGTCACCGGACCGTCTCGACGGTCACGTCCGTGGGCATGGAGAGCCAGGCATCGTCCCGACAGAGGTCCGCGATGATGAGTCGCTCCCCGTCGGTGTCACCCTCGACTGACGCCATCACCTCGCAGTCGGACTCCGGGACCGTGGCGGCCGTATCCGGTGCCATGGCTGCGGGTAGTCGACAACGGCTATATAACGCTGACGATGTGACACCGTCCCATACCGTGGTTTGCCGCTCCGTTTATACCGGTCGCCCGTCGGATACCCGAATAGGCCCCGCTTCCGGCGCAGGCCGGGGCGTGGTTACGGCAGGCCGGGGCGTGGTTACGGCACAGACAGAAGCGCGGTTTCGGCGCAGGCCAGGGCCCGCTTCCGGCGCTGACAATGGTCCGCTTCCGGCGCACCCCAGGGCCTGGTTCCGACGCCGACAATTGCCCGCCGTCCGCACCCAAAAAGGCCCGGTTGAGGCGCTGACAGTAGCCCGCGATCCACACTGACAAAGGCCCGCGACCGGCGCCGATCCGGTTCCGGCTCAGGCGAACTTGTGGACGGTCAACTCGAGGGTCTCGAGGTCGAGCACGGGCGCGTAGCCGGCGTCGGGGTCGATGTTGACGCGCTTCTGGAACTCCGTCTGGGCCTGCCAGCAGCCGGAGTTGACGGCGAGGACGCCCCGGTACTTCCCCCAGCCGAGCTTGTGGACGTGGCCGGTGTGGAAGACGTCGGGGACCTCGTCGACCACGAGGTAGTCCCGGTCTTCGGGCGCCAGCCGGGTGTGGCCGCCGAACTGCGGGGCGACGTGGCGCTTCTTCAACAGCTGGTACATCGCCTTCTGGGGGTCGTCGTAGCTGGCCTTCGCCTCCGGGAGTTCGGCGATGACCTCGTCCAGCGAGACGCCGTGGTACATGAGGATCGAGACGCCCTCTATGGTGACGACGGCGGGGTTCGAGACGACGCGGGCGTCGTGGACCGCCATGATCTCCCGGAGGTCCTCCTGGAAGCCCGGCTGGGGCTCCGCCAGCCGGACGGCGTCGTGGTTGCCCGGGATCATCACGATTTCCAGGTCGCCGGGGACCTCGGCGAGGTACTCCGCGAACGCCTCGTACTGGGCGAAGACGTCGACGATGTCGAGTTGCTCGTCCTGGCCGGGGTAGACGCCGACGCCCTCCACCATGTCGCCGGCGACGAGCAGGTACTCGATGCGCTCGGCCGCCCCGGTGTGGAGCCACGCGGCGAACCGCTGCCAGGCGTCAGCCATGAACTCCTGGCTCCCGACGTGGACGTCGCTTACGAGCGCCGCCTGCACCGGCCGGTCGGCCGTCGAGGGCTCGAAGGTCCGGGGGACGTTCGGGAAGTGCAGGTCGTCGACGAACAGGATCTTGCCGTCCTCGGAGAGTGCGCCCTCGACGGCGACGACCTCGTCGTGGAGGAGTTCGTCGACGACGCCGGCGACGGGTTTGTCCTTCATCACGAGACACGGGAAGATATCGGTCGTGTCCTCGAGGTCGACGATCCAGTGGCCGTTCTTCGTGGAACTGATGTCCGCGATCATCCCGACCATCCCGGCTTCGCCGCCGCCGGGGCTCGCCTCGAGGGCGGCGGCGTTCCGGTGGGCGACCCGCCCCCGGAGCTGCCCGGCGAGCCGCTCGTAGCGGTCCCGGAACGTCGCCACGAAGTCGCCGTACTCGCCGGTTCCGGTCGATCGTCCGGTCATGTCATTGCCGACCGAAAGCGACCGCGGGTCGACGGTCCGCCCGCCACCATCCACCGCCCCGCCGGACCCCTCCGTTTCAACTGGAGCGCCCCCGCCGTCGGACGGGCGTCTGACACCCCCGTCTCCACCCGAAACGGAGGGGTTCGACCTGGTGCTCCCACGGCCGGCCCCAGCCGCGTCCCCGGTCGAGCCGGCGGGGGTGGCCGCCCCGTCCGATATCGGGTCGCGGCGGCCCCGCGGCCCCGCCTCGAGTGCGTCCCGGACGGCGGCCGCCGAGAGCTTCAGTTCGTCCTCGGACGCGGCCTCGACGGCCACCCGGAGCGCGGACTCGGGGTCCTCGGCGCCGGCCAGCAGCGTGATGGCCTCCCGGTCGGCGGTGAAGCCGTGGCTGGCGAGGTCCCTGGCCAGCCGCGCCGGCTCCTCGAGCGGCACAGTGGGGGGTCACCGCCGGCCGGCAAAAGGGTAGCGGAACCCAGAACGTTCAAACGGCGCGGGTCGCAAAGCCGCACAATGAGCGAGGCAGGGGACGGGACCGAGGACCCGTCCGGAGTGGTCGGCTGGCTGCGGTGGTTCTGGACCACGGAGGAAACCCCGGCGGTGTACGTCCGGGACGTCGTCACGAGCGTCGGGGCGGTCCTTCTGGTCGGCCTGCTGCTCTTCGCCGCCAGCGGCATCTGGCCGCCGATGGTCGCCGTCGAGTCCAGCAGCATGGAGCCGAACATGGAGCGCGGCGACCTCGTGTTCGTCATGTCCGAAGACCGGTTCGTGCCCGACGCGGCACCGAGCCACGCCGGCGAGTCGACCGGCGTCGTGCCCGCGGACCGCGCCGCGGAACTCGACTACGCCGAGTTCAACCGGCCGGGCGACGTCATCGTGTACAACCGTGACGGCTCGAGTCGCTATACCCCGGTGATCCACCGGGCGATGCTGTGGGTCGAGGACGGCGAGAACTGGTACGGCCGGGCGAACCCCGACGCCGTGGGCAACGCCGACAGCTGTCGGGCGCTCCGGTACTGCCCGGCACCGCACGCCGGCTTCATCACGAAGGGCGACAACGACGCCACGAACGACCACTACGACCAGGTCACGGGGCTGTCCGCGCCGGTCAAGCCGGCGTGGGTCATCGGGACGGCCGAGTTCCGGGTCCCCTACCTCGGCCAGATCCGGCTCCTGCTCCAGCAGTCCCCCGCCGGCTCGACGGCCCGGCTGCGCCCGCCCGGTCCCGCCGTCCAGCAGTCGGCCTCACCGGCGGTCGCCGGGACCGCGCCCGGCTCGGCGCCGCCCCGCGACACGGCGCCGCGGGCCACAACGATCGGTGCCGGGAGCCCCGGCGGGGTCGCGTAGCGACGGGTCGAGCGCCCGACGACACGCCGGTCTCGTCCGGTCACCGTAGGTCATACCGCCGTCACTCCTCGTCGCGGTTCCGCTTGACCGGCACCACGACGGCCTGGACGATGTCGCCCTCCTGGATGTCGAGTGCCTCCCGCTCGGCGTCCGGCACCGAGAGCCGGCCGCCGCTCTGGATCCGGGTCTTGAACGTCGCCATCTGGCTCATGGCGCCCATCTGGTCGGAGATGTCTCCGAGGTCCGGCGTTCCCCCGCCGCCACCGAGCAACAGCTGCTGGAGGGCCTCCTGCTGCTGGCGCGTCGCCGTCTCCGAGACGTTCTGGAGGTTCTCCAGCAGGTTCGGCGTCCACAGCAGTCCCTCTCGTTCGCCCTCCTGGCCGTCGTCGGTCATTGGTGACCCACCTCGCGGCCACGCAGACAAAAATATACCGATGGGAACCACCTGACGGGGACGGATGCCATCTGCTGACACGGTGTCGGCCGGGCCTAGCGTCCTTTATCGGCGCGAGGACGCTCCCCGGTGCATGGGCGACGTTACGGGCGGCAACGACGGGCGGCCGACCGGAGGGAGTCCGCTGACTGGGCGAGCGGCGGTCGGCCGACCGAAGGGAGGCCGCCGAGCGAGCGAGCGGGAGGCGCGAGGCGCGACCTTTGGGAGCGCCTCGGACAGGCGAGCGGGGAGCAATAGCGACCCGCGAGCAGTGAGCGGAGCGAACGACGACACGCGAGCCCCGAGCAGCGACCTCAGGGAGCGCCGAACCGCGAGCAGCGGAACGAGCGAGCGGCAAAGCCGCGAGCCGCGTGACAAGCGGACGGTCACCCCGACATCCGCCGCCCGGACGCGACGCCGTGCTACGCCCTGCTGTCGCCGTCCTCGGAGTGCTCCCGGTCGTCCGGCTCGACGGCCTCCGCGCCGTCGTAGACGCCATCCGGGTCGGGTTCGTCCGGCACGGCTCCCGGGCGGTGTCGTACTCGGCGTCGGTGAGCCGGTCGAAGACGTCGCCGAGCGACTCCGTCTCGTTCGGGAGTTCGACGGTCGTGTCGCCGTAGTGGGCGGCCAGATCCTCGCGCCGCACCGGGTAGGCGTGTTCATCCATCTCGCCGTCGACCTCCCGGAGGATGCGCTCGACCGATTCCGCGTTGGACCGCCGGGGCCCCGCTGCCGTGTCCTCTGTGTCCCTCATCGTCGCCGTGGAGATAGGTGATACCGCCCAATAAGGCTGGGGGCCCGTCACCGCTCAACGACCAAGAGCGCGACCCGCTCGAGGACGAGGCCCTCCAGCCCGCCGTCCGTGGCGTCCAGTTCGGCCTGCCCGACGTCGAAGAACGACCGGACCCGCGCCGCGTCGTACGCGCCCAGCGTCTCGGCGGGTTCAAGGAGGTCCGCGACCGCCCGGGCGGCCGCTGATTCTTCGCCACCATCCACCAGCACCACCGCCGGCGTCTCGCCCTCCTCGACGCCCATCTCCATGGCCCGGTTGATCTGTCGCCGGCCGGCGGCGTACAGCAAGATCTCGACGCCGCGGTCCCGCGCGATGGCCTCCCCGCGGTCGCGGGCCCGGTCTGCCAGCTCGACGGCGCGCTCGAGGTGCCGGCGCGAGACGACGTAGCGAGCGTCGAACGCCTGGACGGTGGGGCTTTTGGCTCCAGTCGAGGCCTCGCGAGCTACGCCCTCGAGACGCTCGACGAACGCCTCCACGTCGGGAAAGTCCTCGCCGCCGACCGTGACGACGCCCTCGACGAGCCGCATCAGAAGTCACCCAGGTTGGCCTGTCCCTGCCCCTCGTCGGCCGTGGCGGTCCGGTCTGGATCGGCCGGCTCGGCGGTCCCGTCAGGGGTGACGCCGTCCATGTCGGGATCCTGGTGGCCGGCAGCCTCGAGGACGTTCTCGGCGGTCTTCCGCCGACCGCGGAGCGCGCCCAGGACGACGGGTTTGTCGGCCTCCCGGAGGTCGGCGCGGGTCTCGATGCCGGCGTCGAACAGCCGCCGGGCGCGCTTGCGGCCGACGCCGCGGACGCCGGCGAGGTCGATGAGTTCCTCGCCGACGCCGTGCTGGACCCGCTTGCGCGCCGCCCTGATGGCCGGGACGTTCCCCAGGTCGAGTTCGGCGGCCAGCGACTCGGCGGCGCCCAGAAGCCAGTCGGCGGTGTCGACCTTCCCGCGGATGTCGCCGGGCGCCGACAGCCAGTCCTCGAACCGCTCCTCCTCGAACTCGCTCGGCAGGTCGCCACAGAACGCCGGTTCGCGCTCGTAGGCGAGCTTCGTGTACTCCTCGCGGTCGCCCGACCGGAGGTACAGTTCGTACATGTCCGGCGTCCGGGAGACGAGGTGGTAGAGCCCGAGCGCGGTCGGCTCGGGGGCGGATTCGAGGCCGTCGATGATCTCGGCGGCGCTCATCGGGTCGAGGTAGAGCCGCGAGACGGTGTGGCCCAGCGAGGAGGCCTCCAGGCGGCCGTCGCCGGGGACCCCGTCGACGAACCCGTTGACGTCGAGGTACTCCAGGGTCGAGTCGACGACGCGCTCGAGGTTGTCCGTGCCGTCGCCGCCCCGGCGGTACTGGGTTGCGTACAGCGTCCGATCGAGGAACTCCAGGAGTCCCTCGCGGGAGTTCGCAAAGCCCGAGGCGACCGTGGCTAGGAGGTGGGTCCGCATCGACGGCTCGCGGGCCAGTTTCGACTCGACGGGTTCGGGGTCGGCCCAGACGTAGCGGTCGAGCAGTTCGTCGAGTTCGTCGTGGCTGTTCGCCAACAGCAGCGCCTCGCCGTAGGGGTCCCGGCCAGGGCGGCCGGCCCGGCCCATCATCTGGTGGACCTCCAGCACCGACAGCGGCGTCATCCCGCCGGCGTCGCCGGAGTACCGCCGCCAGTCCCGAACGACGACCCGCCGCGACGGCGTGTTGACGCCGGCTGCGAGCGTCGGGGTGGCCGAGACGACCTTGACGAGACGCTCGCGGAAGGCGTCCTCGACGAGCGAACGATGGGGGGTCGCCAGGCCGGCGTGGTGGAAGGCGGCGCCCTGCTCGACGCAGGCCGCCAGGTCCTCGCTCGTCTCCGTGTCGGAGACGTCCCGCAGCCGCCCGGCGAGGTCGGCGAGGCGGTCCCGCTCGTCGGCGTCGAGCAGCCCGTCGGTCGTCTCCGCCAGCCGCTTGGCGGCGCCCTCGGCGTTGCGGCGGGAGTTGACGAACACGAGCGTCGAGCCGCCCTCGGCGAGCGTGTCCCGGACGATGGCGCCGGTCGGCTTCTCGCCCGACTGCACCCGGAGTTCGGCCTGGGAGCCGTCGCCGTAGTGGACGGCCTGGCCGTAGTGGACGCCCGTCCGGAGGTCGATCGGCCGCCACGTCGAGTCGACGAGGCCGGCGTCGAGCCACGCGGCGACGTCGCCGGCGTTGCCGACCGTCGCGGACAGCGCCACGACCTGGACGTTCGGGTTCACGCGCCGCAGCTTCGCGAGCGTCACCTCCAGGGTCGGGCCGCGTTCGGGGTCGTCGACGAGGTGGACCTCGTCGGCGACGACGCAGTCGAGGTCGTCGATCCACGGGGCGCCGTTCCGGACGAGCGAGTCGACCTTCTCGCTGGTGGCGACGACGACGTCCCGGTCGGCGAGCCACTCGCCCGATGCCTCGTAGTCGCCGGTCGCCACCCCGACGGAGACGCCGTTGTCGTCGAACACCGAGAACTCCTCGCGCTTTTCGCTGGCCAGCGCGCGCAGCGGCACGATGTACAGCGCCGTGCCGCCGCGACGGACGGCGGCGAGCATCGCGAGCTGGGCGACAAGCGTCTTGCCGCTGGCGGTCGGCACGGCTGCGACGAGGCTCTCGCCGTCGGTCACCCCGGCCTCGACGGCCTCGGCCTGCGGGGGGTAGAGTTCGGCGATGCCCGCCTCGCGGAGGTGGTCGGCGAACCACGCGGGCACCCCGGCGACGTCGGCGACGTCCATCACCGCCGGCTTGCGCGCCGTCGGGTTTAAACTCTCGTCCCCGGGCCGGATTGGCGACCCCGCCCGTCCCTGCCGGAGCCCGCCCGTTCCTGCCGGAGCCCGTTCGCGGATTTATTAGGGATGGGGGCGAACCCTTCCGTCATGACTGACGGGGGTACGTCGATCCGCATCCTCCACGTCGACGACGACGCGAGCCTGACCGAGACGGCGGCCCGGCTCGTAGCGCGGGCGGAGCCGCGGGTCGAGGTCACGACGGCGGCGGCTCCGGAGCCGGCCCTCGAGCGCCTCGAGGAGGAGCGTGTCGACTGCGTGGTCTCCGAGTACGATCTGCCGGGGATGGACGGCCTGGAGCTGTTCGAGGCGGTCCGGGCGGTCGACCCGGACGTCCCATTCATCCTCTTCACCGGGACGGGCAACGAGGCGGTCGCCGGGGAGGCCGTCTCCGCGGGCGTCACCGACTACCTCCAGAAATCGACGGGCACCGAACAGTTTCGCCTCCTCGCCAACCGGGTCACGACCGCCGTGGAGGGCTCCCGGACCGAGCGGCAGCTGGCGGTCGAGCGCCGCCGGTTCCAGGTGCTGTTCGAGCAGTTCCCTGAGCCCACCCTTGAGTACGTCTTCGAGGATGGCGAGCCGCAGATCACCGCCGTCAACGAGGCGTTCACCGACGTGTTCGGGTACGACGCCGCGACGGCCGTCGGCGGGCCCGTCGACGACCTCATCGTGCCGCAGGGCAGTCGGGCGGAGGCCGAGCGGATCGACGAGCGGGTCCGGGCCGGCGACAGGGTCGACGAACACCTCCGCCGGCGGACCGCCGACGGCATCCGGGACTTCCGGTTCCGGAACATCGAGGTGTCCGACGACGACCCCGTCGACGGCTACGCGATCTACGCCGACATCACCGACCGCGTCCGTCGGGGGCGGGAGCTGGAGCGGCGCAACGACCTGTTCCGACGCGCCCAGGAACTCGCCGACGTGGGGGCCTGGGAGTACGACCCCGCGGCCGAGGAACTGGCCTGGACCGAGGAGGTCTACGAGATACACGGCGTGCCGCGGTCCTTCGAGCCGACGCCTCCGGCGGCCCTCGAGTTCTACCACCCGGAGGACCGCGAGGCGGTCGAGACGGCACTCGACCGCGCGCTCGCCGACCGCGACCGTGTCGCGGTCGAGGCCCGGATCGAGACCGGCGACGGGGCGGTCCGGTGGGTGCGGACCCACGGCAGTCCGGTCGTCGAGGACGGCGATGTCGTGGCCGTCCGCGGGGCGGTCCAGGACGTCACCGACCGGAAGGAGCAGCTCTCGACCATCAGCGACCTCCAGCACAGCGCCCAGCGACTCGTCAGGGCCGGCGATCCGGACTGCGTCGCCGACATCGCGGTCGACATCGCGACCAACGCCCTCGAGCACCCCTTCGCCGGCGTCTACCTCCTCGACGAGGACGGCCGGGCCCTCGAGCCGGCCGCGTTCACCGACGCTCGCCGGGACCGGTCCGACCGGGCGAGGCGCTTCGTTCGGAACGACCCCGACGCGACCGTCGACCGGCTGCTCTGGGGCGTCTTTGAGGCCGGGCAACACCGGATCGTCCGGGACGTCGGCGAGTACGACCCGGTCGAGGAGGTGCCGACGCCGGCGCGGAGCGGCGTCCTGTTTCCGCTCGGCGACCACGGCGTGTTCTCCGTGGGCTCGCCGGAGCCGGGCGATGTCTCCGAGACCGACCGGTACCTCGGGGACATCCTCGCGACGGTCGTCACCGCGTCGCTCGACCGCGCCGAGCGCGAGCGGGCGCTCCTCGAGCAGAAGGAACTCCAGGAGGCCCGGACCGACCGGCTCGACGAACTCGTAAGCGTCATCAGCCACGACCTACGGAGCCCGCTGAACGTCGCCGACGGCCGCCTCGAGCTGGCACAGGCCGACTGCGACAGCCCCCACCTCGAGGACGCAAAGAGCGCCATCGACCGGAGCCGCACCATCGTCGAGGACCTCCTGACGCTCGCCCGCGAGGGCGTCCGGGACCCCGACCCGACGCCCGTCACGCTGCGGTCGATCGCGAACGACTGCTGGGTGAGCGTCCCCTCGGGCGACGCCGCCCTCAGCGTCGAAACCGACCGCGTCATCGTGGCGGACCGCGGCCGGCTCCGGCAGCTGCTGGAGAACCTCTTCCGCAACGCGGTCGAGCACGGGCTGCCGGACGGGGACGGGCCGGTCACGATCACCGTCGGTGACCTCGCCGAGGGCTTCTACGTCGCCGACGACGGCGTCGGCATCCCGCCGGAGAAGCGCGAGGACGTCTTCGAGAGCGGTTACAGCTCCGGCGACGGGACCGGGCTCGGGCTGAGCATCGTCCGGCAGGTGGCCCGCGAGCACGACTGGGACGTCGCCATCGCGGAGAGCGCCGCGGGCGGGGCTCGCTTCGAGTTCACCGGCGTCGAGTCGCCCGACCGGTAGGGGCAGGGGCGGTCCGTCCGACCGACGGCGCCGAGGGCCGGGTCAGGCGAACTTCGCCGGCGCCTTCGACCAGTCCCAGCGCCGGTAGCTGAGGCGCGGTTCGGCGTCGGCGGGGACCGCGTCGTACGATTCGAGCATCGCACGGATGGCCCGACCGCCGCCGAAGTCACCCCGGTACCACAGGAAGAGCCGGGGCACGCGAGCGACGTCCCGGTCGGGGTCGTACTCGACCGCCCGGTCGAGATAGCTCGCCGTCGCGAGGTCGAGCTGGTCGTCGACCTCGTCGGGGCGGTAGGCGCGAATCGCCGGACAGCTGGCGGCGCCACAGTTCAGCGCGAAGTGGATCCGGGGGTCACAGGCGACCCGATAGCGGCGCTCGACGGGTCGCGGGAGCCGCGGCAGGTAGCCGAGCCCGTACGTCGAGCGGCCGCCCCGGAGGATGCCGTGCTCGATGGCGTCGAGGCCGAGCCCGGTCCCGGCGACTGCGAGCGCCTCGGCACGGAAGAAGCGCACGAAACGGAGGGGGCTGTCGTAGGTCTCCGGGCGGCGCTCGAGGAGCAACTGGGTCCCGGCGTTGTAGAGGTTCGTCCAGAACGCAAGCGCCCGGTCGCGGTCCGTCCGGAGCGGCGCCAGGTCGTCGTGGCCGTAGCCGGAACGCGTCCCGAGGAAGGGGTCGGGGTCCTCGCGGCGCTTCGTGGCCACGAGGAGGTCGGCCGCAACCGTCGTCGGCGGCCGGTCTCCGCCAGCCGGGGCTGCCGTGGCGGCACCGTCGGCCATGCAGCCCGTTCAAGGAGCCTGCCGAAAAGAGTGCCGGGGTCGGGCCCGGCCGGTGACGGTCCCCGCCGCCCGTCGCGGGCGACCGCCGGGACCCGGGCTGGGAGATTCCGGCGGGAGGGACCCGCCCGAACGTCCCTCGACCCGGCCACTCGGCCCTGTCGTGCACGTCGTCGCGGCCGGTCCCACTGCCGGTAAGGCGGGCCTACGCGACGTTCCGTTCCACGATGGCCTCGCCGCGCTCGAACCGCCCGCGGTCGAGGTGCGATACGTCCACCGTCCGTGGCTCGCCGTCCAGGACCAGCTCGGCGACGATCCGCCCGGTCGCGGGGGCGTGCTGGAACCCGTGGCCGGAGAACCCGGTCGCCGTCACCAGCCCTGGCAGGGAGGTCTCGATGATGGGGTGGTGGTCGGGCGTCACGGCGTACAGGCCCGCCCAGCCGCGCTTGATCCGGGTCTCCGGGCCGAAGTAGGCGGTGTAGTCGGCCGCCCGCTCGACCGCCTCGGCGGCCCACTCCAGATCCATCTCCGTGGAGAACCCGTCCGGGTGCACGGCGGGGTCCTCGTCACCGAAGTGTCCGCCGACGAGCGCGGTGCCCTCGCGTTCCGGGCGGAAGTACGACCCCGTCTCGAGGTCGATGGTCAGCGGCACCGACTCGGGGACCGGCTCGGCGGGCTCGACCACCGCCATCTGCCGCCGCCGCGGGGAAACCGGCAGATCGACGCCGGCCATCGCCGCAAGGCGGGCCGACCAGGCGCCCGCCGCGTTGACCACGGCGTCGGCCTCGTGGCGGACCGGGTCGCCGTCGTCCTCGACTTCGACCCCGGATACCGCCTCGCCATCCCGGAGCACGCCAGTCACCGGGGTGTTCGGCCGCAGGTCGACGTCGAACTCGCGGGCCCGCCTCGCGTAGCCCTGGACCGCGAGATTGGGGTCCGCGACGCCGTCGTCCCCGTTGTAAGTGGCGGCGACGAAGGGCTCGGGGTCGAGGCCGGGACACCGATCGGTCGCCTCCGCGGGCGAGAGGAACTCGGTTTCGGCTCCGAGGTCGCGTTGCATGCGGACGTTCTCGTGGAACTGCTCGGCCGTCTGGTCGCTGCGGGCCAGGAAGAGGTAGCCGATCTTCCGGTACTCGATGTCGACGTCGAACGCCGCCTCGAAGTCGTTCCAGACTGCCTTGCTCTCGAGGGAGAGTTCCACGTTGACCGGCGTGGTGAACTGCGAGCGGATGCCGCCGGCGGCGCGGGCCGTGCTGCCCGAGCCGAGCGACCCCTGCTCGTAGAGGGCCACGTCCACGCCGCGCTCGGCCAGGGCGACCGCCGACGAAAGCCCGACGATGCCGCCGCCGACGATGACGGCCTCCATGCCACGCCGTCGGCACGACGGCTCCATAAGCCTACCTGGCGGCGGGGTCAAGCGGCACGCCTGCCTGGCCGCCGGATACGGCGGAGGAACAACACCTAAGCCGTCGTGAGGGCTGTAAGGGGGCATGGTATTGGTCGTCTCCGACGACGAGATCCGCGACCTCCTGGACCTCGCGGGACTCGTCGACGAGGTCGCCGAGGCCCTGGTCACACAGGCAACGGGCGAGACCGTCCGGCCCGAGCGACCGCACTACCCGGTCGGCGAGGGACTCGACGGCGAGGAGCCGCTCGGCACGGGCCTGACGATGCCGGCCTACGTCCACGGCGAGCCGCTGTACGCGACGAAACTCGTCGGCGTCCACGAGGGGAACGTCGACCGCGGGCTGCCGACCATTCACGCCCAACTCGCGCTGACCGACGCCCGGACGGGCGAGCCCGCGGCCTACATGGGTGGCACCACCATCACGAACGCCCGGACGGGCTCTATCGGCGCCGTCGCCGTCCGGGCGCTCGCCCCCGAGGCCGCCACGGTGGGCGTGCTCGGCGCCGGTGTGCAGGCCCGCTGGCAGACCCGCGCCATCGACACCGTCGCCTCGCTGTCGGACGTCCGGGTGTACTCGCCCAGCGACTCGCGGGCGGCGTGTGCGGCGGATCTCCGCGAGGCGGGGGTTCCGGCGACGGCCGTCGACTCGCCGGCCGCCGCCGTCGAGGGCGCCGACGTCGTCGTGACGGCGACCACCGCGAGCGAGCCCGTCTTCCCGCCTGAATCCCTCTCGGCGGGGGCGCTCGTGGTCGCCATCGGCGCGTTCACCGCCGAGACGCAGGAACTCGCCCCCGCCGTCGTCGAGGACGCGGCGGCAGTGTTCGCGGACGGCCCGGAGGAGGTCATCGAGACCGGCGACTTCCGGGGCACGGCCCTCGGGGTCGAGGACCTGGTGGCGTTGGGTCGGCTGCTCGGGGATGGAGCCGAGCAGCAGTCGCCCGAGGGGGCGACGGTCGTCGCCAGCGTCGGATCGGCGGTGCTGGACGCCGCCGCAGGCGCCCACCTCTACGAGCGGGCCCGCGAGGCAGGCGCCGGGACCGAGGTGTCGCTGTAGCCGGCCGGACGACCCATCGTTCCAGACGGATGCCGCCTCCTCCGGGCCTGAGTCGGCGCCACGCCTATGCCAGTCTCGCCCCAACGGCCGGTATGAAGGTCCGGTTCGACCGCGACACCTGTATCGGAATGTTCCAGTGCGTCGCCGAGTGGGACGCCTTCACCGAGGACACCGACGCCGGGAAGGCCGACCTCGAAGGGAGCGAGCAGGTCGAACCGGAGACCTTCGAACGGGCAGTGCCGGCGGACGCGGAACTGGACGCGAAGTTCGCCGCCAGGGTCTGTCCCGTCGACGCCATCGAGGTCTACGACGATGACGGCGACCAGCTGATCTGACCGCACGGCACCACGACCGCGTCTCTCACGCGGTATATCGCACAGCCGGCGACTCCCAACCGAGCGGTTGAGGCCCCTCATAGACCCCATACCAAGCAGGAAGCGACATGGACGCGGGGTCGTGATTCTCACGCAGTAGGAGTACGGAGTATCGCAACCGCGGAATTCTCTGACACGATTTCACACGAACATATAAATAACGGGAAGTTACCGGCGACGGGCTTATTGGAGAGCTTCGAAGAGTTGGCCTACACTGACGGAACGGGGGACCCTCCAGCATGAACTCACCACAGACGAGATACGGCATCGAGGCACTGACCAATCGGCTCGGACGCAGCGGGTCGTCGCTGCTGATAATCGCGATCGTCTGCATGATCGCCCTCGGGGCCGTCTCCGTCCCGGTCGCGGGTGGCGAGACCGGGACGGTCGACGAGTCCAGCCACATGGTGGACGCGGACGGCGACACGACGGATACGGGCGTCTCGGCCGAGATAGTCGGCCCACCGGCCGACATCGACGACGACGGGACCGTCGAGGTTCCATCGGTCAACGACCAGGGGAAGCTGCGGCTCGTCGACCCTGATGGGAACACAGAGCAGCTCGCGACCGGCGCGGCCTCCGGAAATACGGCCATGGCACTGGGCGACTACGACGATGACGGGACGACGGCCGTCATCTACGAGGGCGCCAGCAACAGCAACTCCATCTACCGCGTCGAGCCGGGCGGGTCGCCCCAGCGCGTCGCCGACACGGACGTGAAGGGCGTCATCGGCTACGGTGACTTCGACGGCGACGGCGCGAAGGAGGTCGTGTACGTCGGCGCCTCCAGTCGCGTCTGGTACGTCGACGACGACGGCTCCCTCGTGGACACCGGCTACTCCCAGGTCGGCGACGACCGTGGACTCGGCGCCGGGCCGCTCGGCGACTTCGACGGCGACGGGAACCAGCGGGTCGCGGTCGTCGACGGGAGCAGCAACCTCGCGCTGGTCGACTCCTCCGGTGACAAGGAGCTCCTGAAGCCGGACTACGAGAAGGCGGAGAAGGCGCCGATCGCCGCCGCGAACGTGACCGGCGACGGCCGCCTCGAGGTCATCTACCTCAACAAGGACACCGAAAACCTCTACTACGGGACGCTCGACGGCGAAACGGAGCCCTTCGAGGACAGCTCCGACAACCCCATCGGTGCGGACTTCGGGGCCGGCGTCTCGGGAGGTGTGACGACCCCGTCCGACTCGACGGGCGACTCGCCGTCCGACTCGACCGCGCCGACGGTCAGTATCTCCGAGCCGGCCGACGGGGAGACCTACGGAAGCGAGAACGTTTCGCTCGACGTCAGCGCGGACGAGTCCGTCAACGAGTGGAACTACAGCCTCGACGACGGCGACAATCGGACGTTCGATCCGAACACGGAGACGACGCTCTCGAACCTTTCCGACGGTGAGCACACGGTAACGGTGTATGCCGAGGACGACGACGGCAACGTCGGCACCGACACCGCCACGTTCGTCGTCGACACGACTGCGCCGACAGTCACCATCTCTGAACCGGCCGACGGGGAGACCTACGGAAGCGAGAACGTTTCACTCGACGTCAGCGCGGATGAGTCCGTCAACGAGTGGAACTACAGCCTCGACGACGGCGACAATTGGACGTTCGACCCCAACACGGAGACGACGCTGTCGAACCTGTCCGACGGCGACCACTCGGTGACGGTGTACGCCGAGGACGACGCCGGGAACGTCGGCACCGACACCGCCACGTTCACCGTCGACACGCCGGCTGACACGAACGACTCTGACGGCGACGGGATTCCTGACTCGGAGGAGGGTGACGACGACACCGATGGTGACGGTACGCCGGATCATGAGGATGAAGACTCTGACGGTGATGGCATCCCGGACTCTGAAGAGGGCTCTGATGACACCGATGGTGATGGCACGCCGGACTACAAGGATGAAGACTCTGACGGCGATGGTATCCCCGACTCTGAAGAGGGCTCTGATGACACCGACGGCGATGGCACGCCGGATTATAAGGACGAAGACTCTGATGGCGACGGGATTCCTGACTCTGAAGAGGGCTCTGATGACACCGACGGCGATGGCACGCCGGATTATAAGGACGAAGACTCTGACGGCGATGGTATCCCCGACTCAGAGGAGGGCACCGACGATACCGATGGTGACGGGACGCCTGACTACAAGGACGAAGATTCCGATGGTGACGGGATTCCTGACTCCGAAGAAGGCGCCGAGGACACCGATGGTGACGGGACGCCTGACTACAAGGACGAAGATTCCGACGGTGATGGGATTCCTGACTCCGAAGAAGGCGCAGACGATACTGACGGTGACGGGACGCCTGACTACAAGGACGAAGATTCCGACGGTGATGGCATCCCCGACTCCGAAGAAGGCGCCGATGATACCGATGGTGATGGCACGCCGGACTACAAAGACGAGGACTCCGATGGCGATGGGATTCCTGACTCGGAGGAGGGTGCCGGCGACGCCGACGACGACGGCACGCCGAACTACAAGGACGAAGACTCCGACGGCGACGGCATTCCCGACTCGGAGGAGGGGACCGGCGACGCCGACGGCGACGGTACCCCGGATTACCTCGACGACACCGATGACAGCGCCGACGACGATGACGAGTCATCGGGCGGTAATGACGGCTCGTCGGGCGACAATGACGGCTCGTCGGACACCGACGAAACCACCGACGGCACGCCGGGAGAGAACGGAACCGACAGCGAGGACGGTGAGAACGACCTCGACGACGACGGCACGCCGGACGACGAGGACACCGATACGGACGGCGACGGCATTCCGGACGACGAGGAGGGCGATGGCGACGTCGACGGTGACGGCGTCCCGAACTACAGGGACACCGACACGGACGGTGACGGGGTTCCCGACGCCGTGGAGGGCACCGACGACACCGACGGTGACGGCGTCCCGGACTACAAGGACACTGACTCCGACGATGACGGCATCCCCGACTCGGAGGACCCCCAGCGGCTCGAACCGAACGACCGGTACACAGTGGTCGACGCGTCTCTGAGCCAGTACCAGGTGACGCCCGGCGAGGAGATCGAGGTCATCGTCGAGGTCGAGAACACGGCCGAGGAGCGCGGCGAGTTCGTCCTCCAGGTGCGGAACGACGGCGCGCTGGAGAAGACGGAGACGTTCACCCTGCCGGCGAACGAGACGACGACAGTCCGGGTGCCCTACCGCGTGACCGAGCCGGGGAACCACACTATCCAGGCGAACCGGATCGTGGCCGGCACCGTCCAGGCCGAGGCTGACGAGGAGGAGGATGCCGCTGGGGTGCTGTCCGGCGGCGGCGGCGCACTTCCGGTGTTCGTCCTGCTCTTGCTGATCGGTATCGTGCTGACGTTAGTCGGGTTAGCGCGGCACCGCGACCGGGGCGACTCCTGACCGGCCGGGGACCGCCGCCCGCTCGCATCCCTTTCGGTGGCCATGTTTCAGTACACGAGAGCCGGACCGGCCAGCCGGCATCGGGCGGAAACGCCAACGGGGCCGACCGCTCGCGGAGCGAGCCGACGTACGCACGGCATTCGGTCGCGTACAGCGAGTCCAGCCCGCGAGCGGGAGGCGGCGTTCGGAATGCCGTCGTTACCGCCGACGTGCGCTAATTTCTCTCTCTTTCGCTCAACTCAACACTACCTGCGACTGTCGGCCAAAGAGTTAACTCGAACGACGGTGAGCTACCAGTGTCGAACGGTACCATGACCAGCCAGACCCGTAGCCGCGACCCGGACAGGCTCTCCGAGTGGGCGGCGCTCACCGGTGACCGCCTCCCCGAGGAGTACGGGGACCGACGCCCGGATCGGGAGGACTAGGCGATCTCGGCGTACTGCTCCGACAGCTTCTCGGCGGCCTCGTCCATCAGGTCGGCCTCGTAGCCGTCGAGATCCCACTCGACGACCGCTTCGACGCCGCCGGACCCGAGCTTGACGGGCACCCCGAACGCCGTATCCCCGTAGCCGTACTCGCCGTCCAGCACGAGCGACCCGGGCAGGACCTCGCCGGTGTCTCGGAGGACGGCTTCGACCATGTGACCGACGCCGGTCGCTGGACCCCACTCCGTCGCGCCTTTCCGCTCGATGACGTCCATCGCCGACTGCTGTAGGGCCTCGAGGATCTCCTCCCTCTCGTCGGCCGAGAAGTCCGGGTCGGCGCCGTCGACGCGGACCTTCGAGAAGACGGGCACCTGGGCGTCGCCGTGCTCGCCGAGGATCGTCGCCTCGACGTTCCGTAGCGGGACGTCGAACCGCTCGGCCAGCACGTACCGGAACCGCGCGGAGTCCAGCCGGCCGCCGAAGCCGATGACGCTGTGGCGGTCGCGGTCGCCGGACTCGTACAGGTGCCGGTTCAACAGGTCGACGGGGTTCGAGGTGGTGATGGAGACGTAGTCGTCGTTGTGCTCGTCGAGCGACGATTGAATGTCCTCCATGATGGGGGCGTTGTCGCCCGCCAGGTCGATCCGGGTCTGTCCGGGCTGTCTCGGGATGCCGGCGGTGATGACCACGACGTCCGACCCGGCCGTGTCCTCGTAGTCGCCCTGCCGGACGGTCGTGTTCGAGTCGTAGGCCACCCCGTGGTTCGTGTCCGCCGCCTGCCCGACGGTGACGTCCCGCTGGTCCGGGATGTCCACGTACACCAGTTCGTCCGCGACGCCGCGGAGCCCGATGTCGTACCCCGCCGCGGCACCGACGGTCCCGGCCGCGCCGATCACGCTGACCTTGGTCATGCCCGAAGCGTGGTCGCGGCAGTCGATTAACTCTTCCCGTTCGGTGCCGACGCGTCACCCTGATACCGTTCGACCCCGGAGGCGTCGTTACGATGGACGCCGAGGCGGTCCGCGAGCGCGCCGAGGACCTCCCGCGGGAGCCCGGCGTCTACCAGTTCGAGGCCGACGGCGACGTGGTCTACGTCGGCAAGGCGGTCGACGTCCGGGACCGGGTTCGCAGCTACGCCGACCCGCGGAGCGAGCGCATCCGGCGGATGGTCCGGGCCGCCGACGACGTCGACGTCGCCGTCACGGACACCGAGACCCAGGCGCTGTTGCTCGAGGCGAACCTCATCAAGCGCCACCAGCCGACCTACAACGTCCGGCTGAAGGACGACAAGTCCTACCCGCTCGTCCAGCTGACCGACCACGCGTTCCCCCGGATCCAGGTCACGCGGGATCCCGACGACGGCGCGACGGTGTTCGGGCCGTTCACGAACAAGGGCCGCGTCGACACCGTCGTGAAGGCGCTCCGGTCGGTGTACGGGCTCCGCGGCTGCTCCGACCACAAGTACGCCGACCGGGACCGGCCGTGTCTCGACCACGAGATGGGGCTGTGTACCGCGCCATGTACCGACGAGATCGACGCCGACAGCTACGGCGACGACGTCGAGTCGGCCGTCCGGTTCCTCGAGGGCGAGACGGGCGTCCTCGCGGGGCCGCTCGGCGAGGCGATGGACGAGGCGGCCGAGGGGCAGGCGTTCGAGCGCGCGGCGGCGCTCCGGGACCGGCTGGACGCCGTCGAGGCGTTCCACGGAGGCGGCGGCGAAGCCGTCGTCGCCCGCGAGGAGGAGGTCGTCGACGTCCTCGGGGTGGCCACGGATGGCGACGCGGCGACGGTCGCGCGGCTCCACAGCGAGGACGGGAAGCTGGTCGAAAGGGATCGGCATCGGGTGGCCCGCGAGGCCGAGCGTAGCGAGGCCTCGGAAGGGGCGAGCGGGAGGACCGACCGGAGGGAGGGACGACACGCGAGCCGCGCGGTCGACCATCGGGAGCATGAGCGACCCGCGAGCCGCGAGGCCGAGCGTAGCGAAACCTCGACCGGGGCGACCGACGACATGCGAGCCGCGAGCCCCGCGGTCGACCGAAGTGAGTCCTCGGATGCGGTGCGTGGCCACGCCGACGTCGCACGGGTTCTCGCGGCGTTCATCCCGCAGTTCTACGCCGACCGCCCGCTGCCGGACGCGCTGTTGCTCTCCGAGCGCCACGGCGATGACGAGGTCGCCGCCTGGCTCGAGGCGGAGGGCGTCGCCGTCCGCGTCCCCGGCGCCGGTCGCGAGGCGAAGCTGGTGGAGCTGGCGCTGAAGAACGCCCGCCGGCGCGGATACGAGGAGGACGGGGCGGCGGCGCTGGCGCGACGGTTTGGCCTCGACCGCCCGGACCGCATCGAGGGCTTCGACGTCAGCCACGCCCGGGGTCGCGCCGTCGTCGGGAGCAACGTGACCTTCCTCGACGGCAGCCCCGACAAGTCCGGCTACCGGCGGAAGAAGCTCGACGAGCGGAACGACGACTACGGGAACATGCGGGAACTCGTCCGGTGGCGCGCCGAGCGGGCGCTGGCGGGCCGCGACGACCGCCCGGACCCGGACCTGCTCTGTATCGACGGCGGCGAGGGCCAGCTGGACGCCGCCCGGGAGGCGCTCGAGGAGACGGGCTGGGACGTCCCCGTGGTAGCGCTGGCGAAGGAGGAGGAACTCGTCGTCACCGCCTCAGGAGCGACGCGTCGTCACGGCGTCCACGACTGGGCCGACGACGACCCGGCGCTGCACCTCCTGCAGCGGGTCCGCGACGAGGCCCACCGGTTCGCCGTCCAGTACCACCAGACAGTCCGGGACGACGTCTCGACGCCGCTCGACGAGGTCCCCGGCGTCGGCCCGGAGCTCCGCAAGCGGCTCCTGCGGCGGTTCGGCAGCGTCGACGGCGTCCGGGCGGCCACGCCGGCGGAGCTTGCGAGCGTGGAGGGCGTCGGCGACGCCACGGCCGACGCGATCGACGGCGCGCTTTGAGAGCCCGGGACGGCCGCCGCCTCCTGCGTGATACCCCCGGCAACCGGCTGGGACCGTGGTCCGTCTCGGGGGAGAGCTTCAAGTACCGACCGGCCCAACGCCGGAGCATGCCGGACGGTCTGGCGCGGGAACTCGGGCGCAAGAGCGCCACCACGTCGGCCCGCAACACCGTCGTGACGGTCCTCCTGCTGGCCGTCGTCGGCGCCATCCTCCTCGGGATCATCGACCTCGATCCGCTGCTCGTGGCGGCCGTCGTGGTCCTGGTCGTCGTCATCGCGGCGGTGACGAGCGCTGTCGAGATCGTCGAGGCTTACGAGCGCCGGGCGCTGACGGTGCTGGGCGACTACCGGCGGCTCCTCGACCCGGGGGTCCACCTCGTCCCGCCGTTCGTCACCCGGACCCACCGGTTCGACCTCCGGACCCAGACGTTCGACGTGCCGCTCCAGGAGGCCATCACGCGGGACAACTCCCCGGTCACGGCCGACGCCGTCGTCTACATCAGGGTCATGGACGCAAAGCGCGCCTTCCTGGAGGTCGAAGACTACCAGCGCGCGGTCTCGAACCTCGCCCAGACGACGCTGCGGGCCGCGATCGGCGACATGGAGCTGGACGACACCCTGTCCGACCGCTCCCGCATCAACGAGAAGATCCGGAAGGAACTGGAGGGCCCGACCGACGAGTGGGGCATCCGCGTCGAGGCGGTCGAGGTCCGGGAGGTCAACCCCTCGACGGCCGTCCAGACGGCGATGGAGCAGCAGACCGCCGCCGAGCGACGCCGCCGGGCGATGATCCTCGAGGCCCAGGGCGAACGCCGCAGCGCCATCGAGCGCGCCCGGGGCGACAAGCAGGCGAACATCCTGGAATCGCAGGGCGAAAAGCAGAGCCAGATCCTCGAGGCACAGGGGGAGGCGATATCCACGGTTCTCCGCGCGAAGTCGGCCGAGTCGATGGGTGAGCGGGCGGTGGTCGAGCGGGGAATGGACGCGCTGGCCGACATCGGGACCAGCCCCTCGACCACCTATATGCTCCCGCAGGAACTCACGTCGCTCCTCGGCCGCCACGGGCGGCACCTCACCGGGAGCGACGCGGCCGGCGGAGAGGCGAGCCTGGAGTCGCTGGCGTTCGACGCCGAGACCCGGGAGCTGCTCGGCATCGAGCAGATCGAGGAACTGGCGGCGGGCGACCCGACCGGAGGGAGGGTCGCCGGACGAGCGAGCGCCGCCGGACGGGCGAGCGGGAGGAGGGAGCGGAGCGACCGACGACCCGCGAGCCGCGCGATTGACCGGCGGGCGGCCTCGGAACGAGCGAGCGGGGAGCGGAGCGACCCGCGAGGCGCGACCGCCGCGGACGGCGCCGACAGCGATCAGTAAGGGTGGCGAGCGATACCGCGGCCCGGCGAACGTTGTCCCGATACACAACGCTTTAGGCCCGCCGGCCGCGCCACGGCGCATGAGCGTCGAGGTCCGGCTCGTCGGCGACGAGGGTACCGAGACCGTCGCCGTCGACGCGGCCGACGCCGACGCCGTCGTCCGTCCCACCACCGTCGAGTTGCTTCGCGCCATCGCCCGCGAGGAGCCGGACAGCATCCGCGAGGCCGCGCGGCTGGTCGACCGCGACGTCCGGCAGGTCCACGCCAACCTCTGGGAACTCGGCCAACTGGGTTTGGTGGAGTTCGACCGCGGCAGTCGCGCCCACCGGCCGGTCGTCGAGTACGACCGGATCGAGGTCGCGGTGGACCTCTGACGCCGGGGCTGGCCCCCGGTCGATTGTAGCGAGGTTAAGTGGTAATGCCGATCCCCGTCGGGCCCGGTCGTCACCGTTGCACCCGTTACCGAACGAATCCCGCCTCGAGGTCCTGGCTGGCGTAGGCCTCGGCCCGCCAGGCGGCGTCCAGCGCCACGGTGAGCACCAGCCCACCGGCGAGCGCGGCCAGCGCGAGCAGGCCGCCGGTGACCCCGAGTGCGACGAGGGCGCCGGCGGCGTAGCCCACCCCGGCCGTGGCGAGCGTGGCACCCAGCGCCCCGGCCCACAAGCGTTCTCGGCCCGCACGCGGGGTGACGCGATTGGCCCGGTCGACCGCCCGCTCGAGCGAGTGCGGGGCGTCCAGCACGACGGCGGGGACGACGAACGGTTCACAGCCGGTCACGACCTCGGTCGGCGCCACGTCGTCCTCGGTGAGGACGTACTCGCCGAGGCCGGGGACGGCGGTCCGGGTCTTCACCCACCGCAGCAGCGTCGGAAGACCGTCCAGCACGGCGCCGAACGATTCCCGGACCGACGACGAGGACCCCCGGGTCCGACGGCCGACCGCGCGGGCGACGCCGGCGCCGAACGGCAGCCAGACGAACGCGGCGATCGCGATGATCGGAAGGATTACGACGAGGTAGAGGAGTTCGCCGACGCCGCCGAGGAACGTCGGTTCGGCTGCGGCGGTCCGCGTCCGCACCTGGCCCGCGAGGTAGACGCCGGGCCCGGCGACGGCGCCGACGGCGACCGCACCGCACAGGGTCCACGCGAGGGCAACGGGCGACCGGAGGTACTCGCGGACGGCCATGCGCGACGGTCGCGCTGCGGGCGACTAAAAAGACCCCGTTCAGAGCGTCTCGTCCGGCGAGGGGACGCCCTCGTCGGGCTCGGCGAGGGCGTCGAAGGAGCCCCGGAGGTCGCGGATCCGGTCGCGGATGTCGGCGGCGAGTTCGAACTCCAGGTTGTCGGCGGCCTCCTCCATCCGGCGTTCGAGCCGCGCTATGAGTTCCTCGGCCTCCTCGACAGTGTCGACGTCGACGCCGGCGACGCCGCCCGTGTCCGTCTTGGAGCCGGGCAGGTTGGTCTCGCCGACCTCCTTGTCGAGACCCGCCCGTGGACGTTGCGGGCCGCCCGGCCCATGGTCTGGACGAGCGTGGTCTCCGACCGGAGAAAGCCCTCCTGGTCGGCGTCGAGGATGGCGACCAGCGACACCTCCGGGATGTCCAGGCCCTCCCGGAGGAGGTTGATGCCGACGAGCACCTGGATCTCGCCCAGCCGGAGCGAGCGGACCAGTTCGTGCCGCTCGAGCGTGTCGGTCTCGTCGTGCATGTAGGCGACGTCGACGCCGGCGCCCTCTAGGTACTCGGTGAGGTCCTCGGCCATCCGCTTGGTGAGCGTCGTCACGAGCACCCGCTCGTCCCCGTCGGTGGCCTCGATCCGGGCGAGCAGGTCCTCGATCTGGCCCTCCGCGTCGGTCACCTCGATCTCCGGGTCGACGAGGTACGTGGGCCGGACGATCTGTTCGACGACCTGTTCGCTGTGCTCGCGCTCGTAGTCGCCGGGCGTCGCGGAGACGTACAGCGTCCGGTCGGTCTTCGCCTCGAACTCCTCGAAGGTGAGCGGGCGGTTGTCGTAGGCGGTCGGCAGCCGGAAGCCGTTGTCGACCAGCGACTCCTTGCGGGACCGGTCGCCCTCGTACTGGCCCTTGACCTGCGGGATGGACTGGTGAGACTCGTCGACCACGGTGAGAAAGTCCGCGGGGAAGTAATCCAAGAGCGTGTACGGCGGCTCGCCGGGGTCGCGGTCCGAGAGGTGGACGGAGTAGTTCTCGATGCCCGAGCAGTAGCCCGCCTCCCGGAGCATCTCCAGGTCGAAGGTGGTGCGTTCGTCGATGCGCTGGGCGGCGACGAGGTCGCCCTGTCGCTCGAAGTACGAGACGCGCTCGGCTTTCAGCTCCTCGATCTCCTCGATGGCGCGGTCGAGCCGCGCCTCGGGGATGGAGTAGTGCTCCGCCGGGTGGACGAGGGCGGCGGGCTCCTCGGAGACGGCCTCGCCGTTCAGCACGTCGACCTTCGTGAGGCGGTCGATCTCGTCGCCCCAGAACTCCACGCGGAGCGCGTGGCGGCCGTACATCGGGTAGATCTCCACGGTGTCGCCCCGCACCCGGAACGTGCCCTGGTGGAAGTCGACGTCATTCCGCTCGTAATTGAGGTCGACGAGTTCCGCCAGGACTCTCTCGCGGCCGACCGCCTGGCCGGGTTCGAGCCGGAGGGCCATCCCCTCGTAGTTGCCCGGGTCGCCGAGCCCGTAGATGGCCGAGACGCTGGCGACGACGATGACGTCGTCCCGGGTCAGCAGCGACCGCGTCGCGGAGTGCCGGAGCCGGTCGATCTCCTCGTTTATCGACATGTCCTTGTCGATGTAGGTGTCGGTCTGTTCGACGTAGGCCTCCGGCTGGTAGTAGTCGTAGTAGGAGACGAAGTACTCGACGGCGTTGTTCGGAAACAGCGTCCGGAACTCCTCGTACAGCTGTGCCGCGAGCGTCTTGTTGTGAGCCAAAACGAGCGTGGGCTGCTGGAGTTCCTCGAGCACCCACGAGACCGTGTTGGTCTTCCCGGAGCCGGTCACACCGAGCAGGGTCTGCTTGTCGGCGCCCCGGTCGAATCCCTCGACCAGCGACCGGATGGCGTCCGGCTGATCGCCGGCGGGTTCGAACGGCGCGTCGACCTCGAGCGGCCGGTCGAGGTCGGGCCGGTCCGGCTGCAGCGGTCCGGTATCGCTCATCGTGACAGTTTGGTGGTCGGTGTACTTGAGCCGAGCGGTCGACAGGGCGGCGGGCGAGCGGAGCGAGCCCGCCGCCGAACGGGCGAGCGGGAGGACCGAACGGAGGGAGGGACGACACGCGAGCCGCGCGGTCGACCATCGGGAGACCGCGGACTGAGCGAGCGGGAGGACCGACCGAAGGGAGGGACGACACGCGAGCCGCGCGATCGACCGGAGAACGCGATTGGAGCGAGCGGCCACGCGAGCCGCGCGATCGACCGGCGGGCGGTTTCGGATTGTGCGAGCGGGAACCGAGCGACCCGCGACCCGCGCGGTCGATCATCGGGAGCAGCGGACGGGCGCAGCCGCCGCAGCTGCGTCGTCGTCCCCGTTCAGTTTCACCCCGCTCCCCGGTCATTTATCGGGCGCCGCACCCGAGGGTCGCCCGATGCCGCAGTCGAACGCGAAGGGTGACCGGCGCGAGCGCGAACTCGTCAACGCGCTCGACGACGCCGGCTTCACGGTCCTCCGGGCGCCAGCCTCCGGAAGCGCCACGGCGCGGGAACTGCCGGACGTGCTCGCCGGCGACGCCGTATCCTTTTTCGCCATCGAGGCGAAGTCCTCGGGCGGTGACCCCATCTACCTCACCGGCGAGGAGGTCGCGGCGCTCGTGTACTTCGCGCGGAACTTCGGCGCCAATCCCCGGATAGCGGCCCGGTTCGACCGGGAGGACTGGTACTTCTTCCACCCCGGCGACCTCCACACCACCGACGGGGGCAACTACCGCATCAAGAAGGCCGTGGCCCTCGCCGACGGCACGCCGTTCGACGACCTCGTCGCCGGCGCCGAGGAGGTCGCGATAGAGGAGGTGGCGGTCGGCAGCGAGGACGGCCCCGACCGCGACGTCCTCAAGGCGCTGGCGCGTGGCGACCTGTCGGTCGAGGAGGCCGCGGAGATGCTCTGAACCGCTGCCGCCCGGCGACGCTTGCCCGCGGGCCCGCCACTCACGGTCGGCCCCCACCGCGACCCAACCATTAAGATTCATGAATGTCCATGGTGGGTCACCGATGACGCGTGAATGCATGGACTGCGGCAACCGGGCGGCGGACGGCGTCGGCCAGCTTTGCCCGGTCTGCGGTGGTCCGCTGGCGGACAAACGGCTGTATCGGGTGGTCTGCGAGGAGTGCAGCAGCGTCGCCGTCCACGAGAAGCGCGAGGGCGCCGAGGGACGCGCCCGGCGCCACATCGAGGAGACCAGCCACGACTGCGAGATCACCGTCATGGACCCGTGAGCCGATACTGCCGGACGTAACTGCCTGAATCGGAGTCCGGTCAACCGTCAGGGTCGCCCGATACGTGGACTGCTATCGATCGGGACGTCCAGGATTCACGTCCAGCAGTAGGATGCCGGATGTGGGCGAGATCGAAGTTCGCGGCGCCGGTGCCGTAGCCGATACAAATGATGACGCGGTGCACGGCCGGAACTCCAGTCGAAACGAAGGGGGTCGGAGAGAGCGGAATGCCCTCCCCTTACCGGACGCTGCAGGGAGTACTCCGGCGTGGTTCCTCCGTTTCGTCTCCACCGCATGATGCGTCCGCGTCCTGGTCCGTGCCGGACGCGTCTCCCCCTTCGTGGTCGGCTTCGAAGCCCTTTTGCCGGCCACCTCCGCACAGGCGGCCATGGACCGCGATGCCGCCGTCGAGGCCGCAGTCGCGTTCGTCGGCGTCGGTAGCCTCGCCGCGATCATCGTCGGCGTGGGCATGATCTACGGCAACAGCGGGCTCTCCGGCGACGGCGGCCTCGCCCTGGTCGGCGCCGTTGCCGTCTTCGTCGTCATGATGTCAGGCATCGGCATCGGGCTGTCGCGCCGGCACTGACTCTTCAGGTGCGCCAGTCGACGATGCGGTCGTCCGGCGTGCGCTCGAGGTTTGCCTCGTAGTACGACAACGGGTGGGGGATGGTTTCGCAGAGCGCGTCCTTGTTCACGCAGTCGCCGTACTCGACCATCACGGCACACGACGGCGGCGCGGCGACGCCGCCGTCGCCGTCCCGGAGCCGGGCGACCTGGCTTTCGACGTCGTCGGCGGGGGCACCGTCGCAGAGTGCCGTCACCGCCTCGGCGTCGAGGCCGACGGCGACGAGAAACGACACCAGGGCGAACCGCGAGTGGGACGGCAGCGTTTCGCCCTCCCGGGCGCGGGTCACCAGTGCCTCGATGCAGGGCGGGAACAGCCCCGGCGCGACCGTCTCGAAGTCCATCGGCGGCTCCACGTCGGCGACGCTCCGCCGAACCGCCGACAGCTCGTCGTCGAGCGGCGCCGCGATGGCCTCCGGGACCGATAGTGGCAACCCCTCCGCGACGCGCCGCCGGACGGCCTCCCTGAGCACCGTGTACAGTTCCGGACGATCGACGGGCACCGTCCCGTCGGCCAGCGGCCGCGTCACGAGCCGCCACTCCTCGCCCTCGAGCGACCCCGTCAGCCGCAGGTACGCCGTCACGGCGACGTCGAACCGGCCGTCGCCGACCGGCTCCACCTCGCCGGACAGCCCGAAGTCGGCGAGCAGCCGGTCGAGCGCGAGCCGGCGGTCGCCGACGCTCTTCAGCTCCATGTCGGACTCGAAGTCGCTGACGAACCGCTCCCGGGCGGTGGCGGCCTCGGCGGCGGCGTACTTCTCGACCGCGCCCGGGATCTCCAGAAGTGAGACGAGAACCCGTGCAACCGGGTAGGAGAGCAGCTCGGCGCGGTCGCTGTAGGCCCGCGGCGCCTCGGTCTCGATGGTGCCCTCCAGTAGCGCCCGTTGGACGCGCTCGCGGCCCCGCTCGACGGCCGGGCCGCCGTCGACCGCCAGAGCGGCCAGGTCGACCTCGGCGGCCTCGACGGCCTCACGCGCCGCCTCCAGGAAGGGGTACCGCGCGTGGCGCCGGTCCATGGCACTGCGTATCCGGGCCGGCGCCGATAAACGCACCGACCCGGAGGCTGCTCGTGGCGCGGGACGCGTCATGCGGACTGTTGTAGTCTTTTACCGGCGAGCCGACCCGTACCGGGCGCTCGCCGGTAAGTCATCATAACGATCCGTATCAGCCGGCATCCTCGGCCGGGGACCGCGAGGCCGGGGCGGAGCGACGCCGGAACAGTGAGACACAGACCGACAGCGCCGCGAGGACGCCCAGGCCGACGACGGCGTAGTGATAGTGGAACGCGGCCCCCAGCGTCGCCTCTCCGAGCGTGAACCCGCCGAACAGCGCGACCGCCAGGGGCTCGCCGACGAACGGGAACCGGAGGACCAGTTCGAGTCCCGACTGCGCGAACCAGTACGAGAACTGTGTCCACGGGAGCAGGAGGCCGGTGTAGGCGTACAGGACCGCGAGCGGCACCGAGGCGACGGCGCCGACTGCGTAGCGCCGCGGGCCGACGACGCCGAGAGCCACCGCGAGTGCCACGGCGCCGAACGCCCCGACGGCGAGCAGGAGTCGGACCGGCTCCGCGGGCACCCCGAAGGGACTCGCGAGCAGCGCCACGTCGACGAGTGCGAGGCCGGACAGGAGGCCGACGAGGAGGAGTTCGAGGCCCCGGGTGCGAGGGCGGTTCTCGGAGGTTGCCATAGAAATCGCTACCCCGCGGGCGAATATAACTCTGTCGTGCGGCGTCCGCGCGATGGCCACTGTAACATACCGTTATAAACCCGTAAATAGGTGTATTGAACGGTAATACGTCTATATTTTTGGACACGTTTGCTAGAAATTATATCCCCGAGGGCGGCGGCGCTCCACCTGTCATGGCCGACAACTGGACGCCGCGACGCCGGTCCGTTCTGACCGCAGCCGGAGCACTGGTGGGGAGTACCGCACTACCGACGTCAGGCAGCGTGGCCGGACGGAGCGGGCTGGACGCCGACTCGACCGCGGAGGGGACGGTCCCGCCGCTGGAGTTCTTCTTCCCGAACGCGCTTCTGGACCCCGAGGGGCAGCCGTTGACCGACGAGTCGATGATCGCGATCGAGGCCGAACCGACCGCCGAGTTCGCCGACGCGCCCGAGCGCTGGAAGACCGGCACGTACGACAAGGGGTACGAGGGCGACGGCGTTTGGACCGACTACCCCGACGACGCGTCGATCCCGCTCGTCGCCGTCGATGATCGGCTCGAGGGCACCGTCGTCGGGCTCGGCTCGCTCATGGTGCCCGACGGCACCCAGTGGGACGCCGGCAACGCCGAGTTCATGCTGAACCTCTGGGACGAGTATATCCGGGGGACACCGGGTGAAGAGACGGTTCTCTTCCACCAGTTCAGCAACGTCGCTGGATCACGAACCCTGACCGGAACGAGCGGGTACGGCGGGGAAGGCGGGGGCGGCGAGGGTCAGAACTCCCCGGGCCGGAACCACCAGTACTGGAGCCTCGACAAGTTCGCTCGGTTCCGCAATTATGCCGAGGCGAACGGCTACGAACTCGTCACCGACAGCTACGCCGAGGGCGATTCCGCATCAGCCGGCGGATTTGACGTCAAGGTTCGCCCGGACGTCGACGCACCTTTCGGGTCGACGTTCGTCGCGGCCCTGGAGACCGAACAGCCATCCGCCGTCTGGCTCTCCTGCCCGGATTCGTTCGAAGAGCCGGAGCTCAAGGCCCTCCGAGACTACGTCGAACGCGGCGGTGTCGTGTTCCTGCACGACTCATCGGATATGGTCGCCGAAGAGTGGGACCGGACGAGCGGCCGTGCCGACGGAATCGCCGACGACCGCGGCGGCGGCAAGGAGGCCGAACCGGACCCGTCC
>PXRI01000007.1:1092-1932 GCA_003021005.1 Halobacteriales archaeon QS_1_69_70 | reverse complement strand
ACGCAAGCGCGAAGAGTCACACTCGATCGAAGTTCGCGTCCTCGGCATAGACGCCCCCGAAGACGGCGACGGCGACGAGGCATTCGAGCGACCCGTCGAGTGGGAAGGGCTGGCCGACGACGCCGGCAGCCTCCCGCTCATCAATAAACTCCAGTTCGACGACACGTGTAGCCTCGTCGCGCCGGACGGTAGCCCCCTCACGGCCGACGACGCCGTCGCCGTCAGTGCCGCCGAGACTGCCGAGAACACCACAGGGGACGACGGCGGGGACGCCGTCGACTACGCCGACGAGCCGATTCCGCTGGTCGCGGCCGGGGATGGTGTCGTCGGCATCGGCGCCGCCTTCGTCGACGACGGCGCCGACAACCCGGACCGACAGGGGGCAACCCCCAGCTACGAGTTCCTCCACAACATCTGGGACGCCCACCTCGGCGGCGGCGCGACCGTCCTGTACGACGAGGGCCACGGCCAGCCGCTCGCACTGGAGGACCACTCCGAGTTCGTCGACTACGACGACAAGAGTATCTACGACGTCGCGGCGACGACCGACCTCACTGCCGACCTGCCGGAGGCCGATGCCGTCTGGCTCACCCCGCCGGCGTCGGCGTTCACCGCCGACGAACTCGACGCGCTGGCGGCGTTCGTTGACGACGGCGGCGCCGTCTTCCTCCACGGCCGGTCCGAGGCCACGGGGGAGGCCTTCACCGAAAACTGCAACGACGTCGCCGAGGCGCTGGAGGCACCCTTCCGCTTCAACTCTGACCGGGTGACCGACCCCGAGTCAAACGGCGGCGACCCGGCGAAACCGCAGGCGCCGCGCGCCCGGTTCGGCCACCGCAG
>PXRI01000007.1:0-963 GCA_003021005.1 Halobacteriales archaeon QS_1_69_70 | reverse complement strand
TATCTCGAGGAGGACTACCCCGAGGGGTCGACCTACGCCGCCGAGGTGCTCGAGCGTGGCTGGGTACGAGTCTACGACTCCGGTCACTCGACCCACGATGACTACCTCGAACTCGAACTGGAGGCGCGGACGGACAACCGCGGCGTCTGGACGCCCAGCGATCCCGCCCGCTCCGAGCAGGTCCGGAATCGGCCCGTCGACCGGCTCTACCTCCCGCAGGCCGCCAGCGTCCGGACCGAGGGTGGCACACTCCCCGACGACCGGGCGCCCGTCCGCGCCGAGCCGACCGCGATCCGGGCTGACGACTCGTCGGCCGCCGGGACGCCGCTGGTCGGCCTCGACGAGAGCAACAACGTCGCGCTGGTCGGGTCGCCGCTGCTCGCCGAGAGCTACGAGATCCGCGAGAACGACTACCGCGTCCTCTCCTTCGTGGAGGACGCCGACCCATTCTGGGTGAACACCGCCGGCTACGAGAACTTCACGTTCGTGACGAACCTCCTGCGGTGGCTGAGCGACCGCGACGGCTCGGTCCTCATCGACTGCGGCCACGGACAGTTCGGCGGCAGCGTCGACCGCTTCGGCGGCAACTACACTCTCTCGCCCGAGGACAGCCGGTACTTCGAACGACACCTCGAGGGAATCGGGATCAACTGCGAGGGCATCCACGACATCGCCGGGAACCTCAACCGTGACGGGTTCGTCGACGCACAGGCGCTGGTCATCTCGACGCCGACCCGTCCCTTCACCGACGCCGAACTGGAGGCCCTCCGGAGCTTCCAGGCCCGCGGCGGCGCCATCGTCCTGCTGGGCAGTGCCGAAGCACCGTCCGAGGATCGGGCCCTGCTGAACGAGGTCGCCGACGCCGTCGGGACGGACCTCCGGCTCGGCGACGACCAGGTGCTCGACGAGGCGAACAACCTCCACGGCATCGCCCGGCTCCCGACGACCGGCAACACGAACCCG
>PXRI01000006.1 GCA_003021005.1 Halobacteriales archaeon QS_1_69_70 | reverse complement strand
GACGCCATCGAACTCGGTCTCCCCTTCTCCGAACCGATCGCCGAGGGGCCGACCATCCAGCGGGCCATCGTCCGCGCGCTGGAGGCCGGGATGACGCCCGCGCGGTACTTCGCGTTCGTCGAGTCACTCGAGGTCGAGGTGCCGCTGGTATGCATGACATACTACAACCTGGTGTACCAGTATGGCGCCGACGACGCCGAGCCGGTCCGGCCGTTCGTCGAGCGCGCCGCCGACGCGGGCATCACCGGGCTGGTCATCCCGGACCTCCCGGCGGAGGAGGCCGACCCGCTGCGGGCGGCCTGCGACGAGGTCGGCCTCGATCTGGTGTTCATCGTCGCGCCGACCACCCGCGGCGACCGGCTCGAGCGCGTGCTGGCCCAGGTCTCCGGGTACATCTACGTCCAGGCGCGGCTCGGCGTCACGGGCGCCAGCGAGGCCGTTTCCGACCGGACCGCCGAGAGCCTCGACCGCCTCGCCGCCCACGGGGCGGCCGACGACGTCCCGACGGCGGTCGGGTTCGGCATCTCGACCGGCGAGCAGGCCGCCGACGTGGTCGCGGCGGGCGCCGACGGCGTCATCGTCGGGTCGGCCCTGGTCGACGTCGTCGCCGACGGCCACGCGACCGACGACCCGGTCGATGCCGTCGCACAGCGTCTAGAACGCAAGGCGTCCGACCTGAAGGAGGGAGCGCTCGCGGGGGCGCAACGTCGGCCGCGACCGGAAGGACCATGACCGACCCTGCCACACCGTCACGTACCATGACCGCTGGGACCGCCGCACGCCTCGACCGCATCGGGACGGACGGCCGCTACGTCACCGTCCCGATGGACCACGGGCTCACACTCGGGGCGACCAGGGGACTCGTCGATATCGAGTCCACCGTCGACGCCGTCACCCGCGGCGGGGCCGACGCCGTCCTCACCCAGAAGGGGATGGCGCCCCGCATCCACCCCAACCGGAACGACGCCGGCTACGTCGTCCACCTGAACGGCTCGACCGCCATCGGGCCGGACCAGACCGACAAGCGCCCGACCGGCAGCGTCAAGAGCGCGCTCCGTGCGGGCGCCGACGCGGTCTCGTTCCACATCAACGTCGGGTCCGAGTACGAGCGCGAACAGATCGAGGCCCTCGCCGCCGTGACCGACGAGGCCGCCGAGTACGGCGTCCCCGTCCTGGCGATGACCTACGCCCGCGGTCCCGACGTCGACGAGACCGACCCCGAGGCGCTCGGCCACGCGGTCCGCCTCGGCGAGGAGCTGGGCGCCGACCTCGTCAAGACCGGCTACAGCGGCGACGCCGAGAGCTTCGAGCGCGTCACCGAGTCGACGCGGCTCCCGGTGCTGATCGCCGGCGGGACGCCGGACGCCGACCTCGCGGCGCTCGAGGACGTCCGTGGCGCGATGGACGCCGGCGCGGCCGGGGTCTCGATGGGCCGCACCGTCTTCCAGCACGAGGACCCCGAGGCGATGGCCCGCGCCGTCGCCCTGGCGGTTCACGAGGAGGCCGGCGCCGCGGACGCCTTAGAGCGGACCGGCCTGGCGGTGGAGGCCTGACGGCGGGCCGGGTTGCCCCCCGTTCCGCCACGTTAAATACGGGCCCCAACCACCCGACGAGCATGACACGCTCCGTCTGGCTTTTGGCCGACGACTCGGTCGGTGACTGGGAGGCGCGCAAGCGCCGAATCACCGCCGGCCTCGAGGCCGGCGTCGACCGGGTGCTCGTCGACGAGCGCGACGTTGCGACGGTCCGGGAACTCGGAGAGGTGTCGGTCGCGGCGTTCGCCGGCGACGACGTCCACGTGATGGACGCCGAGGAGCCCGAGGCCGAAGAGCCCGACGTGGTGGTGGTCGGCAAGGACGGCGAGGGCGACGGCACCGTCGACCTGCCGGCAGACTACGCCGGCTCCGCCGACCTGACGACGCTCCGCCGGACCGACGGCCCGGCCGGCGCCTACGTCCGCATCCTCGGCGAGGCCTACGAGGCGTTCGCCGAGGAGGCCGCCATGGACGCCGACCACCTCCTCGTCGTCGGCGAGGACTGGCAGATCATCCCGCTGGAGAACCTCATCGCCCGCATCGGCGACGAGACCGAGATCGTCGCGGGCGTCCGGACCGCCGCGGAGGCCGAGACCGCCTTCGAGACGCTCGAGCAGGGCGCCGACGCCGTGCTGTTGGACGCCGACGACCCCGACGAGATCCGGGCGACCGTCGAGGCCCGCGACGCGACGGAGCGCGAGCACCTCGACCTCCAGCGCGCGACGGTGACGGCCGTCGAGCAGACCGGGTCCGCCGACCGTGTCTGTGTCGACACCGCCTCCATGCTCGACCACGACGAGGGGATGCTCGTCGGCTCGATGTCCCGTGGCCTGTTTTTCGTCCACGGCGAGACCGCCGACTCCCCGTACGTCGAGTCCCGCCCGTTCCGCGTGAACGCCGGCGCCGTCCACGCCTACGTCCGGACGCCGACCGGCGACACGAAGTACCTCTCCGAACTCGGCGCCGGCGACGAGGTCCAGATCGTCGACACCGCCGGCCACACCCGCAGCACCATCGTCGGCCGCGTGAAGATCGAGTCCCGACCGATGTTCCGCATCGAGGCCGAGACGGACGACGGCGACCGGGTCGAGACGCTGTTGCAGAACGCCGAGACGATCAAGGTCGCCACCGCCGCCGGCCGGACGGCCGTCACGGAACTCGAGGAGGGCGACGAGGTCCTCCTGTACTACGAGGACGTCGCCCGGCACTTCGGCGAGGCGGTCGAGGAGTCCATCATCGAGAAGTAGGGTACGATCGCACGGCGTCGTGCGGTCGATACCGAAACGACGTGCCGTCGTCACTATCAGGGGTTATGGCGGGCCGCGATCCGTCCGACGACCGGTCGGGCCGAGACGCCGTGGACGACGACGGAGACCACGACGACGAGGCCGACGAGGCTCCACAGCGTCTCTGCGCCCGGGACGTCGGCGCTGTTGAGCGCGTACGCGAGGTAGAACACGGACGCCACGCCCCGGATGCCGAAGAAGGCGACGACGAGCCGCTGGTCGCCGGGGACCGACGAGCCGACCAGCCCGGCCAGGCCGGCGAGCGGCCGGACGGCGAAGACGACGAGGAGCCCGACCAGGGCGGCCGCCGGTGTGAGCGCCGACATCAGCCCGGTCGCGATGGCGCCGCCGAACAGGACCAAAAGCAGCGCGAGTGCCAGCCGCTCGACGGCCTCGGCGAAGTCGTGCAGCGCGCGGTTGTACTCGTGGGTCCGTTCGTGGTGGCGGATCGACAGCGCCGCGACGAAGACCGCAATGAACCCGTAGCCGGCGAACAGTTCCGCGGCGCCGTACACCACAAGCGTCAGGCCGAGCGCCTCGATGCCGGGGACTGCACCACCCTGGCTGTCCGCGGAGATACGGAACAGGACCGGCGCCAGCGCCCGGCCGAGGACGTACCCGACCGCCAGGCCGACGGCGATGCGGTAGGCGACGTCGACGAGGAGCCACTCGCCGACCCACCCGCCCGGCGCGAGGCCGGCCGCGGCGACGGCGATGGCGGCGTAGGTAACGGGGAACGCCAGGCCGTCGTTGAGCCCGGCCTCGGAGGTCAACGCGAAGCGCATCTCGTAGGACGACTCCTCGGCCGACGCCGGCGCCGAGTGGGGCTCCTCGACCTGGACGGTCGAGGCGAGGACGGGATCGGTCGGTGCGAGGGCGGCGCCGAGCAACAGCGCCGCGGCGGGCGCCAGCCCGACGACCCACCACCCGAGCGCCGCCGCGGCGGCGACCGTGAGCGGCATCGTCACGGCCAACAGCCGCCAGGTGGTGGCCCAGCCCGACAGCGACGGGACGCGGTCGAGCTTCAGTCCGGCGCCAAGCAAGGCGACGATGACGACGAACTCCGCGAGCCGCTCCGTCGCGTGGGGGTACGCCAACGGGTCCGGGTCCGGCAGGCCCAGCGGGAGGCCGAAGACGACGGCGCCCAACGCGACGTAGACGATCGCCGGCGACACCGGCCGCTCCTCCAAGTGCTCGGGGAGGAGCGCGGCCAGGAAGGTGACGGCACCGAGGACCGTGAGCCCGACGACGTACGTCTCGACCATCTACCGCGATCGGAGGCCGGTCGTGGCGGTCACGTCTCGAAGTCCGCGAGGATCTCCTCGACGGCCTGGGCCAACTCGCGGAACCGCTCGATCTTCAGCTCGTCGGTCGTGACGAAGGCGCCGTGGTCGTCGACGATGACGCGGGTGAGGTAGCCGTTCGTAAACACCCGGATCGTCGCCCGGTAGTCGCCGAGTTCCGGGTCCTCGTAGGTGCCCTGGGAGGCAAAGCCCATGCGCTCGTTCCGAGCGATGGGCGCGATGCTGTCGTCGTGGCTCAGGTCATCCCTGAGGTAGATGAACCGGTAATCGTCGGCGGTGAAGTACGTGAGGCTCCGGAGTTCGTCACCGACCATCGTTCGGCACGCGCTCAACAGCTCCTCGTCCAGGTCCGTGTCGGGGTGGGTCATTGGGGCGTAAGATGGAGCTACGGAGGGTCGTCATTAAAGGCCTGCGGCTGCCGTCGACGCGGCGGGGGGTCAAGGGGCCTCTCTCGGCTCGGTACACCAATCCCGGGATGGCCGAGGCCGGGCTGGAGAACGGTCGGCCCCGCGGCCAGGAGCGGTCGTTTCTCCGTGTCCTGGCCCATCACGCGGGGGCGTAGCGGGCAGACGGTCATAACCCCCTGGCCCGCGACGGCCGGGCCGCCGCCGTCGTCCCGGCCACAACTGGGCGGGACTACAACAGGCTATCGACGAGGGTCCGGAGCGTCTCGAGGTCGTACTGGCCCGGCGCCGTCGCGTCGGCGGGATCGACCGGCGCGTAGCCGATGCGGGAGCCGTACACGGGAGCGACGGCGCGGGTGTGGCGGCCCGCCTCGCCCATGGCCATCGTCGCCACCGCCGCGCCCTCGGCGGCGTGGGCCCGCGTCGCCGCCAGGAGGTCGAGGGCGTCGGCCCGGTCGGCGGCGGTGACGGCCAGCTTCGCGACGTCGCCGACCTCGCCGGCGCGGGTCAACAGCCGACCGAGCTCCGGCCGCGGCGGCGTGTCCTCGACGTCGTGGGTGGAGACGACGACGGCGACGTCCAGCTCGGTAGCGCGCTCGAGGAGGCCGTGACCGTGGCCGTTCGACAGCGTCGTCAGCTCGACGTCCAACGCCTGGACGGCGTCGTACTCGACGGCGGTTTCGAGCGCTTCGATGCGGCCCTCGCCCCGCCATTCGCCGCCCTCCCACGCGGGCCGGTTGGTCGCGATGAGCGGCGAGGCGCCGTCGTAGCCCTCGAGGGCGGCGAGGGGTTCGGCGGCCATGTCCATCCGGAACTCCACGCAGTCGGCGTGCTCGCGGGCCGCCGGCTCGTCGGCGAGGTCGGCCGTCGCCGCTGCCAGCGTGAACGACTCGAACGAGAGGGCCATGGCCGGTCCTCGGCCCCGGGACTAATAGGGCTCGTGGGTGGCGAGGAACCGGAGCGGCTCGTCGGCGGTCCGGTCGACGTCGGCCACCGTCGAGAGCCGGATGTCGCGCTCGCTTTGGGTCACGACCCGGGTGTCGTAGTGGGTCGCCGCGTAGTTCGCGTTCTCCGGGTTGTCGGCGATGAACTCGCGGTGACGCCGGAGGCGCTCGCCGGCCAGCTCCCCCGAGAGGGCGGCCGCCTCGGCGGCGCGCTCCGCGAAGGCGGCGGCCAGCTCCGCATCCCGGTCGACGCCGACCGAGGACCGCCCGGCCACCATTGCGGCCAGCGACGTGGTCCCCGTCCCGACGAACGGGTCAAGGACCGTGTCGCCCCGGACCGAGTACATCCGGACGAGCCGGAGCGGCACCTCGAGGGGGAACGCGCCGGAGCGCTCCCGGCGGCCGTCGTCGGCCGAGAGGCCCTGGCCGGTGCCGCGGATCTCCCAGGTGTCGGCGAACCACTCGTTGCGTTCCTCCCAGAAGAACGCGGAGGCGTACCGGTCGGCGTCGTTCGGGGGGAACGACCGGGGGCCGCCCTTCCGGAACAGGAGTACGTGCTCGTGCTCGAGGGTGGCGTAGGCGTTCGTCGGTAGCGTCCCCGACCCCATGAACTTGTTCGCGCTGTTGGTGGGCTTCCGCCAGACGATGCCTGGCAGCTGGGTGAGGCCCGCCGCCGACAGCGCATCCGTGATCCGGGCGTGGTTCGGGTACAGCCGGAACTCGCCGTCGATCCGCCACTCGCGTCCAGACCTCGTCCAGCAGGGCGTGCATCGCCGCGAAGGCGGCCTCGCCGTCGTCGTCGGCGAGGGCGGATTCGACGGCGGGGCTCTGGGCGGCGAAGGCGTCGTCCCACATCTCGACCATCGGATACGGCGGCGACGTGACCACGAGTTCGACGCTTTCGCGCTCGACGTCCAGCTCCCGGGCGTCGCCGACCCGTACCTCGTGTGTCGTCTCCACGGGCGGTCGTGTCACGGCCGGGTAAGGTGTCTTGCGGTCCGGCCCCCCGCCGGCCGACCACCCCGGGCGTCCCCGCGGCCGACGCCGGCCTATCACGGTTCGATTCCGAGGCGGTACTTAATCTACCGGGACCCCAATCGTCTCACAGTGCTCTCCGGGCGAGTCACGGCGGCCGCCGTCGTCGGTGCCGTCCTCGTCGGCATCGGGGTCGGCCTGTTCGTCTACAGTCCGGCCGACGGAGCGTCCCCGATGCCGTTCGAGGAGACGGATCCCGCCGGCGCCTACGAGGCGACCGCGTCGCTGACGACCGACGGCCGGACGTTCCTCGAGTACACGGCCCGCGCGGACCCGGACCGCGATCGTCAGTACGTCCAGCGGGCCTTCGAAGACGTCACCTACACCATCTACTGGAACGGGAGCCACAGGTTCACCCGCGTCGACGCCGACACCTACGAGGACTACGAGCGGTCCATAAACCGGACCGACGAGGCGTCGGTGGTGTGGCGCGACGACGACGCCCTCGAAGCCGTCACCGTCCAGGCCGACGACCGCCCGCCGCTGGCGAAGCAGTCCCAACCGGAGGGACTCATCGGATCCGTCGTCGGCCAACCCGGATACGAACGGGCCGGCACCGCGACCCACGACGGGCAGGAGGTGGCCGTCTACCGCCCGACCGGCGGCTGGTACGAGGCCCGCTCCGACATCGGCGGCGGTGCCGACGTAACCTACCGCATCACTAACGCCGAGGGCGAACTGCACGTCGACGGCGGGACGGCCCTGCGGGCGACGCTCCGGTTCGAGATCGCCCACGCCGATAGCTGGGGCGAGTACCTCCTCGCCACGTACGTCGCGGACGAGCGCCATACCGTCGACGTCACCTATGACTACGACCCCGGTCCGGCCGACGTCGAGGCGCCCGACTGGACCACGAGACCGTGACGCCGGTCGGGGAGTCAGAACCTCTTTAGGCCGCCCTGCCCGACAGACGGCCGATGGCCGACCGGGAGGTGAGCGTCGTGCTGCCCGCCTACAACGAGGCCGGGACTATAGGGTCATCGTCGCCGAGGACGGCTGCGAGGACGCGACCCCGGCGATCGCCGACCGGCTGGCCGCCGAGGACGGCCGGGTGCGGCACGTCCACGGCGACGAGCGGCTCGGCCGCGGCGGCGCCTTGGAGCGCGCGTTCCGCGCGAGCGAGGGCGACGTCCTCGTGTACTTCGACACCGACCTCGCGACGGACATGGCGTACCTCGAGGAGCTGGTCGAGTCCGTCCGCACGGCGGGGTACGACGTGGCCACCGGCTCCCGGCGGGTCCCGGGGGAGACGCAGGCCCGGGAGCCCGAACGCGGCGTCGCCTCGACCGGCTACAACACCCTCGTGCGGCTGGTGCTCCGGTCGCCGCTGTACGACCACCAGTGCGGCTTCAAGGCGTTCGACCGCGACGCCCTGTTCGGGCTCCTCGACGACGTCGATGACGACCACTGGTTCTGGGACACCGAGGTGCTCGTCCGCGCCCAGCGGGCCGGCCTCGACGTCCGGGAGTTCCCCGTCGAGTGGGCGCCGACGGGCGACACCACCGTCGACCTCGTCCGGGACGTCCTCGGGATGGGCAGCGGGCTCGTCCGGCTGTGGTGGCAACTGTCGGTCCGGCCGCGGATCGACCGCCGGGTCACGGTGGCCGCCGGAACGGGGCTCGTGGTCGCCGCCGTCGCGCTGATGTCCGTCTACCTCGACCCCGCCGCAGTGCTGGCGGCGATGGGGAGCGCCGACCCGGCGCTTTTGGGGGTCGCGACCGTCGTCTACCTGCTGTCGTGGCCGCTCCGGGGGCTCCGGTACCGCGACGTCCTGGCCGAACTGGGGTACCGCGAGCGCGTCGGCTTTCTCACCGGGGCCATCTTCGTCAGCCAGACGGGGAACCTGGTGTTCCCGGCCCGCGCCGGCGACGCCGTCCGGGCCTACGTCGTGAAGGCCCGCCGGGACATCCCGTACCCGAGCGGCTTTGCCTCCCTTGCCATCGAGCGCGTCTTCGATCTGCTCACCATCACCGCGCTGGCCGGCGCCACGTTCCTCGCACTTGCGGCCGCCGGCATCGACGTGACCTCCATCGGCGCGGCCGGGGGGTCCGGCGGCGCCGGGCGGAGCGGCCGGACGGCCGTCTACGTCGCCGGCGCGGTGGGCGCGACCGCCGTTGCGGCGGTCGCCGTCATCGTAGCGACCGCCCGCTCGGACCGCAACTTCGTCCGTGCGGGCCTCGCCCGCCTCAGCAGCGACGCCTACGCCGACCGCGTCGCCGGCGTCATAGAGCGGTTCGCCGGCGACGTCCAGACCGTCGCCCGGGACCGGCGCGCCTTCGCCGTCGTCGGCGCCTCCAGCCTCGCCATCTGGTCGCTCGACGTGCTCACCGCGCTGGCCGTGCTGGCCGCCTTCGCCGGCGTCGACCTGCTCCCGTGGGAGCTGATCGCCGTCGGCTTCTTCGCGGTCAGCGTCGGCAACCTCGCGAAGGTCCTGCCGCTGTCGCCCGGCGGCGTCGGCCTCTACGAGGGTGCGTTCACGCTCATCGTCGTCGGCCTGACCCCGGTGTTTCCGGCCGTCGCCCTAGCGGCGGCCGTCGTCGACCACGCCATCAAGAACGCCGTCACCGTCGTCGGCGGCGTCGCCTCGACGCTGATGTTCAATGTCTCGCTGACGGAAGCCGTCGAGGAGTCCCGCGACGTGGACGGCGACCCGGCAGTCAGGGAGTGAGGTCCTGGTACTGGGTGACGGCCGCCATGGTCCACTGACCCGGGTCAGCCGAAACACCCCACGGTGGAGGCATCCACCGCATGTGGGCACGTGGCGCGCACAAGAACCAGCGACGTCGTCGTGTCGGTTTCGGCTCAGGCGATGTCGATTGCCGCTGCCACCGCCTCGCGACACGGGTCACAGAGGTACGCCTCGGTCGGTTCGTCGCCGCGGAGCAGCAGGTCGACCCGCTCGCCGTCGCGGCGGTCACAGTTCGAACATCGGTGGGTCATAGGTGTACCGACGGTCCCCACGGACATATATGCCGACCAGCGTCTTCCGATCCTGAAGATCCCGTCAGACGGAGCGCCCGACGGCGGGTTTCACGGCCCACGGCGCCGGGTGCCATCGCCGAGCGCGCCCGACCGCTCGGCGACTTCGAGGAGGGTCTGCCAGGTGTTCAGGCCGGCCCGTAGCGCGACGAGGTCCTCGGCACGGATCTCGACCAGGACCCGGCGGTCGTCCCGCTCGAGGCTGGCGGCCGACCGGCCGCCGTCGATCTCACCGACCTCCTGGCGGACGGCGCGGGCGACCAGCGCGGCGTCGTCGGCGCTGTCATACTCGAACGCCAGGTCGGCGGCGTGGGCCCGGTCGTGGTGCGGTGGCATGCCGGCGGGCGGCGGCTGTTACTCGACGCCGATCTCCTTGACGTCGCGGCTCCGCTCCTTCAGCAGGACGCGGTGGCCGCAGTACGGACAGCGGACGCCGCCGTATTGGTCCAATTCGACGTCGCGCTTGCAGCGGGAGCACTTGTAGCTCATGCGTCCGGATCGTCCTCGCCCAGGGCGGCACGGATCGAGCGCGTGACGGTCGTGCCGGCCGGCGTCTGCGGGCGGTAGGCGCCACCGGTGAACCGCTCGCCCGTCTCCTCGTTGACCCAGATGCCGGTGCCGACGCGCGTGACGTCGTCGCCGTCCACCTTGGCGTGCTCGGTGTCCTCCTCGATCTCGGCGACGCGGCGGCGGGCGACCCGGCCGTACCTCGCCCCGAACCGCCCGGCGCTGCCGGTCGAACCACTTTCGGCCATACTACCGTATACTCCCGCCAGCGCACGCATAAACCCCTCGTTTCGCGTCGCCGGCGCCGACACGCCTTTGGTCGCCGCCACCCGAGTGGCTGGCATGACTGACGACGGGACGGCAGACCGGGTGGTGGTGTCCTACCCGGCCGACCTGAGCGACTGGGGCCGGATGCAGGTCGAGAAGCCGTCGTTCCGCGCGTTCCTGCGGAAGACGCGGGAGTCGGCCGCGGCGGGCGACGACTGGGCCGAGTTCGTCGGCGTCGGCTGCTGTGGCGACACGCTCGACGTCCCGCTCCGCGTGGAGCGCGTCGACGGCGGGACGGGCATCGACGCGGATACCGAGGTCGCCTTCGAGGTCCGGGCGGCCTGCGACCTCGACGGCGGGTGGCTCGTCCAGAGCGAGGCCGCCCCGGAGTAGTCGGCGGCCCTGCGGCTCCGGCGGGGGGACTGCGGGCGGCGGGTCGCCCGACGCTACTTCTCCCGGAATCCCGCCGCAGTCAGCGCCTCGTTGAGGTCCGCCCGGACGTGCTCGCCGCGCTGCCGGTCGCCGGCCGTCGTCACGACGCGGTTCTCCTGGACGCTCGAGCCGGCCCGCAAGAGGAGCCGGACGTTGCCCGTGTCGTCGGGGCGGGTGGCCTTCGCCCGGACGCCACTCTGCGAGCCGGAGCCGCCGCCGTCGATGGGGCCCGGGAAGATCTTCTTGACGTGCGGGTGGTCGGCGACGGTCTCGAGGGCTGCCCGGCCGTCGCGGCCGCCGATGAGCGTCGAGTGGCTCCCGCCGAGCTTCTCCGCGAAGTCGGCGTCGACGACCTCTAGTGCCGGTTCGCCGCGGCGGCGCCGGACGGCCTCGACCGGCTCGTCGTCCCGCACGCGATACAGCGGATGGTGGATTTCCGCCCGGAGGGTCGCGATGACCTCGCGGTCGCCGGCGGCGTACACCTCCTCCGGGCGCTTCCGCCGGACCTCGTCGGCGACGCGGCCGGCGTAGTTCCGCAGTTCCGTCGGCGCCCAGCGCTCGTCGTCGACGATTTCGGTCGTGACGACCCGCTCGCCGACGACGGCCTCGTCCAGCAGGGTGGTGGCGGTGGCGCGCTCGCGGTCGCACTCGACGACGACGGTGTCGGCGTTCGCGCTCCGGCAGACCAGACAGTAATCGCCCGGTCGCTCGAGCGCACTCGAACAGGACCGACAGTCCATACCCGTTAGAAGGCGTCTGCGTCGGATAAGTCGGGCGGTAGCGTGCTCACGCCGTTTCACCCGAGCCGGTCGGGGTCGACCTTCAGGAACTCCCGGGCGAGCGTCGTCGCGTAACTGCCCCTCGGCAGCGAGAACGACAGCGTCAGGGGGTCGCGGTCGACGTCGACGTCGGTGCTCACGCGGACCGCCCGACGCGTCCCCGCCGACCCGAAATCGCCCGGCAGGTCGAAGTCCGCCGGCTCCACCCCGAGGTCTTCGAGCACGTCGCGAGCCATGTCTTCAGGTTCGCCGGCGCCGAACTCGGTGTCGGTACCGACAAGCGGCGCGGTGACGAACGCCCGCCCGCGGTCGCAGTGGCGGGTCACCGTTTCGAGGCGGTCCGCGTCGACGGCCTGCGTGCGGTCGGGGTCCGGCAGGCCGTCGTCGTCGGCGAAACAGACAACGTCCCCGACGACCGGTCGGCCGAACGGCAGCCCCCGGCGCAGGCGCTCGGAGCAGATCCGGTTGAATGCGTACGACTGGGCGGCGTTGACGAACAGCTGCTGGAGGTTGGTCGGCACCGCCTCGAGGGCCGCCCGGTAGTCGGCGGGGTCGTCGGCGCCCTCCGCGAGGCGGCCGGCGATGGCGCGCTCGTACCGGAGGTGGCCGGGCAGCGTCTCCGTCGCGGCGGCCCAGTCGCGGGTCTCGGCGACCCGCTCGCGGGCCCGCCGGGTGCGGTCGGGTTCGCGGTCGCTGGATTCGCAGACGTACCGGACCGCCGCCGCCTCCCAGTCGCCCCGGACGACGTCAAGCCCGACCCGGTGGGTGATGGGGCGCTTCGAGCCGAATCGCTGCTGGCCGAAGACGTTGGGAACGGCGACGGTCGCCTGGCCCGGGTCGTCGCTCGTGTCGGTCCGGGCGCTGTCGGCGTGTTCGTCGCGGGCGAACGCCCGGAGGTCCTCGCAGATCGGATCGACGCGCCCGGGGTCGTCGGCGTCCCTGACGACGACCTCGAACTCGTTGCCGGCGAGGTCGCCGAACAGGACGGGACGGCCGGCGCGACCGATCGGCTCGAGGTCGGCGCCGTCGAGCGCGGGCATGTCGCTGCCGTCGTACCGGACGGAGAACAGCTGGGTCGTGACGGCGCGTTTGTCCTTGGTGCCGGCCCAGGAGACGCGCTCGCGGCTCATCCCGAGCGCGTCGGACAGCGCCGCGGCGAAGTCGTTGGTGTCCCAGGCCCGCAGCGTCGCCCGGAAGACGAGGTGGGGATATGAGTCTGGGTCTGCGTCCAGCGGCCGGATGTCGACGTCGAAGGCCTCCCGCTCGCGGACTCTGAAGTCCTCGGGAGCCCCCCGAAGCCGCCCACCCACGCCGTCGGTCTCGGAGACGTAGCACTCGATGCCGACGGCCTGCTCGACAGGGTGGCCCCCGCGCATACGGGGACGTGAACGGCGGGTCAGGAAAGGGTTTGTCGCCGGGCGCGGTGGGGCGGGGCGAACGTGACCGGGCGGTCGTTCAGGCGCGGGGCACGAGCGGCGCCTCGGCCTCGCTGCGGTCGTATCGGGTCCGGGGCAGGCCGCCGTCGGCACAGACCGTGGATGTGGACGTTCGTCGAGGCATCCGGGGGACGATCGGATCGATTTCGGGATTCGTCATCTGTCTTCCCCTCCTGACGGAACGTCCTTAAACGTAATGGTCGTTGATGAAAGATGGGGCAATATCTGCCGTGGTCCGGTTACGGCCGCCGGGTCGCCGACCCGCTCGCCCGGGCCCGCCGCCGGGGGCCGTGGCCAGCCAGGGGTCGTGTCACTCGCCGTCCGCCTGGAACCGTTCGAGGACCTCCGCCGGGACCGGGTTCCGGTACTCGACGTACTCGTCGTCGCAGAGCGGTCGAAATCGGTGTCCGTCGTACGGAGCGCGTCCGCGTCCGCCCGGCGAGCCAGCGCGATGTAAAAACAGTCGTACACGTCGTGATTCCTGTCGGCACTGATCTCGTAGGCGGTTCTGATCGTGTCCCCCCAACGTCGACGAACTCCATCGGATACTCGAGCAACGAGCTCGAACCACTTTATTCAGTACAGCGTCAGATCGCCGGTCACCCTGTCGACCACGTTCCCCTCGCCCGGTCCGACGGCCAATGCGGTGAGCGTCCCCGATTCCACCTGCGTGTGGCCAGCGTCCCGCACGAGGGCGTACGGCAGCCCCTCACGGCGGGCCTCGTCGGCCAGCCGCTGGAGCTCCGACTCCCCGCTGCCCCTCAGCACGATCTTCTTCTGACCGCCGGACTTCCAGTCGCTCTTGGTTGAGGACCCGGCCGACTCGTAGGCCTGCAACGACGCGTGGGCGACCTGCGCGGCGAGCTTTCCTGTCCCCATCCCGAGGTCCGTGCGGGGAACGATGGCCTGCTTCATACCGGGCCGAGTCCGGCCGGACCGAAAATGCTGGCGATCGGCGCTCGACCGAACCGGAGCGTTTACTGTTCTCTCTCGATAATCTGGAATTAATGGCAGTCGGTGCACTCCGGGAACTGCTCGTCCGTCCCAGAACATTCTTCGCGGCCCGATCACTGGACCGCCTGCGGCCGTACGCCCTCGGCGCCATACTGGTGAGCGCACTCGTTGCTCTCTTCGCACAAGTGATCTTTATCCGTATCACGCTTTCCGAGGAACTGCCCGGCGGGTACGGCCTGGCCATCGTGATTTCGCTCGTCATCACGCTACTGGTCTGGGGCCTCCTGACCGGCCTCGTCCACATTGCCGTCCGGAACCATGCCGAGCGGGCGACCGTCCAGCGCACCTTCGCCGTCGTCGGACTCGCCGCCCTCGTCGGAATCCTCGTCGCCATCGTCGGCGCCCTCGAGGCATATTACGCGTTCCTGTCGGAGGGCACCGCGTCGGTGACGAGCCAGCCGACGTCCGCGGCCGCCGACGGCCCACTGTCGCTCGCGGTCGCAATCGCCGGCATCCTGTGGAAAGGATACGTCTGGCGGGAGGGGTTACTCGGGGCTTACGACCTCACCGCGGACCGCGCTACCATCGCGGCCGGTCTCGCGGTCGCGGTTTCGTTCGCCCTCGCCGTTCGACCCATCAGCGTCGGCCTCGGGTAGCCGCCCGCACCGTTGATTATTAACCCCTGTCGGCCCCCACTCGCGATATGATACTCCCCGACCGGGACATCCGGCGGCGGCTCGCGGACGGCGACCTCGTCGTCGAGCCACTCGCCGACCCCGAACTCCAGATCCAGCCGGCCAGCATCGACCTCCGGCTCGGCCGGGAGTTCCTCGAGTTCCAGCGGACGAACATCCCGTGTATCCACCCGAACACCGAACGGGAGGTCGACGAGTACGTCGCCGAGACCCACGTCGGGGAGGGCGAGGACTTCATCCTCCACCCCGGCGACTTCGTGCTCGGCACGACGAGAGAGCGCGTCGAGATCCCGCCGGACCTCATCGCCCACGTCGAGGGCCGCTCGTCGCTCGGTCGGCTGGCGGTCGTGGTGCACGCGTCGCTCCCGTACGACGAGGAGGTGTTCCTTTGGACACCCGAAGACGGGTTCGGGTTCTACGAGATCGGCGAGGTCGTAGAGAACGAACGGCCGGCCCGAGCCGTGTCGTTCGACCCCGAGACGCTCCGGGTTGGAACCCACCGGGTCACGGACCACATCACGAACCCGACGAAACGTATCTACCGGCTGCAGCTCGAATCCGGACGCGAGGTGCTGGTGACGAAGGACCACAATCTCTTCACACTCGACGACGACGGTGGCGTGATCAGAGTACAGAGCGAGGAGGCGGAGGGATGCCGTGTGATGGTCCCGGGCCGATTACCGGACTCACCGACCGAAGAAACGCAGCTCGACCTGGTCTCGCTCTTCGACGGAGACGGGGAAATCGTCGCCTACGCAAGCGATGGATTGGGCTCCGTCGAATGGACCGACGAGATCCCGGACGTCTCACAACGCCACTACGATTCGCGGGATGCGGCGCCGCTGTCGTGCGTTGACGCGGCCGAGACACCGGCCGAGGCGGAGATAGCGTTCAAACAGAGCGACAGCCGAATACCCCGGTGCCTCGACATCACCCCGGATCTGGGATGGATCATCGGGTTCTATATTGCGGAGGGATCAGCCCGACGCAAGCAGATCCAGTTCGCCAACCGGGAGGCCTGTTATCTCGACCGGATCGCCGATTGGTTCGACGAGCGCGACGCCGGCCTATACCGGAATGACCGCGACGACGGGGTCCAACGCCTCACGGTCTGCTCGGCCCTCTGGTCGAAGGTGTTCCGTCGACTCGCAGGCTCGGGGAGCGAGAAGAACGTCCCGGACCGCGCGTGGAACTGGCCCGACGCCGTCCTCCAGGCACTGCTGGATGGGCTCCTCGACGGTGACGGCTGTCGCCGCGACGCCCGAGACACGCTGTACACCGCGAACGAGTCGCTTGCGAACCGCACGATGTACCTCGCTGCCAGACTCGGCCTGCACAGTTCGGCATATAGCCGGGAACGGGAGACCTACATCGAACCGAGCGACGTCCACAACGAATCCGTCGAGTGGGCTATCGACACCTCGTCGGACGCGCACAAACGCGGGCAGTACGTCCCGACGCCGAACGCCCTCCTCAGACGGTTGCGCGCGCGTGCCGGATGGACGATGCCCGAGGCCGCGACGGCGATGGGGTACTCCTCGAAAAGTAGCATTTCGAACGTGGAAAACGAGCAATACGAATCCGTCAAACGGGAGACACTCCGACGGTTCCGCGACGCGTACGCAGACGCTGGCGTGGATACGACCCGGCTCGACCAGATCCTGCGGGAGGACGTCCGGTTCGAGGCTGTCGTCTCCGTCGAGGAGACCGATCGCGTCGAGCCGACCTACGATCTGGAAGTCCAACCGGGCGGCGATCCGATCGAGAACTTCCTCGGCGGACGCGGGGGCGTATTTCTCTCGAACACCGCCGGACTGTGCGACCCCGGCTACGAGGGCCAGATCACCCTGGAACTCTCGAACCTCGGCACCGCCCCGGTCGCGTTGACCCCGGAGATGCGGATCTCCCAGCTCACCTTCACCGAACTGAAGAACCCGGCCGAGCGACCGTACGGGGAGGAGCGCGGTTCGAAGTACCAGGGCCAGTCCGGTCCCCAGGCCTCCCGGATCCAGTCCGACGAGGAGTTCGGGGGCGACCAGGTGGACGGATGAAGTTCATAGAGGAGGTCGTCGTGGAGGCGTTCCTCCCGACGTTCCGGACGCTGCTCGCCGGCGAACTCCGGGACCGCGAACTCACCCAACGCGAGGTCGCCGACCACCTCGGCATCAGCCAGTCGGCGGTCTCGAAGTACGCCCACGGCGAGGTCGACGTGAACGAGGAACTGGCCCGCGACGACCGGGTCCGCGACCTCGTCGGGACGCTCGCCGACGGCCTCGCCAGCGGCGAGATGACCCGCGTCCAGGCGCTCGTCGAGGCCGAAGTGCTCGTCCGGCGGCTCGAGCGGGGCGACGTCCTCGCGCGGCTCCACCAGGCCGCCTTCCCGCCGCTGGCCGAGTACGACGGCACCTTCGACGTCCACGACCCCGACGGCGAACTCCGGACGACCGAGCGCGTCCGGTCGTCCGTCCGCCGCGGCGTCCGCTCGCTGGAGCACGCGAGCGGCTTCGCGGCGCTCGTCCCCGCGGTCGGCTCGAACCTCGTCGAGGCTCTCCCCGACGCGACCACCATCGACGACGTCGCGGCCGTCCCGGGCCGCATCCTCGACGTCAAGGGCCGGGCGACCGTGCCGGGCGACCCCGAGTTCGGCGTCTCCGAGCACGTCGCGAGCGTGCTGCTCGCCGCCCGGGCGGCCGGCAGCCCCGCCCGCGCGGCCCGCGCCCGAGGCCGACGTGCTCTACCAGACCGGCGCGATGGGCATCGAACCCGTCTGTTACGTGCTCGGCGCGGACGCCGGGGCCGTGGTCGAGACGGTGCGGGACGTCAGCTGATGGCAACCGTCTCCGAGTTCTACGGCCGCTGGGCCGCCCAGTACGACCGCCTCGCGACTGCACCAGGTGTCGGTCGCTGGCGCCGTGCGGCCGCCCGCCGGGTCGCCGACCCTGGTGACGTGGTCGTCGACCTCGGGTGTGGCAGCGGCGCGACGCTCCCGTATCTCCGGAACCGCGTCGGCCCGGACGGCCGCGTCGTCGGGCTCGACGTCACGGGCCCGCTCCTCGAGATTGCCCGCCGCCGGGCCGCCGGCCACGACAACGTCTCGGTCCTGCGGGCCGACGCCGCCGACCCACCGATCGACTCGGCGGACGCCGCCGTCGCCACGTTCGTCTGCGGCATGTTCGCCGATCCCGGCCGCGTCGTCGACCGGTGGTGCGACCTCGTCGGGTCGGGCGGCCGGGTCGCGCTCATGGACGCCACCCGATCCGACCACCCGCTGGCGTGGCCGCTGCGCCCGCTCTTCCGGCTGTTCACGGCCGCGAGCACGCCCGGTGCCGGCCCGACCGACGTCGTCCGGGCGCCGCGTTCCCGGCCCGACGACACGCTCGGCCGGCGCGTGACGACGGCCCGCGAGGCCCTCGTCGATCGGACCACGGAGCGGCGCTACGACGCGTTCGCGCTCGGGTTCGTGGGCCTGTTGGCCGGGCGGGTGCGGTGAGTCCGGCCTTGTCGTCCGGGCCTGGCAGCGCTGCCCGGTCCGGATGCGACCCGCCGCGTCCGTCGCTCACTCGCCGTACCGCTCGGCGTGGGTCGGACAGAACTCGGGCTCCCCGAACTGGGCGTCGAGGAGGGCGGGCTGGCGGTGGGCGTCGTACAGCCGGCAGTCCGGGTCCTCGCAGAACGCCTCGCCGGTCGCGAGGTAGTGGTAGGCGGCGAGGGCGTACCCCTTCAGGGCGTCGGTCGTCCGGGGGTCGTCGGCGACGAGGAACTCCCCCTCGACCTTCTCCTCGAGGACTTCCCGAGGGGGCGGGCCGCCGGACAGGAGTGCGTGGGACTGCTTCGCCTGGTAGTACGCCTCGGGCTTTGCGGGCGCCTCGTACAGGCCGGGGACGCTGACGAGGGCGGGCTGGCCGAGGACCGCGACCCGCTTGTGCCACCGGCCGTCGTGGCCGCCCCACGTCCCGACGACGCGGTCGAAAAGCGGGAGCTGGAGGTGGTCGAGCGGCGTCTCGAGCCGTCGCCGGAGGGCGTCCTGGACCGCCAGGCCGTCGTAGATGACGCCGCCGGCCCGCTCCGGGTGGGCGAGGGCGCGTTCCTCGTACCGGCGGATGCCCGTCATCGTGTTCCCGGTCTCGCGGTCGTACGGCGACAGCACGCGCGCCTCGGCGAACGCCGCCGCGAGGTCCTCCTCGGCCAGCGTGCCGAGCAGCCGGTCCCCGACGGCCACCTCGGCGTCGACCCGCCCGCGGAGCCAGTCGGCGACGGCGTCCGTGTCCGCCGCGGTGGTCGGTGCGCGGTACAGCGTGACCCGCTCGACCATGTCGGAGCGTGGTCCCACCCGATGAAACGGCTTGCGGTCCCCGGCTCGGACGACGCCGATGTCATGGCCGGTGGCCGGATCGAGTCCGGGTCGCCACGGGCGGGCGGTGCCGATGCCGATACGTCCGCGCGGCGGCCCCAACTCCGCGTCGGCCTCCGGCGGCTTCGACGCGCGGACGCCGATGACCCGCGCTCATGTTTTTCCCGGCGGCCGCCCTACCGGTCCGCATGGTCGACGCCCGCGAGTACCACGAGCGGACGAAACACAGCCCCCGCAGCGTCCGGGAGAGCGACCACCGCCTGGACCCGGCCACCAAGCCCCGACCGTACAAGGACTATCGGGACCTCCCCGCGGTCGAGCCGCCGACGGCACCCGACCCGCCCGACACGCCGGCGCTGTCTGCCATCGCCGAGCCGTCGCCACGGCCGACCGTCGCCACCGAGCCGTCGGGCGACCCCGACGGCGACCCCGACATCCACGCGCTCTGTCGGTACGCCACCGGCGTCACGAAGGAGTTCGCCGTCCGGGGCCGGGAGATGCGGTTCCGCGCGGCCGCCTGCACCGGCAAGCTGTACCACGTCGACTGCTACGCCGTCACGGGCGACTGCGGCCCGTTCGACCCCGGCGTCTACCACTACGACCCCGACGCGAACGCCTTCGACGTCCTCCGGACGGGCGACTACCGTGGCGTCCTCGCCGCCGCGGCGGGCGGCCACGACGGCGTCGCCGCGGCGCCGGTGACGATCGTCGCCACCTCCCAGTGGTGGCGGAACGCCTGGAAGTACCGCGCCCGCACCTACCGGCACGCCTTCTGGGACTCCGGGACCATCCTGGCGAACCTGCTCGCGACCGCCTACAGCGCCGGCCACCGCGCCGAGGCCGTCGTGGGCTTCGCCGACCAGCCCGTGGTCGAGTTGCTCGGCGTCGACCCCGAGGCGGAGGCGCCGCTGGAACTCGTGCCGGTCGGGTCCGGCGACGCGGCTCCGGACCCGCCGACGGTCGAGGCCATCGATCCGGCGGAAGTCCCGCTCTCCCCCGAGCAGGAGGCCTACCCGCTCGTACCCGAGGCCTGGCGGCAAAGCGCGTTCGCGGACGGCGACACCGCAACCGAGTGGCGGCAGCGCGCTCGCGGGGCCGACCCACCCGACGTCGGTCGTCGACCGCCCGGCGACGGCGACCGCGTGGCGCTCGACCCCGTCCACGACGACACCGCATCGGCCCGGCCGGTCGGCGAGACCATCGAGCGTCGCGGGTCGCTCCGGGAGTACAGCCACGACCCGATCAGCGACCGGAAATTCGCCACGGTGCTGGACCGCGCACTCCGTGGGGTCCCGACCGACGGCGGGTCGGACGCCCCGGGACGGCTGCTGGACTGTTACTGTCTCGTCCACGCGGTCGAAGGGGTCCCGACCGGCGCCTACCAGTACCACCCCGACGAGTCGGCGCTGGAGCGGATCGCCGACACCAGCCGTGAGGCGGCGGGCCACATCGCGCTCGACCAGCCGGTTGTCGGCGACGCGGCCGTCAACGTCTATCTCGTGGCCGACGTCGAGGCCGTCGTCGACCGGCTCGGCGACCGGGGCTACCGGCTGGCACAACTGGAGGCCGGTGTCGGGCTCGGTCGCCTCTACCTGGCGACCTACGCCCACCTCGCGCTGGGCGGCCGCGGCTTCACGTTCTACGACGACCGCGTGACCGAGCACCTCTCGCCGCGGGCGGCTGGCCAGACGCCGATGACGCTGTTCGCGTTCGGCCGGCCGGTGGAGTGACGACGACCGTGGCATCCGACCCGAATCTCCTCTCGGGTCGGCCGAGATAGTAGCTCCAGTCGGGCAGTCCCGACGATGGCTCTCCGCGATGGGATGAATAACCGGCCACGAGCGTGGCCGACCACGAAATGGGGGAGACGGCCTTTCGAAAAGCCGCGGGATTACTGTATCCGTCTGCGTCCGATGGCTCCGGCAGCGAGGAGCGAGAGGAGTGCTATCATCACCCCGAACCCGGAGCCGCCGCCGAGAGATGGCGTCGGATCATCGCCCTGTGGCTCGCCGTTGGCTACGGCTGCAGTCGTTTCAGTCGGGCTCGCGTTTTCGCCCGGCTCGTTCGCTTCGGTCACTTGAGGAGAGTCCGTGCCGGCCGCCGTGGACGTCGGCGTCGGCGATTCGGGTCCCTCGGCCGGTTCGGTACCGTCCGGTGTTGGTGTCCCGCCGGTTCCAGACGTCGCCGTCGGAGTCGCCGTTTCGGCGGTGGTGGCATCGCCGCCCGGCGGCCCGAACTTCTGGCGGGCCTCCGTCCGGTTCTCGCAGTCCTCACACATGTATACCCAGTTCGTGAGGGCGAACAGTTCGACCTCGTTACCGGAATCGATGCCCGTCCCGTTCACGTAGATCCACGCGCGGAACCAGCCCTCTTGGTCCGGGAAGTCGTTGCACTCGCGCATCCCGAAGATGAGTTCGTCCTCCGGGTTCACGCGGACGGGGTCGGATAAGCTGTCTTCCCCTTGCGAGAAGACGAAGGTCAATCGCTCGCGGTGGTCCCACCCGTCGGGTGCGACTTCGTTGCCGCGTGGCTGCAACGGCGGGTCATTGGGGTCGCCTTGGTCGCGGGTCGTGAAACGCTGTTCCTCGTAGGCATTGACGAGGCTATCGTCCGTCGAGACACCGGTCCGGTTGTTTCCGCGGTCGATACCGGCCCCTTCGACGTTCTCGACGCCACAGTCCGCAGTCGGCAGGGTGCTCCGGTAACTGTAATGGTGGACGTTGAACGGCTCGTCTATCTGGCCTTCGGGAACGACGTAACTATGGAACGTCGCGTCCTCGTTCCCCGGCTGGTGGCTTCCGTCCGGGATACCGATGAACGAATCTTGGATGGTCTTTTCGTACTCGCTCTGATCGTATTCGTCGTTGTTGGCGTAGTAGCCGTCCTCGTACGTTCGTTCGGCGGTTATGATGCCAGCAGCCCCGATAATCGACACTACCAGCAGCAGCGCGAACAGTATTGGGAGCGTGGTGTTTCTCATGGTTATCGAAGGTTTGACAGGCGGCTTTTAATCGCTTCGGCATTCTTCATGTAGTAACCGATTGCGCCCAAAATTGCCCCAATGAGCGCGAAGCCCAGGAATATCTTCAGGTTCGTCATCGTTAGTACGCGCGCCCATGGCGAGGTGACGCCGGGCATATCGGCGGCGAGGAGGACCGGGAGTTCGATCGCGACCGGCGTCAACATCACGAGCGTTCCAAGGGCATAGAAGAGGCTGGCGACGACACCCCGGGCGTTCGGCTGTCGGTAGACGCCGACGCCAACTAGAACAGCCACGGGGGGGAACACGAGCAGTCGCGGGAGAATGCCTGCGAACAACCATGCGGCATACCAGCCCAGCAGGACCGAGGCGATACCGGTTATTGCAGTCGTTCCAATGTCGTGCGTGTGGTCGAACAGGGGGAGTCGTGAATCACTGGTTGCCATGGTTACCTCCGTACTGCTTCCGCGGGCGGTTTCTCGGGGTCGGGCATCGATTCGAGCTCGTCGAAGGGGGGTTCCTGTGTCTCCTTCCAGTCGCCCTGCGGGTTCTCGTCGTTTTCGGTCTGCATGAACAATCTGAGTGATACCGCCGATGGCCACGGGTCACCGCCGTTGAGGCCCATGCCGTCGTCGAGACCGGATGGCCGCGAGGTGTCGTACTCGTTGTTGCGGAACGTATTGCCACCACCGGTCGGCGACGCGACCGCGAGGTCCGCACGGCCGGAGTTCTCGACGACGTTGTCCTCGACGAGGTTCCCGGATGGTTTGTAGAGGTTTTCGTCCAGGGAAATGCCAGCGAGGATACCGAAGTTCGCGTGGTCGCGGACCGTATTATTGACGACTTCGTTGTTGATACCGCCGGCGATATTGATGCCGGTACCGAAGGAGGCGTACGTGTACCCGTACGACGGGGCCCGGTCGTTGTTGTTGGCCTCGACGAGGTTGTTCTCGATCCGCACCGAATCCTGGGGCGGATCGAGTTCGCTGTCGAGGGAGTTCGGGACGATTCCGCCCATGTTCTGCCTGAACTCGGAGTCGGTGATGGTAAGGTTTCCACCTGCGTTCGTTCCGGAGTAGCCGAGGCCGTTCCGCTCGGACCGGCAGTGTTCGAGGCGGGCATTACACGGCTTACACTGGCCGAGATAGAACCCGCCGTCGGTGTGCCCGGAGGCATAACAGTACTCGTAGAGGCCGTGCTGGGAGTCGATGTTGTAAATGCCGTACACCTGGTTGTTGTGGGCGGTGAGGTAGGAGCCTCGCCACCCGGTGACGCCCGACCAGAAGAAACCGTTGCGCTGATAGTGACGGGCAGTCATGTTTTCCATGACGACGCCGTCGACGGTCGTCAGGATGCCGTCCTGTCTGTCGAACTCCCCATCGAGGATGACCTCGTGTCGGTCCGTCCCCCGAATCGTCAGTTTCGGGGTGTCGTGTATCGTGACGGCCTCGTTGTATACCCCCGGCCCGACAAGGATCAGGTCCTTCGATTCGGCGTCGGTGACGGCTGCCTGTATCGTGTCGTACTGCTCCGGGACCCGACGTGTGGTGTACCTGTCGTAGGGCTCGGGTGGGTCACGCTTCGGCTGGGGGGCCTGCAGTTCGCTGCTGTCGTTATTTTGGCCCACTACCGTTACGGCTCCCGCAGTTACCGAGGTACCGCCTACTGCCCCTATCGCTTTGAGCAGGCTTCGGCGATTCCAATCCATCAACAGGTATACCTCATGCGGTGTATTAATCTTAATGCCCTGTGAGGTTATAATAAAACGCCATGAATCAACGGTTCTTCGCCCAGTTTTTATTCCTCTTCCTCTACCACTCGGACGCCACCCTTCATCCCTAACCCCTTGTGCGGCTCGCAGTAGTACTGGTAGACGCCTGTGCTGTCGAACGTGTATTCGAAGGTGGCGTTGCCCTCTTCGTGGTACTCGCTTTCGAACGCTCCCTCGTCGTCGACGACGTTGTGTCGGCCACCTTTTCCGGTCCACTCCCAGACGACGGTGGTCCCCGTCGAGATCCGTATCGCCGCGGGGACGAACGCTAGATTGTCGCTTCCGCCCCCGACCGTGACTGAGGTCGTCGATTCGCCGGTCATATCGACCTCGCCGTCGTAGTTGCCGACGTTGTCGAACCAGTCATCGTCGTACGACTCCGACTGGCTGCCGGATCCCCCATTACCGGTGCAGCCACCGACTGCAGCCGTTACCGAGAGTGCGAGGAACGCTCGTCGATGCATACGCCGGATACGTCGGGATGGGGCAAACATATTGTGCTTCACGTAGACGGCGAAAGAGGTATAGTCGAATTTCTGCTTTCTCGTTCATGGAGCGACGCAGGTTTCTCTCGACGGCTGTTGGGGGGTCCGTCGTGACGACTACCGGCTGTCTGGGCAGGACAACCGACGACGGGACCGTCGAGATACCGCCGCCACTCGAGGACCGGCCGGAACACGTCTACCGGCCGACCCACGCCAGCGACACCCGGACAGTCGGTACATCGACGGTCGGCGAGTACGGCGTCGGACTCCTCTACAGCTATCCGAGTCGGTTCTGGGACCTCAACGGCCGGACGACCTACAAGCAGTCAGTCGAGGAGGATCACTCGGTTCACCTGATGGCGGTAGTCTGGGACGCCGAAACCCGCGCGGTTCTCCCGGAAGCCGGCGTGACCGTCAACATCCTCCGGAACGGTGATCCTGTCACCGAGGGCGTCGTGTACTCGATGCTCTCCCAGCGGATGGGCTTCCACTACGGCGACAACATCGTCCTCCCGGGCGACGGGGACTATACCGTCCGTGTCTCTATCGGCGGCATGCCTCTCGAACGGACCGGCGAATACGATGGTCGGTTCACCGACGGCGAGACGACGGCCTTCGAGTTGCCGTACCGACGGGAGGATCTCAACGAACTCACACTGGAAACCTACGATGATAGCGGTACCCCAGGCGCCGTCGAACGAATGGACCACGACGTTCTCCCGGCTCTCACGGTTCCCGACGGGGAGACGCTGCCCGGAGAGACGCTCGGCATCATCGAAACCGACGATGCGGTGCTCTCGGTGCGCCGCCTGCGCGGCGATGCCGCGGCACGGTTCGACTCCGAGGACTACCTTGCCGTTCTGGGACACACACCGTATAACCGAATGGTTCTGCCGATAATGGGGCTCAGACTCAGTATCGAGCGGGACGGGGACGTCGACGCCGAGGAGATACTTACCCGGACGATGGACCCCGAACTCGGCTACCATTACGGTGCGTCGCTCTCGACGAGGCCCGGCGACACGCTCCGTGTCGAAACGCTGACGCCGCCGCAGACGGCCCGGCACGAAGGCTTCGAAACTGCCTTCGTCGAGATGTCTCCGGGAACCGTAGAGGTGTGAGTCACCGAAATGGTCCGACGCAGCCGACCGCCCTGCTCGGCCAATCCCAAACGAACTGGACGACACAACGCGGGGGTTGAGTGCCACGTTCGATCAGCGGTCCGCACGACAGAACGAGGGAAGTCCACGTGGCGGACCGTCAGGGTGAGGTCGCCCGTCCGAAGAGCCCGCGGGGTCGGACGAGCAAGACGACGATGAGCATCACGAGCCCGGCAAGCCCGGTCAGTGACGGGGCGATGATCGTCGTCATCGCGGTGTCGAGGAAGCCGATGATGTACGCCCCGACGATGCTTCCGCGGAGCGATCCCAACCCACCGAGGACGACGATCGAGAACGAAAGCACCATCGGTTCGAGCCCCATCGATGGACTCCCGGTCTGGAACGCCAACAGGAGCATACCGGCGAGGCCGGCCAGGCCCGCCGCGACGGCACTGTTCAGATTAACTGATTCCATGCCCAGCTTATCGCTTTCAACCATTCTTCAGCCGATTCTGGACTCGCACGTGAGAACGTATTGTAGAACTGG
>PXRI01000005.1 GCA_003021005.1 Halobacteriales archaeon QS_1_69_70 | reverse complement strand
TGGCGACCTCGGCGCCCGCCTCGGCCAGCACCTCGGCCAGCACGGCCGTCTTGGCCTCGACGTGCATCGCCATCGCCACGACCTCGCCCTCGAGGGGTTCCGCGGCGGCGAACTCACTCCCGACGGCAGTCATGATCGGCATGTGCTCGTGGGCCCACGCGATCTTCCGCCGGCCCGACTCGCGGGCCGGCTCCGGGTCCGCGAGCCGCTCCGTGATCGACGGATAGGTCATGTCCCTCACGAGGGATGACGCCGGGAAAACGCTACCGCTGCCGGGACCGCGTCAGCCGGACTCGGTCTCGGTCGCCGTCCCGCCCTCGTCCGGGAGTGGATCGCCCCCGTTGCCGTTCCCGTTTCCCTTGCCATTGCCGTTGGCGTTGCTGTTGCCAGTGCCGTTGCCGCCCTTACCGGGGTCTTCGGGCGGGGCGCCGTCCGTCCAGGTGTCCGGGCCGCGGTCCGCTCGTCGTGTAGCCCGTCACTCCTCGGCCCGGGCCGTGGCCGCGCGGGCGTGGCGCTCGGCTTCCCGACGGACCGGGCCGGCGGCGAGCGTCCGGACCTCCCGGTCCCGCATGAGCACCGCGCCGTCGACCACGGTGTGTCGGACGTCGGCGCCCCGGGCGGCGTACGCGAGGTTGCTGACGGTGTCGTGGTCGGGCGTGAGGTGGGGCGCCTCCAGGTCGAGGACCGCGAGGTCGGCCAGGGCGCCGGCCTCGATCCGGCCCGCGTCGAAGCCAAGGAGCGCCGCGCCGCCGGCCGTCGCCGCCCGGACCGCCGCCGCGGCCGGGACGGCGCCGGCGTCGTCCGCGGCGAGTTTGCCCACCATCGCCGCGTCGCGGACGTCGTCGAGGACGTCGAGGTCGTTGTTCGATGCGGGCCCGTCCGTCCCGAGGCCGACCGTGACGCCTTCGTCCAGCAACCGCTGGACCGGCGCGATCCCGCTCGCGAGCTTCATGTTCGCGGCGGGACAGTGGGCGACGCCGACGTCCCGGTCGGCCAGGATGTCGACCTCCGTGTCGTCCAGGTGGACGCCGTGGGCGATGAAGTCGCCGGCCTCGAGCAGGCCCCGTTCGGCCGCGTACTCCAGGGGCCGGACGCCGTGCTCCTCGACGATGGGCGCGACCTCCGTCCGGGTCTCGTTGGCGTGGAGGTGCACCGGGAGGTCCACGTCCCGTGCGCGGCCGACGTACTCCTCGAGGAGGTCGCCGTCCACCGTCGAAAGCGAGTGCGGCATCAGGGCGGTCCGGATGCGGGCCTCGGCCGCGCCGTCGAGTTCACGTGCGACCGCCAGGCCCTCCTCGAAGTCGGCCCGGGCCGCCGACGCCTCCTTCCCGGCGGTGACGATGCCGTGGCCGAGGCGGGCGCGGAGGCCGGCCGCCTCGACGGCGGCCGCGACCGCCGGCGCGTGGAAGTACATGTCCCCGACGGCGGTGACGCCGTTCCGGATCATCTCCAGCAGTCCCAGGCGGGCGCCGGCGCGGACGTCGTCGGGCTCGAGGACCGACTCGACGGGCCAGACGACCTCCCGCAGCCAGGGGTCCAGTGGCGTGTCGTCGGCGTAGCCGCGCAGCAGCGTCATTGCCACGTGGCAGTGGGCGTTCACCAGGCCCGGCAGAACGAGACAGCCCCCGGCCTCGAGCGTCTCGTCGGCGCCGCCGGCCGGCTCGCCGACGGCCTCGATGCGGCCGCGCTCCCGGTCGGCGAGCACGTCGGCCTCGACGACGGTCATGTCGGGCCGGAGGACGCGCCCGCCGACGATCCCGAGCGTCTCCATGCCGGGCGTTCGGCGACCGGCGGGTTCAACCTGCCGACACGCCGGCGAGGCTCCCGCCCGGTCCGCAGGCCGACAGGGCAAAGACCCGTCCCCCGCAACCCCGGGTATGCACATCGCCGTGCCCAACAAGGGCCGCCTCCACGAGCCGGCGGTGGACCTGCTGGAGCGCGCCGGTCTGCACGTCCGGGACGGCGCCGACCGGAAGCTCCACGCCGACACCGTCGACCCCGAGGTCTCGCTTTTGTTCGCCCGCGCCGCCGACATCCCGGCGTACGTCGCCGACGGCGCCGCCGCCCTCGGCATCACCGGCCTCGACCGGGCCCGGGAGGCCGACGTCGAACTGGTCGACCTGCTGGACCTGGAGTTCGGCCGGTGCCGGCTGGTGCTTGCCGCCCCCGAGGACGGCGACATCACCGCCCCGGAGGAGCTGTCCGGCGGCACCGTCGCCACCGAGTTCCCGGGGGTGACGGAGCGGTACTTCGACGACGTCGGCGTCGCCCCCGACGTCGTCGAGGTCTCCGGCGCCACGGAGCTGACGCCGCACGTCGACATCGCCGACGCCATCGTCGACATCACCTCCACCGGCACGACGCTCCGGATGAACCGGCTGTCGGTCGTCGACGAGGTCCTGGCGTCGTCGGTCCACCTGTTCGCCCACCCGGACGTCGCCGAGGACCCGAAGGTCGAGCAGGTGCGGACGGCCTTCCGGTCGGTGCTCGACGCGGAGGGCAAGCGGTACCTGATGATGAACGTCCCGGCGGACGCCATCGAGGACGTCGAGGCCGTCATCCCTGGGATGGGCGGGCCCACGGTGATGGACGTCGCCGGCACGGACCAGGTCGCGGTCCACGTCGTCGTCGACGAGCGGGAGATTTTCGAGGTCGTGCCCGACCTCAAGGCCGCCGGCGCGAGCGACGTCCTGGTGACCGAGATCGAGCGGCTGGTGCCCTGACGACCCACCGGTCCGAAGGGGCAAGGACCGCGGTCTCCGCCCGGGTTCCCGGTCGACGTCCGTTGCCGTCTGCGGACCGATAGGCGCCCATCGCCGTCTGGGGACCGTTCGGCGCCCCATCGGACCCCACGCGGGCGTCCCCTCTCTATACCTGGAAGACGTTCGCGAACGCGAACGCGAAGACGGTCGTGATGGCGAGGTAGAACACCGAGACGAACACCGCGCCGCGGGTCGTCAGCCCGTAGACGTACCGGACCGCCAGGACGGCACCGAGGAAGGCCACTGCCAATATCACGGCCGAGCTATACTGGCTGAACAGCATCGCGAGGATGACCGGCACCGGTGCAGCCTTGACCGCGCGCTGGTGCGGTTCGTCGCCGAGCACCCACAGCGCCGCGAGGTGCAGCGTGACGGCGGAGACGGCCGTCGCGACGAGGAACGTGACCAGAAGTGCGAGCGGGCCGCCCCCGACGACGCCGGCCTGCAGCGGTGCCATACACCGGATTCGGGCCCGGGACGTGAGTAAATTATCGTTGGGCGTCCGCGAGCGCCCGCGGTCAGCCGTCCAGGAGCCCGAGTTCCTCGAGCCGGGAGACGATCTTGTCGACGGCCTCCTTGGCGTCGTCGGGCTCCTTGCCGCCGGTGATGACGAGCTTGCCGGAGCCGAACAAGAGGGCGACGACGTCGGGCTCGTCGAGCCGGTAGACGAGGCCGGGGAACTGCTCGGGCTCGTACTCGATGTTCTCCAGCCCGAGGCCGATGGCGATGGCGTTCAGGTTCAGGTTCCGGCCGAGGTCCGCCGACGTGACGATGTTCTGGACGACGATCTCCGGGTCGTCGTCGACCTGGATCTCCAGGTCGCGGAGCTTCTCGAAGACGATGCGGAGCGACTCGTGGACGTCGTCGGTCGACTTGGCGCCGGTACAGACGATCTTGCCGGAGCGGAAGATGAGCGCCGCCGACTTCGGCTCCTGGGTCCGGTAGACGAGACCGGGGAACTGCTCGGGGTCGTAGTCCGCCCCTTCGAGGTCCATGGCGACGCTCTGGAGGTCGAGTTCCTGGCCGATGCCCGTCGAGGCCACGACGTTCTCGATGTTGATTGTCTCCTTCGGATCCTGCATGAGTCGACTTAAAACACGTATTTAAGATTTATAAATGTGGGTGGTCGTTTCCGTTCGTTACCGTTACCGGCGGCCTTTATCAGGGCCACGCTCCGCCGCGGGCCGATGTGGGCGGGCGGGCGGTTCGTTCGGCCTCGGGGCCCACCCCGCACCTTAACCCCCCTGCCGGCCACTGGCCGACGTGTACCTGCTGGAGCTGGTCGGCGACGACGACGCCTTCGCGCGCCGCGAGGCGGCGGCCCGTGCCTCCGACGTCCGCGCGCTCGCCCCGGGGCTGGCGACCGCCCGGGGCGTCCGCCGACCCCAGACGCTGGCCTACACCAGGCGGGTCGGCCGACTCGTCGGCACCACCGACCCCACCGTCGAGGGCGCCGGTGCGCTCCTCGACGCCGCGTCGGTCGACCGCTCGGGATCGGTCGCCGTCCGCGCCCGCGACGTTCGAGGGCGGGCCGGCGTCGACACCCGGGCGGCCGAGCGACGCCTCGGCGGCGTGCTCGTCGACCGCGGCTTCAGCGTCGACCTCGAGACCCCCGACCACACCCTCCTCGCGCTGTTCTCCGATGCCGCCGCGCTGGGGTGGCTGACCGTCGAGCCACCCCGGGGCTACGGCGACCGGCAGCCCACCGAGAAACCGTTCTTCCAGCCCGGGAGCATGGCGCCGGCGGACGCCCGCGCGCTGGCGAACCTCGCCGGCGCCGGCCCCGACGCCCACGTTCTGGACCCTATGTGCGGGACCGGCGGCGTCCTCGTCGAGGCCGGGCTGGTGGGGAGCGAGGTGGTCGGCCTCGACGCCCAGCGGAAGATGGTCGCCGGCGCCCGCGAGAACCTCGCTCACTACCTGGACGACGGGTTCGAGGTGCTCCGGGGTGACGCGACGCGGTTGCCGTTCGCCGACGCCGCATTCGACGGCGTGGTGTTCGACGCGCCGTACGGCCGGCAGTCGAAGGTCGAACACGACTCGCTGGTGACGCTCGTCGAGGACGCCCTCGCCGAGGCCCGCCGCCTGGCACCACGGGCAGTGGTCGTCGGGGATCGGCCCTACGACGAGGCAGCCGAGGCCGCCGGCTGGAGTGTCGACTCGCGGTTCGAGCGCCGCGTCCACCGATCGCTGACCCGCCACGTCCACGTGCTTCGCTGACGGGAGACGGGCGACCCGACCGGAGGGAGGGTCGCCGGATGTGCGAGCGGGAGGACCGACCAGCAGGAGGGACGACGCGAGGCGCGAGGCCGACCGCAGGGAGGCCTCGGCCTGTGCGAACGGTGAACGTAGTGAACCGTGAGCCGGGCGACCCGACCGAAGGGAGCGCCGCCGAACGAGCGGGCGCGAACGGAGTGAGCCGTGAGCCGCGAGGCCGACCGCAGGGAGGCCTCGGAACGGGCGAGCGGGAGGCGCGAGGCGCGACTCGGGCGGCACGAGCGGAGCGAGTGCCGCCGTATGTGCGAACGGCGAACGGAGTGAGCCGTGAGCGAGGGAGCGCCTCGGACAGGCGAGCGGGGAGCGAAGCGACCCGCGAGCAGCGACCAGCGGGAGCGACGACCCGCGACCCTAGGGACAAAGGCCAAGCGGGTCGGGCGAGGAGTCCTCGTATGGCCAGTGATACCGATCGGCAGGTGGAGGAGATCATGACGCCCGCGCTGTCGACGATACCGAGTGACGCGCCGTTGAGCGAGGCCGCGACGCGGATGCGCGATGAGGACATCAGTTCGCTGCTCGTGTCCGGCGGCCGGACCGGCATCGTCACCAGCACGGACGTCCTGGAGGCCGTCGCCGACGGCCACGACCCGGACGCGACCACCGTCGAGGCGTTGATGACCGCGCCGGTGGAGTCGATCGACGTCGGCCTGCGGCTGTCGGAGGCCGCGGCGATGATGACCAACTTCGGCATCAACCACCTGCCGGTCCGGGACAGCGACGGCGACTACGTCGGCATCGTCTCCTCGACGGACATCCGCGAGACCATCGGCGAGCGGTAGCCGCGGGCCGCCCGCCCGGCGGCCGGCGGACCGGTCGCTCCGCGGGGCTACCGGCCCCGATCTCCGACCGCCGGGCCATCGATTCCGTCCCCGACCACCGGCTACCGGCCGCGTTCCGCCAGCAGCCGCCCAAGGTGGACGCGGTCGGCGTTGCCCTCGGCCATCTCGAACTCGACCTCGCCGGCGAGCCGGTAGAGCCGCGCCAGCTCCGCGCCGTCGTACCGGCCCCGGGCGGCCGCCAGGAGTTCCCGCAGGATCTCCTCGCCCCCGAAGCCCTCGTCGTACAGGAGGTCGTCCAGCGCCGACCGCGCGTCGGTGAACTCGCCGGCGTCGGCCGACGCGAGGATGGCGTCGACGTCGTCGGCCATGCCGACCTCGCCCAGCGACTCGTAGGCCGCCGCCATCGTTATCTCACCGCCCGCCTCGGCGGTCATCTGGGCGCCGAGGATCGCCCGCCGGAGGTTGCCGTCGCCGTAGCCCGCGACGTACTCGAGGCCGTCGTCGTCGTGCGGGACGGCCTCGCGCTCGGCGATCCGCGCGAGGACCTCGACGGTCTCGGCGTGGGACGGCGCCCGCACAGGCACCGGGAAACACCGGGACTCGATCGGCGGGATCAGCTTGGAGGGCTGCCGCGTCGCGATGACGAACCGGGTGGCCTCGTAGTGCTGCTCCATCACCCGGCGGAGCGCCTGCTGGAAGTCCTCCCGGATCGCCTCCGCGTTGTCCAACAGTATCGTCCGGAAGTCGCCGGAGACCGGCCGGTAGGCGGCCTGCTCTTTCAGCACCCGGTTCATCATGTCGCGCTTCGACAGCCGGGAGCGGCCCCGGAGGAACGGCTCGAACCGCGGGTCGTTCCGTATTTCTTTTTTGGTGCGGTCGAAGACGTCCGCGACGTTGAGGACGACGAAGTCGTTGTCCGGGTCGGCGTGCGTCTCGGCGGCGAGCGCCCGGACGGCGGCCGTCTTCCCGACGCCGCGCGGCCCGTGGACGACGAGGTTCATCGGCTCCTCGACGGCCCGCTCCATGTGCTGTCGGGGCTCGGTCTGCGGGAGTTCCTCGAGCGTGGGCACATGGGCCTCCGTCCACAACGCCGCGTCCATGGCCCATCGTCCGGGACCGCCCGCCAAAAGCCCTCCTCTCTCGTTTCGGAGGACGGCCTCGCGACGACGCGACCGCTCCGACGTCGACCCGGCTCGGCCCGCTTGCGGTCGCTGTCTCCGAGGAGCCTCTGGAGAGCGGCTCGGAGAGCCGCGATCCCCGGATGTCACGCGCTCCTCATCAGCCCCGGCGCCGTCCGACGCGACGCGGCCGTTTTTTACGGCACGCAAACCACCCACCGCCATGGACGTCGAGTTCGGGACTGACGGCTGGCGGACCACGGTCGAGGAGTTCACGACGCCGCGGGTCCGTGCGGTCGGGCAGGCCGTCGCCGACCACGTGCTGGCGGCGGACGCCGCCGCCGACGCACCCGCGGTCGCGGTCGGCTACGACCCCCGCGAGGAGTCACGGCCGGCCGCGGAGGAGCTGGCTCGCGTGCTCCGTGTCAACGGCGTCGACGCGCTCATCGCCGACCGTGACACGCCGACGCCGGTCGTCGCCTGGACCGTCGTCGACCGGGGGCTGGCCGGGGCGCTCCAGGTGACCGCCAGCCACAATCCGCCGAGCTACAACGGAATCAAGTTCGTCCCCGACGACGGCGCGCCCGCCAGCGCCGCCGTCACCGACCGGCTGGCCGAGGCCCTCCGGCCGCCGGACCCCCGGCCGGAGCCCGAGTGGGGGTCGGTCACCGAGGCGGACTTCCGGGAGCCGTACCTCGAGGCGGCGTTGGCGTTCGTCGATGCCGACCTGGATGGCCTCCGGGTCGCCTACGACGCGATGTACGGCAGCGGCCGGGGCGTGACCGACGACCTGCTGTCGCGTGCGGGCGCCGACGTCCGCTGCCTCCGGGCCGAGCGGGACACCGCGTTCGGCGGCACGCCGCCGGAGCCGTCGGCCGGCCACCTCGCTGCGCTGACCGACCGCGTCGCCGACGGCGAGGCCGCCCTCGGCGTGGCGAACGACGGGGACGCCGACCGCCTGGGCGTCGTCACCCCCGAGCGTGGCGTGGTCGACCCGAACTGGGTGTACGCCGCGCTGTACGACCACCTGCTCGAGACCGGTGGTCGTCACGACGGACGCGGTGACCCGGCCAGCGCCGCCGGCGACGCGGTCCGGACCGTCTCGACGACGTTCCTCGTCGACCGCATCGCCGCGGCCCACGGCCAGGCGGCCCACGAGACGCCGGTCGGGTTCAAGTGGGTCGCCGAGGCGATGGCGACCCACGACGCGCTGGTCGGCGGCGAGGAGTCGGGCGGCTACGGGGTCGCCGGCCACCTCCGGAACAAGGACGGGGTGCTGGTCGCGCTGCTCGTCGCCGCCGCCCACGCCGCCGAACCGCTTGACGACCGGCTGGACCGGCTGCGGGACCGGCACGGCGACATCGTCCAAGAGCGGGTGAGCGTCGACTGTCCCGACGCCCGGAAGCCGGCCGTCGTCGAGGCGCTGGGCGACCGGATCCCGGACCGGGTCGCCGGGACGGCCGTCGAGGATGTAGGGACGGCCGACGGGTTCAAGCTCCTGCTCGCGGACGGCACCTGGCTGCTCGTCCGGCCGAGTGGGACCGAACCGAAGCTCCGCGTGTACGCCGAGGCCGGGTCAGCGGCCCGCCTCGAGGAACTCTTAGATGCCGGCCGGGCGCTGGTCGAGCCGCTGGTCGACGCGTCCGGGTAGCCACCCGTCCGACGGGACGGCCAGCCCCTCGCCGGGCCGTCGTTGGATTACGGGGCGGCCAGCACGCCGCGACACCGTCTGTTCCCGAGGCCGCGGCCGCGACGAGCGCGCTGCCGCCGCCCTGCCCGCGGCGCGGCCGGACTGCCGAGATCAACGTGCCGTCCAGCACGAACGCCCCGATGATTTTGTCGGCCGCGACGGCCACGAGCGTGCTTCCGTCGTCGAGGGTGCGGTCATCGACCGACGGTGGCGGCCCCCTCGGGAGCGGCGCCGCGGACCGCCACGGTCAGCCGCCCTGGACGAGCCGGAGGACCCGGACGGCGTCGGCGTCGACGGGCCGGTCGTCCGGCACCGGCGACCCGTCGACGAGGACCGTCGCCTCCTGCGTCGAGAGGCCGACCGCGGCGAGGACGTCGCCGTAGGTCGCGCCGGGGTCCACCTCGAGGTCGTGGGTGTCCTGCCCAACGACCTCGCAGGTCACGTGCATACGCGGTCTCGGGGCTCGGTGAAGTTGAGGGTGCCGCTCGCGGCGGGACGGGGCGGCGGGCTAGATGTCCGCGAGTCCGCCGCGGCTCTCGCTGACCATGTCGAAGAGCTGCCGGATGGCCATCGCGACGACGCCGGCGCCGAGGAGGAAGACCGCGGTCCGGATGAGGAAGCCGAGGTACGGGATCAGTCCGAGCAGAGTGACGACGAGGACACCGACGAACAGCGCGAGGTACCGGTTGTCCCGTGAGGTGTACGTCAGCAGCCACGTGCCGACGACGTACCGGCCGTAGATGGCGGCGATCCAGGCGAGCACGATGGTCACGAGCAGTATCGAGACGGCGATCGGGAGCCCGATGATGGTGATGGCAAACAGGAGCATGGCGAGAGCGACGCCGCCGATCGCCGCGAGGCCGGCGCCGGCGGTGCGGAGCGGCTCCGCCGTGCAGGTGTCGTAGACGGCGTCGGCGAACTGGGGATCGACGTACAGGAGAATGCTGCCGAGGAACAGGCTGGCGAAGAACATGAAGATCGTGAAGAGGATCCGCAGCGGGCCGAGCGGCGGGATCAGGGCCAGTTCCTGGGTGCGCTGGGTGACGCCCTCGACGGTCCCGCCGCGGTCGTTGAGCGTGCCCTCGTAGGTGAGGTCGCCTCCGATGGTCGCGCTCCGTTCGAGATTGACCGTGCCGGCGAAGACGTTCACGTCGCTGCCGAACTCGCCACCGAGCGTCACGTCGCCGGCGATGGGGTGGCGCTGCCGGCGTAGATGCGGACGGTGCCGGTGACGTTGCCGGTCTCGGTGACGACGACGTCGCTGCCGTACGCGCGGAGGTCGCCGTTGACCGTCCCACTGATGACGACGGTGCTTGCGGTCGCGGAGAGCCCGTTGACCTGTTCGCCTTCCTCGATGACGACCGTGCCGCCGGCGCGCGTGTCGGCGGCGGCGATACCCGTGAACAGCGTGCCGACGAGGACGAGCGCGAGGAGGCCTGCCAGGGTGCGTCGCATGGGTCACATGCGCACCTGCCACCCAATATAGGTTGGGGGCATCTCGCGGGGTTTATGCCCGCCGGGAGCGACCTGCCGCCATGAGCGAGGCCGCCGCCGAAGACACGGGGCGGGAAATCTGGATCGAGAAGTACCGCCCGCAGTCGCTGGATTCGGTCGTCGGCCACGACGACATCACGGCGCGGCTGCGGCGGTACATCGCCGAGGAGGACCTGCCGCACCTCCTGTTTGCGGGTCCAGCGGGTACTGGCAAAACGACTAGTTCCACCGCCATCGCCCGCGAAATTTACGGCAAGGAGTGGCGGGAGCACTTCCTCGAGCTGAACGCCTCCGACGAGCGCGGCATCGACGTGGTCAGAGACCGGATCAAGAGCTTCGCGCGGGCCGCCTTCGGCGGCACCGACCACCGGATCATCTTCCTCGACGAAGCGGACGCCCTGACGGACGACGCCCAGTCGGCGCTCCGCCGGACGATGGAGCAGTTCTCCGACAACACCCGGTTCATCCTCTCCTGTAACTACTCGAGTCAGATCATCGATCCGATCCAGTCGCGGTGTGCGGTCTTCCGGTTCTCGCCGCTCGGCGAGGACGCCGTCGCAGAGCAGGTCCGAGTCATCGCGGACGCCGAGGACATCGACCTGACCGACGAGGGCGTCGACGCCTTGGTCTACGCGGCCGACGGCGACATGCGGAAGGCGATAAACGGGCTGCAGGCCGCGGCGGTCATGGACGGCGCCGTCGACGAGGAGGCCGTCTACACCATCACCTCGACGGCCCGGCCGGAGGAGATCCGGGAGATAGTGACGGCGGCGATGGCGGGCGACTTCACTGGGGCCCGCGCCCAGCTGGACACGCTTTTGTCGGACGTCGGCATCGCCGGCGGCGACGTCATCGACCAGATGCACCGCTCGGTGTGGGAGTTCGACCTCGACGACCGGGAGGCCGTCCGGCTGATGGAACGGATCGGCGAGGCCGACTACCGGATCACCGCCGGCGCGAACGAGCAGGTACAGCTCGAGGCGCTGTTGGCGTCGCTGGCGTTGGATGGAGAGTAGCGAGGCGCGGGCGGCGCGACCCGGGCGGCCGACCGGAGGGAGGCCGCCGAATGTGCGAGCGGTGAGTGGAGCGAACCGCGAGCATGGGAGCGCCGCCGGATGAGCGAGCGGGAGGACCGACTGCAGTGAGGGACGACACGCGAGCCGGGCGAGCGGCTACAGCCGGTGGCGAAACCCGTTCCCACACCGCACGACGAAAAGCGATTACTTAACCGTCTCCGCCGCGTATCTATCGTATGACTGAAAAGAGTCAGCGGAAGGACCTCCGGATGCCAGGCGAGGGCGAGCAGTTCGCGCTCGTCACCGAGATGCTCGGCGGGCGGCGCGTTCGACTGCAGTGCGACGACGGCAAAAAGCGGATGGGCCGCATCCCGGGCCGGATGCGGTTCCGGACCTGGGTCGACACGGACGACATCGTCGTGATCGACCCGTGGGACTGGCAGGACGAGAAGGCCGACATCGAATGGCGGTACGAGGGGGCCAACGCGGACCAGCTGCGACGCGAGGGCCACCTCGACAACCTCGTCTGATTCTCCGATCGACCTCCGGATCTGCCCGGTCGTGACGCCCGCGTCCGCACCGGCCGCGAGCGCTGGACCCGACGCCGGCGGTGCCGGCTATAGCTCGGCGAGCGTCGCGCCGCCGACGAGCCGGTCGATGGCGCCCGGGAGGTCGTCGATGGCGACGCGCGTCTGGTCGGTCGAATCCCGCTCGCGGACGGTAACCGTATCGTCCTCGAGGGTGTCGTAGTCGACCGTGACGCAGTACGGCGTGCCGACCTCGTCCTGGCGGCGGTAGCGCCGCCCGATATTGCCGGTGTCGTCGTAGCTCACCGCGAGGCCGGCCGCCCGCAGCGCCGCGGCGACCTCCCCGGCGCGGTCGTCGAGGCCGTCCTTCGTCATCAGCGGGAAGACGGCGACGGTCGTCGGCGCCACCTCGGCCGGCAGCGCGAGGGAGGTGCGCTCCTCGCCGTCGACCTCGTCGGTGCCGTGGCGGTGCACGAGAACGCTGTACACGAGGCGGCCGACGCCGAACGACGGCTCGACCACGTGGGGCGTTACGTGCTCGCCGGACTCCGTCCGTTCCTCGACGGCGAAGCCGGTCTTCTCCACCGGGAGGGTGTAGGAGTCCTCGCCGACCGCGACGGTGACGGCGTCGCCGTCGAACGCCGAGCGGTCCCGGGCAGCGAGCGACTCGAGGGCCTCGCCGACGTCGGCGGCCGCGTCGCCGAACGTCGGCCCGAGGTAGCTCATGTCCGGGTCGACGGTGGCGCGCTCTACGGTCTTCGGCTCGTCGTACTGGCGGAAGACGGTGTACTCCGCCTCGGCGTACTCGCCGTGCTTGCGGAGGTCGTAGTCCGACCGGTAGGCGAAGCCGGTGACCTCGATCCAGTCGCCGCCGAGTTCGGTCTCGGCGTCCCAGGTGTCGGCGGCGTAGTGGGACAGCTCCCCGGGGAGGTGCTGGCGGTAGCGGAACCGCTCCATGTCGATACCGATCCGCTCGTAGAAGGCCAGCGACTCGGCGAGGTAGTAGGCGACCCAGTCGCTCCCGACGACGCCCGCATCCAGCGCCTCGCGGACGGTGTAGGTCTCGGTCCCGCCGGCGTCGGCCCGCTGGGCCTCGGCGCCATACAGCGGCAGCTCGACGTCCGCGACCGGCGCAATCGGTGGCTCGTCGAACTCGGGGTCGACGAAGTGCTCCAGCTCGGCCTGGGTGAACTCCCGGACCCGGACGAGCGCCCGACGCGGCGCGATCTCGTTCCGATAAGCGCGACCGATCTGGGCGACACCGAACGGGAGCTGGTTGTGGGCGTACTCCTTGAGTCGGGGGAACTCCACGAAGATGCCCTGGGCGGTCTCCGGCCGGAGGTAGCCGGGCGACGACGAGCCGGGGCCGATGTTCGTGCCGAACATGAGGTTGAACTCATCGACCGGCCGGCCGGCCAGCGAGGCCCCGCAGGAGGGACAGGCCATGTCGTGGTCGGCGACGAGGTCGGCGATCCGACGCGGGGCGAACGCCTCGGCGTCGTCGACGTCGGGGACGGCGTTCTCGACGAGGTGGTCGGCGCGGTGTGTGGCGCCGCACTCGGCGCACTCGACGATCATGTCGTCGAACGTCTCGAGGTGACCGGACGCCTCGAAGACGGCCTCCGGCACCACGGTCGGCGATTCGACCTCCATGTGGCCCGCCGCGCGGACGAACTGGTCGCGCCAGACGGCCTCGATGTTCCGCTTGAGGGCGGCGCCCTCCGGGCCGTACGTGTAGAGGCCGGCCGTGCCGCCGTAGGCTTCGTTCGCCGGGAAGAAGAAGCCGCGGCGTTTCGCGAGCTCCGCCAGGTCCGACCGCTCGGTCATACGAGCGCCTCCAGGAGGTCGACGTCCCGGAGGATGCCCGCGAGTTCGTCGCCCGACACGAGCGGGGCCTGCTCGATGTCGTTCGAGATGAAGGCCTGGGCGGCCTCGCGGGCCGTCGTCCGGCCCGAGACCGTCACGAGGTCGGCGGTCATGATCTCGGCAACGGGTTCGGCCGGGATCTCGACGTTCAGTGTCGGGACCGACCGGCTGCCGACGGCCTTGATGCCCTCCCACATCCAGTCGTCGTCCTGGTTGGCGACGGCGTCGCCGGGGTCGGACTCCCCCTGGACCACCCGGGCGACCTCGATGACGTCGACCTCGGTGAGCATGCCCTCGTGGCGACCGTCGGCGTCGAGGACGACGGCGTACGGGACGTTGGCGTAGTCGAGCTGCCGCTCGGCGACCGACAGCGGCGTCTCCCGGTAGACGGTGTTGATCTCGGCGGTCGCCAGCCCGTCGACCGCGACGTCCCCGTCCGCACGGTCCTCGGCGACGGCGCGCACGACGTCCGTGACGGTGACGATACCGACGAGTTCGTCCTCCTCTAGGACCGGGACGCGCCGCTCGCCGGTCTCGAGGACGAGCGTCGAAAGCTCGGTGAGCGACGCCGACGGCCCGATGGTGGGCACCTCCCGGACGAGCATCGCCAGCTGGTCCTCGTCGGGCTGTTCGATCAGCGCCTCCCGCGTGACCAGCCCGCGAAAGCTCCCGCCGTCGTCCGTCACGACCGGGACCGAGGAGAACCCCCGCTCTTGGATGTACTCGAGGACGTCCTCCCGGACGCCCGGGATCTCGACCGAGACCACCGCCGACCGGGGCGTCATCGCGTCCGCGACGTTCATGGCCGGCGTCTATCTCCGCCGGCGTACTAAGTCCTCCGAACCCACTTTTTACTCGCTCGGGCTTCCTCGCGCGCCTCCGGCGCGCTGCAGTACCTGTCCCAGGTTATACTGGGCCGCGGAGTGCAACAGGCGCTCATCCGCCGCCCGCCGTTCGCGGCCGGTGAACCGCGAGCGCTGCGCGCTCGCGGATGCTACCGGGAGTATTCCATCCAGGATTGACACTTGCTATGACGACGCGTCGGTGGGCCGGCCGGCAAGGTGGCCGCTGTCGGTCGATGGGTCGGCGGGTCAGTCGTCGGTGCCCCGGACCTCGTCCTTCGAGAGGATTCGACCGAGGTCGTCCCGGCGGTCGGCGACCTCCCGATAGAGCCGCTCGCGGACCCGCTCGTAGTCCTCGAACTGTCGGAGGAAGTCGAAGAGGTCCTCAGCGCCCGGTGGCACGTCGGCGCGAGCGAGGGCGCGCTCGGCAGAAGCGCCACAGGAGTACACCGCGTCGTCGGTCACCAGGTGCGAGCAGTCCTCGTAGTCCTCGGGGAGCCGCTCGCGGAGGTCGTCAGTCAGTTCGGCGTACGGGACCGTCTCCAGGGGCGTTCGGCGGGCGAAGTAGTCCGCCCACCACGTGCAGAACCCACACTCGCCGTCGTAGACGAGGACGTCAGCGCTCATGCCCCAGCGTAGGGCGTCGAACCGTTTAGGTGCCCCGGCTCCCGCGAGCCATCGGTCACGTCAGCGCCAGGGTTTGCGGGTCCCTCCGGTCGCTGCTCGCACGCCCGGCAGCACCCCCTCCAGTCGGCCGCCCGGTTCGCGGCTTCGCCGCTCGCTCATCCGGCGGCCTCCCTCCGGTCGGCCACCCGGCTCGCATGTCGTCGGTCGCTCCGCTAAGTGCTTGCGGCTCGTTTCACTCGCCGGAAGAACTACGCTCTGCCGAGCCCTCGCTCGCATCGCTCGCGAGGATGCCACTCGCCCATTCCGAGGCGCTTCCCTTGCTCACGGCTCACTCCGTTCACCCTTCGCACATTCGGCGCCGCTAGGCTCGCGGGTCGCTCCGCTCGCGGCTCCCGCCGGTCGCCGCTCGCGCTTAGGAGGTCTCGCTTCGCTCGACCTCCCGCTCCCCGCTCGCTCGTTCGGCGGCGGCTCGCTACCGCTCGCCGCCGCCCGTCACTCGAACCGGCCGGTCTCGCCGCCACAGTCCTCACAGAGGGTGACGAGCGCGGCGCCGTCGTCGACAGCCTCGACCGTCTGGCCGGTCCGCTCGCCGCAGTCCCGACAGTCCCGCAAAAGCGTCAGCTTGCCGGGGTCGGCCGGCGCCCCGATCGCCAGGAGTCGGGTCCGGTCTTCGCCCGGGTTGAGACTCCGCTGGAACTCCCCCGGTGCGAAGTGGACGGCCTCGCCGGCGCCGACCGTTACCTCGCCCTCTTCGGTCTCGAATGCGAGCGCGCCGGCGAGGACGTAGAACACCTCCTCCTGGTTCTCGTGGGCGTGGTAGCCGAAGGCGGTGCTCTCGCCTGGTGCGAGTTCGTAGTACCGCAGCCCCATGTGGTCAGTGTCGAGCGCCTGCCCGATCGGGCGCTTGACGTCGGCCGGGCCCATCCAGTCGTCGAGTTCGTCGATGGCGACGTGGTCCATACAGATAGCTCCGATGCGATGAGGCAAAAAAGGACGGTTCGGGACTATGCAGGCCGGGACAAACGGGAGCAGCGGTTAAAGCATCCGCGAGGCGCGCGGAGCGCGCCGAGCGGTTCACCGGACGCGAGGCCGGAGGCCGAGCGTCCGGCTGCGGCTTTTTCCCCAAGTTTTTGCGAGGAGCGGTTCCCGCAGCGCGCCGGAGGCGCGCGAGGAAACCCGACGAGCAAAAAGTGGGTTTACATCATCCCGCCCATGCCGCCGCCCATACCGCCCATGCCGCCACCCATGCCGCCCATGCCGCCGCCGGGGCCGCCGGGACCGCCGGCGCCGCCTTCGGGCTCCTCGCCCTCGGTGGAGAGGTCGCCGGCGGCGATGATGTCGTCGATCTTCAGGACGAGGTTGGCGGCCTCGGTGGCCGAGGACAGCGCTTGGCGCTTGGCGTGGGCGGACTCGACGACGCCGGCCTCGTTCGTGTCGACCACGTCGCCGGTGAAGACGTCCAGGCCCGCGGTCGCGTCGCCGTCCTCGTGGGCGGCCCGCAGGTCGACGAGGGTGTCGATGGAGTCGAGCCCGGCGTTCTCCGCGAGGACGCGCGGGACGAGTTCGAGGGCGTCGGCGAACGCCTCGACGGCGAGTTGCTCGCGGCCGGAGACGCCGTCGGCGTAGTCGCGGACGCGGCTGGCGACCTCGACCTCGACGGCGCCGCCGCCGGCGAGGACGCGGCCGTCGGAGACGGTCTGGGCGACGACGTCCAGCGCGTCGTCGATGCCGCGCTCGAGTTCGTCGACGACGTGCTCGGTGGAGCCCCGCAGCAGGAGCGTGACGCCGTGGGCGTCGTCGTCGCGGCCCTCGACGTAGAACAGCTCCTCGCTCTCGTCGTAGCGGACGTCGGCGCTGCCGAGTGCCTCGGCGGACAGGGCGTCGAGGTCGGAGACGACGTCGCCGCCGACGACCTCGCGGAGGAACGCGAGGTCGCTCTTCTTGACGCGGGAGGCGGCGAGGACGCCCGCCTGGGCGAGGAAGTGCTCGGCGAGGTCGTCGATGCCCTTCTGGCAGAGGACCACGTCGGCGCCGGCGTCGACGATGGTCTCGACCTTCTCCCGGAGCTGGTCTTCCTCCTTGTCGAGGAAGTCCTGGAGCTGGTCGGGGCTCTCGAGCTGGAGGCTCGCGTCGGCGTCCGTGTCCTCGACCTCGATGGGCTCGTTGATGAGCAGGACCCGGGTGTCGTCGAACGACGTCGGCATGTCGGCGTGGGCGGGGTCCTTGTCGACGACGGCGCCCTCCAGCAGCTCGGAGTCGCCGGCGGAGCTGCCGGTCTGGGTCTCGACGTTGACGTACTCGAGGTCGACGACGGTCTCGCCGTCGTCGGCGTCGACGGTGACGGCCTGGACGGCGTCGACGACGAGCTCTGCGAGGGCGCCCTTCTCGAGTTCGGCGCCCTTGCCGGTCATCGAGGTCTCGGCGACGTCCTTCAGGAGCTCGGTGTCCTCTGGGTCCACCTCGTGGGAGACGGTGTCGATCTCCTTGCGGGCGTGTTCGGAGGCGAGGTGGAAGCCCTTGATGATGGCGGTCGGGTGGATGTCCTGCTCGAGGAGGTCCTCGAGGCCGTCGGGTTGTCGATGTCCATCTCCTCGAGGATGGTGACGCCGTCGTTCGTGACGGTGACGTCGCCCATCGAGGAGACGAGCATCTTGTCCATTCCTTTCGGGCCGAGGGTCGAGCGGACCGACTCGGCAACGGCCTGGGCCGCCGCGATGTTGTGCGACTGTGCGTCCTGGTCCTTCATCCGCTGGGAGTCCTCGCCGAGGATGATCATCGGCTGGCCTCCCATCGGCTGCTGTTGGCTCATGGTCGTCCGGATGATTGTCCACGGTTCTATATAAATGTACCCGATTCGGGGCGGTCCGGGCGGTCCGTCCGCACTGTCGTCGAGGCCGCGAAACCCGGTGATAGTGAACGTGTGCCAATCGTACCTTACCGTCTGGTGGAATCCTTGGCCGACCGACCGACTGCGGGTTTATTACGGAATTGAGTGGCATGCCACACGCAGTCCGGCGCCTGCCCGTTCCCTCGCGGAACGAGGAGTCGACGGTCGGGCTCCAAGACGGATGGTCGCTCCGGGTCCTGCTCATCATCTCCGAGGTCCACGCTCCGCTCGGGGCTCGTTATCTCGCGGGTCGCTGCGGCTCAGGGCTCCCTCCGGCTCACGACTCCCTCCGGTCGCCGCTCGCGGATTCGAGGCGCTCTCTTCGGTCGCGCCTCGCTGTCGCCGTTCGCCCCTTCGGAGATCTCCCTGCGGTCGACCTCCCGCTCCCCGCTCGATACATCCGAGGCGTCTCACTTCGTTCGACGGCTCGCACGCCAGGGGGCTTGCGCGATACACACCACGGCTTGCAGGAGAACAGAGGGGTGATTTAATTCGGTCCACTGAGTACCCCTACCGGATGACTGCCTGCGTCTACTACCATCATCCTGATGACCCCCAGTACTCTCTCGCATACGTCACTCAGGACAGGGATGAGATAACGACGTCAGGGCAAGACGCGATTATAGAACAGTACAACTTGGATGAGGAATTGTTCGTGCTGTATACCAGTCCAGGCGCGAGTGGTACGATCGAAGATCTGGATGACGAGTTTGAGGACAAACTCGAAGAGATGTCGCCTCAGGACCGAACGATCACGGTCCGGCTGCTCCAGATATTCGAGGAAATCATCGAGGAGAAGGAACTCGAAGAGGAAGCGAAGCTCGAAATCTACAAGCAAATCGAGTTAGGGCGGATCCCTGACGCTCTCGAAGGCGTCGATTGGAACCGTACAGCAGTCGACGTTGCGGGGCAGCTCATGTCGACGCTGATTCTCAAGCACGCGCTGCCCAACGCAAATCACCGGACTTCGATCAGTATGGCTCAGTGGTATCTGGAAAGCATCGAGACCGGATTCTCGTTTCCCGAGTTTGCGACGACGGAGTATCAGTGGAAGGAGTGGGTGAACGAGTACATCGCAGATTCGAAACGGATTCTCACGGTTCGGCGGAATACGACGGCTTTCTCATTACTTGCTGAATGGGGCTGTACCGTCGTCACACGGAGAAATGGCATTGACATCGAACTTGCAGAGTACGATCTCAATCTCACCCAGTCTGCAGCCTACGAGTACTACGGAGACGTACACACCGAACTTTGTACGGAGTTTCTTACCGAGTCCGTCACACGGGCTGGACACGACGAACTACTCAGCAATGATGGAATTGGGAAAGCAGCGTTCGTCTCGTACCTCGAAAAGGCAGAATAGCGGCGCTAGTCCTGGAGGCTGGCGACAGTGCGACCGAGCTCTCGGGCGTGCTCGCTCTCGCTCACGTCGTACCGCTCTTCTATCGATCGAAGTCGTTCTTGCAAGGTCACTGTGATGCCTCCTGTGCGTCTACTCTAATTGAGGAGGTTTCCGCTTAAGAAGGTTTCCCAGTCCTTCAGGCGGGTCGAACCGCGGTGTGTTCGTAACTCCACGTGGGTAATTCGGATAATAGTGATCCAGACTGGCGTTAAACTTTCAATTGGACGCCAGGACTGGGATTCGAACCCAGAATCCCGAAAGGGAACACGCTTTCCAGGCGTGCGCCTTACCGTTCGGCCATCCTGGCACGCACCCGCAATTCGGCAGTCCGGCGCATAAGGACTTTCCTTCTCGACCAGGAAGCCGTCTCGCTCCCCGCTCGGCATCTTAGAGGCCCTCGCTCCGCTCGGGCCTCGCTATCTCGCGGGTCGCTGCGCTCCCCGCTCGATACTTCCGAGGCGTCTCACTCCGTTCGACGCCTCGCACGCCAGGACTGGGAGTGAGCGAACGCGAACGCGTTCGCGAACGTCGATGGACGAACGCAGTGAGTCCATCGGAATTCGAACCCAGAATCCCGAAAGGCAACACGCTTTCCAGGCGTGCGCCTTACCGTTCGGCCATCCTGGCACGCGACGAAACTAGCGCCACCTGCCGCATAAGGGCTTTCGTTCCGGGCGAGCCCCGAGGTAGGGTGACCCCGGGTGACCTGAATGGGTCGCCTCACTCGTCGCCGGGTCGGACGGACGTCTCCTCGGTCGGCTGCTCGGCCTCATCCGCAGGCGTCCCGCTCGACGCGCCTCGGTCCCTGCCACCCGGGCGGAGGCGGCCCTCAAGGGAGTACGCGGCGGCGCCGGTCGTCGCGAACACCGCGAGAGCGACGGCAGCGATCGGGCCGACGCCGAGGAACCGGCCACCGATCAGGAGGTACGCCTGGTGGCCGACGAGGAACACGAGGACGCCGGTCGCGGCCCACAGCAGCGCGGCCGTCCCGCGCGGCCTCACGCTCGGGTGGCGACGGCCTCCATCTCTACGGCCATGCCGAGCGGGAGGGCACCGACCTCGACCGCCGAGCGGGCCGGCGGGTCGGTGCCGACGTAGTCGCCGTACACCTCGTTGACGGCGCCGTAGTCGTCGATGTCCGTGAGGAACACGGTGACCTTGAGCGCGTCGTCGAGGCTCGACCCGGCGGCCTCGAGGACGGCGGCGAGGTTCTCGAGGACGCGCTCGGCCTGTCTCTGGACCGGTTCGTCGGCCAGGGAGTCGCCCTCCGGCGTCAGCGCGACCTGGCCGGCGGTGAACACGAGGTCCCCGGAGACGGTCGCCTGGCTGTAGTCGGCCGCAGCGGGCGGTGCGTCGTCAGTGTGGACGGTCTCCGTGCCCATGCTCGCCGTTGTGTCGCGGACCCTGATAACGATGGATGCTACCGGAAGGGTTTCGATGCGTTAATGGACTGTCTGAACGCCCCGCGGTGATCGCGTCGTACGGTTCAGCTCCGGTCGTCGGGGGGCGTTTCGGTATTAAACAGCATGGCAAACCATGCACCAATGAACACCGCCCCGAGACCGTGATATTCCTACATGGTACTCGCTCAGGCAGCCCGGAACGCGTGGACGTCGGCACAGGTAGCGCCGCTCCAGCTCGGAGGGGGGTTCCTCGAACTCGCGGTCCTGTTTCTGATACTCGCGGTCGTCGCGTTCGTGCTCGGTGCACGCGGGGTTGCCGGACTCAGCATGGATATTGCCAAGTGGCTCGTCATCATTTTCGTCGTTCTGGCCATCATCACGTTCCTTCTCTGACGGGAGCGGAACCTCCGGATCGACGCGCGGTACGTCCTGTAATCGTCTTTCGACGACCGATGAACGGGGGTGAATGCTCGTCTGGACGATCGCCGGCCTCTGGGGCTTGCCGTTTGAGGAGGGCCCCGGACTGGCGTCGGGCATGAAGGTTCCGTTCGCGGGACGAGTCCGTCGTACGACGAACCTTTCAGAACGGATAGAGCCCCGGTTCAGGTGGGTGCAGCCACCTGACTGCCCTGTCTTCGCCATCCCATCGGTAATTAAACCCTTGGTGTGCAATGCAGAGAAGACAACCACGTCCGAATGGTCGTTGGTGTATGGCACAGTCAACCGGTGGTGGTACACTGACGTCGGTGTACGAGAACCGCATCGGACGAGAGACGAACGCCAACGAGGCGTTAGGGTACTGGACGTTCGTGCTGGGGATCCTGACAGGGCTCCTGGGAATCGTGCTGGCGATGTTGAGCAGCGGCCCGGGGGAACTGATTCGAGGGGCGGGTGTCGCGCTAGCGTCGCTCGGGTTGTTGATGCTGATGATCGGGCCGATCCTCCGACTCCCGCTGGAGCGGAGAGCGACACTGCTGTCGTATCTCGGCGCAGCGATCAGCCTGCTGGCGATCATGTGGTTCGTGGTGGCGTACCCGAGCGAGTGGAGAGCCGGCTTCATTAATCAGGAGATCGAGGTCATGGGGTTGTACTCGATCGGCATCTTGGTCGTTGCCAGCGGCGGCGTGTTCGTGCCGCTGTTGACGAGATCGACCAGGGAACGGGATGCTGCCGAGCACAGGGCGGCGCTAGCCGAAGCCGAGCGCGATGCGGCAATCGATGAAATGGAGTCGACGACGGAGCGGGATGCTGCCGAGCACAGGGCGGCGCAGGCCGAGGCCGAGCGCGATGCGGCGATCGATGAGATCCAGGCGAACGACGAACGAGGAAGCTAGCCGCCAGGGAACGCGAGATCGAGGAGCTACAGGGCGAGCTGTCCGACAACTCTTCGGATCGGAACGCACTCGTGGCAGGGATCGAGGATCTCAGGACCAGCGAGTCGCAGTTCGAGTTCTACGAGGACCGGGGCGGACAGTGGCGCTGGCGGCTCCGTCACCGAAGTGGTGACGTCATCGCGGCCAGCAACAGGGGACACGACCAACAGCACCCCGTGCAGACGGGGGTCCGGGCGGTTCGACGCGACGCGCTCGGCGCGACCACGCTGCTCGTCGAAAGCGAGGACGAACTCCCCGAGGAGGGAACCAGCGACGGGATGGTGCTCCCCGACCAAACGGAAAGTCAGGCAACGTTCGAGGTGTACGTGGGCGAGGGCGATGACCACAGATGGCGGCTCATCCACGACAACGGGAACATCATCGCCAACGCCGCGCAGGGGTACGCTTCCCGGAGCGGCGTCGAGCATTCCATCGAGGCCATTCGGGGGTACGTCGGCCCGGCGGAGTACCTGCAGCCGGATCCGACCGCGATCGAGATCTACCGCGACGAGGAGGACAAGTTCCGCTGGCGGCTCATGCACAAGAACGGCAGCATCCTCGGCGGGAGCGGGGACGGGTACACGAGTGGCAGCGAGGTCCGAGAGGCGATCGACGAACTCCGGGACGGGATCGACGAGGCGGATATCGAGGTCTACGAGGACGAAAACGGCGCGTTCCGGTGGCGGCTGAGAGGCGACGAGGAGAAGGTCAAGTTCGACAGCACCGGCTACGAGTCGCGGCGCGGCGCGGAGGACGCCGTCGAGCGGGTCCGGACGTTCCTCCCCGAAGCCGACCTGATCGACATCGGACAGGCCGCGTTCGAGGCCAACGGCACGCAGGGATACGCCTCTCGTACCGACGTCTGGGATGGCATCGAGAGTGTCAAGCGGAACGCACCCAACGCTCCGCTGGAGGAGACCGACGAGTAGTAGTTCTCGCCGATTTCACCAACCGTACGAAGGCTCCCGATGCGATAAGGGGCCCCGGAGACCGTTCTCGCGTCCGGCCCGGCGGTCAGTCGTCCTCGGCCGTCAAAAGTAGCGTATTCGTGACGAGCGTCTCGATCGCGCGCCGCAGGCGTTCGGTGACCGCCTGGTCGGAGACGTCGAACTCCTCGGCGAGTTCCTCCGTCGAGGTACGCCGGGACAGCGAGTAGTAGCCGTTCTCGACGGCAGTACTCAGCGTCTCCCGCTGTGGCGTCGTCAGCCCGAACCACGGCCCGGCATCGGGCTTGGTGGGATTGTAGATCCGTTCGATCTCGAGCGGAAGGTCGGCCTCGAGACAGCTCTCTTGGAACGACGAGAGGGCCCCGTGCGAAGGAAACCTGAGCTGGAACTGCCACCGCTGTGCGCCGCCGGTCGCCTCCAACACGTGGCCGTCGAGCCGTTTCACTATGCCGAGGAAGGCGTCGTCCGTGCTCTGCCAGCTGAGCGCGTACAGGGCCTCGTCGCCGTGGGTGCTGACGGCGCGGATGTCCGAAACGGCAGGATGATTCCGCACGGCCGCCTCGAAGGAACTCCGGACGGACCCGTGGACCCTGAACAGCGGAACCGACCGGTCGCCCAGCGGAACCATCGTCTCGAGGGTGACCGTCGTCTCGCCCTCCGTGGACAGGATATCGCCCAGGTGAAACACCGTGGACGGAAGGGACAGCTCGACGATGACGCTCATTGCTGGGCGTAGACGGACGTGGCGATTAAATTTTTTACTCAACGCTGGCTCGTCAGCAACCGTGTGCCCCGGTCCCTCACTCGATACCTCTCCGCCAGCGGCACCCGGACATGCACGGAGACGAACGTTTGGGCGTTCAGACCAGTACCTCGACCTCGTAGCCGTTGTCCTCCAGGGCGTCCAGAAGCTCCCGGACGTGGTCGTCGCCGCGGGTCTCCAGGTCCAACTCGACCTCGGCGGCATTGACCGCAATGTCCTTCGAGGCGCGGTCGTGCTCGATGGCGTAGATGTTCGTGCGGTAGGCGGCGAGCAGGTCGACGAGGTCCTCGAGGGCCCCGGGCCGGTCCTTCAGCACCGTCCGGACCCGGAGGAACCGGCCGCGTTCGACCAGGCCGCGACGGATCACGTTCGTCAGGACGTTGAGGTCGATATTGCCGCCGCAGAGCGCGGGCACGATGGTCTCGCCGTCCTCGTAATCAAACCGCGCTTCCAGCACGGCTGCCAGCGGCACCGCGCCCGCCCCCTCCACCAGGGTCTTCGAGCGCTCCAGCAGGGCGGTGACGGCGTTCGCGATCTCGGCGTCGGTGACGGTGACCACCTCGTCGACGCGCTCCCGGATGACCTCGAACGGCCGCTCGCCCATCCGCCGCGTGGCGATGCCGTCGGCGATGGTGTCGACGGCGTCCCGCTCGACGATCCGGCCCTTCTCGAGGGACTCGGCCACGCTCGAGGCCCCCTCGGCCTGCACGCCGACGACGCGGGCGTCGGTCTCCGCCGTCACCGCGGTGGCGATGCCGGAGATGAGGCCGCCCCCGCCCACGCCGACGACGACGGTATCGACGTCGGGACACTGTTCGACGATCTCGAGGCCGATCGTGCCCTGGCCGGCCATCACGTCGCGGTCCTCGAACGCGTGGACGTACGTCGCCCCGGTCGCCCGTTCGATCTCGCGGGCGCGCTCGGCGGCGGCCGCGTAGTCGACGCCGTGGAGCACGACGTCGCCGCCGTAGGCCCGCGTCGCCTTGATCTTCGCGATCGGGGCGTACTCCGGCATCACGATGGTGGCGTCGACGCCGGCGCGGCTGGCCGCCAGCGCCACCCCCTGGGCGTGGTTACCGGCGCTGGCAGTCACGACCCCGTCGGCCCGCTCCGGCTCGCCCAACTCGGCGATCCTGTTCGTCGCGCCGCGGATCTTGAACGACCCGGTCCGCTGGAAGTTCTCGAGCTTCAGGTGGACCTCCGCCCCGGACCACGCCGAGAACGTGTGGGAGTACTCCAGCGGCGTGACGCGGGCGGTCTCGGCGACGCGGTCCCGCGCCGCGCGGACGTCCGCGAGTTCGAGCATACCCCGGGTACCATCGCGTGGGTGGTATGCCTTCCGGGCGCCGCTGCTGGTCGGTTCAGGTCCGAAGGGGAAGGAGCGTGTGCACTCGACGTTGGGGGGCGTCATGGACATAAATCCCTTGCACGCGGAGTGGAAGTAAAACCACCTACAAGCGCGGTGATTAACGGGCCGTGGGACGGTCGTTCGACGGTGACCGACGGGGACGAGGGGTGTTCGCTGGCGGTCCCGACCGGCGTCACCCGACCCGGAACTGGCGCCTGCCGCGGTGAACAGTCCGTGGCGGACGACTGACGGTCGAACGGCGCCGCTACCGGGTCCTCAGAGGTCCGAATACTCGAACCTGAGGTAGCCGACGACGAGCGGCAGGACGATCCACAGCGCGAGTACCACGAACCCGAACCAGGGCTCGAGGTAGAACGCGTCGGCGCCGTTCTGACCGGTCTCGCCGGACTCGGCGAGCTTGTTGACGAGCCAGTTGGCGGAGGTCCGCCAGCCCTCCATGGGATTGACGCTCGTGAGGACCTCGGCCCAGTCGGGCCGCTCGCCGGAGGGCCAATCGAAGCCGTTGACGGCGTACCGCAGGAGGAAGACGAGGCCGGCCCAGGCGAACTGGAAGAGGACGAACACGCTGCCGGCGCCGACGGCGGCCCCGAACGTACTCTTGGTGAACGCCGAGAGGCTGACGGCGATGCTGACGAAGACGATCCCCAGGAGTAGCGCCGCGAGCATGAACGCGACCAGGCCCATGACGTCGAGGTCGCCACTGAACGCGATGGCCGCCGCGACGAGCAGCGACACGAAGCCGACAACCACCGCGGCGAGGACGACCGCGGTCCGCCCGAGGAACTTCCCGATCACCACGTCGAGCCGCGAGTTCGGCAGCGACAGGAGCACTTTCAGGCTCCCGCTCTCCCGCTCGCCGGCGATGGACTTGAAGGCGATCCCCAGCGCGATGATCGGGATGAACACGCTGGTGCCGCGGAGCATCAGTAACGTGATCACGCCCAGGGCGTTGTCGCCGCCGAACTCGGAGGCCGCCCCCAGGGCGACGCCGCCGCCCGTGAAGGCGACGAACATCACCGCGACGGCGATCATCAGTCGCGAGCGGATGGCGTCCCGGAAGTCCTTCTCGGCGACGGCGCGGATGCTCATACCTCACCCTCCGTGTAGGCCGCGAAGAGGTCCTCGAGCGGCGCCTCCTCGGTCGAGAAGTCCGACACCGTCGATCCCATCTCCTCCAGTTCGTCGATGACCATGGTCTTCGCGTCGTCGGCACAGCCGATCCGGAGCGTGTTGCCGTCGACGGAGACGCTGTCGACGCCGTCGCGACTCTTCAGCCGGTGGGCGACGTCGTCGGGAACGTCGTCGACCTCGACCACGAGCGTGGATCCACTGCCGACGTTCTCCCGGAGCCCCTCGATGCTGTCGACGGCGACCAGTTCGCCGTCGCGGATGATCCCGACGCGGTCGCAGACGGCCTCGACCTGGCCGAGGATATGCGACGAGAAGAACACCGTCGTGCCGCCGGCGGCCTCGGTCTCGACGATGTCGCGGAGTTCGCGGGCGCCGTTCGGGTCCAGGCCCGAGGTCGGCTCGTCGAGGATGAGGAGGTCGGGGTCACCGACGAGTGCCATCGCCAGCGCGAGCCGCTGTCGCATCCCGCTGGAGTACCCGCCGGC
>PXRI01000004.1:8701-27900 GCA_003021005.1 Halobacteriales archaeon QS_1_69_70 | reverse complement strand
GCCCGAGGTCGGCTCGTCGAGGATGAGGAGGTCGGGGTCACCGACGAGTGCCATCGCCAGCGCGAGCCGCTGTCGCATCCCGCTGGAGTACCCGCCGGCCTTCCGGTCGATGGCGTCCTCGAGCCCGACGCGTTCCAGCAGGGGATAGGGGTCGTTGTCGGCGTCCTTCGACTCGATGGCAAACCGGAGGTGTTCCCGTGCTGTCAGGCGGTCGTACAGGTCGTAGCCCTCGGGGAGGACGCCGGTCCGGTCGCGGATCGCGACGCTTTCCTCCCGGGCGTCGTGGCCGAGTACCTCGGCGTCGCCCTGGTCGGCGCGGACGAAGTCCAAGAGGATGTTGATCGTCGTCGACTTGCCAGCGCCGTTCGGGCCGAGGAAGCCGAACACCTCGCCCTCGTCGACGTCGAGGTCGACGCCGCGGAGCGCCCGCACGTGGCCGAACGTCTTGTGGACGTCTTCGATCTGGATGGCGGCCATGTCGGGTCGGGGTTCAGACCGACGGAATATAGGCCTTGAGACTTCTCCGCGGTGTGCTAGACCGGCGCATCCGGGTCGTGGGCCTCGCGGACCCGCTCGGCCTCCATGGCGTACCGCTCCCGCGTCTCGGGGTTGGTGACCGGCTCCAGGTCGTCGGGCTCGACCTCGATGGCGGCGGTTACCGTAGTCCGTTCGAGCATCGAGGCGGCCAGCTCCTTCCGGCGCATCCGCTCGCCGTCCGGCGTCGCGTACACCACGACGACGAGGTCGCGGTCGGTGTAGCTCCGCTCGACCAGCCAGCAGCGCTCGGTGTCAGCCATCGTCCCCCGGCGGTCGACAGCGCCCGCTGGGGCCGAAGCGGGTCATCGGCGGTCGCTCTCCAGTGTGACGTCCGCGTCGGCGACCACCTCGCGGGCCTCCTCCCGCTTCTCCTGGTGCTCTGCGAGGAACGCCGACATTAGTTCGGCGGCCTGCTCCTTGCAGTCGCCACAGAGCCGTTCGCCCGTGGCACACTCCTCGTACACGCGGGCGGCGAAGTCGTCGTCGCCCGCCGCCAGGAGGTAGGCGTACATCTCGTACACCGGACAGTCGTCGGGCTCGCCGCCGAGTTCGCGCTGCTTCTCGGCGGTCTCCCGGCCGCCGGTCGTCGCGGCGGTCACCTTGTCGTAGCCCGCCTCGGGGTCGTCGAGCAGCGAGATCTGCGACGCCGGGACCGACGACGACATCTGCCCGCCCGTCAGCCCGGTCATGAACCGGTGGTAGATCGACGACGGCGGGCGGAACCCGTAGCCGCCGGTCGCCACCTCGACCTCGCGCGCCAGCTCCTCGGCGGCCGCCCGGTCGAGGTCGAAGGCGTCGACGTGGCCCTCGTAGACCCGCTTCTCGCCGTCGACCGCGTCGATCAGCGCCTCGAACGCCTCGTCGGTCGCGTTCCGGGCTATGAACCGGACGCGCGGCCGGAGCGGCTCCGTCCCGCCGGCCCGCAGCTTCTCGACGGCGTCCCACAGCCCGGGCATGTCGGGCGACTCCGCATCGAGCCAGTCGGCGGCCTCGACACACCGGACGTCGCCGTCGTCAGCGTCGTCGGCGCCGTCGCCAGAAGCACCATCATCTGCGTCCGCCAGTGCCTCGTAGACCCGGGCCACGACGGCCCGCTCGTCGGGCTCCAGTTCGAAGCTCGCGTACGCCTCGGTCACCTTGAAGTACCGCATCCGGCCGGCGAGGTCCCGCGCGAGCCGAACGTGGGGGTCCTGGTCCGGTCCGACGGGGATCACCGTCGGCTTCGGCGCGTCCAGCTGCGGGTAGAGGATGTCGGCCATCTGGGTGAGGACCGACTGCATGTGGGCGACCTCCGTCTCCCCGTCGAAGTCGTAGATGGCGCCCAGCTCCGAGACGTTCGCCTTCGTCCCCAACTCGAAGGCGAGGTCCTGGACAGCCTCGTTCGTCGACTGCCGGTAGACCTCGCCCTCGTCGAGGTCGAACCCGAGCGCGACGAGCGAGAGCAGGTAGCTCTCGGCGTGGGCGTCGATCTCGTCCCAGGAGACCCCTCGGGCGGCGTGGGCCTCCAGGTCGGCGATGAGCCCGTAGACGTCGCCGCCCCGTCGCTGGTGCCAGACCAGCTCGTCGAACACCAGCTTGTGCCCGATGTGGGGGTCGCCCGTCGGCATGAAGCCCGACAGCGCGGCGAACGGCTCGTCGTGCCGCATCGCCTCGGCGACGCGCCGGTAGTCGCGGTGGCCGAAGATGACCCCGCGGCGCATCAGGTAGTGCGGGGACGGGACCTCGCCGAGGACGTCGTCGAACTCCGCGATGCCGAACTCCTCGAACAGCGACCGGTAGTCGGCGACAGTCGAGGCGCCCCACGGGTCCAGCGCCACCTCGTCCGTGCCCGTGGCGTCTGCTCCGCCGTCCGGCCGCAATCCGTCGTCCCCGCCGTCCGGCCGCAGACCGTCGTCCCCGCCGTCCGGCCGCAGACCGTCGTCCGCCCCGGCGGTGTCGCGGGTCATTGGATAGCGGTACCTCGACCCGTGAGACGCAAAAAGCGTTCGTTCCCCGTGTCGCCATCAGGGCGTGAGGCGACCGACCCCCACCCACTCGACGTCGTCGCCGTCGACCAGCGCAAACACCATCCGCTTTCTCACGCCATGGGCCAGGCGGACGTCGAGTGCAACGTCACGGGGCGAGCGGGCCGTCGATGCCGGCAGCACCCGGACCAGAAGCTCCGAGTGACCGAGGTCCTCGACGTGGTCGACCGCGGCGTACGTCCGGAAGTCGGCGCCGAACTTGAATCCGGTCTTCGGGACCACGCCACGCTCCCGGAGATGGCGGTAGACCGCGAGCCGGCGGTCGAACCGGTCGCCCTCGACCGCGCGACCCCGGGATCGGACCTCGTCGGCGTGTGCTCCCGGCCCACGGCCGCTCGAGTCCGCCGAGGAGCGTCGCTCCTCGCTCACGCCGTCGACGACGAGGTCGCCGCCGTCGGCGAGGTAGGACGCTTCCAGTAGCGACAGCTGGAGCGTCCCGCCGGCGCCGTTCATCCGCTGGCCGTAGAACCCGCGCTCGTACAGGGCCGCCGGCGGGTCGGGACACAGTACCCGGTCGTCCAGCAGCACGCCGGTAGCGGGCTCCTCGAGCGTCATCTCGGTGGAGCCGGTCGGTGCCCGGCGGTCGGTCTCGAGGTACGTGATTTCGCTTTCCTCGTCGACGACCGCGAGCACGACGTCGCCGAGGTCGGCCAGCGCGACGTCCGCGCGCTCGTCGACCACCCGAATCCGGTAAGCGACGGTCCCGTCCCAGGGCCCGTCGCCGCGGGGATGCACCACGAAGTCGACGTCGCCGGGCGACTCGACCCGGTCCTCGCCGGCCGGCGTGACGTAGAACCCGCGCTCGCGGAGGTCCCCGTAGACGAGGAACGGCACGACGCTGTCGGCGTTAGCGGCCAGGAACGCGCCGAAGTCACGGCCGTCCACCGCGTCGAGGTCGTCGCGGTATAGCAGGTGGGCGGCCTCCACCACGGAGAGGACGACACCGGCGCCGTCGGGACGGCCGTAGCCGCTGGAGTCGTAGTACCGCTCGCGCGCGTTCCCGCCGACCGCGACGGCGTCGCCGCGCTGGTGGCCCTCCATCGTCCCCGACTCGCGGACGCTGGCGTATAGCCGCTGCGGTCCCACCCTGGTGCTCGTCGCCGTCGGCCTCCGAACCATCGCCGAGGCGCTCCTGACGGACGACTACACGCTGACGGTCGGCTGACGGGCGGGCGACCACGGACTGTGGCACTGGCAGCGGGTGGGGGGTCGACCGCCAGCAGCCCCGACGGTCTCAGACCGCACACGTGCTGTCCAGACACCGCCGGCCGCTCGACGTCTCGAAGACGGGCAGGCCGCAGTCGCAGTCGGCGACGACGGTGCCGTCCGGTATCGCGAACCCGGTCTCGCAGTCCGGATACCCCTCGCAGCCGGCGATGAGGCCGCCGCGCCGGAGTATCTCCAGGCCGCCGTCGCACGCGGGACACCTCCACTCGCGACCGAACCGGTCCCGCACGGCCGACAGGAGCGACTCGCAGTCGTAGTCGAGACACACCTCGAACGGTTCGCCGCGCTCGACGCCGATCCGCGGGAGCCCGCAGTACTCGCAGGCCGCCTCCAGCACCGTCGCGCCGCCGGGCAGCGGGTAGTCCGCGTCGCAGGCGATGCAGGCGACGGCGCCGCTGGACCGGACCAATCGGCCATCGCAGGGACAGGTTCCGACCGGCACGCCGGCGGCCGTGGTGTCATGGTCGTAGAGCGTGACGGGGCCCTCGGCTTCGACGTGGAGCGATTCGTCGCCGTCGACGGCGACCAGCCACAGCGGGTCCTCGTTGACGGTCAGTTCCGCCGGTCGGGTGAGCCAGGCGGCCGGACGGTAGCCGGCGGCGTCGTGGACGAGCACGGTGTCGTCCGGCTTGCAGAGCGCGACGACGTGCCCGCGTTGGGTCTGCGTCTCGTCGTCGCTCGTGTAGGTGACGGTGCAGTCGCCGGCGATGACCCGCGTCGACATGGGGCGTCTGGCCGCGTTTTCGTACTTGAACCTGCGGGTGGAACGGTACGGGGACGCCGGCAGAGCGGATGTCGAGGCCTCGGGCCGGGCACCTCCGGTCCCGCCTCACGTTGCAGCGACGTCCCGCCGTGGTCCCTCGTCGTCGAGCGGGATCGATACGTCGAGTTCGTCGTACCACACGACCGGGCGCGTGGCGCGCCCCTCCGATTCGAGTTCGAGTAGTCCGTAATCGGCCAGTTCGTGAACGTCGTCGAGAACCTCCGGCGGGTGACGGTCCACTGACCGGGCGAGTTCCCGAATGCTCGAGGGCTCGTGGTCCAAGATGGCACCCAGTAGCTCCAGGTTCGTCGGGCGGAAGACCCGGCCGAGCGTCTCGAGACTCTCGACGGTCAGCAGGGCGGGCCGAGGCTCGATCGATTCGCCGGCGTCGAGCGTATCGAGTCCGGCCTCCAGGTCGCCGTGGTCGGCCGGACCGAGTCGTATCTCGAGCGTCACCCTCATTGGCTCGCTCCGGATTCACCACTCTCGGCGTGTGTCGGTCGGGAGTGCAGCCCGCCAGGCTCGGTATAGAGGCCCCAAGCCGGGGAACTCGATAGCGTAGGTCGTCCCGGCGATGTGGAGTTCGTGGTCGCCGTGGTGGTTGTCGAACCGGATGATCGGGCTCCGACCGCCCGCCTCGCCGTAGTGAAAAGCATACTTGAGGCCCTCCTGGAATCGCGGGGACGAAGGCACGCGCAGGACGCGCACTCTGGCGACCGTGCCGTCATGATAGGCCGCAATCTCGTCGCGCAGAGTGTGACCTCGTCCCCCGCAGTCACGTATTTGTACGCCCTCCCGCAGTAAGAATGTTAGGGTCATGGCTAACGATAGCCACCCGGACGTCGCAAACGGGCGCTTCACGTCGGAGGGCAAGCACGGAAGGCAGTTCACTCGTTTCAGTACTAGAACCTGCGTCCCAACCAAACTGGCCGACCATCTACGCCGGAGGCGTCACGTGGCGGCCGGTGCGTGGTAGGGGCATGAACGATTACGACGCCTCAGGGCGGCTCTGGACAGCCGCGACCTCCCGGCGGCGTTCCTCGACCACGGTACGCCTCGAGGTCGGCCAGGATGTCTCGACGTCGGCCGGGTACGTGTGCTCCAGGAGACGGTAGCCTACCACCGCCGCGAGTGGGAGTCGCTCGTCCGGGACGCCGAAGCCGTCTTCGGCCGGTACGATGGCCGCCCGCACTGGGGGAAACACCACACGAAGACGGCCGAGGCCTTCGCGGCGCTGTATCCCGAGTTCGAGACGTTCCGCGAGGCGCGCGCCGACTTCGACCTCGACTGACTGTTCCTGAACGACCATCTGGCCGACGTCTTCGGCCTCGCTTAGTGGGCACTGGCGGTCACCCTGCCCGGGGCTCGCGCCGCAGTCGCGATGGTCGGGCGATCATTCGAACGCCGGAACGATTCGTCACCTGGTGTTTAGTACCCGACCGTACAGGTCACCGGCATGGAGCGACGATACCTCGCCGGGCTGGTTGTCGCGCTGGTGGCAATCGGCGTCGTGGTCATTATCGTCTCCCCGCTCGGGCCGTCCGTCTCGGGTCCGTCGGGAACTGCCGAGGAGTACCCCGCCGGCGCCGGGCCGGACCACATCAACTTCACGGCACTTCGGGAAGACGGTGCCAACGTATCGCACACGCCTCGCGAGTACTGGGACTCCTACGCGATCGTCTATACCGAACCCACGGACCGTCGCCGGATCGAAGGCGACTACTACGTCAACGCAAGAACCGGAGAGGTCCTCGGGGACCGGTGGCGGGACGCCCGGGTCTACCGGAACGGGTCCACGTACGCCTTCGTGCAACCTGCCGATGCCATCCAGGACCAACAGCGCGAGGACTACGAGAACGACCCGGAGTTCGTCTACCACGACGCCACGGACGCCTACTACAAGTACGACTCGCAGTACCTGAGCGGCCTCGAGACGACGAACATCGGTACTCACCCCACCGTCGCCGAGTCCTACACGTGGACGGCCCTCGACCGGACGACACACCACGGAGTTCCAGTGATAAACTACCGGGTCACCGGCACCAGGAGCGAGGATTCGGGTGCCCCGTCGCCCGCGAAGGGGATACTCCGGCTGGGCGCCGAGGACGGCATCGTCTACGCGTACGAACTCACCCTCAGGGACGATGGCGAGTTCTTCGAGAGAACCTACGAGGTCCGTCCGGCGCCGTTCCCGGACCACGAGTGGGTGGAGACGGCCCGGGCCGTCGCCGGCGAGAACGCCACCGCCGAGGACAGGGCCTGACTGGCGCTCGCCGGCACACCCTGATTCCGTCCCGGACGGCCGGACACGATGCCGCCGAGATACCCGGGCTCGAACCCGCCGTGACGCCGGGCTTTTCTACGCGCGCCACCGACGTACCGACATGGACACCGCCGCGAAACGCCGGGCGGCCGTCGAGGACCTCCGGACGTTCGACGGCGTCCTCGTGGCCTTCTCCGGCGGCGTCGACTCGTCGGTCGTCGCCGCCCTGGCCCACGAGGCGCTCGGCGACGACGCCGTCGCCTGCACCGCCAGGAGCGAGACCCTCCCGGCGGCCGAACTCGAGGAGGCCGCCGGCGTCGCCGCCGAGATCGGCGTCCGCCACGAGACGGTCTCCTTCTCGGAGCTGGACAGCGAGGCCTTCGTCGCGAACGACGACGACCGCTGCTACCACTGCCGGTCGATGCGCCTGGGGAAGCTGTTCGAGACCGCCCGCAACCTCGGCATCGACGTCGTCTGCGACGGGACGAACGCCTCCGACCCCGGCGAGGGCCACCGGCCCGGCCTCCGGGCCGTCGAGGAGCTGGACGCCTACTCGCCGCTTTTGGAGCACGACATCACCAAGGACGAGGTCCGCGTGATCGCCCGCCACTACGGCCTCTCGGTCGCGGACAAGCCCTCGATGGCGTGTCTGTCCTCACGCATTCCGACCGGGCTGGAGGTCACGGAGGCCAAGCTCAACCGTGTGGAGAAAGCGGAGACGCTGCTCCGGACTTGGGGCTTCGAGCAGTTCCGGGTCCGGGACCACGACGGGCTGGCGCGCATCGAGGTCGGCGCCGACGAACTGGAGGCGGCGCTCGATCCCGACTTCGCGGCCGCCGCCCGCGAGCACCTCACCGACGCCGGGTTCGACCACGTGACCCTGGACCTGGCGGGCTACCGGACCGGGAGCGTCTCGCCGGCCGACGAGGAGCGGGAGCCAGACGTCCCCGACGTCCTGGACACCGGGTACCCGACCGGCGGCCGATGAGCCGCCGCGCGAACCCGAGTCCAGTTCACTCGGCGACGATGACGTCGAATCCCCAGGTGAATGCGATTAGCGATTCGTCGTCGCCCTCCGATTTTCGGATGGTGTAGTTGGTACTGAAGGGGTGTTCACCCGCCGCGAAACACGTCTCGGCAACGTCGGACGTGAGGAGGACTCGCTCGCCGGCGACCGCCTCGCCCGGTTCGACCGTCTCGGAGTCGAACGTTCTCGGCACAGCATTCCCACCGACCGGACACCCATTGGAAATGTCGGCGGATCCGGGATCGACCGCTAAATGGTGCCCCGAACAAAAGGCTGCGTGAAATGGGAGCCTGGGAGCAGTTATCCTGAGGAACCAGGAGCGGCTGTCCGTGTTTCGGAGCGAAATCGAGAGCGTTGCGCCCTGACTGCTGGTCGGTTGTTCGAGGAGTTCGACGCGTCCCTCGAACGGGACGGACTCGGGGAGTGAGTGCGCCCGGACCGATTCGACTGGGGTGACGGCACCGATCGGGGTCGGCTCTTCGAACGGGAGGTCAGATGTCTCGGTTTCGGTGGCAGTTGGCGTCTCCGTAGTAGTCGGCGTCTCAGTATCGGGTCGGGACGGTGTATCGGTCGCCTCGTCGTTGGGGCCGGTGAGCGAACAGCCGGCGAGACCCGTCAAGACAGCCGACGCCAGCAGTTTTCTCCGTTTCATGATTGTATCTAACCACTCAGCAAATCGACCCGCCTCACTCTTCACTCGTTACTAAAGACGATCAAACTGGTAGTGATAAATCTTTGAGCGAGAATCACCGAGCCGTGGAGGTATCCCGACTACTACCCTAACAGCGACGCTAACTGAGACGACGACGCCCGCGGAGACGGCGACGCCCTCGCTGAAGACCCGGACGGAGGGGACGACACCCTCGTCGACGCCGGACTGCCCTGCGGCAACGCCTACGGACCCGGGGACGCCGACGCCGACGGCGGCGACCGGCGACGATGACGGCGCCGGCGGTGAGAGCCCGGTCCTGGTCGGGGTCGGCGGCCTGGTGGTCGTCGGCGCGGCCGTGCTCACGATCCGGGAGTTCCGGCGCTGACCGCCTGACACGCGCAGGGAGTCTCGTTCTCGCGGACGACCCGGACCTCGGCGTCCGCGGCGACGAACTCGTTGACCCCGCAGTCGGGCTGGTGGTGTCCGCCGAACGCCTCGCTCAGGCCCATCCCGGGCCCGCTGACCGGCGAGGGAAACATCCAAATGCGGAGACGCGAAATCAACGGTATGGACACCAACAGAGCAGGGATATTTCTCCTCGCCACGTCGGGCATCGTCGGACTGGCCCTCGTCCATTGGCTCCTGCTGCTGTTCCCGGTGGCCGCCGGCGTCGTGCTGCTCTGTTTGGGCGCCAGTGACATGCCATCGGACTCACCGACGAGGGGCCCCGGCCGCTGACACTGCCACGGAGAGTCCCTTAGGGCCGGAGTCGAGTCCGGTCGGGCCCGAGCGCCCGTCGAAGGGACCACGGTGCCGAACACCGGACGTTGCGGTGGCTGCCCGGATCGATCCTCCGGCCGGGTCGGACACCCAACCACATCGGTACGACCGGCCGCCGGGCGCCCCCGCGGGTTGAACCCGCCTTCGGTGCGAGGGTGAGGTACTTTGTGGGTGCGGCCGTTCTCACCGAGTACCGTGCGATACAATCACATGCTTCATGGGAAGGAACCGTGAGCAGCGAGGCGCGACACCGCCCGCGGCTGCTCGCGCTGGACACCGGCGGCACGATGACCGACACCTTCGTCGTGGACGACGAGGCGAACTACACGGTGGGAAAGGCCCAGACCACGCCGGACGACGAGTCGGTCTGCACCCGACACTCCTTCGGGGACGCCCTGGAGAACTGGGGCGTCCCGCCGGAGGCCGGCGCCGGCGACCTGGAGGGCATCGTCTACTCCGGCACGGCGATGCTCAACCGGCTGCTAGAGCGGGAGGGCTCCGGCGACATCGGGCTCATCACCAACGGCGGCATGGAGGACCAGCACCGGTTCGGCCGCGGCATCCAGTCGTGGGCCGACCGCTCCTACGCCGGCCGCCTCCACGCCCGCGAGCACGAGCACCCCGAGCCGCTCGTGCCGCGGGAGAACGTCCGCGGCGTGCGGGGCCGGATGAACATGGCCGGCCGGAGATCGCCGAGGAGGTGATGGCCGAGCGCGGCGAGGCGGTCCCGGTGTGGCTCTCCTCCGAGCAGAAGCCGATCCGCGGGGAGGTCCCGCGGATGAATACGCTCGTCATCGAGGCCTACGCCGCCGAGCCGTCCCGCAAGCAGCTCTACCGCGTGGACGACGGCTTCGCCGAGCTCGGCTCGGAGGCACCCGTCCGGGTGCTCACCTCCTCGGGCGGCACCGTCGCGCCGGAACACGATTGGCTCGCGGACACGATGCTGTCGGGCCCCATCGGCGGCATCTTCGGCGGCGAGTTCGTCGCCGAGGAACTCGGCATCGACAACCTCGTCTGCTCGGACGTCGGCGGCACGTCCTTCGACGTCGGCCTCATCACCGAGGGCCACTACCCGACGCGGTGGGACCAGAGCCTCGCGCAGTTCATGGTCGCCATCCCGATGACGGCGATGGACACCATCGGCTCCGGCACCGGCTCCTACGTCCGCGTCGACCGGGCCTCCGAACGGATCGAGGTCGGGCCGGAGTCGGCGGGCTACGAGGTCGGCTACTCGAACCGCGACGCCGACGTCGACGTCGTCACCGTCACCGACTGCACGCTCGCGCTGGGCTATCTCAACCCCGAGTCGTTCCTCGGCGGCGACATCCCCGTCGACCGCGACGTCGCCCTCGAGGGCATCCGCGAGCAGGTCGCCGAGCCGCTCGGCGAGGACGTCCACGAGACCGCCCGCGGCGTGCTGGACATCGTGGAGCGGGACATGTCCAACGAGCTCCGCGGGCTCATCCTCGGGCTCGGCTACTCGCCGGAGAACTATACGCTTTTGAGCTACGGCGGCGGCGGGCCGCTGCACGCGGCGGGTTACAGCCGCGGGCTGGCGTTCCAGGACGTCATCGTCCCGCAGTGGGCGGCGGCCTTTTCGGCGTTCGGCTGTGCGTGTGCGGACGCCGCCTACCGGTACGACCGGTCGGTCGACGAGATCCTCCAGCCGGACTTCTCGAACGCCTCCTCGGTCGCGTACGCGCTAAACGACAGCCTCGAGGACCTCCGCGAGCGGGCTGAGGATGCCTTCGACCGGGACGGCGTCGACCCCGACACCGTGGAGTTCCGGCCGTCGCTCCGCATCCAGTACCTCGGGATGCTCGACGACCTCGAGGTCGAGATCGGCGAGGTGTACGACGACGAGGAGGGCCTCTCCGCGGAGGACGTCGAGACGGTCATCGACCGCTACGAGGCGAAGTTCGACCGGGTCTTCAAGCGCGCCGCCAAGTCCCCGGAGAACGGCTACCAGCTGACGATGGCCATCGGCGTCGGCGTCGCGCCCTCGCCGAAACCGACGATCCCCGACGAGGAACTGCAGGGCGAGACGCCGCCGGAGGCGGCCCATACGGGCACCCGCGACATCTACTGGGACGACGACTGGCACGCGGCCGACCTCTGGCGGATGCGGCGCCTCGAGCCGGGCAACCGCATCGAGGGGCCGGCCGTGGTCGAGGCGCCGGCGACGACCATCCTGGTCCCGCCCGGCTACGATGCCCCGCTCGACGAGAACCGGATCTACCACCTGCGCGAGCAGGGCACGGGAGGCGACGTGCTGTGAGCGTCGCCCGGACCAGCGGCCACGGAGGCGACCACTCGTGAGCATCGAGAACACCAAGGTCGGCGCGGAGAAACGCCGCGTCACGGACAAGCGGACGAACGGCGGCGAGATCGGCTGGGACGACCAATCGCTGCAGCGGATGCTCGCCGACACCGAACGACTGACCGAGGAGACCGGCTACTACCGCGGGATCGAGGACCTCGCGTTGAAGGAGGAGGACCGCTTCGAGTACGAACGATTGTACTCGCGGCTCCGGGGGGCTTTGGTGTCGGCCCGCGAGACCGCACTCCACGTCTCGGCGTCGCCGATCGTCCGGGAGATCGGGGAGCTGTGCTTCCAGATCTACACGCCGGAGGGCGACTCCATCGCGGTCTCGACCGGCATCATCGTCCACGTACACACCGGGTCGCTCGCCATCAAGTGGATGATCGACCAGGACTACGAGCACGACCGCGGTATCGAGCCCGGCGACGTGTTCTGCAACAACGACAACGACCTCGGGAACGTCCACACGACGGACGTCCACACCATCGTCCCCATCTTCCACGACGGCGAACTGGTGGCGTGGGCCGACGGCGTCACCCACGAGGCCGACATCGGCGGCGCCAGCCAGGGCCACACCAGCATCGTCCACACCTCGCGGTTCGAGGACGGCATCTACGCGACCTGCGAGAAGATCGGCGAGGACGACGAGCTGTACCAGGACTGGAAGGTCCGCGGCGAGCGGGCGACGCGGACGCCGATGTACTGGGACCTCGACGAGAAGTGCCGGCTCGCCGGCTGTCACATGATCCGGGAGGCCGTCCACGAGATCATCGAGGACGTCGGTGCGGAGACGTTCAAGCAGTTCACCCGCGAGGCCGTCGAGGAGGGCCGCCGGACGATGGAGTCCCGCGTCCAGGAGCGGCTGTTCCCCGGCACCTACCGCAGCACGTCATTCGCCGCGCTGCCGCTGGAAGAGGAGGGCTGGAAGCCCGAACAGAAGCAGGACACGATGCACCACCTGCCGGTGGAGATGGAGATCCGTGCGGACGGCACGATGTCGCTCGACATGGAGGGCACCAGCTCGCAGGGCGACCACTCCTTTAACGCCGCCGAGGGCTCGATGACCGGCGGCCTATGGGTGTCGCTCACTCAGTGTCTGCTCCACGACGGGAAGGTCAACGACGGCTCCCACTACGCCCTCGAGACGCACTTCCCGGAGGGCAGCCTCACCAACCCCGACGACCCACAACTGTCCTTTCACGCCCCGTGGGGGACCATTATGCCGGCGTTCCAGGCGGTCTGGGAGAACGTCTCGCAGGGCTTTTTCGCCCGCGGGTTCCGCGAGGAGGTCGTCACCGGCTACAGCGAGACCAGCAACTCCGTGCAGGGCGGCGGGACGCTGATGGAGTCGATGGCCCAAATCATCCCCGACGAGGTCGGCGACTACTTCCCCGTCAGCCCGTTCGACCTCTCCTGTCAGGGCCTCGGCGCCTCGGCCGTCCGGGACGGCCTCGACTACGGCTACGCGATGTGGAACCCCGAGTCAGACATGGGCGACATCGAGGAGTGGGAGCTCGTCCAGTGGGGCACCCAGTACCTCTCCCGGCAGATCAAGACCGACTCCGCGGGCCACGGGAAATACCGCGGCGGCTCGGGTTGGGAGGGCGTGATGACGGTGATGGGGACCGACGACTGTACGTTGTACAAGGCGTCCCAGCCGGACGTCACGTTCTCGAAGGCCGGGATGTCCGGCGGCTACCCCGGCTCGACGAAGTACGCGGTCCGCGCCCACGACACCGACCTCGCCGACCGCGCCCGCGAGGGCGACCCGTACCCGGTCGGCGACACCCCGCCGGGCACCTTCGAGGAGCACATCGACGGCGACGTCACCCGCACCCACCGTGGGAACTACTTCCCGAAGGAGTACGACAACCACGACGTCATGCACTTCCAGATGGGCGGCGGCCCCGGCTGGGGCGACCCGCTGGAACGCCCCGTACCGAAGGTCGTCGGGGACGTCGAGGACGAGGTCTACTCGCCCGATACCGTCGAGTCAGTCTACGGCGTCGTCGGCGAGTTCGACGAGAAGCACCGCGACTTCGACCTCGATGAGCCCGCCACCGAGGCGGCCCGCGAGGAGATCCGCGAGCGCCGCCGCGAGGCGAGCGAGACCTTCGAGGAGTTCTACGAGCGCGAGCGCGAGCGCGTGGCGGACGGCGACGTCGCCGACGTCGTCGCCGGGATGTACCGCGACGCCTTCGACATGTCGGAGGCGTTCGAAACCGAGTTCCACGACTTCTGGGACCTCGACGGGAGCGGGTTCTGATGGCGAGCGAGACCGACGAACGGCAGGTGGCACAGCTCATCGACGGCGAGATCGGCTGGTCGGAGCTACGGAACGACGTGCTCCCGGACCCGAAGGACGGCGAGCGGTTCGAGGTGACACGGCGGCTGCTCGAAGAGCGCGTCGACTTCGAGAACCCCATCCTGCTGCCACTGAACGACCACCTCTACGCCGTCGGCAGCGACCGGGGCCGCATCGTGAAGTGCGACTGCGGGCAGGAGTTCTGCTCGCTCGATGAGAACTGGAAGCACCACGCCCGCGTCCGCGTCCGCGAAGCGGAGGCCGACCACCGCGAGATCTACCCCGAGTACCAGACGTCGACGCCGTCCCCGCCGGCTACCCGGTCCGGCAGGGCTTCGAGCCCGACGTCGACACCTTCTACGAGGAGTGGCTCGGGGAGCCGGCGCCGGACGCACGATAGGATACAGAGATACAATAGAACGAACCATACGAGAATACATTTATAAGTTGAGCCGGACGAACTCCGGGTTGGGATGCCTATCAGCATCGACGAGTTCGAGGCGACAGACGACGAGCCGACGAACGCCGAGCGGATCGTCCGATTCCTGCTGGGGAACCGGGACAAGGCGTACCGAGCGACCGAGATCGCCGACGCGACGGAGGTGGACGAGAACTCGATCCACCCGGTTTTGAACCGGCTTCGCGAGCGGGACCTCGTCCGGCACCGCGAACCCTATTGGGCCATCGGCGATCCGGACGTGGTGCGGGACGCGTACGCGTTCGCCTCCAACGCTTCGTTTCTCGACGACGAACTCGGTGCCGAGAGCCGCGAGGAGTGGGTCAGCAGTGACGACGGGTGATCCACCGGCCTTCGACGCCCTCGAAGGGGGGCCGGCCGGCGAACCACGTGTCCGCTCCGGCTGCTTTCGGCGACCGCCTCCACTTCCACCCCGGAAGGGGTGCGTTTTTACGCCGGGCGGTCGCCGGACACGGCGTGGTTCCCCCTGCTGGCGTCGAGGAGTCCGTCCCCGAGTTCGCCGAGGCGTTCCCGTTCGAGGCGTTCAACCGGATGCAGCGGGCGGCGATGCCCGCGGTCCTCGAGGCCGACGACAACGTCGTCGTGAGCGCGCCGACCGCCAGCGGCAAGACCGCGCTGGCGGAGCTGGCCATCTGCCGGACGCTGCGGCAGGGCGGCACCGCGCTCTTCATCGCGCCGCTGCGGGCGCTCACCAACGAGAAGGAAGACGAGTGGGAGCGGTTCGAGACGCTCGGCTACTCCGTGTACGTCGTCACCGGCGAGCGGGACCTCGACCCCCGCCGCGCCGAGCGGGCCGACATTCTCGTGATGACCCCGGAGAAGGCCGACTCCGCGACGCGCAAGCACGACTCGCCGCGGTACGCCTTCGTCACCGACGTCGACTGCTGTGTCATCGACGAGGTCCACCTGCTCGACTCGGACCGCCGCGGCGCGGTGCTGGAGGTCACCGTCGGCCGGCTCCGACGGCTCTGTGACCCCCGCGTCGTCGCGCTGTCGGCGACGATGTCGAACGTCGAGGACGTCGCCGACTGGCTCGACGCCCCCGACGACTGCACCTTCGCGTTCGGCCAGGAGTACCGGCCCGTGCCGCTGGAGGCCCGCGTGGCGAAGTACGCCCACGGCGACAACGCCTTCGCCGACAAGTACCGGCGGCTGTACCGCGCGCTGGACCTGGCCGAACCCCACATCACTGACGGCGGCCAGGCGCTCGTGTTCGTCGCCTCCCGGCAGGACACGGTCCGCGCCGCCGAGAAGGCGCGCGAGGAACTCGAAGAGCGCGACGTCGAGGTCGGGTCGCGCGGCGACTACGACCTCCACACGGCCGCCCAGGACCTCGAGAACGACACGCTCCGCCAGTCCGTCGTCGACGGCGTCGGCTTCCACCACGCCGGCCTCGCGACGGCCGACAAGAACCGCGTCGAGGAGTGGTTCCGCGAGGGCACGATCCAGCTTTTGTTCTCCACGTCCACGCTGGCGTGGGGCGTCAACCTCCCCGCCCGCTGTGTGGTCATCCGCGACACGAAGCTCCACGACCCCCTCGAGGGCGAGGTCGAGATGAGCCCACTGGACATCCTCCAGATGCTCGGCCGCGCGGGCCGCCCGGGCTTCGACGACGCCGGCTACGCCCACGTCGTCTGCGACGGCGCCGACGCCGACCGCTACCGCGCGCTGCTCGAGGAGGGCAAGCCGATCGAGTCCCGGCTGGCCGGCGAACTCGCGACCCACCTCAACGCCGAGATCGCCCTCGGCGTCGTCGATGACGTCGAGGACGTCATGGACTGGCTCGAGACGACGTTCTACTACGCCCGCGCGGCGAGCGCGCCGGACAGATACGACGCCGACGACTCGCTCCGCGACCGGGTGTCGGCGACCCTCGAACGCCTCGTCGACGACGGGTTCGTCGAGCAGTCCGGGCTGGCCATCGAGCCGACGCCGCTCGGTCGGCTGACCTCGCAGTACTACCTCCGGCTGGAGACGGCGGCGACGTTCCACCGGCTCTGCGATGGCGCCGGCGGCGAGGACGCCGGGACCCAGACCGGTCAGGACGATTGCATCGACGCGTCGGCCGTCCTCCGGACGGTCGCCGACGCCGCGGCGTTCGACAGCGTCGCCGCCCGCCGCGACGAGCGGGAGGCCCTCGGCCCCGTGCTGGACGGCGAGGGATCGGACCTCGATGCCGGCAACCGGAAGGTGCTCGCCATCCTCCGGGCCGGGATGGACAGCTCGACGCCGGCCGACCTCCGGAGCGACGCCTGGGTCATCCGCCAGAACGCCCTCCGGCTCCTGGCGGCCCTCCGGGCGTTCTGCGAGCGGTTCGCGGCGCCACGGGACGCCAACCTCGTCCGACGGATCGAGGCCCGCCTCGAGCACGGCATCGAGGCCGAGGCGGTCGGGCTCACCGCCGTCGAGGGCGTCGGATCGGGGCGGGCGAGCAAACTCGCCGCGGAGGGCCTGACGACGCCGGGCGACCTCCGGCGAGCGGGCGTCGAGGGGCTGGTCGACGCGGGCCTCTCCGACGGCGTCGCCAAGCGCGTCCACGAGCAGGCCGCCGCGCTCCCGGATCTCGAGTTCGATTGGACTGGGGTCCCGGACACCATCGCCCCGGGCGAGAACGCGATGGCGGAACTCACAGTCCGGAATACGAGCGACGGCGCACCGGCCGGCGTCCGCGTGACGGTGAACGGGGTCGAGATGACCGTCGAGACGCGGTACCTGGGGACGACGACGCTGCCGGTCGGCGTCTTCGGCGGCGACCCCGACGAGTTGACCTTCACGGTCTCCGTCGCCTTCCCGGCCCTCCCGCTCCGACCGGTCACGGACGGGCGGACCGTCCGCGTCGAGTGACGTGAGCCGCGCCGCGAGGAACCGTCCGAGTGGATGCACCGAGCCGCTACTGCAGGGGGGAAGGCTCCGCGCGCTGGCTGTCGGGAGGACGGATCGTCTGACCGTACTCCCTAGAACGCACTCGGCGCCACGTGATCGTGCCGGTCGAGAGGTCCGGAAGTCGGGTCGAGCCTCCCGTTCCCAGGTTTTACTTCCAGTCCGGTTTGGGGAGCTACTTGACCCCGCGGGCGCTACGGGAATGCAGGGGTTGCTCCCCTCCACGCTCCTTCCCCCTTGGCCGCCCCACAGCGCCGCCAGCGGGAAATCACCGGACTGCGGCGGGGCGAAGCCGCAAGCTTTGTGGCGTTTGCCAGAGCGGTCCAGGGTGGACGATGAACGAGAAGGGCCACGCGGTCAACGCCGTGCTGTTGTCGCTCGGCGTCGGCGTCATCCTCGAACCGGACCTCTCGCTGTGGACACTGGAGGCCGTCGCGATGGTGACACCGCCCATCGTGCTCGGCGCGCTGTTCCCGGACCTGGACACGACGTTCGGCACCCACCGGAAGACGTTCCACAACGTCTGGGTGCTCGCCATCGCGGTCGCGTTCCCCCACGTGTTCGGCAACCTCCGGTTCGTCTGGATCGGGATCGGCACCCACTACGTCCTGGACCTACTCGGCAACCGCAAGGGGATGGCCGTGTTCCACCCGCTTCCCGGGTTCTACGACCTCCCGGTCGGCGTCGACGTGACCAGCCGGTGGGCCGACATCGTGACCCTCGACGTGACGGCGCTCGAACTCGCGCTGCTCGCCGCGCTCGTGGTCTTGGGTCACGAAGCCCAGCTGGCCCGGCCCGACCTGCCCGTGCCCGTCCGGTCCATGCTCATCTCCGGGTAGGACCGGGGTCGACTGCGCTCACCCTCGGGTGGGTTGCGGCCCCGGAACGTGCTCGCCCTCGGCCGGGAGCGGCGGTCGACTGGGCTCACCCCGGGGGACCAGCGGCCGAACCATCACGCCTCCGGGCCCGCCTGGCCGCCGGCAGGCGGTCACTCTTCGGGCTCCGCCCGGGCGTCGTACACACGCCCGCCGGTCTTCCGGTCGAGGACGTACTCGAGCTTCTGGCTGCAGCCCCGACAGTAGAAGGAGAAGGCGTCGTGGCCGTGCCGCACGCGGGCCTTCTCGAGGCTGTCGACGGAGATGGAGTCACATTCCGGGCAGGCGAAGCGCCACGGCTCGTCGGGACGGACACGCTCGAAGTGCGAGGGTGAGGCTTCGCGGTCGACCATTCTCGGGGGCGCCGCGGCGGCGTGTCGGGAGCCAGGACCGTCTCGCATATCATCCCGGTGGTCGGCGGCGGGGGGTCGCGGGTCGTTACACTCACCGCTCGCGGCTCGCTCCGCTCACCGCTCGCACATCCGGCGGCCTACCGATGGTCGGCCGCCGGCGTCGCGCCGCCCGGCTCGCGGCTCGTTCCACTCGCCGCTCGCTCGTTCCGAGGCCTCCCTCCGGTCGGCCTCGCGGCTCGCGTGTCGTCGGTCGCGTCGCTCCCTCCTCCCGCTCGCCCATTCCGAGGCCTCCCTCCGGTCGGCCTCGCGCTCCCCAACAAGGCATATATCCATGGCTCCTTTACCCCAGGTACGCGATGGCGGACGAACAGGGCCAGTGGCTCGTCCCGACGGAGGGCGCGAGGACGCTGCCGGCGATCGAGATACTGACCGGGCGCGGGTTCGTCACCGGCAAGTCCGGCAGCGGCAAGTCCAACACCGGCAGCGTGATCGCCGAGGGCTTGCTCGAGAACAACTACAACCTCCTCGTCGTCGACCCGGAGGGCGAGTACTACGGGCTGAAGGAGCGCTTCGAGATTCTCCACGTCGGGAACGACGACCTCTGTGACGTCCAGGTGTCGCCCGGCCACGCCGAGCAGCTCGCCGACATCGCCCTCGAGCAGAACATGCCGATCATCCTCGACGTCTCCGACTACCTCGACGGCGACGAGGC
>PXRI01000004.1:0-8557 GCA_003021005.1 Halobacteriales archaeon QS_1_69_70 | reverse complement strand
GTGCTCGGCAGCGACGTCGCCGACCAGGTCGAGGACCTCGATACCGGCGAGGGCTTTCTGATGACCGACTGGGACGAGTCCGTCGAGAAGGTCCGGTTCAAGCGGAAGGAGACCCACGACGCCGGCGCGACGCCCGGACTGGAGAGTTACGAGAGGCCGGACCTCAAGTCGGTGAGCGAGGACCTCCTCCGGGAGATACAGGGCGCCGGCGCGGGCGTGCCCACCGAGCCGGGCGACGGCCCCGGCCTCGACGCCGAGGACCAGGCGGCGCTGACCGACGCCGTCGAGACGGTCGAGGCCGAAGGGTCGGCCATCTCCGAGCGGGACCCCACTGTCGACGGTGCCGGCGCCGACCCGGCGGATCCGGGCGGCGCGGCGTCCGGGCCAGCGGCCGGCGCGCCGGACAGCCAAGCCACGACCGCCGCCTCGCTGGAGGCGGACGTCGGCGGCGGCCCCGACGCGGACCTGACCGGCCTCGAGGAGAGCGAACTCCGGGAACGGACCCGGGCGCTGCAGCGCCGCAACCGCGTCCTCGAGGACGAGGTCACGGAACTCCGGGCCATCCTGGAGAACGTCGACCGGGACGGCGGCGACAGCGCCACAAGCGAGGCGCAATCCCGGTCGACACCCGAGCGGCACGCCGCCGACCGGGACACTGGAGACAGAGGCGCCACCGGCCCGACGGACCCGACGAGGCCAGTGCCGCCGGAGCCGCCGATCGACCGCAACGGCGTCGCCGGCACCATCGTCGAGTTCGTGGCGATGCTGTCGTACCTGTGGCGCTCGGTCACCTACCGGTGTCGGCTGTTCTGGTACCGGCTCCGCCGGGACGACGCCGCGGGCGCGTCGTAGCGCCGGGCCCCCGAGCATATTGCCGACGCGGCGCCGCCGGCCTACCGCGACCCCGTGCGGCCGGCGGTGAATTCCCGCCAGTGTCGCAGCGCCCAGTAGCCGATGCCCGTCGCGACGAGCGCCGCCGAGGCGAAGATCACGAGCCGGGAGACCTCGATGGTCTCCGGGTTCTCCAGCGTGTACAGCGCGCCCTCCGCGCCGAGAAAGCCCAGGACGAACGCGAAGAGGGCCACCACGGTCGCGGAGGTGATGATCGTCGCGCCGCCGGCGTCGTTGAGTTCCAGGAGGACGATGGTCGCGACGAAGACCACCGCCGCGACGGCGACGTACCACTGGATGCGGGACTCGAAGCCGCCGAGTTCCCCGGACAGCGCCGCGATGAGCCCGACGAAGCCCGCCGTCAGCAGCAGGGTGCAGCCGACGATCAGCGCGCTCACCTGTGCGATCACGCGCTGGGACTCCGAGGGCGCCATGCTGGAGGGGTGTCCGGGACGTCGCAAAAACGTGACGGGTCCGGAGCGAGGTCGTACCCGGAGTGCGGACGCCGACCGCGTTCTCGCGAAGACCTACGGCGTCGAGATCGAGGGGGACGCCGACGCCGACTCCATCGCAGCAATGGACCGTCCGCAGTTGGGCACGGAGACGCCCGGCGAGAATACTTCTGCGGCAGGTGCGGGCAGGCGACGTCCGACGACGCCGTCGAGGAGCGCAAGGCCAAAAACGACCGAAGGGTGAATAGTGGTTAACGCTAACGTGAACACGATGGCTGAATTCGCCACCGTTCGTGTCTCAGAGGAGACCAAAGAACGTCTCCGCCGACGGAAGCGGAACGACGAGAGCTTCAACGACGTCATCACGCGGCTGCTTGCGACGAGCTATCCCATAGCCGCGAGAATGAGGAGACCTGAGCCGGCGTGAAAGTTCTCGATTTTCCTTTCTGATCGATTACGAGAGCGGCGAGACTAAATCGGCCACCTTCCTCCAGGGAAACGCTGACGAGGAGTTCACCGTTCCGTCCACTGTGTACACGGAAAGTCTACCAGGGGAGGCCATGCCGCTCCTGAGCCAAACCTCCCGGCCGTCCGTGCAGAGATCGACTGGACACAGGTCTGGACCGTCACGGAGGAGATTGCCGACCTCTGCGTCGAGGGAGTTGCCGGACTCCCGTCGGGCGCCCCGCGGAAGTCTCGACAAGGGCGGTCGGCGTGTAGATTAAGGAAACATATGAATATTGAGGGCGCGCAGAGTGAGTCCGGGAACTGGTCGGCGAAGAGACATCGAACAACCCCGGAACGAAGATGACGTAGACGCGAGACATCGGGATGCAGAAAACTCGGAGATGGTTCGACAGATACCCTCGGAGAAGCCGCAGATCGCGAGGGCAGAGCGGTGGAACGACGGCGGCGTTGGCGAACACAGGTAGGATCACTGTGACGTGCAACCCTCGAACCTGCGCGAGGACGAATCGCGTACATTTCGCCGGCTGCTCGAGGGTGGGCAGCCAAGGACGACCCAGAACGTCCTTCACCTCAGTGAATCGAAACTTGGCGAAACGTACCATCCAAACTATATGTAGGGGCTACTGCGGTCGTGGGACCTGCACTCCGCGACCCGCGGCTAACGCGGCCCGATTGGGCGGAGGACGCCCTCGACGAGGATGATGAGCCAGTCACGGTCGGTGGGTACGTCGTGGGGTTGTCGATACAACCAACCGACGACGGCCGACGAGTCCGGGCCGTTCCCGACGTAGATCGCCAATTCCTCGAGGACGTCCGTCCAATCTTTAGGGGTTTGTTAGAACAATCCGTGCGGAATGCCCGGATAGAGAGATATATCAATCGTTCTCGATGACTTCTCTGCACGGACCTGCAAGTTCGCGCACTCACGGGCGAGCGCTCGGTATCCACCTGATCTGTTTCCGGGTCGAATCACCGCGGCTCGATCTGATCGAATCGCTCTCGAAGGGTCAGGTCATCGGTTTCGACGATTTCCGTCTCGGCCCCCGGAGCGTTCTCCCAATGTCAGAGGCGTCTTCGGTGATCACACTACTCGAACATTCAAAAGTTATCTTACTCACCACGCAGTGTGCCTACACCGTGGCCGGCAGGCCCCGGCCACGCAGGCCCGTCCGAGCGGGGCGCCGAATGCGGTGAGTCTTCTGAAAGCGAAGGTCGAATGCGATCCGAGACCAGCGGCACCGCCTCCGCTTGGCGAGCGGAGATCCCCCGTCCGTACCGGGGTGTAGTCGGACGGTCGAGCACCCAGTACGCCCGGACTATCAGAAACGGATACAGTGTTCGAAAGTGATACATGGGCCGGACCGAGATAGATCGGGAGTTGCACTCGTTTCAGTGTCGCGACACGTTCCCGGGAGTTCCGCCTCGAAGGCCTCGATATCACAGCTGGAGTAGGATTTGAAACCGTGTGCTCAGTCGATCGCACGCAGTCGTGTGATCATATGGGTCAGGACTTTCAAATCATACGTGAGTCGTCGGAGGAGAACCCGACCTCCGCGTGCGTCCCATCACAGAATGGTTTGTTCTCCGAACTACCACACCGGCAGAGCGCCGTCTCGGTACCGTGAGCGCTGGATTCGGGGTCGGTGCCCCGAATCTCAAACTCCCCCTCGAGCGTGACCGGGCCGTCGGGACGTGTCCGCACACGGATGCCATCATCAGCGGGATCGTCATCGGTTTGGGGGCGGTCGTCCGTAAAGCGTCCATCCGCCCGGAAGTCGACATCGACGTGGCTGTCGTCACAGAGCGGTTTGTTCTGTGACGCGCCACACCGACAGAGTGCGACCCGGGTGTCCTCGAGAACCGTCTCTCCGTCCGGATCCGTGATCTCGATGTCTCCCCGTAGGTGGAGCGGTCCATCGGGCACGACAGTGACTGTATTGTCTTCGGGAACGGGTTCGGACGGTCCTCCGTCGCGTCGCTCGAACTGGAGTGCTCCGGTGGGACACTGCATGATCACCCCTGCAAGGTCGTCGACATCAGCGCTGTCGGGGTCGATCCAGGGCCGCTCGTCGGGGTCGAAGACCTCCGGCAGCCGCTCGACACACTCTCTGGCGTGGGTACAGCGCTGTACGTCGTAACTGACCTCGAACCCCCGGCCCGCGTACTGGTGGATATCCTCGTCCATGGGGTCACTCGGCGTCGGCGGGCGTGTCGAAGTCGTGGAAGTGTTCGCCCTTCTCCTTGGTGAGGACGTTCAGCGCGGCGGCGGCTCCGTCACCGGCGGAGATGACTGCTTGCCACTCCTCGGCCCGTACCATCGCACCCGTGGCGTAGGCGTCGGCGACAGTGGTCTCCATCGTCACGTCGACCTCGACGACATCGTCGTCGGTGAACGCACATCCGAGGTCCTCGGCGAGATCACGGTTCGCTCCGGTCGCGAGCACGATGTACTCGGCAGTGTATTCGTCGTCGGCGGTGGCGAGCGAGAATCCATCACCGTTCGCTTCGACACCCGTGACCGCTTCCCCTTGGTGGCGGTCGACGCCGAACTCGTCGACCTGGTCGTGGGCCGTCTCCATGAACGCATCGCCGTCGATACTCTCGATACCGAGATAGTTGTACAGGTGTGCTTTGTGCATCCACGTCTCGTCCGTATCGAAGAGGACGGTGTCGAGACCGTTTTTCGCCGTGAACAACGCCGCGCTCGAGCCGGCCGGTCCGCCGCCGACGACTGCTACGGTGGACATACGTGACACATATCGGCCGGCTGGCTTATAAAGCTATCATCGCTCGGTGGCTCGGGAATCCATGAACGAAACCCCAGCGCCAGGTAGTATTTTATCCCTGAGCGGCCAAGAGACAGATATGAACCCCGATCTCGTCGGCGTCCGAACGGTCGCCCTCTGCCGACGAGAGTCGGATGAGGCACGGTCGCCTCCGACATGCCCGGCGGGGTGGTGCTGATGGGCGATAGTTCGGGACATTCCTGTTGTAAGATCGGTCGAGACTGCGCGAAGTACGACCTCTCGGGACTGGATGAGGATCTGTGTCGTCGTCGAGCGGACGGGGCGAGTCTCCGCGATCTCCAGGGATTCGTCAACGAACGCGTTCTGGAACGTGCGCTGGCCGAGGCTGACGCGGACGTCGTCGGTGAGCCGGAGAACATCTATCGCCTGCTCCGGGACGAGGAGGTGAGTTCCGGCCGCCAGGCGGAACTGCGGTCGAGACTGGACCGGGCGGGAATCGATATCGAGGCAGTCGAGAAGGACTTCGTGTCCCACCAGACTGTCCGTGACCACCTGAAGGAATGTCTCGACGTGGATACGAGCCGCCGGAGTTGTATCGACGTCGAGCGAGCCACCCGAAACATCAACTGGGCGGAATCGCGCTCGAAAGCCGTGATCGAACAGACGCTCGACCAGCTACGCGGCGCGGGTCAACTCGCGACTGACGATCTCGAGTTGACCCAGACCGTGCGGGTCACGTGTACCGGGTGTGGCGAGACCTACCGGGTGGCTGAACTTCTCGACCGAGGTGGCTGCGAGTGTGACGGCAGCGACCGATCCGATCGTTCGACCGACGAATCCTGACGAATACGAGGTCGGTCCCGTCGAAACCCGACCACTCAATAGGTGTCAGCGACAAGAACGGTGTATGTCACAGCAGGCAGACGAACGGACCGCCACCGTCGCCGTGCGGAACCTCGGCGGGATCGATACCTGCGAGGTGACGTTTCGACCCGGTGTGACGGTCCTGGCGGGCCGGAACGCGACGAACCGGACGTCGCTGTTGACTGCTATTGGGGGTGTGCTCGGCGGAACCGGCCCCACGCTGAAAAGCGACGCCGACGACGGGTCGGTGACACTGACACTCGGCGGCTCCGAATACACGCGGCGATATGTGCGACACGACGGTCAGGTTCGGGCCGAGGGAAATCCGTATACGGACGCCACGGAGACTGTCGACTGTTTCGCGTCGCTTCTCGAAGCCAATCCGGCTCGACGGGCCGTCGAACGGGGCGAGGACCTTCGGGAGGTGTTGATGCGACCCGTCGACACCGACGCTATCGAAGCGCGGATTCGACGCATCGAAGGGGAACGTCGTGAGGTCCGCGATCGGCTCGACGAGATCGACCGCGAACGCGACCAGCTCCCCCGGCTGGAAACGCGCCGGGCGGAACTTCAGGAGGAGTTGGCAGATATCGACGACGAGCTGGACGCGGTTCGATCGACCGTCGACGAGTACGACGCCGACCCGGACACGGCAGAAGCCGCCCAGGAGGCCATCGACGAACTCGAAGAGACCCGGCACCGGCTACGCTCCGTTCGCGACGACATCGACACCCAGGAAACGAGCATCGAGGCGCTTCGGGAGGAGCGCGCCGAACTCGAGGCCGAACTCGCAGAACTCACCACACAGGACGCGGAACTGGAACGGATCGAGCAGGAACTGGCGCGGCTACAGGAGCGCGAGCGTGCGTACGACGATGCCGTCGGTGACCTCTCTGCGATCGTCGAGTTCACCGGCGATCTCCTCGACGATGGATGTCCCGACCTTCCGGGCGCCGAACCGACCGACGACGTCACCGCGGAACTCGATCCGGACGCGAAGACCGTCGAGTGCTGGACCTGTGGCAGCGAGGTGACGACCAGCGATATCAGGGACCGACTGTGCGAGTTCGAAACGCTCGTCTCCGAGAAACGGAGCGAGCGGGCGGAGACGCGCGACCGGCTCGAGGAGCTACGTGACCGTCGCGACGACCTTCGCTCCGTCACGGACCGGCAGGAGCGCCTCGAATCACGGCTCCGGGACGTCGACGCCGAACTCGACCGGCGAGAGGGCCGCATCGAGGAACTCGAAGCTGATGCCGAGGACGTCCGCGAGGAGGTGTCCATGCTGGAGGCGCACATCGAAGAGACCGAGGAACTCCGCGAGAGTGACCTTCTCGACCGGTATCAGCGTCTCAGTGAACTCGAATACGAGCGCGGACGGCTCGAACGGGAACTCTCGGACGTCGAGACCTCCATCGAGACCCTGGACGCCCTCGCAGACGAACGTGACCAGCTCGACGCCCAGGACGACGAACTGGCGGCGGAGCTCGAATCACTCCGAACGCGTATCGACGACCTCGAGCGCGCGTCTATCGAGTCGTTCAACGAGCACGTCGCCGACGTACTCGAACTACTCGGGTACGAAAACCTCGAACGCGTGTGGATCGAACGAACCGAAAAAGAACGCCGCGAGGGGCGGCAGAACGTTTCACAAAGTACGTTCGAGTTACACGTCGTTCGAACGACCGATGACGGTGCCGTCTACGAGGATACCGTCGACACGTTGAGCGAGAGCGAGCGCGACGTGGTCGGGCTGATGGTCGCGCTCGCCGGCTATCTCGTCCACGACGTGTACGAGACGGTCCCGATGATGCTCCTGGATTCGCTCGAAGCGATCGATTCGGAGCGGATCGGTGCGCTCATCGAGTATATCGCCGAATACGCACCGTACCTCGTGGTGGCATTGCTGCCGGAGGACGCCGAAGCGCTCGACGAGGAGTACGAGCACGTTCCTGCCGACGCGCTCGCTGCCTGACACGCAGACCCGGGTTCTACCCCCGGAGATGGACGGCCATATCGACACTCGACGCTACTCCCGAGTAACGAATAAGTAGGTTCGACGTGAGGTCTATATAGGTCCGACATCAGGTCTATACCCACGCTTCGAATAGAATCGGTCGTAACGGTGGATCGATGTAATCGGACACAGGAGGATTCGAGACAGATGTCCCGGGAAACGAGAAGCGAGCTTTCGAATGTGAGTCAATGATACTCGGAGTGTCGCCAGAACTGTTCGTCCTCATTGGAACTATTCTCTTCGTTGGGGGACTGGTCACCGGAGTGACTGGCTTCGGATATGCGCTCATCAGCACGACCACGTTGGCGGTAGTGCTCGACCCCCAGACGGCTGTCGTTCTGATGATCATCCCCGTTATCATTGCAAATATTGACCTCGTCGGAGAACTCGACCGAACCGGCATACGCCGGTGCGTTCGACGGTTTCAGTGGTTCATCGTCCTTGCGACGGTGGGGACACTCCTCGGAATGGTACTCTTGCGTCGAATTCCCACGCGTCCGCTCATGTTCGTCCTGGGAATCATCGTGAGTGCCTACGTAGCTTTCAGTCAAGACGTCGTATCGATACTGGATACGGATCGGTTCGCAGCCTATGCCCGCCCAACCCGGTTGGTCAATGTCGGTATCGGATTCGTGGGCGGGGTGATTTTCGGTGGGAGCAACGTCGGCGTGCCCATCGTGGCCTTTCTCGACAGTCTCGACCTCGACCGTTCGACGTTCGTCGGTGTGGTCGCTCTCGTCTTTCTCGGCATATCGATCGTCCGCGTCGGGGTCGCGTGGCTGCTCGGCCTGTATGGTCCCCGGTCGGTCCTGTGGCTCTCGGTCGTCGTCGCAGGACCGGGACTGCTCGGTGTGGTCGGTGGACGACGGTTGCGCCAACACCTCCCGGCACGGGACGTCGAGCGCTTCGTCCAGCTCCTGCTCTTGATAATCGGGATTCGATTAGTTCTCGCCAGTGTGGGCCTGCTCTGATCTCCGGTCGACGACGGTCGTATCACCGCAACGGCTATATCTACCGTGCATCGAAGACGTGCTATGGAATCCACGATCAGACTCGCATCAGTCGACGATACAGAAGAGATTCAAGCGATATACGAGCCGCACGTCCGGGACTCCGCT
>PXRI01000003.1 GCA_003021005.1 Halobacteriales archaeon QS_1_69_70 | reverse complement strand
CGACCTGACCGCGACGGCGGAGGTCGTCCGCGCGGGCAACAGCGTCGGCGTCTCCGCCGTCGAGGTCGAAAGCGCGACGCCGGCCGGCGAGACGGCGCTTGTCGCGGTGGGCCAGGGCGCCTTCCGGCTGTTCCGGAGCTGAGGCGGCCCGATATGGACCGGTCGAACCGTCCTCAGCCGAACCCGACCTCCTCCAGCGGCTGCACCTCGCCGAACAGCCAGTCGGCGTGCTCCAGGGCGTACTCCCGGTGGCCCTCCTCGATGCAGCCGACGGCGTCCGAAAGCAGGATGGGTCGGTAGTCGCGGAGGCCGGCGCTGCCGGCGGTGTGCAGCACGCACACGTTCGCTAGCGTGCCGCAGACGAGGAGGTCCTCGACGCCGTGGGCGTCGAGGTGGCCCTCGAGGTCCGTCCGGTAGAAGGCGTCGTAGGTGTGTTTCACCACCACATGGTCGTCCGGCTCCGGCTCGAGGTCGTCGACGATCCGGGCGTCCCACGTCCCCTCGAGGACGTGTTCGCCCCACCGCTCGAACTCGTCGTAGTAGTGGGTGCCGTCGAACTGCTCCGGCGGGTGGACGTCGCGGGTGAACACGACCTCGGCTCCGGCCGCCCGGACCGTCTCGACCGCATCGGTGCACGGTTCGATGGCGGCCTCGCTTTTCGGCGCGTACAGCGACCCGTCCGGGTGACAGAAGCCGTTCTGCATGTCAACCACCACGAGCGCCGTGCTGTCGGGGTCGAGGTCCATATGCGACCGTTCGGCGCGAGCGCGCAAAACCGTTGTCCCGGCCGCGACAGCCACGGCGGGCGGGTGGCCCACCCTGGCCACGCCGGGGACTTATCCCGGCCCGGTCCCTCCGGCCGGCTGATGGAGTCGCGTCCGGCCGCCGCGGTGGCGGTGGTCGCCGTCCTGGTGCTGGCCGGCTGCACTGCCGGCTACAGCCAGACGCCGACGGCCCCGGCGACGGCGGAGCCGCCCGACGAATCCGGCACGCACCTCGGGTACTACGACGGGTACTGGCACAACGAGACCTTCGACGTGGACGCCAGCGACGGGCTCACCGACGCACAGCTGGAGGCCGTCGTCTCGCGGGCGATGGCCCGCGTCCAGGTGCTCCGCGGCCTCCGCTTCCGGGAGGACGTCGAGGTCGAGCTGGTGACCCGGGCGACGTTCCGCCAGGAGTACGGCGGCATCACGGCGCCGAACGAGAGCGGACCGGCGCGGACGCTGGAGAACGCCCAGTTCGAGGCGATGCTCCTGGTCGGGCCCGGCGAGGACGTCGTCGAGATACGGCGCGCCAACCGCGGCGACAACGTGTTGGGCTTCTACCGGCCGAACAGCGGGGACCTGGTCCTGGTCAGCGAGGCCGTCCCGGCGACGCTCGACGACGAGTACACCCTCGCCCACGAGCTCGTCCACGCCCTCCAGGACCAGCGGTTCGGGCTCGGGTCGGACTCCGCCCGGACGCTGGACGGCCGGAACGCCCGCAACGGTCTCGTCGAGGGCGACGCGCTCGTGGTCCAGCAGGCCTACCGGGAGCGCTGCGGGTCCGGCGCCTGGGACTGCGTCGGCGGCGACGGCGCGAGCCAGCCGCCGGGGGTCGGCGAGGACTTCCACTACGGCGTCTACTACGCGGGTTTCGCCCCGTACGCCGAGGGCCCGTCGTTCGTCCGGTACCACCGCGAGCGCGGCGGCTGGGGCGCCGTCGACGCGATGTACGACCGGCCGCCGGAGGCCAGCGCCGAACTCATCCATCCGCCGACCTACGACGGCGGCCGGTACGGAAGCGCCACGCTGTCCGACCGGAGCGACCCCGACTGGGAGCGGGTCACCGTCCCGAACGGGACCGCCCACGCCAGCGTCGGGGAAGCCGGCCTCGCGTCGATGTTCGCCTACACCCTCCGCGACCGGCACCGCCCGGACCGGGCGGTCATCGACCGCGAGGCGTTCTTCAACCGCGAGGACGGGCGGCTCGACCCACGAAGACCCTTCACCTACGACCTCGCCGCCGCCGAGGGCTGGTACGCCGACCGCCTCCACGCCTACGCCGGCGACGGCGGCACCGCCTACGTCTGGAACGTCACGTTCGTCGACCGGACCAACGCCACCGAGTTCCGGGACGGGTACGGGAGACTGCTCTCGTACTGGGGCGCCGACCGGCGGTCCGTCGACGGCGGCGCTGTCTGGACGTTTGCCGGATCGAGCCAGTTCGAGGGCGCCATCTGGGTCCGGCGGGACGGCGCCAGCCTCACCGTCGTGAAGGCCCCCTCGGCGGCCGACCTCGACGACGTGTACGCCCCGGCGCCGGCGGCGTAGGTTTCTTCCACGTCCCCCGCGGAGCCACCGACATGTTCGACGTCGTCCCCGAGGAGGCCATCGTCGAGGGACGGGCGACCGACGCGTACTTCCTGCGGACCGAGGAGGCACTGGAACACGCCGGCCGGAACCCCGAGGTCGTCGCCGAGGTCACCGCCGACCAGTTCCCCACGGACTCCTTCGAGCTGTTCGCCGGCGTGGCCGACGCCGCCCGGCTGTTCGAGGGCCGAAACGTCGACGTCGACGCGCTCCCGGAGGGGACGCTGTTCGACGGCGGGCCCGTGTGCCGGATCGAGGGACCGTACCTGGAGTTCTGCCGGCTGGAGACGTCGCTTCTGGGCTTTCTCTCGCAGGCCAGCGGCTACGCGACTGCGGCGCTGGCGGCGCGCCGGGCCGCCCCGGAGGCGTCGCTTTTCAGCTTCGGCGCCCGCCACGTCCACCCCGCGATCGCCGGCGTCGTCGACCGGGCCGCGACGATCGCCGGCTTCGACGGCTTCTCCCACGTCGCCGCCGGCGACCTCATGGACCGGGCGGCGTCGGGCACGATGCCGCACGCCCTAATGATCTGCTTCGGCCACGGCGACCAGGAGGCCGCCTGGCGGGCCTTCGACGAGGCCGTCGCCGAGGACGTCCCCCGCGTCGCGCTGTGTGACACCTACGACGATGAGGTCGACGAGGCGCTGCGGGCCGCCGACCTCGGCTTCGACAGCGTCCGGCTGGACACCACGGGCTCCCGCCGCGGGGACTTCCGGCACATCGTCCGGGAGACCCGCTGGGAACTCGACGCCGCCGGCCACGGGGACGTCGATATCTTCGTCAGCGGCGGCATCACCCCCGAGACCATCCGCGACCTCCGGGACGTCGCGGACGGGTTCGGCGTCGGCAGCCACGTGACCGACGCCGACCCCGTCGACTTCGCGCTCGACGTCGTCGAGGTCGAGGGCGAACCGGCCGCAAAGCGGGGAAAGCTCTCCGGCGCGAAGGCGGTGTATCGGACGCCGGACGGCGGCCACCACGTCACCCTGGCCGACGCCGAGGGGCCGACCGAGGGCGACGCCCTCCTGGAGCCACTCGTCCGCGACGGCGAGTTCGTCGCGGCGTTCGACCTCGAGGCCGCCGTCGAGCGCGCCCGGTCGGAGGCCCGCGCCGTCGGGTTCCGGGACCACCCCGACCGAACCGCTTAACCGCGCGAGCGCCATAGCTCCGGCCGGCAGAGGAAGCCCGGTTCCCGTGGCCGCGTCCGCGACTGGGCCGCCGTCCCGGCGGCCGCGCGGGCGCGGCCATGAGGAAAGTCCCCCCACCTCCGGGCAGGTGACCGGGCGCAAGCCCGGAGCGGGAGACCGCTGGCGCTGGAACAGAAACGAGACCCCCCGCCCCGACCGATGAGACGCGGGCGGTGGCCCCGCCACCGCCTCGGCGCCCGCGGGCCGCCCGGCCCGCGAGCGCGCGAACCGACCCGCAAGGGAAGGGAGCTAACCCGTCGAGGGCCGGGCGGCTGTGCCGCCGGGCGAACGGCGCGAGCCGTGAGCCGGGTGGCGTCGCCACCCCGACGGGCGGGAACGGGTGGAACGGCGAACCCTCACCGGTGCAAGCCCGCCGCACAGGTAGCCCGGAGTCGCGGCGGGTGCTCAGCCGAATGCCGGGTCGAAACAGAAGGGGGCTTACTATCCTCAGCCGCTCGGGGACGGACAGACCCGAAACCGTCTTCCGCGCGACGGCCCCTGCGTTCGTCCATGGACTCGCGGGTCGCCGCCGTCGGGGTCGCGCTTTTGGTCGTCCTGTCGGGCTGTACGGCCGTGACCGACGGCGGGCCGCTCTGGGATCGCTGGGAGGGCGACCCGGACAACCACTGGCGCTCGGAGACGATCAACGTCAGCTACGGCGGCGGCGAGCCGGACCGCGCGTACGCGCAGTTCGTCCGGGCGGCCGCCGACTACTGGACCGCAAACAGCGACCGGTACGCCGGCTACCCCCTGCGGCTGCGCGTGGTCGACGCGGACGGGACCGCCGACGTCCACGTCCGGTTCGTCGACCGGGTCGGTGACTGCGGGACCCACGACGTCGACACCACTGCGGGCTGTGCGCCCATCCTCACCGAGCCCGGCCAGGTCGACCGGCCGGTCGAGGTCCGCGTCCGGACCGGCTTCACGAACGACTCCACCGTCGCGGTCCTGAAGCACGAACTCGGCCACACCCTCGGGCTGTCCCACGCCGACGAACCCCGGGCGGTGATGCAGCCGGAGAGCCGCCTGGTCACGACCCCCGACACGAACGCGACCGGCCGGGAGAACCCCTGGCAGACGGACCGCCTCGACGTCTACACCGACTACGGCGATGTCCCGCCGGGCGAGCGCGAGGCGACCGACCGGCAGGTCCGCCAGGCACTCACGTACTTCGACCGCGGCGCCGGCGGCACGATCCCGGAGACGGTGGCCTTCCGCCGCATCGACTCGCGCGAGGATGCCGACGTCGTCGTCACGGTGACGAACGAGAGCGACTGCCGGACGGGAACGGGCTCGTGCGGGACGGTGACCGGCACGGACCCGGACGGCGACGGCGCCCTCGAGCGGTACTCACGACTCGAGATCGTCGTGGTCGGACTCGACACCGAGGCCGTCGGCTGGCACGTCGGCCGGTGGCTCGGGGTCGGGTTCGGCCTAGAAGCCGACTCGGCGTTCCCGCCGCCGCTGCGGGAGAACGCGACGTACGAAGATCGTCGGAGCGAGTGGTGGACCGACGCGTAGCGTCGAGCAGGCGTCAGGCCACCCCGAGCCTCCAGTGGACGGTCGAACCGGTGGCGACTGGAGGGTGGACACGAGAGTGTGACGGCGGAGGCGTCGGTCCGGTGGTGTCTCGGGGAGGCGGTGTCGGGGGCGCCGGTGGTGACCGGGGAGGTGAACGGCAGTCGGTATGAGTTTGCCGAGCAGGGGCGGTCGGATCGGGGTGTGGGGCGGTTGGAGCCGTTCGATACGTTGGTGACGACGTTGGATGCGCGGCAGTTCACCAGGACGGTCCAGCAGGTGTTTTCCCGGACCGACGGTGACGCTCCTGGTTCTGGTGAGCCCGACGAGTCGTTCAAATTGGAGTCGGGGACGTGGAGTACGGCGCATCATCCGTCGGTGTCGACGATCGACGCGACCTCGTGAGCACGGCACGCTGTTCGGATGTCAAGGCCTGCTGGTCGCCGGGCTTGCGACTGTCGTCCTCGGGAAGTGGTGCCATCGTACTCGCCCGGTTGCCGTAGTGGGCCTCGAGGTGGCCCTCGTTGACGCAGCTTATGAATAGGCATCTTTGAACTCTCGTTCACGGCGCATCAGCTCCTCGACGCCGTGCTCGAGGATGCCGCGCCCCATCGCAGTCGGCCGATAGTACGTATAGAAGCCTTGGCTGTCAGCGGTCCGTCGCTGGCGCTTGTCGACGAGCCCAACATCGACCAGTTCATCGAGATGGTAGTGGAAATTGTGGGATTCGATGTCGACCGCGGCCTTGAGATCGGCGGCACTCAGTTCGTCGTTGACGACGAGCGTGCGCAGGATCCGAAACCGTGTCGGATGGCCGATCGCCTGTTGCATCGCGAGATACTCCTCGAGCGTCAGCCCGCTATCCTCGGGAAGCGGGGGCTCCGGCTGGCGAACCTCGTTTGTGGGATGGCTATCGGTTTCGGACATCTGGAGGTGCCTCAGGTCGTAGGTGAGACGCCACGTACTTAGTCGTTCTCGACTAGAAAATCCCTGAGTTCACCGATATTTATATACTATCGCTCCGAATCGACGGGTCGAATGCGGCAACGGATTGTCAACGATCTTCCCCGTGCCACCGGTGACTCGGAGGCGCTTGCCCCGGTCCAGCGGGAACAGTTTCTCGTCTACCTGATGGGGCCGTACCGGACGTTCGACGTCGACGCGCTGCTGCCGGCGGACGCCAATGTCGAAACCGATGCCCCGTCGTTTGCGACGTGGGACGAATCCAGCGGCGAGTACGCCGAAGACGAGGTCTTGCGGCTCCTCCAGGAAACGCGGCACTGCCTCCGCGACCGCGGCTTCAATGCCTTTCTCGCAATCGACGTGGGAATTCCGCTCGAGGAGATGGATGCCGCCTCACAGAGTATCGCCTTTGCGCAGGCGAGTAATGCAACGATTTTCATCGCCCCACAGGTCGGCGACAACCTCGGGGTTGGGATCGAAATCGGAAGCGTCCTCGAAGATCTCCTGTCGACAGATGGAATGCAGGGTCCGGCGGCCGACGCGACGCCACCAGTACGTATGCAACGGGTAATGGTCGCGACCGAACCGTCGGTTCGAAGTGCGATGCTCGGGGCAATCCACGCACGCTGGGATGCCAGCGTCCGGACGTTCACCGATGCCGCGGACTGCTGTCGACTCTGTGCACAGTTCTGTACCCACATTCAGAACGAAGAGCACTATGGGTCACTCAATCACCTCGACTGATCGGACTCGCGGTCAGCTCGGGAAAATCAATCGAGAAGCCGGCGAGGCCGAGGGGCTGCTCGCGGAGACGAACGCGAGCGAGGTGTACTATCTTGTCGCCCGCTACGAGGGGACGCCGGCCGAGAAGCCGATGCCGTGATCGCGTCGGGCGGCTTACCGGGACATCCGAACGCTCACCCGCCGCGGTGTCGTCCTCGAGCGGGCCGAGTGGCGGCTCGGTGAGGTGAAGGCCGACGGAAACATCTCGCTGGCGGACATCTCCGCCGTGGCTCTAGCTCACGCCCGGGACGCAACACTCATCGCCGACGGGGACGACGACTTCGACGCGGTGCCGGTCGACGTCGACGTCGAGCGGTTCCGTGACTACGGGGTATGAAGCGTCGAGGGGTTCTCGCGTCGCTGGCCGGGATGGGGTCGGTTTCGCTCGCGGGCTGTAACATCTTCAGGGGCCCCACCACGGATGCGGGCCGGTCGGCACGCGACACGCAGCTCGCGGCGGCCTACACCGCGGCCCGGGACGGCGCGGCAGCGGCGCGGACCGGCGATACCGACCTGGCGAACGAAGTGCCACGACGCGGCGTGAGGCGGCAGGCCGAGCGTACCGCCGGGTGCCCCCTTTGTGCGGAGTGGCTTTTGCCGGTGGAGACGGTAACCGTCTCGTCGACGATGAGCTCGATCGTGATCGGGAGTTCCGGCGCGTTCGCCGGCGGGTGCCGGAATTTCAGGATTTGGAGCGCGTCGTTCCCCCCACTCGTCGCTGGTTCGTATTCGAGGACGATGTCGGCGATGTCGGTGGTGCCGCCGCGGTCAGCTACCCCTCGAACCCCTCCTCGAACCGAAACGTCCCGTTCCGCTGCACCACCTCGCCGTCGACCTCCAGCCGTGCGGCCTCCGAGACGTCGGTGATCAGGTCGACGTGGACCGCCGACTCGTTGCCCGTCTCGCCGTCCGGCAGGGTCGAGTCGTACGCCCGGCCCAGCGCGAGGTGGACGGTGTCGCCCATCTTCACGTCGAAGAGGACGTTGTCGGTCACGCGGTCGATGCCGCTGTTCATCCCGACGCTGAGTTCGCCCAATCGACGGGCGCCCTCGTCGGTCTCGAGGGGAAGCACCTCTCGGGTGGGCGCGACGACGTCGCCGACGAGTAGCGTCCCGTTGCTGTAACCGACACCGTTCTACGAACCGGGCTCGCCTCGCGACGCGCCGGCGGGACGTTTTTCCCCCCGCTCGCCGTATCCGTGGCCGATGAGCGGGGAGGACGGCGGCGAGCCACCCACCGACCGGGAGTCGCCCGTCGGCCAGCCGGTCATCCGCCGTGACCCTCGCGTCGCGGGGGAAAGCGCCGTCCAGTTCGACCCGACCGACCCCGAGAGCCTCGCGGCGGCATCCGACACCGTCGCCCGGTTCGCGGACAACACGGTCGGCGCAGACGACAACGTCTACATGCTCCGCGGGGCGGCCGCGTGTGCGGCGCTCGTCCGCGGCACCGGCTCCTACAAGGCCGCCGCCGAGCGCGCCGACGGCGACGTCTCGGTGTCGTTCATCCGGAAGTGGGCGCGGGTCCACGACCTCCCGCGGTCGATCCGGCGGCACGTTGCCCTCGGCGAGATCGCGCCGACCGCCGCCAAGCACGTCGCCCGCGTCGCCGGGCCGTCGCGGTTCCTCCTGGCGTGGGCGGCGCTGGACCACGACCTCACCGTCCGGGAGGTCCGCGCAATCGCCTCGGCGGTGAACGACGGCGAGAGCGTCGAGGCGGCGCTCGCCGCGGAGGGGATAGACGTCGGCGCGCTATCGGTGTCGCTCCCGCCGGCCACCTACCGCGAGTTGCGCCGCCACGCCGCCCTGGAGGACGTCGAGCCGGACGAGGTCATCGACGAGGCCCTCCAGAACTTTCTCTAGAACACCCACTTTTTACTCCCTCGGGTGTCCTCGCGCGCCTCCGGCGCGCTGCGGGGAGCCACTCGCTCGCAAAAACTTGGGGGAAAAACGACCGCCCCGGCGCCTCACTTCGTTCGGCGCCGGTGAACCGCGCTCGCTCCGCTCGCGCGGATGCTCGCCCTTCCACTCTTTACTCGTTCGGGCTTCCTCGCTCGCGGCCTCCCTCCCGTCGGCCAACAGTCAATCCTCTTCTACAGGAATGCCTGATGTGGTCGGCTCCTCGGTCCGATCGAGTTCGGTCCCGATGGACGAGTCGAATCTATACCCATCGAGAGCAGTCGCGGTCGCCCACGCTTCGGCGCGGCGGAGGCGGTAGCGAAGCGTCGTCAACGGGAGGTCAAGTTCCGCGGCGAGGGTCTCGAGCGATGCGTCGCGCGGGTGCTCGTAGTAGCCCATTCGCCGCGCGGTCTCGATGGCTTCGCGCTGTTCGTAAGGGAGCTCGCTTCCATGCTGTGGCGAGTTAGCGTGGAGCCAGCCTTCGGGAGTGCCAGCCCGACGAAGCTCCAGTGAAACGCCCTCGGGAAGGTCCTCTCGGAGCGCTCGATGAAAGGCGTCGACGTTCCGCTCGGTCGGGACGAGGACACGCCACTCGTAGTAAGGTCCGCGCTGGGTCGCGTCGAAGACGAGGCCGTCACCGAGAGTTTTGAGCGCCAGGTAGCTGACTGCATGGCAGTAGCTCATCTCCGTCACGTGCCGGTAGATCGTTCGCGCCGTCGGTTCGCGTTCGAGCACCTGGTATTCGGCGGCCGCATCGCAGGTGTGAGTGGGATAGGTGCAATCGTTGCACTGCTCGTCGAAGTAGACGGCCTCAACCGCGTCGAGCGCGTGTTCGGGGCCGGTCATACGTTCGACGCGCCAGCCCCGATCACGAGCGAGCGAGATGTCGAGTGCCGTCACGACGACTTCGGGATGGTCGATGAACACGTCCCGAACCGGGTGAATACCACGGTCGTATTCGAGCAGAAAGACGTATTCGCGCATTGTCGGACTCTCAGCGGTGAGCATTCTTAGTCGTGTCCCTCGCGACGAGCTGTTCCGGGGGAACCGGGTGAGACCCGGATCCTGGTTGATAACTTCCACGTTCACAGTGACTACATCGTCACCGGCCGCTGGGAAAACCTCCTTTCGTAGCATTACGAACGCGATTACTCGTCGCCCGACTGCGAACACCGGACTGCACATGGGTTGGAGTCAGTCCCTCATCAAGCAATTGGAGTCGTCCTCTCTCGACGTATGATCCGGAGTATAGCATCCGCGAAACACAGAAACGCATCGCTCTTCGTGGCGTATGGCATCCTCGGAGCGGGTCCGTTCGTGGGCGCCGTGGCAGGACTGCCCTACTTCCCGCCGGTCCTGTTTGCCGCCCTCCGAATCGACGTCGGAGCTGTACTGCTGGTCTCCCTATTAGTGGTCAGAGGTGGGTACTGGTATCCCAAAACTCGTACGGACGTTGCTGGAGTTCTCGTGACTGGTGTCCTCACGCTGGGAGGAAACATCGCGTTGGTTTTCATGGGCCAGCAGTACATCACGAGTGCTACCGGATCCGTCATCTACAGTCTCGCACCGTTGATCACCGCAGCGTTCGCGTTTTTCCTGTTACCAGTCGAACGACTCGACAGGCTCGGTGGTGTCGGGGTCGTTCTCGGGTTCATCGGGGCCGGCATCGTTCCGAATCCCGACGTATCGAACCTGCTGACTGCGACGAAT
>PXRI01000002.1:24081-32224 GCA_003021005.1 Halobacteriales archaeon QS_1_69_70 | reverse complement strand
ACGAGAACGGGACCGCCGAGTGGACGTTCACCTACCAGCGGACCCTCCACAACGACTCCGAGCGCCAGCAGTTCCAGACGTTCGCCGACGAGTTCAACAATAACTCGACAGCGCTGTACGAGGGCTTCAAGACGAAGGCGCGCAAGCTCGCCAGCGAAGGACAAAACGTCACCGGACGCACGATGAAAGCCGAGAACTTCAGGAAGAACGCCGAAATCGGCGGCATCGTGAACGAGAACCGGGGCATCGTACAGATGTCCTTCCAGTGGTCGAGCTTCGCCTACGCCGACGAGGAACTGACCGTCATCGGCGACGTGTTCGTGGGCGGGCTCTACCTCGGCCCCAACCAGTCGCTCGTCGTCCACGCGGGTCCCGGACTCCGGTTCGCGTCGGTCGATCCCGGCGAGCCAGCCGACCCCTCCGGCGTCCTCCGATGGGTGGTTGTGGCCCTCCGGGCCGTGGTCGCCGGCGCCGGGGTGGGCGGTCGCGAGGCCGCCGACCGCCGACACGCCGAGGGTGCCGGCCACGCCCTTCAGGATCGCTCGTCGCGTCGCGTCGTCGATGCTATCGTCTGGCATGACTCTGTCGGGTATTCCCCGTCCTCGTAAAGAAGGGTTCTGACAAATCCGTCCAAACGTCGCTCTCGCGGTGCCGCCTGCGTCGGGCGGTCGGTCTGGCTACTCCTCGCGGTCCAGCAGGCCCCGGGCGCCCTCGAGGATGCGGTCGCGCTGGTAGGCCGCCATGCCGAGCGTCGCGGTCACGCCGAGCTTCGCCCCCGTCGACAGGCCCGACCCGAGGCCGACCTCCAGCCCGCGGTCGATCTCGCCGCTCGCGAGGGTCCACAGGTCGTTCGCGAAGGAGGGGTCGTCCTCGATGCCTTCGGTCCGGGCGGGGGCGGTCACGTCGCTGACCTCCGGCGGCCCGAAGGCCGCGGTCTCGGCGGCGTCCGCCTCCCGTCGGGCGAAGTAGGTAAACGTCGTCCGCTCGCCGGCGCCCGCGGTCGCGTCGAACTCGACGAACGTCGAGCCGCCGCGCTCGTAGGTGGTGTGATCGTCGCCGCCGACGACGTTCCAGCCGTCCGGCAGGCGGTCCCGGAGCTTCACGCCCGTGGCCGGGAACTCGACGGTGAGCTGGACCCGGTTCGTCGTCGTGCCGGCGTAGACGTCGGTGTCGTCCTCGCGGGTCACCGCGACGCTCGTCGGCTGGCCGTTCCCGACCTCCAGGCGGTCGTGGCTCATCGCGTGGACCCCCTGGTTGATGTCCGACGAGAGCGTGACCCCGTTGGTCTCGACGGACGCCCACACGAACGGGGTCACCTCGTTGAGTCCCTGCATCTTCGAGCCGTCGGGGACGCCGTAGCTCGGCCGGCTCCAGCCCTCCTCCTCCAGCGTCCACGAGTCGGTGTCCAGCCGGAGGAACCGGACCCCGCCGTGGTAGTGGCCCTGGTGGAGCCAGAACTCCTCCTCGCCATCGACGACGTGCCGCGAGAGGTCGGAGTTGTGCGGCGAGAGCGAGAAGTTGCTCCACGACACTTCGCCGTCCTCGGTGTCCTCCGGGCCGAGCCAGGTCCAGTCGTCCGGTTCCTGGTCGGTGAGGTCCCGCGCCGGGTCGCCCGGCTCGCGGGCGTCCGCCACGGGGTCGTCGGGATAGATGCCCTCGGCGTCGATGAGGAAGACGGTCCCGGTCTGGTCGGTGTTCCGCTCCCAGCGGTAGCCGGTGTCGGGGCTCGGTACCTCGTGGCTGGCTACGGCGACCCGCTTGCCGTCGACCAGCGTCGGCGCCGTCGTCCCGAAGTGTGCCAGCCCGCCGGTCGGGAACGCGCCGATGTGGTCGAAGTCGGCGGGGTCGGAGACGTCACAGATGTGGAACTCCGAGCCGAGGAAGGAGACGTACGCCGTCGGCCGGCCGGTCCGGGGGTCGTCGTGGACCTCCACGTCGTGACAGTACGAGAGGCCGCTCTCGTTGTCGCCAATTTCGCCCTGTCTGTCGTTGCCCTCCAGCGTCCACCGGTTGATCAGCTCGAACTCCGCGGCAGTGCGGTCGAACCGGAGCACGTAGACGCCGGTGTCATGCCCGTCGAGAACGTCTCCATCCGGGCGACGACCTCCGGGTTCGACGGGTCCGCGACGTCGACCGCGACGGCGCCGCCGCCGCTTGCGGTCGCGCTGTTGTCCTCGGCGTTGGGGAACGGGTCGGCGGCCTCACCCTCCGTGCTCTCGGTGAACAGCGCGGTGTATGGCTGGGTGCCGAGGAAGATGTAGTCGCCGTCGTCGCTGGTCTTTACGTCCATGACGGCCGTCGCGGTGCTGTTGTTCCGGACGAAGGAGACGACCCGCGGCTGGGCCGTCTCGAGTTCGCTCTCGGAGCCCGCCCGCGAGTAGTCGCTGATGTCGACGATTGCGACCCCGCGGCCCGGCGTCTCCCGGTCGGAGGAGAACACGCCCACGTAGGCGTAGTCGCCCCTGGTGCGGATCTCGGTCACCGCGCCGTAGTGGGGGTCGTGGGCCTCCGCGCGCGGGTCCCGGGCCGGCGCCCCCGCCGACCCCAGGGCGTGGAAGCCGAGCCGGGAGACGTTCTCGTCCTCGTCGATGTTCTCGGGCTGTGCATCGGGGTTGTCGCCGTTCTGCCCCGTCGTCTCGGAGCCCCACTCGTGAGCGCTCGCGGATCCCATCGCGCCGACGCCGAGCGCGCCCGCGGTCGCCTGCAGTACCGCCCGTCGCGTCGCATCGGAGAGTCTATCGCTATCAGTCATGCTCTACTCGTGAGTGACGACGCAATAAAAGAAGGCTTGTGCAAATCCGTCAAAACGTCGTCCGGTCCGAGACGGCCCCCGGCCGACCCTCGGTGCCGTCGTAGTGTAGCCGTGTACCGGTAGGACCGTACGCCGTCGTGCGGTCAATACCGAAATTGAAGGACAGTAACGACTGGGGGTGTCATAGAACTATTCACACGGTATCGACTTCATCCGGACCCCGGGTAATTGCCCGGGAAGTAGACGTGCGAATCGACCGCCGATACGTAATGATAACTTCCACATAGTTTCTGAATAACGTGCAAAACGTAGGACACATATGTAGCACGGCTCCACCGATTGTTGATTGGAGAGGGACTGGTCAACACAGAGTACTGAGTAATACGTAAACCCCATTTAAGTCTAGCGGGGTTTTATTTCCCGTCAGCCGCACGTGTCGGTATGGTTGCACACCTGACTCACGATCAGAAATTCGATCTCTCGATTCTCCTCGGGGCGTTTCTCGCCCTGTACTGGATACTGTACGTCGACTCCCTGACCGGTGAGGTACTCGGGCTTGCACTCGGGAGTCTGCCAGTACTCGTCGGCGTGTACCTCTATGTTGATCCCGACCAGTACGTCCTCCAAACGCTGGCGGGGCTGGCAGCTGTCACAATCGGCGGAGCAGCCCCGGCGACGATCCTCTATGGGACGCCCGCGGGTAATTGGCTGGTCGGTAGTCAGCCACTCCCACTGGCGCTCGGGCTCATGCTCGTTGTTGTCATCGCTACGCTCGTCTTACGGCGAACCGTGCGGTTGACCGCGATAGTCGGCGAGCAACAGCCCAACTGACCTGCAGCCGACGTTCCAGTGTGCAGATGCCGCTCGCTCACTACGCACAGTGAGCAATTGGTTCGATTTGATCTGGGCGGAATGATCGGAGTTCACGAGTTGACGTGATCCTCTATATTCAGCAGCCGGCTTCTGGCACGTCTCATACGTATCGATAAGCACTTCGGTGACGGTTTCACCTGTACTGACCGATTCAGCATAGTGGCATACAGGGCATGTGAATCGTTGTATGACCGCCTCGTAGACACTATTAGTCCTCGCGATCCAACAGGTCGCTGGCCCGATCTGCGAGGCGGTCACGCTGGGAGGCCGCCATGCAGGCCGTCGCGGTCACGCCGAGCTTCGCCCCCGACGATGAGCCCGACCCGAGGCCGACCTCCAGCCCACGGTCGATATCGCCGCTGGCGACGGTCCACAGGCTTGCACCAGCAGTTGGCCTGATTAAATGCGTGACCAACGCCCGATGCAGGAACTATAATTAGCAATCATACCAGGGGTCAATCGTGTGGTCTTGATCGAGCGTGAGGCCGATATCTTTTATTTCACATTCAACTCCAGCAGGCAGGTCAGGGTCGTACCTCCAGGTGTGGGAAACGCCATTTGGGGTGAACGCATGGATTATGGCAGGAATTGTTTCGATACCGTTACGCGAAATTATCTGTTGGGATCCGACGGTGAACACCCGGCTGAAAAGCGTCTCGTCCCCACTATCTACCACCCGGACAGCTATCTCTATTGGCGAATCAGTTCCGTTCTCGACAATCACCTCGCCAACGTCGTCGCCACTGCTGGAACCGCTATCCGGGAAAACGTCACTACAGCCAGCCGCCGATGTGGACGCTACAACTCCAAGAGCAGTAAGAATCTGCCGTCGAGACGAACTTTGCTCTCGGAGAGTGGCCGACAAGCGGTCAGATAGCATTGATGTGAAATCGAACTCAACGTAAAAAATCATACTGGTCTCTGTAAGTTGGATTGTGGTTATGCACGGCCACTGACTGAGTGATTCAGTGAGGCCCATGTAGGAGTCCCCGAGACCGCTGCATTGTCGGGCTGTTCGACGTTTACATGTTGCTCATGATAGCGTCTTGGGAGTTCTCAACGGCCCTGCAAGACGGAGGACGCATATCTTGCACAGCGCTTCTGACAAATGTCAGGTATGTTTCAGCATCTATCGCTACGCCAATCAGCTGTATCGACCGATCCAGCATAGTGGAATACAGGGCATGTGAACCGTTGTATGACCGCCTCGTAACAACTATCAGTCCTCGCGGTCCAGCAGGTCGCGGGCCCGGTCGGCGAGGCGGTCGCGCTGGTAGGCCGCCATGCCGGCCGTCGCGGCGGCGGTGCCGAACAGTAGGTTCGTCGACGCGCCGACCACGACGTTGGTCTCTATCGTGCCGGCCAGCGCCCGCCAGGTGTCGCCGCCGTCGGTGCTCACCTCGACGGGTCCGACCGTCGCGCCGTCGGTGTCACCGCCGACGTCGGCGAAGTACGACAGCGTCTCGCCCTCGCCGACGGGCCCGGTGAACTCGACGTAGGTGGTGCCGCCCTCCTCGTAGGACTCGTAGGCGTCGCCGTCGACCACGTCCCACCGGGTCGGCAGCCTGTCGCGGACCCGAACCTCGTCGTACCGCCTGAGCGTCGTCAGCTCGAGGTCGACGCGGTCGGTCTGACCGCCGGTGAACAGGCTGGCGTCGTCCGAGCGGGTGACCGTCGCGAAGGCCGGGCCGCCGCCGACGCTGACACCGTCGCCGACGACGGCGTGGAGTCCCTGGTTGAGGTCGGCCAGTAGCGTGACGCCGTTGGACTGGACCGCGCCCCAGCAGTACGGCTGGGCGTCGGAGATCCCGCCGACCGACGTGTCGTCGACCTTCAGACCGGTCCCCATCGAGTCCTCGGGGATCTGGTCGTAGACCGGCCGCGAGAACCCCGTCTCCGTCAGATCGAGGCCGTCGGCGGTCTCCTCGACCTTCAGGTAGCGGAGGCCGCCGTTGTAGTGGGACTGGTGGACCCAGAAGTCGCCGTCGGCGTCGACGGCGAAGTCGGAGTTGTGGGGACTCAGGTTGAACCCGCTGAAACTGAACCCCTCGTCGGGGTTCTTCTTGGCGTGGTCACAGCCGTCGCCCTCGCAGAACCACTCCCAGCGGCCGACGTTGTCCAGTTCGACGGGCCGACCGCCGGGGGTGACGTCGTCGGGCACGTCGAGAACGGCCGCGTCCTCCTCGTAGATGCCGGAGGTGTCCACCAGGTAGATGTCGCCACTGCTGGAGTCGGAACTGCCGATTTCCTGGCTGCTGATCGCCAGCCGCTTCCTGCGGCCGTCCCCGAACTCGTACAGCCGGGGCGCCGGCGACGAGAAGTGCGAGGCCGACATCTCGAACGTCCCGAGTCGCTCGAAGTCCGCCGGGGTCGAGGCGTCGAGCACGACCATCCCCTGGTCCCAGTAGGAGAGGTACAGCGTCGGGTTGCCGGTGACGGGGTCGTTCTGGACCTCCACGTCGTGCATGTAGGGGTTACCGGTCTTGGGTTCGCCCTGGCTGGTGTCGCCGGCGTACGTCCAGAGGTTGACGAACTCGAACCCTCCGGAGGTGCGGTCGAACCGGTAGACGTACAGCCCCTCGGTGCCGCCGTTGATGTCGGAGACGGCGAAGACGTACTCCTCGTCGCCGATCCGGTGGTGGTGGAGGTTGTGCACGCCGACGGCTCCGCCGACCTCGGCGTACCCGACCGTCCGGGGATTGCCCTTGTCGGAGACGTCCACCGCGATGACGCCGGCCGGGTTCGAGGTGGCCGACTCGTCCTGGACGTTGGGGGCGTACTTCTCGGGGTCGAACACCTCGAAATACAGCGCCGGCGTCGGCTGGGTGCCGATGAAGACGTACTCCCCGTCGTCACTGATAGAGGGGTCCATCATCGCCCCGCCGCTGTTCTGGTTGCGGAGGAACGAAACCACGCTCATGCTGCTGGCGTCCGCCTGGGCGGCGGTCGCCGCCTTGTTGTATCCGCTGATGTCGACGACGGCCATCCCCCGGTTCGGCGTCGGTCGCTCCGAGGAGATGATCGTGACGTAGGCGTAGTCGCCGCGGCTTCTGACGTCCGTGATCGTGCCGTAGTGGGGCTTCGACGGCCGGCCGGCGCGTCCCTCGCCGCCCTCGGCGCCGAGCGAGTGGTAGCCCACCACGTCCGCGCCGACGGTGTGGCCCGGCACGTCGTCGCCGACGCGTCCGGCGGTCGTCGAACCGCCGTCGCTGTCCCACTTCTCGTGGGCGCTCGCGGTCCCGGCCGCGCCGGCACCGAGCGCGCCCGCAGTCGCTTTCAGCACCGCGCGCCGCGTCAGGTCCGAGAGGCTCCTGTCTGTCATGGTAGCTCGATCACCAGCGACCTAAAGAAGCGTTCTGACAAAACCGTCCAATCGACTGCGACGAGGCGGGTCGTCGGCGGGTCTCTCCGTGCTCCCGGCCGTGATCCCCTGAACGGCGTCTCCGTAGGCCCGAACGTAGAAGGCGTATACCTCTGTAACTCCTGGCCGGGACGTGGACCGACCGCGTCAGTCGTCCCGTGAGGTCAGCGCTGAGAACCGCTCCTCGATGCGGTCACGCTCGTGTGACAGCGCGCCGACCGTCCCGACGCCGAGGCCGGCGGCGGCGAGGTCCGTCGATTGGCCGGCGACGACAACGGTGTCGGTCGTGTCGGTCAGCGCGTGCCAGGTCTTCCCGTCGTCCGCGCTCACCTCGACCGGGCCGAAGGTCGAGGAGCCGGACTCGTCCGGCGCCTGTGCGAAGTAGGCCACCGACTCGCCGGCCGAGAAGTCGAAGGTGACGTGGTCGCCGTCGGAGGTGCCGTCACCGCCGATCTTCTCCCAGCCCTCGGGAAGTCGGTCCCGGACGAGCACGTCGCGGTCGGTAAAGTCGAGCGATATCGCCACCCTGTTGGTCTGGCCGGCGGTGAAGACGTCGCCGTCGTCCGAGCGGGTGACCCCCGCGACCGGGGCGGCGCCACCCACCGGGATGTCGTCTTGGATGACCGCATGGACGCCCTGATTGATGTCGGAGGCGAAGGTGATGCCGTTGGACTCGCTCGTGCCCCACACGAACGGCGTGATGTAGTTCAGCCCCTCGATGCGGGACTCCGTCGGCGTTCCGTAGGTGGGCCGCGAGTACCCCTGCCGCACGAGGTTCCAGTCGGTGCTCTCGTGGGGACCGGCCGCCCCCGAGAGGCCGTCGCCGTCCGTGTCGCCGTTCGGATGTCTCTCTACGAAATGGGTGTTCTGACAAACCTGTCCAAGCTTCCGATCGCCCGCGAACGGCCGGCGAAAAGCCGGGCGTCGCCGGCTCGCTACTCCTGGCGGCCGAAAAGCTCGCGGGCGCGGTCGGCGATGCGGTCCCGCTGGTGGGCGGCGACGCCGGTCGTCGCCACGGCCGTCCCGAACAGGAGGTTCGTCGACTGTCCGATCACGAAGTTCGTCTCCAGGGTCCCCGGCACCGCCTGCCACGTCTCGCCGCCGTCGGTGCTCACCTCTGCGGGCCCGACGGTTGCGCCGTCGGACTCCTCGCCGAC
>PXRI01000002.1:0-23965 GCA_003021005.1 Halobacteriales archaeon QS_1_69_70 | reverse complement strand
GATGTCGGAACCGAAGGTGACGCCGTTGGACTCGACGGCCGACCAGCAGTTCGGCGTCACGCTCGTCAGTCCCTCCATCCGGGACGACTCCGGCACACCGTAGTCCGGTCGGGAGAAGCCCTTCTCGTTGAGCTGCAGCCCGCCGGTGGTCTCCTCCATCTTCAGATACCGGATGCCGCCGTGGTAGTGGGCCTGGTGGACCCAGAAGTCGCCGTTCTCGTCGACGGCGATGTCGGAGTTATGCGGCGACAGCGTGAAGTTACTGAAGTCGACGTCGCTGTCGTACCGAGAGTTCTCGGCGGCGTCCTCTCCGGGCTCGCTCTGCCACACCCAGGTGTCGACGTCCTGCAGCATCGTCGGATTCGCTGTCGGGTCGGCACCGTTGGGAACGTCGAGTTCGTCGGCGTCGGCCTCGTAGATGCCGGAGGTGTCGACGAAGTGGATGTTGCCAGTGCTGGTTTCGCTGCTGGAGAGTTCCTGGCTGGCGACGGCCACGCGCTTTGTGCCGCTTTCGGTCTCCATCAGCGCCGGCGCCGGCGAGGAGAAGTGACATGCCGACATCTCGTAGTGACCGAGTTCGACGAGGTTCTCGGGGTCTGAGGCGTCCAGCACCCGGAGGCCGTTGCCCCAGTAGGAGAGGTAGACGGTCGGCTTGCCCGTCACGAGGTCGTCCTGCACCTCGACGTCGTGGATGTAGTCGAGGTCCGGGCCGAGTTCGCCCTGCCGGGCGTTGCCCGTGGCCGTCCACTGGTTGACCAGCTCGAGCTGGCCGCTCGCGCGGTCGAACCTGTAGACGTACATCCCCTCGGTGCCGTCGTTGAGGTCGTGGATGGCGAAGACGTACTCCTCCTGGCCGATGCGGTGGTGGAACAAGTTGTGAACGCCGGTGCCGGAGACCTGCTGGGTGCCGACCGTCTGCGGGTTGCCCTTGTCGGAGACGTCGACCGCGATGACCGCCCCCGGCACCGCCGAGAACGACTCCGCGTCGGTGTTCGGGGCCGGGTCGCTGGCCTCGCCCTCCGTCGCAGCGCCGACGGGGTCCGCGGTCGGCGACGGGAACAGCGCCGTGTACGGCTGTGTACCGAGGAAGACGTACTGGCCGTCGTCGCTGACCTTCAGGTCCATCACCGCCGTCGCGGTGCTGTTGTTCGTCAGGTACGAGACGACGCTCATGCTCGCGGTGTCGGCCTCGGCCGTAGTCGAGGCGTTGTTGTAGCCGCTGATGTCGACGATAGCCATGCCGCGGCCCGGCGTCGGCCGGTCCGACGAGAAGAAGGCGACGTAGGCGTAGTCGCCGCGCACGCGAATTTCCGTCTGAGCGCCGTAGTGCGGCCGGCTGGGCCGTCCCGCTCGGCCCTCGCCGCCGGTCGACCCCATCGAGTGGTAGCCGACGACGCTGGCGTTTTCCGTGCCGCCGGGCACGTCGGCGTCGCTTGGCTTGCCCGTCTCGGGGCCGTCGGCCGTCGAGCCGCTGCCCCACTCGTGGGCGCTCGCGGAGCCGGCCGCGGCGCCGACGCCGAGCGCCGCTCCGACCGTTTTCAACACTGTCCGTCGCGTCTTCTCCGGTATGTCAGAGGGATTCGTCACAGTCTATGATCCACGCGTCCATAAAAAGGAGTTCTGACAAAACCATCCAAAGCTGTCATTCGTTACCACACCTGGCAGCCGGTAGGGATGGCCATCTCGTGAGCCTTCATTGTGCTGCCGGCCCTATTCGGGGTATGACCGTCCTGGTGCTGGGCGACCAGCTTGCCCGCGACCACGGACCGCTCGCCGGCGTGGACCCGTGCGAGGAGCGCGTCCTGCTGTTCGAGGCCCGCGCGTTCGCCCGCCGGAAGCCCTACCATCCGCACAAGCTCACGCTGGTCTTCAGCGCGATGCGGCACTTCAGGGACGCGCTCCGTGAGGCCGGCCACGCGGTCGACTACCGCCAGTGCGAGACGTTCGCCGACGGGCTGGACGCCCACTTCGAGGCCCATCCCGGCGACTGCCTGGAGATGATGCGGCCGGCGAGTTTCGGCGCCGCCGACCGCATGCGCGAGCTGGTGGAGGCGCGCGGCGGGGCCGTACCGCCAGGAGACGTTCTACCGGGAGGCCCGCCGGGCGACGGGCTACCTGATGGACGGCGACGAACCGCTCGGCGGCGAGTGGAACTACGACGAACAGAACCGGCAGTTCCCCGGCACCGACTACGAGGCCCCGGATCCCCCGGAGTTCGAGCCAGACGACCTGACGCGACGGACCCGCGAGTGGGTCGACGAAACGTTCGCCGGCGACTACGACACGGACCCGCCGGGCGTCGGGTGGGCCGACCCGGAACCGTTCCGCTGGCCCGTAACCCGCGAGGCGGCCCTGGCGGCCCTGGAGGACTTCTGCGAGCATCGCCTCGTCGAGTTCGGCCCTTACCAGGACGCCATGCTCTCCGGGGAGCCCGCGATGAACCACGCGCTGCTGTCGGGGGCGATGAATCTCGGGCTGTTGCACCCCCGCGAGGTCATCGAGCGGGTCGTCGACGCGGCGACGGTCGACCCGGACGTGCCCCTGTCGTCGCTGGAGGGGTTCGTCCGGCAGGTGCTCGGCTGGCGGGAGTTCGTGCGGCACGTCTACCGGGAGTCGATGCCCGAACTCGCCGGCGCGAACCAGCTCGACCACCACGAGCGCCTGCCGGAGTGCTACTGGACCGGCGACACCGACATGGCCTGCCTGGCGGACGCCGTCGAGGGCGTCCGGACGCGCGGCTACGCCCACCACATCGAGCGCCTGATGGTGCTGTCGAACTTCGCGCTGCTGTACGGCGTCGACCCCGCCGAACTCAACGAGTGGTTCCATGCGACCTACGTCGACGCCTACCACTGGGTGACGACGCCGAACGTCGTCGAGATGGGGTCGTTCGGTGCCGGCGTCTTCGCCACCAAGCCCTACGCCGCCTCGGCGAACTACATCGATGAGATGTCCGACCACTGCGGGGGCTGCCGGTTCGACCCCGACGCGACCACCGGCGCGGACGCCTGCCCGTTCAACGCGCTGTACTGGGAGTTCCTCGACCGCAACGCCGACGAGTTGCGGTCCAACCACCGGATGGGACTGGTGTACTCGCACCTCGACGGCAAGGACGAGGCCTCGATCGCGGCGATCCGCGACCGGGCCGAGACGGTGCGGGACCGACTCGACCGGGACGAGCTTTGACCGTCCCCGTGACGCCCGGACGAGGGGCGCCGGGGCCCGGCCCGAGCCGCCGGCGCGAACCCTTTTGACACCGGGCGGCCAAGCCCCGGGCATGAGTCTCGAGGACGCCGCCGAGGAGCTCGCCTCCGACCTCGGCGCCGACAAAGCGGAGGTCAGAGAGAAGCTGGAGACCCTGCAGTCGTACTCGGTCCCGCTCGACGAGGCGAAAGGGAGCATCCGGCGGGAGTTCGGCGACGCCGGCGGTGGGGCCGCCACGCCGTCGGAGACCGACGTCGCCGACATCGACACCGAGACTGGCAACGTCACCGTCAACGCCCGCGTCCTGACGGTCGGCAAGCGGTCGATCCGCTACGACGGCGACGAGCAGGTGATATACGAGGGCGAACTCGCCGACGAGACGGGGGCGATCTCCTACACCGCCTGGACCGACTTCTCGCTGTCGCCCGGCGACACCATCACGGCGGGCAATGCCGGCGTCCGGGAGTGGGAGGGCGACCCGGAGCTGAACCTGAGCGAGTCGACGACGGTGACCGTCCAGGAGGAGACCCTGGAGGTGCCAGACGAGGTCGGCGGCGAGCGGGACCTCATCGACCTCCAGCCCGGCGACCGCGGCCGGACCGTCGAGGTGTCCGTCGTCGAACTCGAGCGGAAGACCATCGACGGCCGTGACGGCGAGACCGAGATCAAAAGCGGCGTCCTCGGCGACGAGACCGCACGGCTGCCCTTCACCGACTGGGCCCCCCACGACGCCATCGCCGCCGACGCCTCCGTCCGGCTCGAGGACGTCCACGTCCGGGAGTTCCGCGGCGTGCCGTCGGTGAACGTCACCGAGTTCTCGACCGTCGAGCCCGTCGCGGACGTCGAGGTCAGCGAGTCGGCGACCCGGATGTCGGTCCGGGAGGCCGTCGACGCCGGCGGCGTCTTCGACGTCGAACTCGTCGGGAACGTCCTCGAGGTCCGGGACGGCTCCGGGCTCATCCAGCGCTGTCCCGAGTGCGGCCGCGTCGTCCAGAACGACCAGTGCCGGAACCACGGCGACGTCGACCCGGAGGACGACCTCCGTGTGAAGGCCATCCTGGACGACGGCACCGACACGGTCACCGCCATCCTCGATCGGGAGGCGACCGAGGCCGTCTACGGCGGGACGCTGGCGGACGCGCTCGACCAGGCCCGCGACGCCATGGACCGGGACGTCGTCGCCGAGTCCATCGCCGCGGACGTCGTGGGCGGCGAGTACCGGGTCCGGGGGGCGCTGTCGGTCGACGAGTACGGCGCCAACCTCGACTGCGAGGACTTCGAGGCCGCCGACGACGACCCCGAGGCCCGCGCCCGCGAGTTCCTCGCGGAGGTCGAGCCATGAGCGGGTCGGCGCCCGGCCGGCGGGAGGTCGCCTACCGCGTGTTCGCCGCGGAGTTCGACGACGCGACGGTCGCCTACAGCGAGAGCGACGAGGAGCGCGCGCCGAACTACGTGGTGACGCCGACCGGTGCCCGCGCCAACCGGCTGTTCGCCGTCGGGGTGCTCACCGCCGTCGAGGACGTCAACCCCGAGATGGTCCGGGGCCGCGTCGTCGACCCGACGGGCCCCTTCGTCACCTACGCCGGGCAGTACCAGCCGGATGCACTGGCGTTCCTAGAGCGCGCCGAACCGCCCACGTTCGTGGCGCTGACCGGGAAGGCGCGGACGTTCGAGCCCGACGACGGCGACGCGGTCTACAGCTCCGTCCGGCCCGAGTCGGTCAACGCGGTCGATGCCGACACGCGGGACCGCTGGGTCGTCACCGCCGCCGAGCGGACGCTGACCCGTATCGGCGTCGTCGCCGCCGCACTCGAGGCAGAGCCCACGGGCGACCGCCTCCGGGCGGCCCTCGAGGAGGCTGGCGTCGACGAACGGCTCGCCGACGGCGTCGCGCTGGCCGTAGAGCATTACGGGACGACGCCGGCGTACCTCGACGCGCTCCGGGAGACGGCACTGGACGCCGTCCGGGTCGTCGCCGGCGAGCGCGACGAGGCCGGCCAGCTCGACGTCCAGCCGGCCGCGGCCGGCGGCCCCGCTGCCGCCGACCTCGCCTCCGTGGATCTCTCGGGCCTCCCCACGACCCCGGTCGAGGCGGCGTCGACCGACGCGGACGTCGGCGGCCCGGCCACGTCGGCGGACGCCGCCTCGATGGACGCCGCGGAGACGGAGGAGCAGGAGAAAGCGGCATCGGCAGCCGATACGGAGGCCGATACCGGGCCGGGCGCGGTGGACACCGGTGAGCCCGGTGACGCGGACGCGGCCCCCGACGCCGACGCGGCGGCAGAGGCCGACGTCGACGCCGAACGGGAGACGGCGGCGGCCCCGGACGTCGACGCCGAGGCGGCGGACGCCCCCGACGCCGACGCGGATCCGGCCGACACCGAGCCGGCAGACACCGGAACTGGTCCCGGCGACTTCGAGGGTGGCGAGTTCGACCTCGACGAGGAGACCCGGCAGGACGTCGAAGAGGAGTACGGGACGGAGTTCTCGACGGCCGACGAGGTGGAGTCGGCCGACGACGCGGCCGGGGCGGCGGCCGACGACACGGCGGCCGCCGAGCCGGACGCCGTCGCGGAGTCCGATGTGGATGCCGGGGATCCCGACGACGTGGCCGGGGAAGCGTCCGACGACGCGGCGGCCGGCGATGCGGCGCCGGCTTCGGCAGCGACCGAGGGGGCAGCGACCGGCGGCGCGGGCGAGGTTACTCCCGAGGACGCGGCCGACGAAACGACGGCGGAGGATGCGGCCGACGAATCGATGACGGAGGCCCCGGCCGACGGCGCTGCCGCCGAGGGGGACCTCGAGGACGCGGTCATGGCGGCGATGGAGACGGTCGGCGACGGTGAGGGCACGGACCGGGCGGCGCTCGTCGACGCCGTCGTCGAAGCGGAGGGCGTCGACCGGGACGAGGTCGAGGCCGCCATCGAGGACGCGCTGATGAGCGGGCGGTGCTACGAGCCCGACGAGGGGACGCTGAAGGCCATCTGATGGTCGAACCGGTGGCCGGCGAGCCGGCGGCGGTCGCCGACTGCGGCGCCGAGCGGGCGCTCGTCGTCGCCGACTACCACGCCGGCATCGAGGTCGGGCTCCGGTGGGACGGCGTCGAGGTCCGGAGCCGGGCCGACGAGCGCCGCGAGCACCTCCTCGAGGTGCTCCGGGCGACCGACCCGGACCGCGTCGTGTTCCTGGGCGACCTGGGCGACGGCATCGGCGAACCCGACGGGGCCGAACGCGAGGAACTGGAGGCGCTGTTCGCCGCGGTCACCGACCGCGCGCCGGTCACGGTGGTCAAGGGGAACCACGACGGCGACGTCGAGGCGGTGACCGACGGGTTCGGGGCCGTCTCGGTCGCCGACGGGCCGGGCGTCCGCGTCGGCGAGGTCGGGTTCTGTCACGGCCACACCTGGCCGGCCGACGACGTGATGGCGGCCCCGACGGTCTGTACGGCCCACGAGCACCCCCTGGTGGCGCTGTCGGACGAGGTCGGCGGGCGGCGGACCGAGCGGGCGTGGCTCCGGGGCCGGGTCGACCCGGCAGGGTTCCCGGCGTACGACCGCCACGGCGACCGGCTGGTCGTCTGTCCGGCGTTCAACGGTCTCTCGGGCGGGACGCTCGTCAACGCCGAGGACGACTTCCTCTCGCCGTTCCTCCCGGCCGGGATGGCCGACGGGGACGCCTACCTGCTCGACGGAACCCGGTTGGGCCCCTACCGGTCGGTCTGACCGTCCCCGAAAGCATCCGTATCACGATATATACCTGGCCCTTTACTCCCCGGGACGAGATGATTCCGTTACCAGGGCACCTACGCCACGATTCCACGGGTCTCGATTCCAGGTCCCGTGGGACGTTCGTATAACGTTCCGTATATGAAACGGCACACCGTCAGGGCTAAATAGCTGTTGACCCACCTACCCGGCACGGAATGTCCATCCGGAGGCAGGAGTCCGCCGCCGACCCGGTCGTCGAGATCGAGCTCCTGCTTTCCGACGAATCGGTCCCCGTCATCGCCGCCGCTGCCGCGGAGGAGTGCCGGTTCGACCTCGAGGAGTTCATCCCCAGAGCCGACGACGAGCACGGCGAGTACTACAGCGTCGAGGGGGGCGACCCGGAGGTCGTCACCGAGATGGTCGACGAGCACCCCGGCCGGGAGGCCCAGTCGTTGGCCCGGCGGGACGACACCGGGCTCGTGGAGGTCATCGTGACCGACGACAGCCCGGCGATGGTGCTCGCCCAGCACGGGGCGCTCCCGCGCCGCGTCGCCGTCGAGGACGGCGAGATGACGTTGGCCGCGGAGGTGCCCGCCTCCCACGACGCCTCCGAGGCCATCTCGGCCGTCTCGGAGGCCTACGAGGACGCCCGGCTGCTCGCCCAGCGCCAGCAGTCGTACTTCACCCCGCTCTTCAGCCACCGCGAGTTCGAGGAGGCCGTCGAGACGGCACTGACCGACCGCCAGCGGGAGGCCCTGGAGGTCGCCCACAACGGCGGCTACTACGCGTGGCCGCGGGAGGTCACCTGCCAGGAGCTGGCCGAGGAACTCGGCGTCGCCACGCCGACCTACACCGAGCACCTCCGGACCGCCGAGCAGAAGCTCATCCAGCTGCTGTTCGAGGACGGCGCGGTCAGCGAGGCCGACGGGTAGGCCGCGGTGGTCATACTGCCGGACGTAAATTCGTAAACATCTGAATCGGTAGTAGTACACGCATTCGGGCGAAGGGGACGGGAGACCGGACTGCGACTGCAGTAGCTACGTCCGGCAGTATCAGTCCTCGATGGTCATCTCGTTCGTCGTGACGTGGAGATACTGGATGGTCGTGGTCCCGTTCTTGCCGTCGCCAACGGTCCGGCCCGACAGCGCCTCGTCGTAGTGGACCTGGGCGCCGTTGTCGCCCTGCACCTGCTCGGCGATGATCGCCCCGTGGATGTGGGGCACGTAGTTGCCCTCGTCGATATCGACCTTGGCATTCGGCGCGTTGATGACACCGGTGAAGTTGGCCTTGACGTTTGCACCCTGGTTGCCGTAGTAGTTGACCTCGACCCGCGTCGCGTCGTGTTCTCCGGCCGGCGCCGTCGTGATGTTGCCGCTGCTGAGCGAGAGGTCGTCCGACACGTACAGTTCGACCCGGCCGTCCCCCGCGAAGATGAGCTTCCCCTGGTCGACGTCCAGCTTCGAGACGTCGTACTTGCCTGGCTGGAGTGTGCAAGTTTCGTCCGACTGGACCTGAATCGTGCCGCCGTTCGTACAATCGGTGTCGTTGATGGAGTCGAGTTCGTCCTCGGGCGGGACCTCGATTTTGGGGGGGTCGGGGCTCGGCTCGTCCGGCGACTTCGGCGGTTTGGGGTCGTCCGGTGAGGTCGGGGCTACGACAGACGGCGAACCGGTTGTGACACAGGATAGCGACGTGTCTCCGTATACCTGGCCCGTTACGGTCGTATTGGAACAGGTGAGTTCGCCGTCGACGTGGAGGTCACCGTCGATGGCGGTCGAGTCCAGGTCTGCATTGCCCGCCACGTAGACCGTGCCGGTAATGTCGGCACTGTTCGAGGTCTCGAGGTCACCTCCCACGAAGACGTCGCCCGAGACGGTCGTCCCCGACAGGTCGGCGTCGCCGCCGACGTGGACCTCGTCGTCGTAGTTGCTGTCGGTGTCCTCGAGGTCGCCGTCGGTGTAGGCCGCCCCGCTGACGGTCGTGTCGTCGGTGTAGATGCCGCCGCTGGCGTGCAGTTCGCCGGGCACGGCGACGCCGACCCCGTTGCCTTGCTTTCCGAAGGTGCCGTTCGTGTACACGTCGCCGTTCAGGGTGGGGTCCTTGTCGAGGTTCTTCAGCTCCTCGGCGTGGACGTCGCCGTCGACCATCACGCCGTCGGCCTTGAACCTGAGTTCGCTGCCGGTGCGGACCCCGCCGACGGAGACGCCGGAGCTACTCAGTTCGACCTGCTCCTCGGAGTGGACGGTCCCGCCGACCTCCTCGCCCTTGAACATGACCTTCTGCTCGGCGAAGATGTCTCCCTCGACGACCCCCGAGCCGGCAACCTCCACCTTCCGTTGGCTGTGGACGCTGCCGTTGACCCGGCCGGTGCTCGCTATCTTCACCTTCTTGGCCCGCCGGATCGTGTACACGTTCCCACCGACGGTCCCCTCTATCGGATTGACGCCGCCGTCGGTGATGACGGCGCCGTCGTCGTTCGCGTTCGACGAGGAGTACGAGGAGTGCGTCGTGGAGTCGTAGCTGTCCACGCTCAGGTTCTGGACCTTGATGGCGCCGCTGCCGTCGCCGCCCGCCTGGATGGCGTTGTCGATCGTCACTGGCGAGGGTACCACCAGCTCGACGCTCACCGTCTGGGCGTCGTGGTCGAGTTCCACGACGCGGCCGTCGGTCCGCTCGGCGATGAACCGCCCCCAGGCCTGGTAGAACTCGCTGCCGACCGTCACGTAGACGCTGCCGCTGTCCTCCGGCAGCGGGTTCGAGATTTTGACGCGGTCGGTCGCCCCCGCCGTTGCCACCAGGCCGACCTGCGGGCCCGAGGCCCGCACCTCGCCGTGGAGCTGGACGACAGGTAGCGTCAGCGTCTCCCCGCGGTAGTGGAACTCGGGTGGCGAGACCATCCGGCTGTTCCCGTCGGTATCGCTCGTCCAGACGCCGCCGCCCTCGTAGGCGACGCGACCGTCGCCGGTGTCGTACACGGCGGCGCCCATCGCGGTCCGGTTGTCCTCGCAGGTCTCGTTTTCCGGGTCGTCGGACTCGGGCAGGACCAGCGACCGGTTGGCGGCGGTGCCGTTCTGGATGCAGATCCAGCTGGCGTCGGGCTGTGTCGTGAGGGTGCCCTCCGTGGCGGAGAAGTCGACGCGCCGTCGGTCGCTGCCGCCCAAGGCGACGGCGGCCGTCTCCGAGGCGAACTGCGTCATCTCCTGGGCGGCCCGCTCGGTGGCGGCCGAGTTCGACACCTCGTCGATGACGCCGCCGCCGAGCACCACCACCGTCAGCGCGCCGGTGACGACGAGACCGGTGAGCAGCGCCACGGCGACGGGGTTCGTCTGGGCCCTCGATTCGTCCATCTGTCCCTAGTAGGCGGTGCGACGGGGAAAGGCGTTCGACCTGTTTCGAGAACTGAAACCCCTCTCCGCGATCCGGTAATCGGGGTCCCGACGAGGGTCGAGTGGCCCGGCCGCAACCCGACGACGGACCGGAAGACGGACCCGATGACCCCCGGCCTGTCGCCGCTCACCCGCGGACCTGCTCGATGGCTGCCTCCAGGTGCTCCGGCCGGATCTCGATCTCGTCGGCGCGCTCCGTGGCCGCCGCCGGGCCGACGTCGCCGGCCAGCTCCCGGATCGCCCGCAGCGAGGCGGTCCGGAGCAGCGCCTCGAGCTGGGCGCCCGACAGCCCCTCGGTCTCGGCGGCCAGGTCCTCGACGGTCACGTCGTCGGCCAGCGGCTTGCCGCGGGCGTGGACGGCGAGGATCTCCCGACGGGCCGCCCGATCCGGCTCGGGGACCTCGACGTGAGTCTCCAGCCGGCCCGGCCGCAACAACGCGGGGTCCAGCGACTCCCGCCGGTTCGTCGCCGCCAGCACGATCAGGTTCGGGTTCCCGGTGAGGCCGTCCAGTTCCGTCAGGAGCTGGGAGACGACGCGCTCGGTCGCCTCGCTGCCCTCGCCGCGGGTGCCGGCGACGGCGTCGATCTCGTCGAAGAACACGATCGCGGGCGCGGCCCGGCGCGCGCGGTCGAACACCTCCCGGACGGCCTTCTCGGACTCGCCGACGTACTTGTCCAGCAGTTCGGGGCCGGCGACGCTGACGACGTTGACCTCGCTCTCGCCGGCCAGCGCCCGCGCGAGCAGGGTCTTGCCGGTGCCGGGCGGCCCGTACAGGAGCACGCCGGCCGGGGGGTCGGTCTCGGTCGCCTCGAACAGCGGCGCGTGCTGCAGCGGCCACCGCACTGCCTCCGTGAGCACCTGTTTGGCCTCCTGGAGGCCGCCGACGTCGTCGAATGTGACCGACGGCGTCTCGGCGACGTACTCCCGCATCGCCGAGGGGTCGACGGCGGCCAGGGCGGCCTCGAGGTCCGCCCGACGGACGACCAGCTCCTCGCGGTCCTCGCGGTCGCGGAGCGCCCGAAGCGCCGCCTCGGTTACGAGCGAGTGGACGTCCGCGCCGACGAAGCCGTACGTCCGGGCGGCCAGGTCGTCCAGGTCCACGTCGTCGGCGAGCGGCATCCCGCGGGCGTGGACGTCGAGGATCTCCCGGCGGCCGGCGGCGTCGGGGACGCCGATCTCAATCTCGCGGTCGAACCGTCCGCCGCGGCGCAGCGCCGGGTCGATGACGTCGACGCGGTTGGTGGCGCCGACCACGACGACGTCCTCGCCGGCGTCCAGGCCGTCCATCAGGGTCAACAGCTGGGCGACGACGCGGTTCTCCATGCCGGCCTCGGCGTCGCGGGCGCCGGCGATGGAGTCGATCTCGTCGATGAACACCACCGCCGGCGCGGCGTCGACGGCCCGCTCGAAGGTCGCCCGGAGCGTCTCCTCGCTTTCGCCCTTGTACTTCGAGACGATCTCCGGGCCGTCGATGACCTCGAAGTGGGCGTCGACCTCGTTGGCGACCGCCTTCGCGATGAGGGTCTTCCCGGTGCCGGGCGGGCCGTACAGGAGCACGCCGGCGGGCGGGTCGATGCCGAGCCGCCGGAACAGCCCCGGCTCCGACAGCGGGAGTTCTATCATCTCTCTGACCTGCTCGAGTTCCTCGTCCAGCCCGCCGATGTCCTCGTACGTCACGCCGGTCGAGTGGCCGTCGGCGGGGCCCGCCGCCTCGACGTCCTGCCCGCCCGTGCCGGCGGCCGCGGCATCGTCGGACTGCCGTAAGCGGACGGTCGTCCGGTCGGTGACCCGGACGGTGCCGTCCGGGGTGGTGTCGGCGACGGTGGCCCGGACCCCGCCGGGGTCGAGGCGGACCGCCTCGCCAGCCCGCACCGGGCGGTCCCGGAGCGCCGACGCGACGGCGTCGGCGACGTCCTCGTCCGGCACGGACGGCAGTGCCAGACGGACCTCCGTGGCCGCCTCGACGTCGATCGGTTCGACGGCAACGACGTCGCCGACGGTCACCCCGGCGTTGGCGCGGGTGTCGGCGTCGATGCGAACGACGTCCTCGCCGTCGCTGGCGGGCCAGACCTTCGCCACGGTCGGCCGCTCGCCCTCGATGACGACGGCGTCGCCGCTGAGCACGCCCAGCGCACGCCGTGCCGACTCGGGAAGCCTGGCGACGCCCCGGCCGGCGTCTCGCTTCTCAGCCCCCGCGAGACACGTATGGTCGCGACAACGGAGCGCGACGGGTCGACGTGGTACGAGTGCGAGGAGTGCGGCATGCTGTTCGACGACCAGGGCGACGCCAGACAGCACGAGGAGACCTGCGACTCCGAGGAGCCCAGCTACATCCAGTGAGCTAGAACTGCTTTAGGTTCTGGAGGTCGTGCTCGGTGCGGGTGAACTCCGAGAGCGGGCGGCTCGCGTGACAGCCGGGACAGTGGAACGTCCGGGCGGGCGCCGGCAACTCCGTCGGCGGGACCTGCCACTTTTTTCCACACTCGGGACAGAGAAGGCGGACGTACGTTTCCATACACCCCTCGAGTGCGGCCGGTGATGAAAACCTTTGGCGCGACTTCGGCCTCGATTCCGGCCGGAGGACGACGGCGCCGACTGACGGGCTGGCGGAGCGGGCGATACGTTCCTCCGCTGAGCACCGCCAGCCCCACCACGGGACGGCCCGGCGGCGAACACGGATCCGACGTCAGGCCGTGACGACTTCGCCGGCCTCGAGCAGCTCCTTGTACCGGTTCCGGATGGTGACCTCGGAAATGTCGGCGACCTCGCTGACCTCGCTTTGGGTGACCTTCTCGTTGCAGAGCAGCGCCGAGGCGTACACCGCCGCGGCCGCGAGCCCGACTGGCGACTTGCCCGAGAGGAGGCCGTCCGTCCGGGCGGACTCGATCAGTTCGCGGGCGCGGCGCTCGACCTCGTCGGACAGCTCCAGGTCGCTCGCGAACCGCGGGACGTAGCTCTCGGGGTCGGCCGGCTTGACCTCGAGGTTCAGCTCCCGGATGACGTACCGGTAGGTCCGGGTCAGCTCCATCTTCTCGACGCGGGAGACCCGCTCGACCTCGTCGAGGCTCCGGGGCACGCCGGCCTGCCGGGCGGCGGCGTACAGCGACGCGGTGGCGACGCCCTCGATCGACCGCCCGGGCAGGAGGTCCTCGTCGAGCGCCCGCCGGTAGATGACCGACGCCGTCTCCCGGACGTTCTCCGGCAGCCCGAGCGCCGACGCCATCCGGTCGATCTCGCCCAGCGCCTGCTTGAGGTTCCGCTCCTTCGAATCCCGCGTCCGGAACCGCTCGTTCCACGTCCGCAACCGCTGCATCTTCTGCCGCTGCCGACTCGACAGCGAATTCCCGTACGCGTCCTTGTCCTGCCACCCGATGTTCGTCGACAGCCCCTTGTCGTGCATCATGTTGGTCGTCGGGGCGCCGACCCTCGATTTCTCGTCCTTCTCGGCGGAGTCGAAGGCCCGCCACTCCGGGCCCCGGTCGATCTCGTCCTCCTCGACCACCAGCCCGCACTCGGTACAGACCGTCTCGCCGCGCTCGGTGTCGGCCTCGAGGCGGGCGCCGCACTCCGGACAGACGGTCCCATCGACGGCCTCCTCGTCGGCGTGTTCGGCGGATTCGGTTCGGCTCTCCTCGGTGAACGTTCGAATCGTTGTATCGCTCATGATTGGGTGACTCCCGTCTCCGGAGGTGGAAAACCCAAGAAGTCCGGAGTACGCTTGCTAACAGCACGTTAGTCCGTAAAGCATTTAAACGTTTCGCCGGCGGTCGCCGGCGAACCCGGGAATACGGTGGTCTCAGGCCGTTTCGTGTGTGAATGCATCACATGTGTGAGAGGTTCACGGACAGCCGTGCTGTATAAATCTTGCGAACGGGTCGCACGCGCCGCCATTGCCGCCCTCCCGAACGGCCCGGACGGCGGTCGCCACGCCCCCGGCGGATCGGTCGCGGGGCCATCAGCGCGAGGGTCAGTCCCAGGTGACCCACGTCAGGAACGACAGCCCGCCAAACTCCAGGAGCCGGAGTCCCGCGAGCGTCTGCTGGGCGACGGGTGGAACCTGCTGCTCGTTGGTGATCCAGGCCGACAGCGCCGGGTCCATGATGAACAGGTAGGCCGCCGCGGCGTTCTCGAAAAGCAGGAACGTCCCGAACAGGACGAGCCCCAGGGTGTGCTTCGAGCGGAGCTGCCACCAGTTGGTGCCCCAGACGTACAGGAGCCCGGCCAGAAGCAGGATGTTCAAGAGCGCGAAGACCTGCACGATTCTCACGAACACTGTATGTCACCTACCCGTTTCGTGCCCATATACGCTTTCCCAATTTCCGCCATACTCATCGCACCTCCGTGATGATCTCCTCGACGACGTCCCAGTGGACCTGCGTCGCCTCGCTCGGGAGGTAGATCTTCCCGTAGTCGTCGCCGCCGTCGGTGACGACGTTGTTCTCCAGGAGGACGTCGAGGTGGTGGCGCACGGTCTTGTAGTCCAGATCGAGGTCCTGGGCCAACTGGTTGGCATTCCGGGGGCGGTCGTCGAGCGCCCGGAGGATCCGGGCCCGGTTTGCGCCCCCGCGGGTTCCCGACAGCACGTACCACAGCGCCGCCTCCATCACCCTATTCGACAACCCCGACCGACGTAAAAGAGGGGGGTACGGGTCCGACCTACGTCGGGAACAGGTCCCGGTCGGTCTCGACGGCGAAGGCGCCGACACGGGCGCCGGCGTCCAGCCACCCGTGGCCGTAGGCGAACGCCGCCAGCGCGTTGACGGGGTCGTCGGCCTCGCGGAAGTGGCGGCCGTCCTCGAGGTACGCCCGGGCCATCTCCTCGCAGTCCCGGGCGGCCCGGTACAGCGGCGTGCCCTCGGGCGGCGCGATCTCCGCGGCGGCCAACGCCTCGGCCAGAAGCGTCTCGTAGCGGTCGGTCTTCTCCTCCAAGTCGGCCGGCATGGCGGAACCTGGCGGCTCGACCCACAAGAATCCACCCGCGCCCCTCAGAACTCCCGGACGACGCCGTAGCCCATCCCCATGATGACGCCGTAGACGACGAACGCCAAGAGGAAGTACGGCTGCAGGACCGGGACGGGCATCCCGAGGTCGGGGCCGGTGACGGTGTTGACCGCGATGGGGATGGCGATGGCGCCGATGGCGACCGCGACGACGACGCCGTAGACGAACCCGGCCATGGTGGCGGTGGTGGTGACCGGGGCGCTCTCGAGGTAGGGGCCGAGCGCCTCCTCGACGTCCGCTTCCCGCTCGGCGAACTCGTCGACCGTGCGGGTGTACTCTTCGAGTCGCGGGCCGACGGCGACCGCGAACAGGGTGCCCAACAGCAACGAGAGGCCGAGCCAGACGGCGAAGCCGGTGCCGACGCTCCCGGCGCGGCCCACGAGCGAGCCCATAAACAGGATCGCGACGTAGCTGACCATGTGGTAGGCGACGAGCGCGCTGACCGCCCCGCCGAACAACGAGCCGAAGACGACGGCCCGCTGCGCTTTGGTCCCGACCGCCGGCGAGGTCGGCATCTCCTCGCGGGCGAGCCGACCCTTCCGCAACGCGGCGTAGACGCCGCCGAACACGACGCCGAACAGCAGGTAGGCGAAGACGGTGGGCTGGGTGTTCGGCGCGTCGATCGCGAACCCCCGGGAGCGGACAAGCAACGGGACAAGGAAGGCGCCGACGAGCCCGGTGAGGACGGCGCCGTACACCGTGCCGACGAGGAGCCCGCGACCCAGACTGATCCGGTATTCGACGGCACGGGCCGCAAGCGGGACGAAGGCGAGACCACAAAGGACCGCGAGACCGAACCAGACCCCGACGCCGAGCGTCACCGAGGGCCGGACGCCGAGGTAGCTGAGCCCGAGGAAGTACACCGGCCGTGACAGCACGAGGTAGATGAATAGCGCGCCGACGGCCCCGCCGGCCAGGCTCCCGCCGAGGACGGGGACGCCGCGGCCACGGACGAACGCCGGGGTGGCGCTGGCGGGGGCTTCGATCCCGGCGTAACTAACGCCCATGACGGCGCCGAACAGGAGGTACGACAGCAACATGCCGGCGCGGAGCCGCGGCGGGTCGAACGCCGTCGCCGCGCCGAGGAACTGCGGGATGACGACGGCGCCGCCGAGCACGAGCAACACCAGCCCGTAGGCGGCACCGAGCTTCAGTCCGCTCTGGCCCGGGAGGTCCTGGCGTTCGACGCGCCGCGCCGGGTAGACCGCGAAGCCGGCGCCGAAAACCACGGACGCGAGGAGGAACACGAGGAACCCGGCGGGGACCGACGCGCCGCCACCGGCGACGAGTGCGAAGTACACGAGGTGGTGGGGCGCGGCGGCGACAAGGACGGCGCCGGCGACGACGCCGGCGACGAGCGAGGCGAGGACGGTGGAGATGGTGCGGCCGACGAGGAACAGCGGCCGGAGCGGGCGGCCGTTCACCATCTTCCAGAACAGCGACCCCAGGACGATACCGTAGACGGCGAAGCCCGCCAGCGGACTGACGCCGACGTGCGACAGCGGGAACTCCCACCGTGTCACCTCGGTCACGACAGCGGGGATCACCAGGAGTCCAGCGAAGACCGCCAACACGACACCGTAGACGAGCCCGTAACCGGTCGTGCTGTTGCCGCGTTTCGCCTGGCCGGCGGCGACGCCGGCGAACCCGACGCCGAAGACGACCGCGAGGACCACCCAGGCGCCGAACCCGAGGAGGGGCGACCCGTTGCCGACGGCGGCGCCGAGATAGCGGAGGAACAGCCTCCCGGCGACGTACACCAGGCCGCCCGAGAGGACGGCCGCGACGAGCGACGCCAGGACCGTCGCCCGGCCGACGGAGCCGGTGCCGGCGGAGGCGGTGTCCCCGACGTCGGCGTCGTCGCGGTCCGCCCGGGTGGGGCCGCCGAACTCGGTGCTCACGCGCGGTTCACCCCTGCGGATCGCCGGACTGGCGTCGGTGCGAGACCGGCCCTCGACCGCCAGCGGGCGGGCGCGCCAACGTCGCCCGGCCGGGGCGTGGGCGCACCGATGCCGCACGGCCGTGGCGGGTCGGCGGTGAATCCGGCGGCGGGTGGCCCGCCGGCGTGCGTCGTCGCCGGTCGAGCGATGGGGGCTCCGGGCGTCACGGTTGTGTACTCCCCTGTTTCTGCCGACCTAATAAAGCGTTGCGGGAGTGGTAGCCGGGAGTTTATATGGAACCGCGGGCGAACCGTTTAAGCCGCGCTCGGTCGTTGGTGGCCCCTACCGATGGCGATACCGTTTCCCTCGGACGAGTGGATCCAGGAGTGGCGCGAGCGGCTGAACGACAACGACGAGTACGCCGAGAAGGGCGAGGGCTGGGGCGACGGCTTCAACGGCGACTTCGTGTTCCACGTGCGGGCCGACGACCGCCTGCCGGAGGACCGCTACTTCTTCATCGGCCTCGAGGACGGCGCGTGCACCGAGGCCCGCCGGATCGACGACCCGGAGGAGGTCGACGCCGGGTTCACCTACCGCGGCGACTACTCGGACTGGCTGGCGCTGAACAATGGCGACATCGGCCCCATCGACGGGATGATGTCCGGCGTGTTCGACATCGAGGGCGACATGCAGAAGGTCCTGCAGTACAGCGAGGCCGCCGTCGCCATGACCGAGACTGGCCGGGAGATCGACACCGACTACCGGTACTGACCGTGATCGCCGTGACCGGGTTCCGGCACGACGGCCCCCATCCGGCGATCGATCCGACGATCATCCGGCGATGACTAACGGCAGTCACTACGAGACGGCCGGACGCACGTGCCTGAACCTTCCGAATCGGCGCCGATCCACCTAACCGGGCGAACGCGACGTAGCCGGGTGAACGCGACGGCAGACCTGCTTGCGAGCCCTGTAGCGACGTCCGGCAATGCGGCGGCCGCTTTAACCAGCCGGTTTTGTGAGGCAGTACAGGTATCCCGGGACCCCGTGTACGCTTTGCTGCACCATGGCAGACCGACAGGCAGTCCGCGACCAGTTCGTAGAAGCCTTCGAGGGCGCCGACTACCCGGTGAACAGTCCGATGGACCTCGTTCCGGCGCTCCCCGAGGGCCCCGCGACGACGTTCGAGATCGGCGACGAGGAGATCACCGCGATGGAGCTGAACCAGGAGGCGTCCGGCAAGGGCGAGTATCCCTACGACAGCGTCGACGAACTCGTCGACGACCTGATGGACGGCCTCGAGGACGAGGGCTACGTTTGAGTCGCCGCCCGACCGGACAATCGTTAACCGTCCCGCCGTGGTAGGGCCGGGGAGGAGCGATGTCGGACGAACGCTCGACCGTCTTGATCGTCGACGACGAACGGGACCTGGCGGATCTGTACGCCGAGTGGGTCGAAATGGCGGGCTACCGGACCCGGACCGCCTACGACGGCGGGACGGCGCTTTCGGCGCTCGACGAGGAGGTCGACGTGGTCCTGCTCGACCGGCGCCTGCCGGAGATCCGCGGCGGCCGGATCTTAGAGCGCATCCGCGAGGAGAGCGTCGACTGTGCGGTCGCGATGGTCACCGCCGTCGAACCGGCGGTCGACATCGTCGAGATGGGCTACGACGAGTACGTCGTCAAGCCGCTCGAGCAGCCCGAACTCGCGGAACTGGTCGTCGAGCTGGCCGAGGACGTCCCCGACCAGATCGAGGACCCGACCCTCGACGCACTGGGCGACCCGAAGGCCCGCCGGTGTCTGTTCGAACTCCAGGGCGACGCGTTGAGCGCGAAGGAGCTGGCGGCGGTCACCGGGTTCTCGCGGACGACGGTGTACCGGCGGCTGAACTCGCTCCGGCAGGCCGGGCTCATCGAGAGTCAGACGACGATCGATCCGGACGGCGACCACTACGAGTCGTTCCGGGCCGACTCGGAGCTGATCGTGATCGACCTCGCCGAGGGGTTCCAGATCCGGGTCGACCCGGAGACGGCGGTCGAGGAGTAGGCCGGCGCCACGCCCGTGAGCGGAGAGCGGGTTGCCGGCCGGAGCCCACAATCGGATGACGTGGCAACTAGGCCGCCATGCGGTGCCCGCGGGGCGCCGGCGGGGAGCATCCGCGCGAGCGAAGCGAGCGCGGTTCACCGGGCGCGAAAATAGTGAGCGCCCGGGGCGGTAGTTTTTCCCCACGTTTTTGCGAGCGAGTGGCTCCCCGCAGCGAGCGAAGCGAGCGAGGAAGCCCGAGCGAGTAAAAAGTGGGATGGCGAGCATCCGCGCGAGCGAAGCGAGCGCGGTTCTCCGGGCGCGAACGGAGTGAGCGCCCGGGGCGGTAGTTTTTCCCCACGTTTTTGCGACTGAGTGGCTCCCGCAGCGCGACCCGGAGGGTCGCGCGAGGAAGCCCGAAGGAGTAAAAAGTGGGTGTCTAAACGCCGCGGCCCTGGAGCTTCTCCTCCTCGGGCATCGTCTCGGTGGCCCGGCCCTGCATGCCGCGGCCGATGCCGGCCGCGACGTCGCGGAGGCGCTCGGGGTCGTCGTAGTTGTTGACGGCCTCCACCACGGCGGTCCCCATCGCCTCGGGGTCCTCGGCGCCGAAGATGCCGGAGCCAACGAAGATGCCGTCACAGCCCAACTGCATCATCAGCGCGGCGTCGGCGGGCGTCGCGATGCCGCCGGCGGCGAAGTTGACGACCGGGAGCCGCCCCATCCCGGCGGTCTCGGTGACCAGGTCGGCCGGGGCGTCGTGCTCGCGGGCCCACTCCTCGCGCTCCTCGTGGGCCATGCCCTCGAGCTGTCGGATGGCGCGCTTTATCGCCCGCTGGTGGCTAACGGCCTGGTTGACGTCGCCGGTCCCCGCCTCGCCCTTCGTCCGGATCATCGCGGCGCCCTCGTCGATCCGACGCAGCGCCTCGCCCAGGTCGCGGGCGCCGCAGACGAAGGGCGCAGTGAACGCGCGCTTGTCGACGTGGTACCGCTCGTCGGCGGTCGTCAGCACCTCCGACTCGTCGATCATGTCGGCGCCGGTCGCCTCGAGGATCTGGGCCTCGGCCGTGTGCCCGATGCGGCACTTGCCCATCACCGGGATGGAAACCTCGTCGATGATCGCCTCGAGGGCGCCGGGGTCGGCCATCCGCGCGACGCCGCCGCGCTTCCGGATGTCCGCGGGGACGGCCTCCAGGGACATGACGGCGACCGCGCCGGCGTCCTCCGCGATGCGGGCCTGCTCGCGGGTGACGACGTCCATGATGACGCCGCCCTTCTGCATCTTGGCGAAGCCGCGCTTGAGGAGGTCCGTCCCGCGACGGAGGTCCTCCAAGTCCGTGTCGCGCATACCGGAATCGACGGGTCGGACACACTTAACCCGTGCCGTTCGCCAACCCCCGAGTCGCCCGGCCGTGCGAGGGGCGGTTCCGCGCGCACCGCCGGGGCGGCGTCCCGCGGACGCCCGGCGTGGAAGTTTTGGTGTCCGCGCCGGTGGGTGCGGTATGCGCACCGACGGCCGCGAGAAGGCCCTAACTGACCGCACGCGGGGCCTGCTGGACTCGAACGTGCCGCGCCAGGACCTCCCGCGGTACGTCGCGCCGCTGCCGGCGTGGCTGGAGAACGTCGGGCTGAACCTGGCGTGGCTGGTCGTCGCCGTCAACCTGGCCGGCACCGCCTTCGGCTTCTACTTCTACCTGTTCCAGTTCGAACGGACCCCCGTCCCAATGTGGCTCTTCGTGCCGGACAGTCCCGTCGCCACGCTACTCGTCGCGCTCGCGCTCGCAGCCTGGAAGCTCGGCCACCCACAGGAGTGGCTGACCGCCCTGGCGTTCTTCGGGAACGTCATCCTCGGCGGCTGGACCGTCTACGTCCACCTCGCGTTCTACGAGGGTTTCTCGTATCTCGACCCCGCCATGCGTCAGTTCCTCATCTGGAGCCACGCCGCGATGGTGCTGCAGGCATTCCTGTTGCACCGCATCGCCGACTTCCGGCCCCGGGCGGTCGGCGTCGCGACGCTGTGGTACACCGTCAACGCCACCGTCGACTACTTCGTCCCGGTGCTGGGCGACCCACACCACACCTACATCCCGCTCGGCCGGGACGCACCGGTGTTCCTCGGCGCGGACGCCCTCGGCGTGGCCGGCGCCGGCGCGTTCGTCCTGCTCGTCGTCTCCGTCTACATCGCGTTGGCGACCCACGTCGAGAAACAGCGTGCCCGAGTCGAGACAGATATATAACGATACGTATATATCCAGAACGGCCACCATGGTACTCCTTACACGGTATCAAAACCACTGAACGACCGGATTCATCCATCGGTCCGTGGTACCGAGTCTCAATTTCCATACGAAATCTTAGGCTTTTTCCGCGTGGAGTTCTGACGGGTATCCACCCATGCACACGTATCCGCTCTCCCAGACCGCATCGCCGCCCGACGACCCCTCACCAGGGGGGCTCCTCTTGTTCGCCGCCCTCCTCGGCGGTGTCATTCTCGGGGTGAGCTACCCGCTGTATTCGCTTGCCGCACTCGCCGCCGTCGGCGCCACCGCGGCGTTCGGCCGAACGCTGGCTGCCCGGCTCGCCCGCCCGCCGGGCCGCGTGCGGACGGTCCGGCTCCCCGGCGTCGCCAAGATCAGGTTCACTGTCTCACCCCGCTAACGCAGTCAACCGACCGTCCTGGGGGGACGTCCCACCCACCCACCCGGCGTCTCCCGGGTTTGCTACACCCCGTCTACAGCTCCGACTGGTCGGCGTGAGAGCGCACCCACAGTTCCCCGATGCGGGAGAGCCGCGTCCGGTAGGACTTCCCGTGTTCGTCCTGCTCGACGTATCCCTTCCCGCCCGGGCCGAGTCGGTCGACGTTGTAGATGACCTTCGAGCGGAACGAGTCGGTATACTCCTCGCCGAGTTCGCGGGCAAGCGTTCCGGCGAGTTCGGAGACGGATTCGAACTCCCCGTGCTCGCCGAGCGTGAAGAGGATCAGTTCCTCGAACGGCTTGACGTTCGAGAAGGAGGCGACCGGGAGTTCGATGATGTGGCTGTCGCCGAACTGCTTGGCGCCGATGGTGGTGCCGCGCTCGTCGAACTCCGCCAGTAGCTCGCGGGCGACCTCCAGGTGGTCGGCGATGCGGTCGTCGTCGACGTCGCCGTCCAAAAGCTCCGCGAGCAGTTCGGTCCCCGCGCGGAGCTCCTCGGCCAGCTCCGTCTCGAGGTACTTCTCCGGGACGGTGTAGTAGGTGTGGATGCGGTCGCGGTCGCCCTCCCGCTCGACCATGATGGAGTGGGCCGCCGTCGCGAACGCAAAGGAAGGCCGCGTCGTAGTCGTAGACGTCCTCGACGACGACCCGCTCGGTCCCGGCGCCGAGCAGGTTCCGGTAGTCCTGGTCGAGCGTCTCGGCGAGCCGTCGGGAGTACTCGACATTGGCCTCGCTGCCGACGGCACCCTCCAGCAGCACGACCCGGTCGACGTCCAGCTGGTCGCGCACCAGGGGCGCGATCAGCCGGTCGTAGTCGAAGCCGACCGGGACGATGTGGGTCTGCATACGCTATACTACGACGGGGCATTTATATATCCCCACACGTAGATGACCGTCCAATTGCCCATCATCCATGTTTGCGCCTGCCGCATCTCGCTGTGGGGAAGGAGAATAGATCCTACGACTCAGACCGATGTTCTTCGGCCCGCTCGACGATCCGAGTGAGGTCACGGTCGAACGTCTTCTTCCGCTTCCCGATTCCAATACAGTAGAGCGTATCCCCGGCCCTGATGAAATAACTCCGCAGGTCGCCCTCTCTCCGGCGATATATCGTCTCGTTCCCCGTATCGGAAAGTATCTTGACGCATTTGGTAAGCCGCCGGCCCCACACGGTTAGATGCTCTTCTAGTTCATCAATGTCATCTAATACCCGTTCCATTTCCTCTTCGCTGAAAGTCGAGGAAGATAAATCAGCATTGACCCACTGCTCGACGAGCTCTACTGAATCAATACCGCCCATTCACAGAAGACTCAAAGATCAAACAGCTTCCGCATTTCTTCAGTCGAACACGTCTCATGGGACTCGATATCCACCTTCTCAAGACGTTCAGCGAGGGTATCGCCGTTCCCAAGTTCGACATCTTCCACGTCGGTGTCGTGTTCAACTGCCATGGTGATGCTTTGATCACACAGACACAAGTATCTTTACCACCGTATGATCGCCCGAAAACGGGAGCGCCAAGGCGCGATGGGCCGGTCGTAGTCGAAGCTGAGCTGCTGGCGTTGACGTGAAGAACAACTATCTCGCCGCCTCGCCGTCACGTCGCGGCAGCCTCACCGCCCAGCAACTGCCATCCTCCCATCGGCGTCGTGCCAGGCCCCTTCAACACATCTCGCCGAGGTCGCGCCAGTCGTCGGTTGCCCGGACGTCGACCTCGAGTTCGTAGCCACACCGGTCGCAGAAGAAGGCCACCGTCCGGCGGGCGGGGTGGAACTCCTCGGTCGTCCCGTGATCATCGCAGGTGACGCGGACGCCGAGTTCCTCGCCGTCAGGTACCTCCACAGTGTAGCTGGACATGGCGGGTACCCGCCTGCTTCGAGGGTCCCGGACGTAAAGCTACCCCCGACTGTGCCGGCCGGCGGAGCACGACAGGGACCTGACGGGCGTCTGGCAGGTTCCATCCGGATTTATTGCGACCGCACTCCGACGTGCGAACGGTGGTACCAATGTCCAAGGAGATCCTGATGATCGTCGGCGACTTCGGCGAGGACTACGAGATCATGGTCCCGT
>PXRI01000001.1 GCA_003021005.1 Halobacteriales archaeon QS_1_69_70 | reverse complement strand
AACGTGATGCCGTACATCGTCGACGCCGTGAAGGTCTACGCCACGACCGGCGAGATCTGCGACGCGATGCGGGACGTCTTCGGCGAGTACCGCGGCGGGGTGTGAACGGTTCCCAGTCTGTCATCGACGCCGAACGCAAGTGCGAACCGGTCCCACGTCGCTATCGGACTCCAGGCGAGGGGCCCGCCGTCAGGTCCGTTGGACGTACGCGATTCCGACAAGTAGTGTCAACACGATGGAGCCGCCGAGGAAGAACGCCACGCCCGGTGGCATCCCTGTCGATAGCAGCCCCTCCAGCAGTTCGGCCGGCCCGACTCCGTCGCCGGGGCTCGGTGTCACAACGTCCGGCGTCGGGGTTGCGGTTCCGTCCGGCGTCGTTGTCGTACCGACCGCTCCGTCCTGCCCGGCACCGCCACCTGCGCTGCCATCGACGCCAGCAGTTGGTGTGGCATCCGGCGCTGTGGTCGGAGTGGCATTGCTGGTCGAAGTCGCTGTCTCCCCAGCAGGCGAGGTCGTCGTCGGTCTCCCGGCCGGCGGGGCGCCCGAGTCGGCCGCCGGCATGAGGAGGCTCCGGCCGAACAGCTCCTGGATCACCACTGCCCCGACCCCGATCGCGAGCCAGCCGGCGAACAGCCGCGAAAGCGCCGTCCGCAACCCGGATGACTCCGCCTGCTCACCGACGAAGATCAACAGCGGGTCGTCGGCCGGCCCGTAGACGTCCATCTCCCGGCCCTTCTCCGAGTAGGCGGTATCGACGACTTCGATAACGCCGGCGTCCTCCAGCTTGTTCAGGTGGTACTGCGCGTTCTGCAGCGAGACGTCGAGCCGCTCGGCCAGTTCACCGGGCGGTGCCGGCTCGTCATTGAGTGCCAGAAAGAGCCGTCGGCCCTTCTCCGAGGACAGCGCGTCCAGCAGCACGTCCGCCTCCTCGCCGTCCAGCCCGACGACGCGAGGCTCCCCATCGGCCACGACGTCCGAATCGGACGGCAAGAGGCTCATCGGACACCGATCGGCGGCCGACGCCATGTATCTGTTCCCGGCATCCTGCGTAGCGGTTTCAGTACACGGGACCGGACTACTCGCCGGTCATCGACGATGCGGGCCTCCGCCAGGTAGCGGTGACAGAAACGCGGCGGCCGTCCACGGTGACGTCTCGGGAGGCTGCCGAATGCCCGACTGCCGCGTCGATCGTGTCTCGATCCGGTTGCTGCTGGTCCGGGTAGACCGCCGCAAACTCGCCCGTCAGTTCCGACGGGGTCAGCGAGACCGAATACACCTCACCACGCGTCGGGCCCACCCGCGGAATTCTGTCGAACGACGCCTCCGGGACCGCTTCTGCCAAGAGGTCGATGTCGGTGTCAGTCCCCGTCCGACGGCTCCAGAGGCCGAACACGATACCGCCGTCGCCGGCGACCGAGACCGCCCACGCCTGGCCGTCACCTGATTCGATCAACCGCTGGCGCTCACCCAGTCCGGTGTCCAGAACCTTTCTGAGTGTCGTCAGCGCCTGGCGATCGTTGGCAGCCGGGAAGATGACGGCATCCGACGAGGCAGCAAAGACCCTCGCCCGCGGTCGGATCGGTGCATCGGTTTCTCCAGCCACCGTTCCACCACGGGCAAAGATAGTGAATACGCCCGATTGGCCCACTCGCTCGAACGCCGGGGCCCGGGCGTCGAGTTCCTCGACGTCGTACGATCCAACGAATACGGTCGTGTGGGCAACCCGAAGGAGCCGCTCGGTGGTCCCGACCGCCGAATCGAAGTCCCGCTCCGCGGGGGTCGCCGTGGGTCCGAGGTCGGGAAAGACCGGGTACGGCTCGTACCGTTCTTGATTCGCGTACAGCTCGCTCACGTAGCCGAAGAAGACCCCCGCGAGGAGCCGATCCGTGGGATTGGCTTCGAACACGGGCTGGGCCGCCCAGACGGTGGACCGGCCCCCGGATCGGAGTCCGGAGCGGTCCTCGGACAGCCACTTGATCCGGTACGGCGACGGCAGGTCCAAGGCTGTGTCGGGGATAAATCGGCTGGTTCCCCAACCGGTGGTGCCAGAACCGGTCCCGGCGTCCTCACCGAGGAGTGAACACCCGCTCGTCACGCCGAGACCCGCCACAGCCGACATCGCTATCATCTCCCGGCGAGACACGTTCATTGGGTCGGTCCTCGGAACATGGTCCGGATCATTGGACGATCAGGCTGAACGCCCACTCGAAGGCGAGCAACGGCTCGTCATCCGCCGGGTCACCGTAGACCTCTCGGTGGCCGGTGAAGCGGTGTTTACCCTCCGGAAAGCAGACGTCCTTCTCGTGGGTCACGAAGATGGCATGGGTCGTCGAGATACCGAAATGGGGCTTGACCCACTGGTGGCCACTGACACTCTCGCCGACCCGACGCAGCTCCCTCGGACAGCCATCCTGGGTGGACCCATCGTACTCACCGACGGCGATACGTGACTCACTCCGACTGCCGGCCATCGGGTGGGGAAAGACACCATACAGGGCATATGACCGGTCAGCCCGGTTCGTCATCCCCACCCTGATCCGGCCCTCGCGAGTACGTGACGGCTGTTCGAGGAGTTCGATCCACGGTTGGAACGGCACCGGCTTCGGCATCGAATCCACCCGCGCCGCGACGAACGGGTCCCCCGCCAACTCTACCGTCCGGCTCCCGCTCGCCCCGTAGGTGGGTGGATCCTCCTCGATCGGTGTCGCGGTCGGGCCGCCATCCCAGCGGGTGGGTGTCCGGCTTCCCGTCGGAGTCCCCGTCGGATCGCCTAGACCGGTATTGCAGCCGGCGAGGCCGCTCCCCGACGCACCGACCCCGATGGCACGAAGTAGCTGCCGGCGGTTCACGGTCGCGGATGTCGCTCCGGGGGAAAAGCGATGCCGGAATGTGAAAACTCGTTTGTACATACACCCAGGCATCGGCTGTCCGACGGCAACAACGGTGACGGCGTCCACCCGGGTATCAGGACCCGAGACGAGCATGCAGCCGTTCACCCTCGTTTCGACCGGCGGGCTTTTTCTCGCCGGCATTCGATCCCTCGACCATGCGCTTCCATCACGCCGGCGTCGCCACGGAGAACGCCGAGAGCCTCGCGTTCCGCTTCGAGGATCTGTTCGACTGCGAGATCGCCCACGAGGAGTGGTTGGGCGACCTGAAGGTGATGTTCATGTCGCTGGAGAACGGCTACTTCGAACTCCTGGAACCGACGGCCGACGGGACGATCGCGGCGTACCTCGAGAACCACGGTCCCGGCCTCCACCACGTCGCGCTCGAGACGGAGGACATCGACGCAGCCCTCGAGACCGCCGAAGACGTCGGCGTCGAATTGATCGACGAGGAACCGCGCGATGGAGCGTGGGGCCACGACGTCGCCTTCCTCCACCCGGATTCGACCGGCGGCGTGCTCGTGGAGTTCGTCGAGCACTGACCTAAACGAGTGCGGCACCTCATCCGTCGGGGCAATCGACGCCGGCGATCTCGAAGCGGGCGCCGCCGTCCGCGCTGTCCGAAAGCGCCACCGACCAGCCGTGGCTCTCCGCGATAGCCTCGACTATCTGGAGGCCGAGCCCGTGCCCGTCCCTGCCGGTGGAGTACCCGGCGTCGAACACCTCGTCGTGACGCTCCGGCGGGATGCCCGGCCCGTCGTCGGCCACGAAGAAGCCGTCGGGCAGATCCCCGACGGTGACGGTCACGTCGCTGCCGCCGTGCTCGGCGGCGTTCATGAACAGGTTCTGGAGCAGCTGGACGTGGCGGCTCGGGTCCGCCTCGACGGTCCCGGTCGCGGCGACCTCGAGCGTCGCCCCCGGTGTACTGACGACATCCCACGCGTCCGCGGCGGCGTCGGCAAGGTCGACTCCCTCGACCTCGCCGACCGTGTCGTCTCCGCGTGCGAGCGTCAGCAAGTTATCGATGAGCGCCTCCATCCGCGATATCGCATTCAAGGCGTCCTCGAGGTGGCTCGGGCTCGCCGTCCCCCCGCGCCAGTTCGACCCGGCCGCGGGCGACGTTAAGCGGACTCCGGAGGTCGTGGGAAACGACGCTGGCGAACTGCTCGAGCCGCTCGTTCTGTCGCTCGAGTTGCTCGTTGCGGCGTTCGAGCTGTCGCTTCGTCTGCTCCGTCTCCCGGACCTGCGTGCGGAGGACCTCGCGCATCTGCGCGAGGTCGTTGACCTGGTCGAGCAACTCCACCTCCTCGTCCTCTAGGATGCTCTCCGCGACGGCGTACTCGGCGCGGGCGGTGTAATCGCCCGCCTGGAACGCGGCGAGGGCCTCCCGCAACTCGTCGATCAGCTCCTCCATCTCCCGGCGGCGGCGCTCCGAGTCGGCCCGTTGCTGAACGAACTCGATCGCACCGACGAACTCGTCATCGACGTACAGCGGAGTCGCCAGGAACCAGAGGTCGGCGCCCGACCCGCCCGTCGCCGTGCTCGTGTCCTCGTAGGTGGGGTGGCCGTCCGCCTGCAGCAGCGCGTAGTCGCTGTCGGCAACCCCGACGTCGTAGAACTCGTCGGCGGTCTCGGGATGCCGGCAGACCTTTTCGGCGAGAATTAACTCGCGGTCCTCGTATATCATCGTCCCGATCTCGTCGACCGCCTCGGCCGCTGCCCGGTCGACGTCGAGCAACGCCTCCAGCGGTTCGTTCCAGACGACCACGTCCCCGTCCGCGTCGAGGATGAGCGCGGGGATATCGATTGCCCCGAAGACCGTCTCGAAATTTGGTGACGGCGATTCGGCGGACGGGTTCGTCCCGTCGCTTGGGCCGGACGACATGGTCGTACTGACGTTCTCCGGCGCTAAAGCGGTTGGGTTCCGAGCTGCTGGCCGAGATACCGGGCGCTTTGGTCCCGGATGGAAGGGGAGTTACCCGAAGTTCTCGGCCTTCGCGGCGTCGGGGTCGAAGCCGGCGGCCGCGATGGCCGCCTCGGCGTCCGCGAGGAAGTCGCTGAACCCGTAGACGAACGTTTGTTCGCCGTCCGCGCCCGAGAGGGCCGCGGCGGTGGCGTCAGTCAGCGGTTCCTCGCCGCTCAGGGCGAATACGTCCGCGCCGGCTGCGGCGTTAGCGGCGAGTCGGGCCTCGTGGATGAGTGCGTCGTCGCGATAGACCACGGCCGCCTCGTTACCCTCCATGAGCGCGCGCTCGGCGATGGCGACCGCGGGCCCGATGCCGGGGCCACCGGCGACCACGACGACGCGGGGTTCGTCCTCGTAGTAGTTCCGCCCGAACGGACCGCTCAACGTGACGACGTCGCCCGCATCGAGCTCGCGGAGGTAGTCGCTGAACGGGCCGGCCTCCTCGGGGTCGAAGCCGACGGTGAACGTGAACGTGCCGAGCGTGTTTGGCGAGGAGATGGTGTAGAAGCGGCTCGCGGACTCGCCGTCGACGGTCGTGGTGAGCTTCACGAACTGGCCGGGCTCGGCCTCGAACCCCGTCGGGGTCTCCAGGTCGACGGCGAGCGCGTCGTCGCCGGCGTCGCGGACGGCGGCGACGGTCGTCTCGGTGGCGTCCATACCGGACCGTGCAGGGTCGGCGGGAAGGCGCTTTCGAACCGGCCGGGCGGCCCCGGCGACGGGCAACGGTCGGCCGCGACCGAAACGGCCGTCTGCGCCGGGTAGAACGGCTCGAAACCGGCTGCGGGTGGCGACATTCAGAAGGCTTACGGTTCGTCGTCCTGAACCCCGACGTAGCATGCCAGCAGACCTCAACTGGGCCATCGGCGGGGAAGCCGGCGATGGGATCAACTCCACCGGCAAGATATTCGCCCAGGCGCTCTCGCGGGCGGGCCGACACGTCTTTACCTCCAAGGACTTCGCCTCCCGCATCCGCGGCGGCTACACCGCCTACAAGGTCCGGACGTCCGTCGACCGGGTCGAGAGCGTCGTCGACAGGCTGGACATCCTCATCGCGTTGACCGAGCGGACCGTCGAGGAGAACACGGACGAACTCCACGCCGGGTCGGTCATCATCTTCGACGGCGAGCGCACGATGATGAGCGACTTCGAGGCCCCCGGCGACATGACGGGGCTTGACGTCCCGCTGAAGCGCCTCGCCGAGGAGGCCGGCGGCGCCATCATGCGCAACATCGTCGCGCTGGGCGCCGCCTGTGAGGTCACCGGCTTCGACATCGCTTACCTCGATGAGTCCTTGGAGAAGCGGTTCGGCGGCAAGGGCCAGGCCATCGTCGACAACAACCAGGCGGCCGCCCGCCTCGGCGCCGAGTACGTCCGCGAGGAGGTCGAGGTCACGACCGACTACGACGTCGAGACGACCGACAACGACTACGTGCTGCTCAACGGCGACGAGGCCATCGGGATGGGCGCGCTGGCCGCCGGCTGTCGGTTCTACGCCGGCTACCCCATCACGCCCGCGACGGACGTGATGGAGTACCTGAAGGGCCGCATCGAGGATTACGGCGGCATCGTCGTCCAGGCCGAGGACGAACTCGCCGCGGTCAACATGGCGCTCGGCGCCGCCCGGGCCGGCGCCCGGTCGATGACCGCGACCTCCGGGCCCGGCATCGACCTCATGACCGAGACGTTCGGACTGGTCGCCACCAGCGAGACCCCGCTCGTCATCTGCAACGTGATGCGGTCGGGGCCCTCGACCGGGATGCCGACCAAGCAGGAGCAGGGCGACCTCAACGCGATGCTGTACGGCGGCCACGGCGAGGTCCCGCGGTTCGTCGTCGCGCCGACGACCGTCGCGGAGTGCTTCGACCGGACCGTCGAGGCGTTCAACCTCGCCGAGCGCTACCAGCTGCCGGTGTATCTCACCGCCGATCTGGCGCTGGCGGTGACCGAGCAGACGTTCGAACCCGAGGAGTTCGACATGGACGCCGTCGAGGTCGACCGCGGCAGGGTCGTCGACGACGAGTCGGTCGCCGAGTGGACGAACGACCAGGGCCAGTTCCGGCCCCACGCCATCACCGACGACGGCATCAGCCCGCGGGCCTTCCCCGGGACCGACGGGGGCGCCCACATGTCGACCGGTCTCGAGCACGACGAACTCGGCCGCCGGACCGAGGCCGGGGAGATGCGCGTAACGCAGGTCGACAAGCGCGACCGGAAGGTCGAGACCGCCATCGAGCGGGAGGAGTGGAGCTACCGCGAGTTCGGCGACCCCGACGCCGACACCCTCGTCATCTCGTGGGGCTCCAACGAGGGCGCCATGCAGGAGGCGATGGACTCACTCGCCGAGGAGGGCATCGACGTCCGGTTCCTCTCGGTGCCGTACCTCTTCCCCCGGCCGGACCTGACCGAGGAGATCGAGGCCGCCGGGGACGTCATCGTCGTCGAGTGCAACGCCACCGGCCAGTTCGCCGACCTCATCGAGCACGACGCCCTGACACGGGTCCAACGGATCAACAAGTACGACGGCGTCCGCTTCAAGGCCGACGAACTCGCCGCGGAGGTCCAAGCCGCCCTCGGCGAAGCTCCCGAGGCGGGCGCGGAGGTGGAGGCCTGACCGTGAGCTCCGACGTCCGGTTTACGGACTTCAAGTCCGACAAGCAACCGACGTGGTGTCCCGGCTGTGGCGACTTCGGGACGATGAACGGCATGATGAAGGCGCTGGCGAACACCGGCAACGACCCCGACAACACGTTCGTCGTCGCCGGTATCGGCTGCTCCGGCAAGATCGGGACCTACATGCACAGCTACGCGCTCCACGGCGTCCACGGGCGCGCGCTCCCGGTCGGCACCGGCGTCAAGATCGCCAACCCCGAGCTGGAGGTCATGGTCGCCGGCGGCGACGGCGACGGCTACTCCATCGGTGCCGGCCACTTCATCCACGCCGTCCGCCGGAACGTCGACATGACCTACGTCGTCATGGACAACCGCATCTACGGGCTGACGAAGGGCCAGTTCTCCCCGACGTCCCGCGAGGACTTCGAGACCTCGACGTCGCCGGACGGCACCAACCAGCAACCCGTCAACCCGCTGGCGCTGGCGCTCGCGGCGGGCGGGACGTTCATCGCACAGTCGTTCTCCTCGGACAGCCAGCGCCACACCGAGGTCGTCAGGGAGGCGATCGAGCACGACGGCTTCGGGTTCGTCAACGTCTACTCGCCCTGCGTGACGTTTAACGACGTCGACACCTACGACTACTTCCGTGAGTCCATCGTCGACGTCGGCGACGAGGAGTTCGACCACGACCGGGGCGACTACGACGCCGCATCGGACCTCATCATGGACCGGGACAGGGAGTACCAGGGCGTCATCTATCAGGACGACGATTCGGTGGGCTACGAGACCCGCGAGGGCGTCGAGGAGCCGATGGTCGACATCCCCGACGGCGCCCCGGAGAACGCGATGGACCTGGTCCGGGAGTTCTACTGAAACGCGTCGGGCGGGTGCTTCGAACCCCGGCGGGTGCTCACCCGGTAGTTTATACCGGAGAAGGGGAGCAACCCTCCCGTGACCTGACGACCGGCGACGGTCCGCCGAGGCCGGCGTGCGGAACACGGACCGTCGACACACCGCCCCACGTTCCGCCTGCTCGCTACTCGGCGCTGCCGGCCCTGCCGGATGCCACCAGTCGCTCCTCGTACTTCGCCAGCGACGCCTCCAGGGCCGCCTCGGCGTCGACCCCGAGTACGTTACACAGCGCGAGAAGTGCGAAGAGGGCGTCCCCGAGTTCGTCGGCCGACACGTCGACCGCCGACGGGTCGTCGCCGTACTCGGTGGAGGTACAGACCTCCTTGGCCACCTCGCCGAGTTCCGAGACGGTGTCGAGCAGTCGATAGGCAGCGGGCGCGTCCAGATCGTGCTCGTCGACGAACGAGGCGACGCGGGCCTGGGCGTCCATGCAGTCGGGGCGCCCGGCTCGTATATAAACGTCGGGCAGCGAATCGGGGTATGGAGGTCCTCGGTGATCTGGTCGCGCTCGGCCTGGCCGCCAACGGCGACGTGGTCGCCGTCGGTCCCGAGGCCGACCTCGACGCCGCCGCAGTCCTCGGAGAAAGAGCCTGACGTACCCGGGGCTGCTCGTGACCGCATAGGGGGTCCCGGTTTCTAGTAGCACTGCGCTTCGACCCGTTCGTCGTAGAGCCGCGCGAGCAGGTCCGTCATCGGGCCGCCGCCGACCTCAATGCCGTCGACCGCCTCGATCGGTCGGACCTCCCACGTGGTGTTCGTCAGGAACGCCTCGTCGGCCCCGCGGACGTCCTCGAGGCTGTAGCGGCCGGTCTCGACCGGGAACCCCTCCTCGTCCGCCAGCTCCAGGACGGTCTCGCGGGTGATCCCCGGGAGCAGGGACCCCGCTTCGGGCGTCTTCAGGACGCCGTCGTCGACGAAGAACAGGTTGCTCGTCGCTCCCTCCGCGACGTTGCCGTCGACGTCGCGCATCAGTGCCTCGTCGGGATCGTAGTCGTCGTTTCGGGCCCGGCGGAGTTCCAGGCGGGCCAGGATTCCATTGACATAGTTGTGGGTCTTGGCATCGGTCGGCAGCGCCGGGTCGGGGATCCGGCGCGTCGTGACCGACTGGACGACGGCCGGTCCGTCCCACACGGACTCGCCGGCGGTGCCACCGCGGGGGAGTTCCCGGACGTAGACGACCACCGTGGGGTCGACGTCCGTCGTCGGAGTCAGTTTCCCGGGCATGACGCCCCGACTGATCGAGACGCGCACGTAGCCGTCACGGAGGTCGTTGGCCTCCAGCGTGTCGGCCACCCGGACCGCGAGGTCGTCGGGAACCGCTGCAGGCATCCCGAGCGTCTCGCAGGTCCGCCGCAGTCGGCGGACGTGGCTCGGCCACCGGAAGACGTCCCCGCCGTAGGCGCGAGTGGTCTCGAAGGCCGCGTCGCCGTAGCGGAACCCGCGGTCCTCGACGCTGACGGTGGCCTCCGACCGGGGGACGAGCTGTCCGTCTACGTGGTACTGCATCGGTCACCCGGGTGTTCGCCCGCGCGGTGCTGGTTCGGTTGATGTCGCCTATGGGCCGTGTGGTCGACCGCCGACGCGCGGGCCGTACGGTAGTTGATCAGTCGCACAGATCGAAAGCGCCCGAGTGGGAGGTGGCGGGGGATCAGACGCCTTCGGCGGCATCCTGCCAGCGGGTGACCCGCTTCGGTGAGATGTCGGTTGCCTCTCCGAGGGCCTCGGGGTCGGCCGCCAGCAGGTCCCCGACGGTCTCGATGCCGTCGTCGTTCAGCCGCTGGGCGTAGGCCGGACCGATCCCGTCGACCTCCTCGACCGGGATGCCGCCCGCGTCGGCCTCCTCGTCGGTCGGGCCGGCGGCCTCGGCCGGTTCCGCGGCCGCGTCGTCCGTTGGCGGCTCGTCGGTCATGGATCCGGTCGAGGCCGCGGCGTCGGTGCCCGCGGCGGCGGCCTCTTCGGGTGTGTCGGCGTCGGGGTCCGGGTGGTCTGTGTCCGTCTCGGTCGAGGCGGCGCCGGCGGCCTCGGCCGGTTCGGCGGCGCCGGCCGTGTCGTCGGACGTGTCCGCGAGCGAGTCGGTCGACCCGGCGGCGTCAGTGCCGGCCGCGGCCGTGGCCTCCTCGTCCTCCTCGACGGCGACGTCGGTCCCGTAGGTGGAGTGCGATCGGTCGAGTCCGAGGATGGACCGTATCAGCTTGAACACCATATGGTCGAGGGAACGACCGGCTCGTACTTAAACCCGGGCCACGGCGGGCGGTGCTACAGCGCCGCCCGGAGCGCGCGGTTCATCGCCTCGACCGGGGCGTCCAGCCCGGTCCACAGCTCGAACGCGGCGACGCCCTGGAACAGCAACATCCAGGCGCCGTCGATGGTCATGGCGCCGGCCTCGTTCGCGTCCTGCAGCAGCCTGGTCTCCAGCGGGGCGTAGACGGCATCGAGCACGGCCAGGTCTCCGTGGAGCGCGGAGTGTGGGACGGGGGTCTCGTCGGTCTCCAAGCCGACGCTCGTGGCGTTGACCAGGAGGTCGGCGTCCGCCAGCAGTGGCTCCAGGGCGTCGAGGCCGTGGGCCGTGGCGTCCGGGACGTCGTCGGCGAGGGCCTCGGCGCGTCCGACCGTCCGGTTCGCGACCCGGACGGTGGCGCCGGCATCGGCGAGCGCGACGGCGGCGCTCCGTCCCGCGCCACCCGCCCCGACCACGACCGCCGTGCCACCGAGCGGCACGTCGTGATACTCGAACGCGCGCATGAGCCCCTCGGCGTCGGTGTTGTGCCCGGTCGGCTCCCCGTCGAAGTCGACCGTGTTGACCGCGCCGATCCGGTCCGCCAGCGGGTCTGGGTCGACGAGCGGGAGGACCGACTGCTTGAACGGGATGGTAACGTTCAGGCCTGCGATGCCGAGTGCGCGGGCGCCCGCCACGGCGAGTCCGAGCGCGTCCTCGGTGGGCTCGAACGTGACGTACCGGGCGTCCAGGCCCCGCTCCTCGAAGGCCGCCTCCTGCATCGGCGGCGACACGGAGTGGTCGACGGGGTTGCCGATGAGACCGTAGACAGCCATGCCACCACTGGTTCGGCCGCCGGCAAAAGCGTTCCCGAACCGCCGAACACACGGGACCGGCAACGGCGCCCTCGACGACCGAGCCAGGGTCCGGCCCGGCCGGACCACCGGCGATTTACGGTCGGGGTTCGGACTGCCGGTATGCTCGCCGTGGTCGTCTCCCGCGCGGATGCCGCCTCGGAGCACATCGGCGACCACCTGCTGGCTCTGGACTCCTGGACCGCACGGGAGGACGACCGGCGGTCGGACGCCGAGGGCGGGGGGACCTACCACCGGACCGACGGCGTCGAACTCAGGACGTTCGACGACCTCCATCTCCACCTCGACGGGGCAGCGGCGGCGTTCGGCGACCCCGACCTCCTGGCGTTCGCGTCGCGGCACTCCGGGGACGGCGGGCCGCTGTTGACCGCCCACAAGACGGGGAACTTCGGCCCGGCGGAGTACGGCGGCGGCGATGGCTCGCTGGCCCGTGCGGCGCCGAACGCACTCAGGGCCGTCCGTCGGGCGTTCGGCGACCTCGCGCCGGCCGGCTACGACGTCGGCGTCGAGTGCACCCACCACGGCCCGAGCGCGGTCGGGTGCCCGTCGTTGTTCGTCGAACTCGGTAGCGGCGAGGCCCAGTGGACCGACCCCGACGGCGCCGAGGCGGTGGCGCGGGCCATCCTCGCATTGCGAGACGTGTCGCCGACCCACGCCCGGACCGTCGTCGGGTTCGGGGGCGGCCACTACGCGCCGCGGTTCGAGCGGATCCTCCGGGAGACCGACTGGCGCGTCGGCCACGTGGCCGCCGATTGGGCGCTGGAGGCGATGGGCGACCCCGAGGGGGCGCGAGCGGTTGTCGGGAGGGCCTTCGAGACGAGCGGCGCCGAGTTCGCCCTCGTCGAGGGCGAGCACCCGCGACTCGAGGCGGTCATCGAGGACCTCGGGTTCGGGACGATTTCGGAGACCTGGCTCCGGGAGACCACGGGGGTGCCGAAGCCGCTCGTCGAGCGGCTCGAACGGGAACTGACGCCCGTCACGGACGGCCTGCGGCTCGGCGAGCCGGCCGAGGGCTACGACGGCGAGTACGTTTCGGTCGATCTGCCGGAGGAACTCACGGAGGAGGCCGCCGGCATCGACCGGGAGGCGACCCGCGATGCCGTCGACGGGGTGGCGCTGGCGTACGACACCGTCGAGGGCGGGACCCTCGTCGCCGGCCGGGTGGTGCTGGCCGACGCCGAAGATCGGCGCCGGATCGTCGAGCGGCTCGCCGCAATCCTCGAGGCGAAGTACGACACCGTCGACGTGCGTGAGTCGGCCGTCGTCGCCTCGCGGGAGGCGTTCGATCCGGCCCTCGCCCGTGCGGCCGGCGTCGAGGAGGGCCCGGCGTTCGGCCGACTCTCCGGCGGCGAACCGGTTGAGGTCGACGGCGAGACGGTCCGGCCGGACGACGTCCGGAGCGCGCGCGAACGACGGTTCCCCCGCTGACGACGCTCGTTTTTATATCGCCGCGTGTGGTTTATTCCTACGGACGAATCGCACCCCGGAAGCGGCGTGAAATCGTCTGACGCGCGTCAGACATGGGGGAAAGATACTTTACTCGCGTGCGCAACACCGGCAGACATAGATGGACTCGATCATCGAGGACGCCATCGGCGAGGCCGAAGAGGATGGGGAGACGTCGGCCGGGGAGCCGGCGTCGGACGGTTCCACCGCCGCCGCGACCGACGTGAACGGCTCCGGCACGATGACCGACGAGGAACTGGCGGACGTCGTCGACAACCTCGACACCGAGATCACCGTCGTCGGCTGCGGCGGCGCCGGTGGCAACACCGTCACCCGGATGTCCGACGCCGGCATCCACGGGGCGACGCTCGTCGCCGCCAACACCGACGCCCAGCATCTCGCCACCGAGGTCGAGGCCGACACGAAGATCCTCATCGGCCGACAGCGGACCGGCGGCCGGGGCGCCGGCTCCGTGCCGAAGATCGGCGAGGAGGCCGCCCAGGAGAACCTCGAGGACATCTCCCGGCACGTCGACGACTCGGACATGGTGTTCATCACCGCGGGCCTCGGCGGCGGCACCGGCACCGGGAGTGCCCCGGTCGTCGCCCAGGCCGCCCAGGACGCGGGCGCGTTGACCATCGCCATCGTCACCATCCCCTTCACCGCCGAGGGCGAGCGGCGGCGCGCCAACGCCGACGCCGGTCTCGAGCGGCTCCGCGCGGTCGCCGACACCGTCATCGTCATCCCGAACGACCGGCTCCTGGATTACGCGCCGAACATGCCACTGCAGGACGCGTTCAAGATCTGCGACCGGGTCCTGATGCGGTCGGTGAAGGGCATGACTGAGCTCATCACCAAGCCCGGCCTCGTCAACGTCGACTTCGCCGACGTCAAGACCATCATGGAGAACGGCGGCGTCGCCATGATCGGCCTCGGCGAGTCCGACACCGAGAACAAAGCCCAAGACTCCATCCGGTCGGCGCTCCGCTCGCCACTGCTGGACGTCGAGTTCGACGGCGCCAGCAGTGCGCTGGTCAACGTCGTCGGCGGCCCCGACATGGCCATCGAGGAGGCCGAGGGCGTCGTCGAGGAGATATACGAACGGATCGACCCCGACGCCCGGATCATTTGGGGCGCCTCCGTCGACCAGGAGTTCGACGGCAAGATGGAGACGATGATCGTCGTCACCGGCGTCGAGAGCCCCCAGATCTACGGTAAGAGCGAGGTCGAGGCCGAGCGCGCCGCCACGACGACCGGCGACGAGATCGACTACGTCGAGTAACGGGTCCGCCGCCGGTTCCCCGAACGCGGGCGTCGATCCATCCGGGTCCACCGGTAGGACCGTCGAGTCGTGCAATCAACAGGTAGAAAACCCCCGAGCGGGAACCGTCGGACATGCACACGCCGAAGGACCTGACCTCGTACGTCCGGGTGCTCAAGCTGGCGAGCACGCCGTCGTGGGAGGAGTTCTCGAAGGTGTCGACCATCGCGGGGCTCGGCATCCTCCTTGTCGGCCTCCTCGGGTTCACCATCTTCGCCATCATGTCGTTCGTCCCGGGAGGGCCCTGATGTCGGTGTACGCCGTCAAGACCACCGCGAGCCAGGAGCGGACCGTCGCGGACATGGTCATCAGCCGCGAGGAGGCCGACATCCACGCCGCGCTGGCCCCGGACTCGCTGACCAGCTACGTGATGGTCGAGGCCGCTGGACCGGCCGCGATCGAGCGCGCCCTCGAGGACATCCCCCACGCCCGCAACCTCGTGCCCGGCGAGTCGTCGCTCGCCGAGGTCGAGCACTTCCTCAGCCCGAAGCCGGACGTCGAGGGCATCGCCGAGGGCGACATCGTCGAACTGATCGCCGGGCCGTTCAAGGGCGAGAAGGCGCGGGTCCAGCGCATCGACGAGGGCAAGGACCAGGTGACGGTCGAGCTGTACGAGGCGACCGTCCCCATCCCGGTGACGGTGCGGGGAGACCAGATCCGCGTGCTTGATAGCGAGGAGCGGTGAGCGAAGCGAGCCGCTCCTCGAAGTAATCGAGCGGCGGACGGCCGACCGGAGGGAGGCCGCCGGATGGGCGAGCGGGAGGTGCGAGGCGCGACCGAAGGAGCGCCTCGAACTGGTGAGCGGCGAGCGGAGTGAGCCGCGAGCACCGACCGAAGGGAGGGACGACACGCGAGCCGGGCGACCCGACCGGAGGGAGGGTCGCCGGACGAGCGAGCGGCGAACGGAATGAGCCGCGAGCCGCGCGGTCGACCGTCAAGAAACCGCGGGCGGCGCGAACAGAGCGACCCGCGAGAATCTTCCCGAAGAACACTGCGAGCGGTCCTCGGACGGCGGCGTATCGCAACCGCTTAACGGCCGGCGGGGATACCCGGTCCATGGGCGAGTTCCGCGTGGACCCCCACGTCAAAGTGCTGGACGAGGGGGTGGTCGAGCGGGCGAAGGCCCGCGGGCTCGATGCCGTGGTGTACGCGCCGCACTTCACGCGGCTGCCCCGCGTCGAGGCCCGGGCCGAGCGGTTCTCCGACGACGACCTGCTGGTCGTGCCCGCACGGGAGGTGTTCACGGGCAACTGGCGGAACCGCAAGCACGTCCTGGCGGTCGGGCTCACCGACCCGGTCCCTGACTTCATCACGCTGGAGGCCGCGATGGCGGCGTTCGACCGGCAGGACGCGGCCGTCCTCGTGCCCCATCCCGAGTTCGCGATGGTGAGCCTCGAGGCCCACGACCTCCGCGCCCACCGCGAGCGCATCCACGGCATCGAGGTGTACAACCCGAAACACCTCGGAGTCCACAACGAACGAGCCCGCGATCTGGCCCGGGAGTTCGACCTGCCGGCGTTCGGCTCCTCGTACGCCCACCTGCCGGGCACCGTCGGGGAGGTCTGGACCGCCTTCGAGGAGCGGTACGAGTCGGCCGAGGCGCTGGTGGAGGCGCTCAAGGCAGGCGTCCCGAGCGAGATATACCACCGCGAGGGCGCCGGCCACCGGCTCCGGTGTCTCGCGGAAGTCGGCCACCTCGTCTCCGAGAACACCTGGGGGAAACTCGACCGGCTGTTCCTCTCCGGCACCGAGCCGACCCACCCGGGCAACGTCGCATACGACGGCGCCTTCGCCGACGTCAGCGTGTATTGACAGACCGACCTCGGAAGGTATCCGGACCCATCCGGCAGAGAACAGATACGTTCGTATTCCAGGTTCAAGTTTGTTTTAAAACCTGTAAAGGACCGGTTGGGTGCGCGGCTGCCCCAGGCTTTAAGTGCGAACTCCTTTATACGGAACTGCACGCATGTTGACGGGTTCGCTCCACCGTCGTACGCCGTTGTCGCCCAGGGGGCCGGCAGTCCCGGCTGCAGCGGGGCGAATCCATGTCATGAGGTGTTCGGGTTGACCGACGAATCCGAAACGGGGATTCGAGGGATCGAACCGCGCATCGAGTCTCTACTCGGGGCCGACGGCATCCATATCCAGGACCCGATCGAAAACGCGACAGCGACGCTGGAAACGGATAGTCCGGTCGATCCCGAACGAGCCGACACCGACGTCTTCGAGTATCCGGTGACTACTGCAGTCGCATTCGAGGCCACATCTCTCCGGACGCCGCGGCCGAAAGGGATATGGGTTCGCGATACGGCCGGGGATGTCGTCAGCGAAATCATGCCGACGGACGACCCGGAAGCATTCTCAGCTGACGAATATATCATCGAGTTATCATCATTGGGGATGAAGGTCCTTGCGCGGGTCGACACCGGATTCACGGTGATTCCGCGCGACGACGCCATGGAACTGTTGTTCGATCCTGATTCGCGGATCGTGGTGGGCGTGATGTCGCGACACAAACAGCCGGCCCAGACCGTGACCACGACCCGCACGCCTCAGGGAGTCATGGAAGCAATGTCCGTGTTCGGCCACGGGATGAAAACCTGGAGTCCGGAGCGGACGTTCCCGGCTCGTCGGGGAAGCCCGCCGCTCGTCGAGTTCGACGAGGTGTCGGCGTTCGACGCTGGCCATAGCCCGCCGGACACCGGGGTCGTGGTCCGGGTACCTGCAGAATACGAGTGGGTGTACCCAGTGGCACCGCTGGCACACTGGCTCGGGGCGACCGTCCAGCCCGGCGAGGAAGCCGCCCTCGAAACCAACGGCGAGACTTACCAACTCGGGTCGGCGGCAGGCTATGCGGCCCGGTCGCCACGGATCGCGTTCGAACACCACGTGCGGGACATTCTCCAATACACGTTCCTGCTCGAAACAGCAATGCGTCGGTACCTTGACCGGGAACCACCCACGCGTGATCGCGTGGAAGCCGCGGGGTTGGGCCTGGACCTCGACACCCTGTACGATCGGCCGCTAGCGGAACGGCTTGCCCGGCAGCTTGAGGCGTTGCCGTTGCCGGACGTGGAGGACGTGTTGGAACGGCCGGACTGGCAGTTGACGGCGGACGTCGAGCCACGGTCCGAAGAGGCGACGATCCTCCCGTTCTTGGCCAGGGACCTGGCCGTGGTCCGGGCGATGCCCGAACCCCGCTTGAACCGGCTGACATCAGCTACCGATGGCAGGACAGCCCCGTCCAAAGACATCGGTATGGATGGGGGGCCGTCGGGGGACGGCGATGTGTCGGCCCAGGCCTCACAGACCCCAACGGCATATAGCGGGACGGAACAGGTCGTCCGGTCGCTCCCGGACAGTACCAGTCTCTCGCACGCCTGGGCCGGACAGCGTGTGGCCGAAGGCGCCGTCTCGTTGTCGACCGAGTCGTATCTTCGGCGGTTGGAGAATCTGGCGGATGACACAGTCCAGATTTCCATCGACATCGTGATTAACGATGAGGAAATGGCTGCGGAGGAAGACGTCTTGGAGCTGTACGGCTCCCGGCCTGAATTGATGCTCGGTGTAACCTCCCACAAGCAGCTCACGACCGACGAGTTAGGTGAGGTACTGGAGTCAGACACTGACTTCATCCACTACGTGGGCCATGTCGAAGAAGCAGGGTTCCGGTGTCAGGATGGGTACCTTGATGTAGAGTCGATTACTTCGGTCGGCCCCGACATGTTCCTGTTGAATGCGTGCTCGTCCTATGAGCAGGGCCAACAACTGGTCGAAAACGGCGCGATCGCAGGAGTCGTGACGCTGCGGGAAGTGATCAGTCAGGCCGCCACGGTGATCGGGAAGCGGTACGCGGAGTTGTTGAACGCCGGGTTCCCGATTGGTGCGGCCACAGATCTGATTCGGGAAACGAAGATCTTTGCGAACCAGTACACCGTGGTTGGTGATGGGAACGCGACGTTGGTGCAGCCGGATGGCGGGACGACAGCTGTCGAGAAGCTATCACTTGGGGCGGATGGTGGATTCCGGGTGGAGGGCACCGTCTATGCATCATGGAATATGGGTGTCGGGACATTTTTGCAGTTGCATTATAAAGGCAAGCGGATGGTTGTTCCGAACCGGTGGGGGCCGGTGTCAGTGTCGGAGGAGGAGCTAGCGACGGCGTTCGACCGATGGATGTTCCCGATCGTTGCCGGCGGAAAATTCTACTGGTCGGACGAGGTCTCGGTGACCGAGTTACGTGCCGAGTTAACCGACAAATAAGCGGCGCGTTACCCGGTGTTGCCCGTGGAGGCGATTGCGGTGCCGACGCTCGACCAGGCGAGCATGACGGCGAACATGTAACCGATCAGCCGGGGGTGGTTCTTGAGCCATTCGCGCGTCGCGGCTGCCTTGTCATCTCTGGACATGACAGTTTGTAAATGATGGACTCGATACTTAAAACTACCTGAAGATTTAAGTCAGGAAGATTACGTCGGCTGAACAGAGAATACCCATATAGAGTATCCAAGACGGTTTTTTTCATTCTAATCCGAGAGTATAACGCCATCCAATATTAAGACCCGGTTCAGTCCGGGTCCGATGGCCGGCCGTGGACGTATCAGTTTGCCAATAGTACCTCACGTTCGACGTCATGCGGCGGTGTCGGCCAAAGCTGGAGGAGGACCCGCGCAGAGGCCGGTATGGCCGTCTGGCGGTGGGCCCCGTAGAGGCCGTCATCGAGCAGGTGAACAACTTAGTCGAGGCCCACGAGCTAGCCGCCCTGGCCTGTGACCCGGTTTCGCTGGCGCCGCTCTTCGCGGTGCTGCTCGGCCCGTCCGCGGCGGAACTCCTAGTCACATGGCGCGCCGAAGCAAGGATCCAGTCGCCGGCGGCCGCCTTCGCTTCCGGCCCGTTCTCCCGGCTGGGTCCGGCGGACCGCCTGCGGGCCCGGCGGCTGCTGGAGGTCAGGCCCAGGTCCACCGGGAGTCCAGAAAGTACCGGTAGACGCCCGAGATCGGGATCGCGAAGAAGTTCGCCAGCAGCACTATCTGGGAGGATATAGAGATACCGAGGAGGCCGTGGACGAACCCGTACTGCTCCAGAAGCGCCAGCTGCACGGCATCCAGGAGCAGGATCTCGCGGAACACGTACAGCAGTCCGAGCTGGAGCGGGATGGCCGTTCCGCGGACGACGTTGGTCTTGAGCAGGCCGTACAGGTACGGCGTCAGCTCGGTCTTCCGGTCGGCGGGGAACGTCCAGACGTTGTTCACGACGTACTGGAAGACGATGGTGATCTCGATGGCGATGGCCGCCGCGAGCAGAAAGTTGAGCCCGCCGAACTCCACGAACACGACCAGCAGTACCTGCTGGATCCCGGCGGCGACCAGGCCGACGACGAAAAAGCGGCGGAGCTGGATCGCCACGGGCCCCTCTACGGCCAGCCGGAACATGCGTCGGACCATCGCTACCGGTAGCCCAGCGCCGAAAGCCTCGTCTCGACGTCGCCCTCGACCTCGACGGCGTCGGCACCGGCCCCTGACAGCGCCTCCGTGTGGGCGTCTGCCGCCGGCCGTAGCCGATCGAGGGCGGCCGTTTCCTCGGCGCCGTCGGCCGACGAGCGATCCGTCTGCTGTCTGGGGTCCGACGGCCGGTGGTACAGCTCCTCCTCGCCCGTCGCCGTGTTCGTGATGTAGGTCCAGGCCGTCGTGCGGGCGGCCACGAGCAGGTCGCCGTCGTCGAGCGCCCGCGGGATCGGCTGTGAGGTCACCTCCTCGCCGCGGACGGTCACCGAGACTACGGGCTCGTCCGCCGGCGCCTTGCCCGCCACGACCGACGGCAGGAGGCTCCGGCCGGTCCAGGTCGTGTCGGGCTCGACGCCGACCGCCGCACAGACCGTCGGCGGGATGGCGTCGAGCCCGACGGCACCCTCCACGCGGCGGCCGTCGGCGCCCGGGACGTCCACGATGAGGGGAACCCGGCAGAGTTCGTCGTACAGCTTCGGGTAGTGGGCGAGGTGGCCGTGCTCCTGGAACTCCTCGCCGTGGTCGCCGGCGACGACGAGGGCCGTGTCGTCGGCGACGCCGGCCTCGGCGAGCGCCCCGCGGAGCCGGCCGATGGAGGCGTCGACCTGCCGGACCGCGCTCCGGTACAGCGTCCGGAGGTCCGACAGCGTCCGGTCGCCGACCTCCCAGCCCAGGCCGGTCTTGGTGTGGGCCAGAAGCATCCGGTGGGTGCCGACCCGGGAGCCGGAGACCTCCCGGACGTACCGCGGGGCCGGCGTGTACGGCGTGTGGGTGTCCATGTAGTGGACCCACAGGAAAAAGGGCTCGTCGGCGTCTTCGACGAATGCGGTGGCCTGCCGCTCGACGTCGAGCCCCCGGGAGGCGTCGTGGAACGGCGTGTCGTCGGCGTCGCCGCGGAGCCGGGAGGCGAACCGGCGGAACGGCGATGTCGCGAGCTGGATCCACGCCTCCACCGTGGGGTGGGCGGCGAGGTACCGGCTGTAGATGTTCGAGCCGACGTCGGAGACGAACGCGTCGAACTGGTCGAAGCCCTCCTCGTAGCCCCAGTGGTCCGTGAGAAAGCCGTTGGCGGCGTTGAACCCGGCGGTGTCGAAGCCGGCGGCCGACAGGACCGACGCGAGCGTCCGGGAGGCCTCGACGCCGATGCGGCCGGAGTCGGCGAACACCGGGCGGGACGCGAGGATGCCGGGGAAGGCAAACGGCGTCCAGTTCCCGTTCGCGAAGGCGTGCTCGAACACGGCCGCCTCCTCGGCGATGGCCCCCAGTTCCGGCGTGTGCCGGGCCGTGTCGTACGGACTGATCGCGTCCGCCCGGAGCGAATCCACCGTCACGAGCACGACGTTGTCGATTGTGTCCCCGATCATCGGTGTCTCGTGTCCCACACGGCGGCGGCCGCCCTCGGCAACACTGGTAGCCCTATCGGGCGGGCGTTCCTGAAGGTTCCGGTCTGCTACGGTTGCCCCGCGGGCGCGGAGCCGCAGCGATGGGTGCCATACTGGTCGCCTCTACCGGCGACGTTGCCGCGAGGCGGGCGGCTACCGCGTCACCGGCCGGACACGTGACGGCGGCCTTCGGGAGATGCCACCCGTACGGTCGGGCGCCGGACCGCTTTTGGGGCTGCCACCCGACGGCCCGGGTATGTACGACGACGTCCTGTATCCGACCGACGGCGAGACCGGCGCCGAGGCGGGGTTCGACCGCGCCCTCGCGGCGGCGAGGACCTTCGACGCGCGGCTCCACGTCCTCTACGTTGCCGACACCACGCGGGAATCGGTGACGAACGTCCTCGGCGAGGTCGTCGACGCCCTCGAGCGGGAGGGCCGGGAGGTGGTCGAGGCGTACGTCGAGCGGGCCGACGACCGGGGCGTCGACGCCGTCGACGCCGTCGTCCAGGGCCGGCCCCACGAGGCCATCGTCGAGTACGCTGAGGGCAACGTCGACCTGGTCGTGCTGCCCTCCCGGAGCCGGACGGGCGTCACCGACCACCTGCTCGGCAGCACGACCGAGCGGGTGGTCCGCACCGCCGACACCCCGGTGCT